>CANFXC010000015.1 GCA_947450765.1 Comamonadaceae bacterium | reverse complement strand
CCTTGCCGTCATAGAACACGACTTCGAGTTCCATGCCGTCTTGCAGGTAGTGCAGGGCGTCGCCCATGTTTTCGGCTTCGACTTCGTACTGGTTGTACTCAGCGTCCATGCAGATGTACATCGGGTCGGCGAAATAGGAGTAAGTGCAGTCCTTTTTGTCGAGGATGACTTGGTCAACCTTGTCGTCGGCCTTGAAGACTTGTTCGGTGTTGAAGTTGGCGATCAGGCTTTTCAGCTTCATGCGCACCGTGGCGGAGTTGCGACCACCACGGCTGTATTCGGTTTTCAGCACGACCATCGGGTCCTTGCCGTGCATGATGACGTTGCCGGCGCGGATTTCTTGAGCGATTTTCATAAGAATGTGAAGGTAATGGCCGCAACCGGTGCGGGTTGGCGCTGGCGTGATGCGGCGAGTTAGCGGGGTGCAAAGAAGCTGGGTGTCCAGACCGCCAATTCCCCAAAAGCCTCTGATTTTAGCGGTTTTTAGCCACAAACTGAAGCAGACGACTTGTCATGTCTTCTTGTCCGAGTAACGCCGTCTGCGCGGCTTGGGCGTGCTGGCGCCAGTCATCCAGGTCGGCGGCACTGGGGGCGACCAGCTTTTCACCCACCGTGTTCCAGGCGCGGTGAAAAGCTTTGAGTGAGTCGGGTGCGTCCAGCGCCTGCAAAAAAGCCTCTAGTTTGGGCTGGTGCGCGCCGTCGTCCTGAGGGTAAATGCTCCAGACGAAGGGCTTGCCGGCCCACAGGGCGCGCAGCACCGAGTCTTCACCGCGCACGAAATTCAAGTCGCAACGCCAGAGCAGGTGGTCAAACTCGGTCTGGCTGAGCCACGGCAGCCAAGTGATGTTGAGCAGTTCTGGTTCAGTTTTCTCTGGGTCAGCTTGCCACTGGCTCAGCACCGCCTTGACAGCCTGCGCCGTCCGACCCGCCGTCACCAGCAGTTCGACCGGCTGACCCGCTAAGCCATGCCGCGACCATTCGGTCAGCAGTGCGGCGAGGGCCGGTGGTTCGTAACAAAACAGCGACACCCGCAGTCGGGATGTGTCACGTTGTTGCTCGTTTTCCAATTGAAAAGAAGTCTTGCGTTGGGTCAGTCCGGGTTCGCGCAGCAAACCACCGGTCTTGGATGTGAAACCGGGGTAAAAAAACCATTTGGTCCAGCCAGCTGCTGGCTCGTGGCTGACCAGCGACGGCATGGCGTGGCAGCGTTCGACATAACTTTCAGCCGACAGGTATTCAAGATTCAGCCAGCATCGCACTGGCTGACTTTGCGCCGGTTGGGCCACCCAGTGCATCAGGAATTCAGGTGGAATGTCGCAGCCAAAGGCTTCTATCAGCACGTCGCCGGGCTGCTTGGCGAGGAGGGCGGCGACTGCAGTGGATTCAACGGACTGGTTCCATGGCAGCACCTCAACACCCTCAGCGCCCGTCGGCGCCATCCAGCTCAGGGCCGAGGCGTCGTCAACCCACAAACGCACCTGTTCGCCACGCGCGCCCAAGTCGGCGCTGAGCCGCCAGCAGACGCCAATGTCCCCAAAGTTGTCGATGACTTTGCAAAAAATGTCCCATTGGCGGCGGCGATTCATGCAAGGATTGTCCACAATACGGCAGCCTTGCCGCAAACTGACCTTTCGTTCCCACACCATGACCCAGCCTCACGAATTTGACCCTCAACTGCTCAGCGAAGTGGCTGCACTGCCCGCCATGCCCGGCGTGTACCGCTACTTTGACGCGGAAGGTGGCGTGCTGTACGTGGGCAAAGCGCGCAACCTGAAAAAGCGCGTCACCAGCTATTTCCAGAAGAACCATGGCGGCACACGCATTGGCCTCATGGTCACGCGCATCGTCCGCATGGAAACCACGGTGGTGCGCTCTGAGGCCGAGGCATTGCTGCTTGAAAACAACCTGATCAAGACGCTGCACCCGCGCTTCAATATTCTGTTCAGGGACGATAAAAGCTACCCTTATCTGAAGCTCACGGCGGCGCAAATTCCTGAACGAGCCGCAGAAAAAAGCACGGCGCAACTGCCGGCGGCGGCTTTTCCTCGCATGGCTTATTACCGCGGCGCTATTGAGAAAAAGCACCATTACTTTGGCCCGTACCCGAGCGCTTGGGCGGTGAAAGAAAGCATCTTGCTGCTGCAAAAGGTTTTCCGCTTGCGTACTTGTGAGGACACGGTGTTCAACAACCGCACCCGGCCTTGCCTGCTGTACCAGATCAAGCGTTGCACGGCCCCTTGCGTGGGGCACATCAGCGCTGAGCAATACGCCATGGACACCGCGAATGCCCAGCGGTTTTTGCGCGGTCAGACGCAGGACATCGTGACGGAGCTGGAGCGAAAAATGCAGCATCACGCAGAGCTGCTTGAGTTTGAGCAGGCCGCTGAATTGCGCAACCAGATCGCGGCGCTGTCGAACATCCTGCACCAGCAGTCGATGGAAATCGGTGGCGACAAAGACGTGGATATTCTGGCCGTCAAGGTGCACGGCGGCAAAGCCTGCGTCAACCTGGCGATGGTGCGCGGCGGTCGTCACTTGGGCGACCGGCCGTACTTTCCCAGCCATGTGCAAGACGCCACTGAAATGGCGGCTCTGGATGCCGAGTTGGCTGAAGCTGTGCCGCAGGATGCCTCAGAGTCGGACTTGAGCGCTGACGCAACACTGCCAGCAGCGCCAGAAATCGCAACTGAAGCAGCAACTGAAGCCATGGCCGAAGCCGCGCCATCCGCAGCCCCAGCCGCCAAGCCAGTCAAGTTGAAAGCGCCAAAGTCGGTCGAGTCCCTGATCCTTGAAGCCTTCATCGCCCAGCACTACATTGACGTGCTGGTACCGCCCACGCTGGTCTGCTGCGCGCCGGTCGATAAAGACTTGATCCGGGCGCTGTCGGCGCAGACGGGAGTGCGCATCAGCGCCATCCATCAGCCGCGCGAGCAACGCCGCATCTGGCTTGAGATGGCGCAGAAAAATGCCGACTTGCAGCTGGCCCGTTTGTTGGCCGAGCAGGGTTCCCAGCAGGCGCGCACGCGGGCGCTGGCAGAGGCACTTGAACTGCCGACGGACAAACTTGATTTGCTGCGCATTGAGTGTTTTGATGTGTCGCACACGGCGGGCGAAGCGACGCAGGCCTCGTGCGTGGTGTTCCATGACCACAAGATGCAAAGCGCCGAATACCGGCGCTACAACATCGACGGCATCACGCCGGGCGACGACTATGCCGCCATGCGTCAAGTGCTGCTGCGCCGCTACACCAAGTTAGCCGAGGCCGCGCGCAACAACGAAGCCAAACTGCCTGATCTGGTGCTGATCGACGGCGGCAAAGGTCAGGTCTCGATGGCGCGTGAGGTGTTTGAAGAATTGGGCCTTGACCTGGGCCTGATCGCCGGTGTGGAAAAAGGCGAAGGCCGCAAAGTCGGTCTGGAAGAACTGGTTTTCGCCGACGGCCGCGAGAAGGTTTACCTCGGCAAAGATTCCGCCGCCTTGATGCTGATTGCGCAGATTCGCGACGAGGCGCACCGTTTTGCCATCACCGGCATGCGGGCGCGGCGCGCCAAGGTGCGTGTTGGCGGCAGCAAGCTGGAAGACATTGCTGGTATTGGCCCCAAGAAGCGCGCCAACTTGTTGCAACGCTTCGGCGGCATTCGCGGTGTGACCTCGGCCAGCGCCGAAGATATTGCGACGGTGGAGGGTATTTCGAAGGAGCTGTCCGAAGAAATTTATCGAGCTTTGCACTGAGCGAGTCGAGTATGCCCCGCCGTCGTGCCAAAATCCGCACATGTTTTTAACCATACCCACGCTCATGACTTGGACTCGCATCGTGGCGATTCCGTTGATCGTGGGTATTTTTTACCTCGACATCTCCCCGGCGAACCAGAACCTGATTGCCACCGTGATGTTCGTCGTTTTTGCCGCCACCGACTGGCTGGACGGCTTTCTGGCCCGCAAGCTGAATCAGATGTCTTCGTTCGGCGCGTTCCTGGACCCGGTGGCCGACAAGTTTCTGGTCTGCGCTTCTTTGCTGGTTCTGGTGCATTTGCAGCGCGCTGACGTTTTTGTGGCGCTCATCATCATCGGTCGCGAAATTGCGATTTCGGCCCTGCGTGAATGGATGGCCATGATTGGTGCGACCAAAAGCGTGGCCGTGCACATGATCGGCAAGGTCAAAACCTCGGTTCAGATGATTGCCATTCCATTCTTGTTGTACGACGCCGTCTTGTTTGGCACAGTCAACACGCATTTGTGGGGAACATGGCTGATTTGGCTGTCGGCCGTGCTGACGGTCTGGTCGATGGTTTACTACCTGCAAAAAGCCATTCCGGAAATTCGCGCTCGCGCTAAATGAGCGGCGCAACCTCAAGCACCAGCGTCTGGCTACGGGCTATGCCGGTGGTCTTTGTGCTGATTTGGAGTACCGGTTTTATTGTGGCCAAGTTCGGGCTGCCGTACGCGCCGCCGCTGACCTTTCTGGTGATTCGCTACATTCTTTCCATAGCTTGTTTTTTGGTTTGGATCCAGTTGTCGGGTGCTCCTTGGCCTGCGCTTCGCAGCCAGTGGCGGCACCTCGCCGTCACTGGCTTGTTGATGCATGCGGGCTATTTGGGTGGTGTCTGGGTGGCCGTCAAGGCCGGCATGGGTTCGGGCTTGGTTGCGTTGATCGTCGGCTTGCAACCGGTGCTCACCGCGGTTTGGATTTCACAGTGGGCGGGCCTGAAGATCAGTCGCCTGCAATGGCTCGGTTTGACACTTGGTTTGACCGGCTTGCTGTTGGTGGTTTGGCGCAAGTTAGGTGTGGGGACTGAGGTGAGTGGATTCACGCTAGCCGCGGCTATGTTTGCATTAGTCAGCATCACCGCTGGTACCTTGTACCAAAAGAATTTTGTGAAAGCCAATGATGTCCGTACGGCGAATGTGATCCAGCTGTTGGCGGCATTGCTCCTCACCTTGCCGCTGACGCTGCTTGAAACCGAAGCCATCAACTGGAATGCTGAGTTCATTGGGGCGATGGCTTGGTCAGTCTTGGTACTGACCTTGGGCGGCAGCTCCTTGTTGTATTTGCTGCTGCAACGCGGGGCCGCCATGGCCGTTACCAGCTTGCTGTACTTGGTGCCGCCGACCACGGCCTTGATGGCTTGGGCACTGTTTGGTGAGAGCATCACCACCGCGACCATCGTCGGCACGGTGCTGACGGCGGTGGGCGTCAGCTTGGTGGTGCGCTCGTCCTCGGGGCCTAAGGCGACAGCTTAGTTTCCCAAGGTGCCGCAGCAAACTGAGTCACCAAAAAATCAATCAGCAGTCGAATCCGCCGTGGCGCATCCGCCCGGTAAGGTGCCAGCCAGTGGATGTCGGCGTCCGGCATGGCGTAGGCGGGCAACACGCGGACCAACTCGCCGGTGGCCAGTTGCGGCGCAATGTCCCACAGGCTGCGCAGCATGATGCCGTGGCCGCCCGTGCACCAGTCGCGCACCAGTTCGCCGGAATTGCTGGAAAGTGGGCCGCTCACCCGAACCCGAATCGGTAGCTTGGCGCGCTCTTTTTGCAGCGTCCAAACGTCAAAGCGTTGGCCGGCTGCGTTGCCATTTTCACGCACGATCAGACAGGCGTGGTCTTTCAGCGCTTCCGGGTTGGCGGGCAGCCCGTGTTGCTTGAGGTAGGCCGGCGCGGCCACCAAGACGCGCTGGTTGCGCGCCAGCCGCCGCGAGACCCACTGCGCGGATTGCCGGCTGTCAACCGACCACAACCAGATGGCACCGTCATAGCCATCAGCGGCTAAATCGGGCAATTTTTCGGTCAGCTGCAACTGAATCTCGATGCGCGGGTACTGCGCCTGAAAACTGGCCAGCGCCGGCCCCAGCCACAAGCGCCCGAAGCCAAAAGTCGCGGCCAGACGGATCAAGCCGGTCGGTTCGGCCTTGCGCTCTTGCAGTTCGGCCTCCAGAGCTTCAAACCCTTGCAGCAGGACGATGGCGCGTTCGCACAAGGTTTCACCTTCGGCTGTCGCACTCACGCGCCGCGTGGTGCGCTGAAACAGCTTCTGGCCGAGGCGCGCTTCAAGCGCGGCCAAGCGTTTGGTCACGACGGGCGGTGCCACGTCCAGACTCAACGCAGCACCGGCCAAGCTGCCCTGCTCGCGTACGGCGAGTACCAATTTCAGATCACTGCGGTCCATTTTTTCTGAGCCAAGGCCATTGATTGATGCTTTAAAAGAAATAATCGATTGCTGGATTATTGCTTGAATAGGCGTTGATACTGCTTCAGAATACGGGCTGCTGAGCTTTTTACGTGTGAAACCACGGTAGCGGCGCGAAGCCCTGCAGCGAATTAAAAAAACGGGACAGACTTGTGCTCTTTGAAGGTTTTAAGACGACCGATGTGGCCGGGCCAGCGGGCAGCTTGCGCACCAGCATGGGCGGCAGTGGTGTGCCTTTGCTGTTGTTGCACGGACACCCGCAGACGCAGGCCATGTGGCACCGCGTGGCAGGTGTGTTGAGCCAGTCGTTCACGGTGGTCATGATGGACTTGCGCGGTTATGGCGACTCAGCGCGCGTGGCCAGCGACGCCGAACACACGCCTTATTCCAAACGCGCCATGGCGCAAGACGCCGTGGCCGTGATGCGCCACTATGGGTTTGAGCGCTTTCAGGTCTTGGCGCACGACCGCGGCGCGCGCGTGGCGCACCGGCTGGCGCAAGACCATGCAGACAAAGTTGAGCGCCTGATGCTGCTCGACATCGCGCCCACGCTGGGCATGTACAACAACACCTCTGACGACTTTGCACGGGCTTACTGGCACTGGTTTTTTCTGATCCAGCCGCCGCCGCTGCCTGAGGCTTTGATCGAGTCTGACCCGGTTCGCTACTTGCGCAGCGTCATGGGCAAGCGGCATGCAGGCCTCGCCGCTTTTGCGCCAGCAGCGCTGGCCGAATACGAGCGTTGCGCGCAGATCCCGGGCACGGCCACGAGCCTCTGCGAAGATTACCGGGCCTCGGCCAGCATCGACTTGGTCCATGACCGCGCCGATGTGGCTGCCGGCCTCAAACTGACGCAACCGTTGCGCGTCTTGTGGGGCGAGCACGGCGCCGTCGGCAAATGCTTTGACGTGCCGGCCCTGTGGGCTGAACGCGCTCAAGACATGTCTGGCCGGAGCTTGCCCTGCGGTCATTACATGGCCGAAGAAGCACCTGAGCTGCTGCTTGAAGAGGCCCTCCAGTTTTTCAAACCCTGACCATTTTTAACGCAAGGACACACCATGGCTACGAATATCGGTAAAAAAAGAATCGCTGTGATCGCCGGCGACGGCATCGGCAAAGAGACCATTCCTGAAGGCGTTCGTGTGCTGGAAGCCGCCGCGACCAAGTTCGGCATTGACCTGCAGTTTGACCACTTCGACTTCGCCAGCTGGGACTATTACGAGAAGCACGGCCAGATGATGCCGGACAACTGGAAAGACTTGGTCGGTGGGCATGACGCGATTTATTTCGGCGCTGTCGGCTGGCCTGAAAAAATTGCAGATCACGTGTCGCTGTGGGGCTCGTTGCTGCTCTTCAGGCGCGAGTTTGACCAGTACATCAACCTGCGCCCGGCACGCCTGATGCCCGGCATCATCGCCCCTGTGGTACGGCGTGACGGCAGCGCCCGTCTGCCCGGAGAAATCGACTTTTACATTGTTCGTGAAAACACTGAAGGCGAGTACTCGAGCATCGGTGGCCGGGCCTTCCCGGGTACTGAGCGCGAGTTTGTTTTGCAAGAGTCCGTGTTCACGCGCATTGGGGTGGACCGCGTGCTCAAGTTCGCGTTTGAGTTGGCCCAGTCGCGCCCTAAAAAGCACCTGACCAGCGCAACAAAATCAAATGGTATTTCGATCTCCATGCCTTACTGGGATGAGCGCGTTGAAGAGATGGCCAAAGGCTACCCAGACCTGCGCTTGGACAAGTTCCACATCGACATCTTGACCGCCCACTTTGTGCAGCGTCCTGACTTTTTTGACGTGGTCGTGGCCAGCAATTTGTTCGGCGACATCTTGAGTGACTTGGGCCCGGCTTGCACGGGGACCATCGCCATTGCGCCTAGTGCCAACCTCAACCCGGAGCGCAAGTTTCCGTCCTTGTTTGAGCCGGTGCACGGATCGGCCCCTGACATCGCTGGCCGCAACTTGGCCAACCCGATCGGCCAGATCTGGTGCGGAGCCATGATGCTGGAGTTTCTTGGCCACAAAGAAGCGCACGACGCGATTCTCAGCGCCATTGAAAAGACGCTGGCACCCGGCAGCGGCGCACCACGCACGCCCGACCTGGGCGGCACGGCCGGCACGGCCGATGTTGGCAAGGCGATTGCCGCAGCCGTCTGAGGCTGGCGTTAGCTGTATTTAAAACAGACTAGAATCCGCCCCTCACTTGTGAAAAAAAAGCAAGTGAGGCGTTGCGACTATTATTGTGACGGTGCTGACGCTCTTTAAGGGCGTCTTATCATTTCCGCTTCAAGCAGCTTTTGGCGCTTGTCGCACCCAACCCGTTCCCGCTTATTCCGCTTTTAGCGTTTAAGGGGGGTGTCTGGCGAAAGCGTCATAGCTTCAAGCCAGATTATTTTTTGACATCACCGAGGACTTCCCGTGAACAAAACTGAACTGATCGAACACATTGCCGAGCAAGCTGATATTTCCAAAGCATCCGCTACGCGCGCGCTGGAAGCCACCATCGGCGCCATCACTGAAACTCTGAAAGCCGGCGATGCCGTGGCTCTGGTTGGTTTCGGTACTTTCGCTGTTGGCGTTCGCGCAGCCCGCACCGGCCGCAATCCACGCACTGGCGATGAGATTAAAATCAAAGAAGCCAAAGTTCCAAAGTTCCGTCCAGGCAAAGCCCTCAAAGACGCACTGAACTGAAGTCGACGAATTAAATGGTTTGAAGTTGGGTGCTTAGCTCAGTTGGTAGAGCAGCGCCCTTACACGGCGTAGGTCGGCGGTTCGAGCCCGTCAGCACCCACCAACTTTGATCAATAAAATCAAGCACTTAGAGGAATCTAGGTGCTTTTTTTTCGCCCTTAAGAAGGAGCCAAAGGGAGCCCGTGGCGACTGAGAAGAGGGGTTTGGCGACCGGCGAAATCCCGAAAAGGGCGCTGCTCGATGCTTCAGGACGTCTTCCGAGGCTTGTTCCTCAAAATAATGCGTGCAGGAACACCCACGGCCAGTGCGCCATCTGGCACGTCGCAAAGAACCACTGCGTTGGCACCTATTTCTGCGTCATGACCGATTTGCACCGCCCCCAGTATTTTCGCGCCTGCACCAATGTTGACGCGACTGCCAAGGTGAGGCGCCTCCAGCGGCCTGTCCATGCGTCGGTTGCCAATGGTGACACCCTGGCGAATGATGCAGTCATCGCCCACCACAGCATGGCCATGGATCACGATAGCGCCGGAATGCTCGATGATCAACCGGCGGCCAATTTGGGCTGCCACACCAATCGTCACACCGCACAGAATCTCAGCAAGTTTGGCCAACACGCCATGCAAAACACCGAGCGGATAGCGGATCAATTTCGATTGAAACCGGTAACGCAAATGACCGAGCCGATAGACCTGTAGCGCCCAAAATCCCAAAGAGAAAATACCTTCGCGTGCTACGCGCAAGTCTTCAAAAAAAGTCATCGAAACAAGTCCCATCAAAGCCGCAAACCAAGCGGACGCATGTGAGTTGAACTCTCATCAGGATTGAACGACTTAATCCCGATACCGCGTCATCACATACTCGCCAGGTGCCGGCGCGATTGAATCCAAAGGCGATAGTTGACGCGCTGGCGCCATGCCGCTGCCATGCGCCACCAGCCACTCATGCCAAGCGGGCCACCACGAGCCTTTGAAATGGGGGGCCTGCTGCTTCCAAGCCTCGGGTGATATTCGCCGATCAGTCGCTTTGGTGAGCATGAGTTGGTAATCGCGGCCTGCATGGCCGGGTTCTGAAACAACGCCCGCATTGTGGCCACCGCTGGTCAAGACAAATGTCACATCAGCATGTACCAAGCGCTTGACTTTGTAGGCTGAACGCCACGGGGTCACGTGGTCCTTCAAGGTGCCGACAGCAAATATCGGCAGTTGCACGTCACCCAGGTACACCGGCTCGCCCAGTATCTCGTAGCGTCCTTCTGCCAATTCGTTGTGTAGATACAAGCTGTGCAGGTAGTTGGTGTGCATGACCGCTGGCATGCGCGTGACGTCGGCGTTCCACGCCATCAGGTCGTTTGGCACGTCTGGCTCGCCCAGCAAGTATTCGCGCATGCGCGCCGACCAAACCAAGTCGCGCGCTCTCAGGAACTGGAACGAGCCCGCCATCTGGTGACCCGTGAGAAAGCCACGCTCGGCCATGATATCTTCGAGCAGAGCAACCTGCGCTTCGTCCAGTAGCACACCCATCTCGCCGGCGTCACGAAAGTCCAGCTGGGCTGCCAGCAGGGTCATGGAGGCCAGCGGTGCAATCGGCGCGCTGTGCACAACGTCGCTGCTGGCCAACGCGGCTGCAGCCATGGTCAGCAGCGTGCCGCCCAAGCAATAGCCGGTGGTGTGGATGGGGATGCCACCAGTCCTTTCAGTGATAACTGCCAAAGGCTCGATGACACCGAGTTGCAAGTAATCTTGCATGTCAAGCAGCGCGTCTGACTCGTCTGGGTTGCGCCATGACAGCATGAACACGGTGTGGCCTTGATCGACCATGTAACGCACCATGGAATTGTGCGGTGAAAGGTCAAGAATGTAGTATTTCATGATCCACGACGGCACGATGAACAGCGGTTCACGTTGCACCTTCCGTGTGGTCGGCGTGTATTGAATCAACTCGACCAGATGATTGCGGTAAACCACTTCGCCCGGCGTGCAGGCGACTTCTAAGCCTGGACGGTAAAGGTGCTCTTCTGGTTTCAGCGGCAACAGCCCTTGACTTTGCCGCCAGTCGTCATAGGCATGGGCGGCACCGCGTAATAAGTTCGCACCTTGCGTTTCAAGGGTGGTTTTGATGACTTTTGGATTCGACCAAGGCCAATTGCTGGGCGCTAGCATGTCCAGCCACTGCCGAGATAACAGTTGCATCAGGTCCTCGTGGTGGTGCTCCATTCCGCGCAGCACAGTGGCTTCTTTCCACCACGTTTCAGCGACGCTATGGGCACTGGCCAGCGCGCAGAAGGGCCATGCATGCCACGCTTTATCGGCATATCTCGTATCAGCGGAAGGCACGCCTTGGCAGGTGATCGCTTGTTGCATGGCCTGTATCCACGCCAGGCTACCTTGGGTCGTCAGGCGTGAAAAAGTACCCGGCGAAGCCGCCAAATGTCCTGCCCAGTCAGCCACAGCCAATCCAAGTGACACGGGAGACAAACCACCAGTCATCGATGCCATGCTCATTCGAACGCTGTGATCAAGGGCTGCGGCCGCTTCTATGGCGGAGTTGGGATGCGCCGTTCTTTCAAAAAACGAGCGGACATCGCCGCGTCGCCTCAGTCCCTTGGCGGAGATACGCTCAACCGCGCTGTTTCTCGGGGTCACTTCAAGGCGCCCATTTTCAGATCGAGTTTCAGGCATCGGCATAGAGACTTTTCTTTCTCAAGAATTGAAAGTGAATAGGCTGTTTTGAGTACGACATGACGCCCAGCAATTCACCAGTCTCAAGGGCTGCCTTCTGGATATTTGCCGGTCTTGTTCGACGCTGCCTGTAGGTGGGAGCCTTCTGCTTGAAGTTTCTCGATGCCCAACTCGCAAGCGCCAAGCGACATCACCACGTCATGAATAACGGGACTCATTGCTGCTCAGGTGCCAAGGCCATCAGTTCACTACACTTGGGGACTTTTTTTGAAGTCCTAACCGCCAGGCATTGAATCTACTTTCCCATGCGCCACAACCTACCGGCCACGCCTGATGACTCGCCTGTTGACATCGTTTATCTTTGGGTCGACGGGCAAGACTTGGGCTGGCGCGCCAAACGCCGCCATGCATTGCGAAAACTTAGCGCTGAAAGCAACGGGGCCATTGCCAAATTTGGCAACGTCGAAGGACGCTTTCGCGACAACGATGAACTGCTTTACAGTTTGCGCGCGCTCGAGAAATTTTTCCCAAGCCACGGACACATTTATCTGGTCACCGACGGACAGACGCCTGACTGGCTGAAAACGTCAGACAGGATGACGCTGGTTGACCACCGGGATCTGATCCCTGAGGCCTCATTGCCGACTTTCGACTCCAGCAATATCGAGTCTTATATTCACCGCATTCCCGGGCTCTCTGAACGTTATTTTTATTTCAATGATGACGTTTTTTTTGGCGCGCCGGTGAACGTTGATGACTGGTTCTGGCCTGGTGGTTTCTACGTCACTTGGTCGGACGATCCGGGCGTATCTGATGAAGTGCTGAGAACGGATGCGACGGCGCCTGAGAACGCCTGCAGATTGTCGAATCAGTGGTTGGCTCATAAAGCTGCTGCCCAAGCGCGACCCTTGTCGGGTGCTGTCGCCAAGCCGATCAGGGCCATGGACCCGCTCTACAGAAGCACTTTCCGGACTTTCGCGCATTCGCCGCGGCCCATGCTCAAGTCGCTGTTGTGGGAACTCGAAGAAGAGGCTACGGAACTCTTTGATGGGGTCCGATCGACCGTGTTCCGGATCTGGGACAAGCCGACCATTGTGTCTGACTTCGTGTTGCGCTGGGCACTGGCCCATGGTCTGGCCCGCGTCAAAAACTATCGTCACCGCTATGTGTCCACCGGCGATATCGATCAAGCCACAGAACTCAAGCTGCTGGCAGATCAGTTTGGTGCGCTCGATTTTTTTTGCATCAATGACACCACCGATGATGCGCATGCTGAGGACCCACGGTTGGAAAACGTGAGGGCGTCCTTGCAGCTGATGCTGTTCAAACCTTCTGAGTTTGAACGGATCTCAAGTGCGGATGCCTCAGTTAAAACCTGTCCAACGACCGTTGCTTGAGCGCAGAGCCAACGCGATCTCTTGCGTGCTCCGCATCAACAGCGTTGCCACAATTTTGATGCGGGCCGGCGTCAGTGATCGGTGTCGTAGTAGCCGACCATGCGCCCGAGAATGCGAAGCTGAATCTGCAAGCCTTCTTGCTCATAAAGGCTCAGATAGTCCCGCCATTTGCCCGGCTGGGTGAACTACATGGCAGGCTTGTCGCTCATGGCTTTCAGGTTGTCTTTCAAGGGTTGGCTCATCGGCAGGCTCAAATTAGTGCCTTTGGGCGGAATGGGAGACTCGAACCACTTGCTATACATCCTGGCAAATTCGCCCGACTTCATGAGGCGGGCAATTGTGTCGTCCACCAGTTCCTTGAACTCGGGGTCGTCTTTTCGCAGCATGCACGCGTAAGGCTCGACTTGCAGCGAGTCTCCGACCACCTGCAATGACGCTGGATTCTTTGAGTTGGCCATCAAACCAAACAGCAAAATATCGTCCATGGCGAAGGCCGTGGCTCGGTCACTTTCAACGAGCAGCAAGGAATCGTCGTGGTCTTTTCCGAGGATGACTTGCATGTCCAGGTTTTTATCTGCGTTGTATTTACGGATGACCTGGGCGTTGGTGGTGCCGGTGGTGCTGGCAACAGTTTTCTTAGCGAGATCAACGTAGTTCTTAACGCCGGAAGACTTCTTGGTCAAAAGACGTGTGCCGGTATAAAACATATTGATGGAGAATGCAACGTCTTTGCCCCTTGCGGAGTTGTTGGTGGTTGACCCGCATTCCAGATCGTAGGTGCCATTGACCAGCAAGGGGATGCGGTTTTGGGAAGTCACCGGCATCGTGGCGACTTCCAGGCCTGGCTTTCGCAACTTCTTGCGCACGTCGTCAATGATGATGTCCGTGAGTTCTACCGAAAATCCGACAGCCTTGCTTGAACCTATCAGGTAGCTGAAGGGAACCGATGACTCACGGTAAGACACGGTGATCTTGTTGCTATCGGCTACTTTTTTCAGTGTTTGTGCGCTGACACCCGTGGTGATGCCTGCCGCGAGGAGAGCCGCGGTCATGAGAATTGAGAGTTTCATGCAAGTCCTTTGATGGGTGAACATGGGAGCGCTGGTCAGCGCTAGAGGGCAAAACTGTTTCTGCCTGAGCATTATTTTGAGGCAAGTTCATGGGAAAAAACAAATCATGCTCAGAAATACAGGTGGCGGAGGTTGACGCGCTTCTTGATCAGTAGCGCTCCTCGATTTGATTGGCCTAGAATTATTGTTTCCGTAACCATTTAAAAAGAGTAATTCATGAAAAGCACAAACCGCCGAGTATTCATGATGCAAGTCGCTGTGGCCTCGACTGCAGTGATCGCATCGCAAGCCATGGCCCAAGCCAAGGTTGACGAAAAAGACCCGCAAGCTGCGGCACTGGGTTATGCGGCTGACACCACGAAGGTGGACGCTAAAAAATACCCAAAGCACGCAGCAGCCCAGAAGTGCTCGAACTGCCAGCTCTACGCTGGCAAGCCAGCTGACGCAAGCGGCGGCTGTGCTCTGTTTGCTGGCAAGCTGGTGGCGGCTAACGGCTGGTGCAGCGCTTACGTCAAAAAGGCGGGCTGAACGGCCCGTTGAGTTGCACGGTGGCGTAGTTGATCGCGATCGCGAAAGACACCCACAACAAATAGGGCAACAGCAGGGCGCTGGCTCGGCTTGAGTAGCTTTTCATCGCCCATATCAGTGCGGCGATGGAGAGCCACAAAAAGCCAACTTCAAGCAGCGCCCAGTCTGGGCGTTGTAGCTTGAAAAACAGCAAGCTCCAAAGCGTATTCAGGCTCGCATTGACCGCAAAAAGGCTGATCAGCCAATAGCGACTGGCTTGGTCAGGCGTTTTCTTCCAAGCCGTAGCGCCAGCAGCGGCCGACAACACAAAAATCAAGGTCCAAACGGGCCCAAACCAAGCGTCTGGCGGTTTGAACGCTGGTTGAATCAAGCTTTTGTACCAAGGTCCGATCTCGGTCAGAAGACCGCCCAAGACCGCCACCCCCAGCGCCGCTAAGCCGGCTATCAAGATGGGGCTCAGAGCTTTGACGGGCGGTGATTCGTTGCTCATGGGATTCTTCAGGTGATCGGTGCCGGGTTGAACAGCACCAGTGCGTTGTGCAGTTTCCAGTGTTCGGCCCAGGTTTTCTTGCGACCGCTGGCGACTTCCAACATCATCTCAAAAAGTTCCCAGCCCACGTTTTCAATGGTCTTTTCGCCGGTGGCGATGGTGCCTGCGTTGATGTCCATCAGGTCATGCCAGCGCCTGGCCAAGTCGGTGCGCGTGGCCACTTTGATGACGGGAACCGCGGCCAAGCCGTAAGGTGTACCACGTCCGGTCGTGAAAACATGCAGATTCATGCCGCCAGCCAATTGCAGGGTGCCGCAGATGAAATCGCTGGCCGGCGTGGCGGCGTAGGTCAGCCCTTTGGCCTTGAGCTTTTCGCCCGGGGACAAGACATTGGCAATCGGTGCCGAGCCCGACTTGACGATGGAGCCCATGGCTTTTTCGACGATGTTCGACAGACCGCCTTTTTTGTTGCCGGGCGTTGTGTTGGCGCTGCGGTCTGCGCCGCCGCGCTGCAGGTAGGCGTCGTACCAGGCCATCTCGCGGATCATCGCTTGCGCGACCTCGGGTGTGGTGGCGCGTGAGGTCAGTTGGTCAATGCCGTCGCGGACTTCGGTGGTTTCTGAAAACATCACGCTGGCGCCGGCTCGCACCAACAAGTCGGTGCAAAAGCCCACCGCCGGGTTGGCCGTGACGCCAGAGAATGCATCGCTGCCGCCGCACTGCACGCCGACCACCAGCTCAGACGCGGGCACGGTTTCGCGGCGACGGGCGTTCAGGCGTTGCAGGTGTTGTTCGGCCTGACGCATGATCGATTCAACCATCGACATGAAGCCCACGTGCGCATCGTCTTGCAGGCAGACCACGTCCAGCGGGGCTGGTGCGTTATCGGTACCGTTACGGACATCGATCAGCGGGATGCTGCCGGGTGGCAGCAGGCGCTCGGGTTGGAGTTTTTCGCAGCCCAAGCTGACGACCATCACTTCGCCACCAAAGTTGGGGTTCAGGCTGATGTTGCGCAGAGTGCGGATTGGGATGATGGCGTCGGGCGCGTCAATCGCCACGCCGCAGCCGTAGCCGTGCTCCAGCGCCACCACGTCGTCGACATTGGGAAATCGGGGCAGCAACTCGGCTTTGATGCGTTGCACGGCAAAGTCGGTGACACCGGCGACGCACTGCACGGTTTGCGTGATGGCCAGAATGTTGCGCGTACCGACCGAACCGTCGGCATTGCGAAAGCCTTCAAAGGTGTAGCCCTCCAGCGCTGGCATGGGCGCCGGCTTGACGGTGGCGATCGGTAAGTTGTCGAGACTTCGGGCTGATGGCATGTCCAGCAGCCGCTCGTGCACCCAGCTGCCGGCTGGAATGTCTTTCAGTGCGTAGCCAATCGGGATGCCATAGCGCAGCACGGGCGTTGCGGCTTTTAAATCCACCAGCGCGACTTTGTGACCCTGCGGAACCGCGTTGACCAAGACCAGACCGTCGGGCAGTTGGGTGCCTGAGGGCAGGCCGCCGTCATTGGCCACGATTGCCACGTTGTCGCGCTCGTGCATGCGGATGATGATGGGCTGGGACGCGGTGGTTGCAGCGGGAGTTGGCATGGGTGTCAATGGGCGAATTGGGTGATAGCGGCAGTCTTAGGGATCAATTAAATTATCTGACAACTTTAAAAGTTGTCAAGCAACTTGACGGGACGGTGAGCCATTGAAGCTGAGTTCAAGGCGCTGGGGTGCTCTCAAAAATACGCCGTTTGGCGTTCAGCACATGCTGGCGGATGGCGTCAGCGGCATCGGCCGGCGAGCGGCGCACGATGGCGTCGATGATCTCTTGATGTTCGGCTTGCGTGGTGCGCACACGCTCGGCGCTTTTCTTGTCGGTGACGTGACGGGCCAGTTCGATGAACTGACGAATTGGTGCGACGCTGCTCTCTATGGCTGTTACAAAAAACGGGTTGTGGGAAGCCCGTGCGATGGCCAAATGAAACTGAACATCCTCGTCAGCGCCAGACTTGCCACTCTCCATGGCGGCATTCAAAGCGTCGAATGCGGCACGCAGCGCGTCCAGGTCTGCGGCGTCGCGAAACTCCGCTGCGCCTGCCGCCGCACCCATTTCTACATAACTGCGGTAGGCGTAGTAACGCTCAATGTCGGCTAGGCTTTTGATCGGTGTTGGGGGGATCGCCGGCGTGCCAGGTGCACGAATCACAAAGCTGCCGGAGCCGCGTTTGGAGTCAATGATGCCGTCTGAGCGCAAGCGGGACAGGGCTTCTCGCACAGTCGGGCGGGACACGCCAAAGTGGCTGGACAGCTCACCTTCTGTGGGCAGTTTGCCTCTGGGCGCATAGTCGCCGCGCAGGATGGCCTCGACCACGCGCGCGTAGATCCGCTCTGGCAGAGAGCCGGTGCTGTTGTCTTGTAGAAGGGTTGGGTGCATGGCCAGAGGAGTCTTGTGAAGCTATTTTGTAGTTTAAGGCGGCAGCCTGACAACTTGGGGCCTCGCCGTATTCAGGCAATATTTGCTTGACAGCGTTTTTACCAAAGATAAGATATCGGTTGTATGACGACTTAAAATTAATCTCAATTCTTTGTCGCACCTTCACAACCCTGCTCACACACTGAAAGAAGCATTTCATGAATCCGCAAGAACTCAAAACCATCATGTCCAGCGGTTTGCTGTCGTTTCCTGTGACTGACTTTGATGCGCAGGGTGACTTCAACGCCAAGGGCTACGCGGCACGACTGGAGTGGTTGGCGCCCTACGGTGCTTCGGCCTTGTTTGCGGCGGGCGGCACGGGCGAGTTTTTCTCGCTGACGGGCCACGAATACCCAACGATCATCAAAACTGCGGTGGAGACCTGCCGCGGCAAAGTCCCCATCATTGCGGGCGCTGGCGGCCCAACGCGTTTTGCCATCGAATGTGCGCAAGAAGCTGAGCGCCAAGGCGCCCACGGTATTTTGTTGATGCCGCACTACCTGACCGAAGCGGGTCAAGAGGGCTTGATCGCTCATGTTGAGCAGGTCTGCAAAAGCGTCAAGTTCGGTGTGATCGTTTACAACCGCAATGTCTGCAAACTGACCCCGGCGTCGTTGGCTATTTTGGCCGACCGCTGCCCGAACCTGATCGGCTTCAAAGACGGTGTCGGCGACATTGAAACCATGTCTTCAATCTACATGAAGATGGGTGACCGCTTCGCCTACCTGGGCGGCTTGCCCACGGCCGAGGTCTATGCCGCCGCTTACAAAGCACTCGGCACACCGGTGTATTCATCCGCTGTCTTCAACTTCATCCCCAAAACAGCGATGGATTTTTACCACGCGGTGGCGAAGGACGATCTGGCGACTCAGCACCATTTGCTGCGTGAGTTTTTCATGCCTTACCTGGACATCCGCAACAAGGTCGCAGGCTATGGCGTGAGCATCATCAAGGCTGGTGCCAAGCTGGTGGGTCATGACGCCGGCCCGGTGCGCGCGCCGCTGACAGACTTGAAACCTGCCGAGATGGATGCCTTGGCGGCGCTGATCAAAAAGCTCGGCCCTCAGTAATCGCGGCGTTATCCATCTACCGACCTGAGCCCGACTGATGTCCAAACACCCCACGCCTGTCATCACCGCTTTGCGCGTGATTCCTGTTGCCGGCCGCGACAGCATGTTGCTGAATCTGAGCGGAGCCCATGGCCCATTTTTCACCCGTAACCTGTTGATCTTGACAGACAGCGATGGTCGCACTGGCGTGGGCGAAGTGCCCGGCGGTCAGAAAATCACGCAGACACTGGAGGACGCTGGTCAGCTCGTTGTCGGCCAGCCCATCGGCGCGCACCAGCGCATCTTGCAGCAGGTGCAGCAGCAGTTCGCCGACCGTGACAGCGGTGGACGTGGCCAGCAAACCTTTGATTTGCGCACCACGATTCACGCGGTCACCGCGATCGAATCGGCTTTGCTTGATTTGCTGGGCCAACACCTTGGGGTGCCCGTGGCGGCCTTGTTGGGCGAAGGCCAGCAGCGTGACGCGGTGGAAATGCTCGGCTATTTGTTCTATGTCGGTGACCGCACTCAGACAGATCTGGATTACGTGAGCGAGCCCGGTGCGGACAACGACTGGTTCCGCTTACGCCACGAGAAAGCCATGGACGCTAAGGCCGTGGTTCGGCTGGCAGAAGCCGCCCGCGAACGCTACGGTTTCAACGACTTCAAACTCAAAGGCGGCGTGTTGCGTGGTGCCGAAGAAATTGAAGCTGTGTGCGCTTTGCACGAGCGCTTTCCCCACGCCCGTGTCACGCTGGACCCGAACGGTGGCTGGTTGCTGAAAGACGCAATTACGCTCATGCGCGACCTGCGCGGCGTGGTGGCTTATGCGGAAGATCCGTGTGGTGCTGAAGACGGCTTTTCAGGTCGCGAGGTCATGGCCGAATTCAGGCGTGCCACCGGCCTGCCCACCGCGACCAACATGATCGCCACCGACTGGCGGCAACTGAGCCATGCGCTGTCGTTGCAGTCGGTTGACATTCCGCTGGCCGACCCGCATTTTTGGACCATGGCCGGCTCAGTCCGTGTGGCGCAAACCTGCCGTGACTGGGGCCTGACTTGGGGCTCGCATTCGAACAATCACTTTGATGTGTCGCTGGCCATGTTCACGCATGTGGGTGCGGCTGCGCCGGGTCGGGTGACGGCCATTGACACGCACTGGATCTGGCAAGACGGTCAGCGCCTGACCAAAGACCCCTTGCAAATCATCGGTGGCCACGTGCAGGTGCCGAAGAAACCGGGGCTGGGTGTTGAGCTCGACATGGTCGAGGTTGAAAAAGCCCACCTCTTGTACAAGCAGCATGGCTTAGGTGCTCGCGACGACGCTATGGCCATGCAAAGCCTGATTCCCGGCTGGACCTTCAATCCAAAACGTCCGGCCTTGGATCGCTGAACGACAGCAACTGCAGTCAGATAATTTGTCCGGGATGGCCCGGCGAACCGTGCGGCCGGCTGCCGATTTTTAAATCACTAACGACATCGGAGACAAAGACATGACAAACAACATCAACCCCCGCCGCGACTTTCTTGTTGCCGCTGCCAGTACCGGCTTGGCCGCACTGAGTGGTTCTGCACTGGCCCAATCATTCGACTTCAAACCCAATCAGCGTTACCCCGACCCATCGGTGCTGATTCTGGACCCGAGCTTTGCCAAGTACCGCCTTTACAGCAGCACCGTAGAGCAAGTTGGTACCGGTATGCGTTGGGCTGAAGGCCCGGTGTATTTTTCCAACGAAAAAGCCGGTAAGCCTGGTTATTTGCTGTTGAGTGACATTCCCAACAATCGCCTGATGAAGTTCGACGAAGCCACCCAGAAGTTCACGGTGCACAAAGAGAACGTCAACTACACCAACGGCAACACGCGCGACCGCCAGGGCCGCTTGATTTCCTGCGAACACTCGGTGACACGCCGCGTTGTACGCACTGAGAAAAACGGCAAGATGACCGTTCTGGCCGACAGCTATGAAGGTAAAAAACTCAATTCACCCAATGACATCGTCGTCAAGTCTGACGACAGTATCTGGTTCACGGATCCCTTGTTTGGCATCGGTGGTGAGTGGGAAGGGACCCGCGCCAAGCCCGAGCAAGCCACCACCAATGTTTACCGTATCGCGAAAGACGGCAAGCTCACCGCCGTTATCACTGAACTCGTCAACCCGAATGGTTTGGCTTTTTCGCCTGACGAGAAAAAGCTCTATGTGGTTGAGTGGAAAGGCACGCCGAATCGCAGCATTTGGAGCTACGACGTCGCCGCTGATGGTACTTGCTCAAACAAGACCAAGTTGATTGATGCCAACGGACCCGCTTCGCTCGATGGTTTTCGCGTTGACCGCGACGGCAACCTCTGGTGTGGCTGGGGCTACAACGGTTCGTTTCAGGCAGAAACCACCGATGTGGGTGGTGGCATGCAAGCCCATTTGCAGAACGCCAAGACGGAAGACATGGACGGCGTCAAAATTTTCAATTCAGCCGGCAAACCGATCGGTTTTATTCGCCTGCCAGAGCGCTGCGCCAATCTTGAATTTGGTGGCCCCAAGCGCAACCGCTTGTACATGGCCAGCAGCCATTCACTTTATGCGTTGTATGTAGAAGCGCACGGCGCAGTTTAATTTTCAAGCAAGTTTTTCATCCGGAGATTTCATGTCGACAAGACGCTATACCCTGGTCGTTCTGGCCACTACTGTCATCGGTCTTTTTGCAACCAGTAGCGCCGTTTTGGCCCAGTCGGACTATCCCAATAAGCCGGTCAAAATCATTGTGCCTTTTCCGCCGGGCGGCACCAGTGATGTGATGGGCCGCATGCTGGCGGATGAACTCGGCAAGATTCTCAAACAGCCCTTCATCGTCGAAAACATGGCTGGTGCGGGCGGCATTGTTGGGACAGATCGGGCGAGCAAGATGACGCCCGATGGCTACACCTTGATTCAGACCGGTGTCGGTCAAAGCGCTGTGGCGCACGGTCTCGACCCCAATCTCAAGTACAACTCGATGACGGATTTCATCCACATCTCGCAAGTCAACTCCGGCCCCAATGTGCTGGTGGTGAACACCGCTACGCCGTTCAAGTCGGTCAAAGACATCGTCGACTACGCCAAAGCCCACCCGGGCAAGCTGGACTACGGCTTCACCCACGCGGCGTCTGGCCACATGGCGATGGAGTTGTTCAAGCAAACCACCGGCATTTACATGACGGGTATTTCGTACCGTGGTGGTGGCCCGATGCTGACCGATCTGTTGGGCGGAACGATCCCGATGATGTTCATCAACCAAGACGCGGCCTTGCCGCACGTCAGGGCTGGCAAGTTGCGCGCCATTGCTGTGTCGAGCGCGCAGCGCAATCCGTTGTATCCTGATGTGCCGACGATTGCCGAGTCCGGCTACAAAGGTTTTGAAGCACTGTCATGGTCGGGTATTTCGGCCCTCAAAGGTACGCCGCAACCGATTGTTGACAAGCTCGAAGCCGCTGTCGCACAGGCCATGAGGTCCGACGCCATCAAGCAGCGCATGAGCGCCGTCGGTTTCATCATTCCGGAGCAGGGCTCTAAGCCTTACACCGCCTTTGTGAAGAAGGAAATTGACACTTGGACCCGCGTGATCAAAACCGCTGGCATCAAGCCCGAGTAAGTCGATTAACCTTCACACTTTGTTATTGCATTCACCCTCACTGGACACGCACGCCGTATGAAAACTCTCCAATCTATCCAAGCCCGCACGGGCGAAGCCCTAGGTGCGCCTTTGCTGGCCTCCAGTTCCGCACAAGTTGACGCTGCCGCCAGTGCTGCCGCTCAAGCCTTTGAGGCTTGGGCTGCCAGCACAGGCGAGACGCGCGGCAACTTGCTGCGCGGGCTGGCCAGCGCACTGGAAGCCGACCGTGAAGGCTTGGTGAGTTTGGCTGACGAAGAAACCGGGCTCGGCCCGGTGCGGCTGAACGGTGAGTTGGATCGCACTGCGTTCCAGTTGCGGCGCTTTGCCGACATCGCGGAAAAGGGCTTGGCCTTTGACCGTCTGGACGACCCGGCGGTGGCTGGCCCACCCCCTGCTGGGCATCCGGCGATGGTGCGCCAGCGCGTGCCGCTGGGACCTGTGGCGATGTTTTCTGCGAGTAATTTTCCGTTCGCATTTTCTGTCTTGGGTGGCGACACCGCTTCAGCCTTGGCGGCCGGCTGCCCGGTTGTGATCAAGGCGCATTCAGGTCACTTGCTGTTGTCGAACCGCGTCTTCGGTTTGGTGCAAAAGGTGCTGAGCGAACAGCAGTTGCCAGCCGGTCTGATTGGTTTTATTCAAGGCGGCGGCACCGATGTGGGTGTGCGTCTGGTGCAGCACCCGGCCATGGCCGCGGGCGCTTTCACCGGCTCGACACGCGGCGGTGCGGCGCTGCAGGCGGTGGCCAATGCGCGACCCCGGCCGATTCCGTTTTATGGCGAACTCGGCTCCATCAACCCGGTGGTGGCGATGCCGGCCTTGCTGGCGGAAAAGAGCGCGGAACTCGCGACCCTGCTGGCCGGCTCGATCAGTCTGGGTTGTGGTCAGTTTTGCACCAGCCCAGGCGTGATCGTCTTGATCAAGGACGCCGCCTCCGATGCGTTTGTGAGCCAATTGGTCACTGCATTGGCTGCCCAAAATCCGCATGCCATGTTGACGCCAGGCATGCGCCAAGCCTTTGACGCTGGCGTGGCGCACATGCTGGCGGCGGGTGCCAAGCCCTTGCTGCACGAAGCCGGCAAGCCAGAAGCACCCCGGCCTTTCTTGGCTGAAGTGGATGCGGCTAACTTCATCGCCAAGGCTGAATTGCGGGAAGAGTTGTTTGGCCCGGCCAGCCTGATCGTGCGCGCTGCCTCTGTGGCCGAGGCTCTTGAGGTTTTGCACGCCGTGGGCGGCAGCTTGACCGTGACGCTCTGGGGCGTTGACGCGCCGACGGCTGACAACCAAGCCTTGGTGCGTGCGGCGATGGCGATTGCCGGCCGGGTTCTGTTTGCGGGCGTGCCGACCGGTGTGGCGGTCACCGCCGCACAGCAGCACGGCGGTCCGTGGCCTTCGTCTACCCAGCCGATGACCACTTCAGTCGGTGACGCGGCGATGGAGCGCTTCTTGCGCCCCGTGGCCTTGCAAGACGCACCGGCCTGGCTGTTGGCGCGCAACGGCCGACCTTGCTGATTGAAGCGCCCTTGGGCGTTTCAATCTGGCGTTTAGAAATCCAGCAGGCTCAGCCCGACACTGAAGACGGTTCGCTTGCGGTTGTAGTCGATCAGGCTGTCGCCGTAGCCACTGAAAAGCTGCGTGTGCAGACGCAGGTTGCTTCTGCCGCCATCATCGCGCGAGCCGATGGTGCGCAGCCACTCCAGTCGGGCTGAGCCGTTGCCGTCTTGGCGTAATGAATGCAGCCAAGTCAGGCCGACAGAGTGTTTCTGGTTGATGTTCCACATCGTTTTCAATTCACCGCGCCCGATGGTGTTTTCAATCCCCGGGTTGTCATCGCTGCCAGCGTTTTCTGAGAGGCGTTTCCAGACCCGGGCTTGCACCATCCAGCGATTGTCCAACTCGGCCCCAGCCATCAGGTAGACCCGGTTCCAGCTGCGCGACAAGGGCAGGCTTTGGCCGTTGGATTGATGGACCAGGCCCACACCGCTGTACCTCAAACGCCAGTCAAACGGCAGCTTCGCGTCCGTCGGGTAGACGTAGACCAGTTCAGGCTCATGGTCGGTGGTTCGAAAGGGCCGCGAGATATTGCTGCTGAAGAGTTGCCAGTACGACTGCTGTGAGTAGGCGAACCAGAGTGAGTCTTTCCGTTCGGAATCCCCGTGCGTGAGCAGACCTTGAGCCACCTTGGTTCGCATGGACAACTGCAGCCGTGTTTCTGTGTTGCTGTAATTAACGGGTGTGGCCGCGGTGTGATTGAGCGCGCTCGAACTGGGTTGCTCGTTCACCGTGTTGGAGCCCACGACTGAAAATGACAGTGGCCGATAGCCACGAATGCGGAACGTGCCGCAATCCGTGCCGTTCTCAAGCTCCCAAAACCGCGACAGCGTGCTGTAGCTGTTGTCGTGACAAGCATCGGTCCGGGCTATCTCGGTGCTGGTGCTGTCGGTGCGGGTTGCTGCATCGGTTGTTGTCGGTGTGCCGATAGGCTCAGGCATGCTGCTGGCCGAGGGTGCCGGTGGTCTGCCAGCCCATTGGTCGTAGCAGTCGAGGCGGGCTGCATTGCCAGTCACGGCGGCGCACATTTGCAAAGCAGTGCCACTTTCAGGGCTTAGGGGAGCCAATGGCCCCTGAGCGGATGCATTCCCAAGGCTGAAGAGAAGGGCGGCGAACGCAAGGGCGTTTGAATTGAGAGAGGGCATCGGGGCGTTTCTAAAAGTACTGGCGGCCCAAGAGACTGTTCTCTTCAAAGGTGGACTGTCGCTGGCTTGGCTGCTGAGTGTAGAGGGCTGGCAATATCCCTCACAATCTGCCCATGACATCAACCTTGATCCCTTCTGCCGTCAGCTCGACGGCGTCGCTGTTGCCGCCAGATGATCCGCATCGCAGGGTGTTGCATAACGAAGTCCATGCGCGGCCAACAGCACGCATTCGGCTGCCCGCCCTAGTGGTCTATGTGGCGGTTCTCAACGACGGTATCAGCCGCGAGCAGGAGTGCGAGCATCTGCGCCGCTTGCCGGGTCAAGCGGCGCTGACGACTGAGCAGTTGGCGGGGAATTTTTTGCGCCTACGGCTTGACGGCTACACCGTCAAATGGGAGCGGCACACCGAGTTCACGCGTTACTCCATCGTGCAAGCCTTGCCCAACAACGCTGTGCTGGGTGCCGCCAATCCAGACTTGCTGCCGGCCTTGGCGGTGACGCCCGAATGGCTGCGTGAAATCCCTGGCCGGACGATTGCCGCGATCATGCTGGCGATGGTTGATGGCGATTTAGAGGCGCAGGATGACACACTGGCCAAGGCTAAAACGTGGTTGGGGGACACGCCGGTGATGGCGTCTGTGTTGGGTCAGACCGGTCATTCGTGGGCGGTCAGCGACTTTTTACTGCGGCCCGATGGCTTCGAACGCATGTTGGTGGTGGCTCCCGCTGATATCAGTGCCACGCGCGCTGGTCGTGTCTCGCAGCGCTTGCTTGAACTCGAAACGTACCGCCTGATGGCACTGCGCGGTTTACCAGTGGCCAAGCTTCTGGGGCCGATGCTGACGCAGTCTGAAAATGCCTTGGCTGACATCATGGCGAGCCTTGAAAATAAGGCTGCAGCTGACCAGGAGTTGCTGGACACACTGGTCTCCTTGGCGGCACGGGTTGAACGCGCTACGGCTGAGCACGTTTACCGTTTCGCGGCCACCCGAGCCTATGACGGGCTGGTGGCGCAGCGCATCACCGAGTTGCGTGAAAAAGCCATTCCTGGCACGCAAACCATGGGTGATTTCATGCAGCGCCGCTTGTCGCCGGCGATTGCCACGGTGGCGGCTACGGCGCAGCGACTGGCCTCGCTGTCAGAGCGGGTGGCTCGCACCAGTGCATTGCTGCGGACCCGCGTCGACATTGCCACGGAGGTGCAAAACCAGCAGTTGCTGGAGAAGCTCACGCGAGGTCAAGAGTTGCAGTTGCGCCTGCAAGCCACCGTTGAAGGCTTGTCGATTGCTGCGATTTCATATTACGTTGTCAGTCTGCTGCTGTACGGTGGCAAAGCACTGAAAGCGATGGGACTACCCATCAATCCCGAGATGGCGGCCGGAGCGATGATTCCGCTGGTGCTGTGGGCCTCTTGGACGACGATTCGGCAGATTCACAAAAAGCTGCGACCGGGGGCGGCGGACTAGATCCCTCACAAGCCATCACAACACGCTGTAATGCGGGTCTGATGCGCAAGAAACTGACGTAGACCCACTCTAAAAGCGGAGTAGCACCTGGCAGTGAAGCCGCGCGGCCCAACCAGCACCAGCCTGGCAATTGCAGCCAGAGTGCGATGAAGGCTTGCGCACCACTGAGCAACTTTCCGTCGGCTTGTTGCACGTGAAATCGGGACATGAAACGCGATTTCTCCGTTGGGTCTGCAAAAGTGATGGTTTCTGCGCTGATATCAAGCCACCTCAGCGGTTGCAGCGGTTCAAGTCCCTGGTACAAGCCCACCTCACGCCGGCAAAGTGGGCAAGAACCGTCGAACATCACGGTGAGTGAGCCGCAACGCAACGTTTCAGCCATCTCCGATAGTGAAGCGTCAGTCATTATTCTGGCGCGTCTTCATGCTGGTTGATGATGCGTTTGGGGCGCAGCTGGTCGTCATACTGGACTTCTCCTTTGTAGGTGAAGCGAACTTTCAGTGTTTGAAAATCACGGATGCTCAGCTTGTCGACAAACAGGTTGACAAGCTGCAGCCGGTTCTCCCTGATTTTCTTTTTCAAGTCAGCCAACACCGCATTGGCTTGCTCTTCGTCCTCGACAAAGTGGTGCCACTGCCAAGATTCACCGGGCGGAATTTTCCTTGATTTACCGGCGTGATTCCGCAAGACATAACTGACCTTCATGTGTCTTGCCTCAGGCCAATGCCGACATCTTCCAATCGAATACCGAATTCACAACCCGGATGGCGATGCGCGGAGGCAATGGTTTGAGTTTGAAAATACTCCGAACTTCTGTTTTTTGGCGCACTGGCAAATTGGCTTGGCGGGCCAGATCGGTGAGGCTGCGTGACTCAAAAAAGACTTGAATTTGCGAGCGCATCTCCCTTTCAATCTCGGCCAAGGGAGGTGCATCTTGCGTTGATTTGTGAGAAGGCGTATCCGGCATTTCAAAAATTTTGACGATGTCCCATAAAGAAATGGGTCGATTTTTTTCATCCAACTGGTAACCGCCGCCAGGCCCTTTGTAGGCGCGCACGATGGCGTGGTTCTTGAGCTCACTCAAAGTCACTTCAATGTAGGAAATCGACAAGCCAAGCAGTGCAGAAATTTCGTGTGCAGGAACGGGTTGGCCGGGACTGTAGCGGGCGACGACGGTGGCGATCTCGATGGCCTTGACGGTTTTTTTGGAAATCATGATTTTCTTGCTGGTGATTGGATTGAGTAGACTATTCCACAATTCTCGATTTAAAACTACTCAAAATTGCAATTAATCATGAAATATTCTTGACTATTGTGAAATTTATGTATAAATTCTACGCAAATACTACTCAAACTTCATGAATCAAACAGAATTTTCGTCATCTGACGTTCAACAAGCACATTACAGAATCGGCGCCGTGGCCGCGCTCTCGGGTGTTCCGGTGACGACCTTGCGGGTTTGGGAAATTCGCTATGGCGCTTTTTCTCCTGCCAAAAGTGCGGGTCAGCATCGCCTTTACAGTCAAGCTGATGCCGTCAAGGCTGGCCAGCTCAAGCAGCTCTGCGATGCCGGGCATGGGATCAGCGCTATTGCCAATTTGGATATTCACAGCCTGAACCGCTTGTTGGCGCAACAGCGCGCGTCGGCGGCGAGCCCGCGGGGCGGTTCTGAGGGCCGCACAGTGGCGATGGCCGTGGTTGGGCGTGCCATCGCCAGCCGTATCACGGCACCCAAATTCACCCTTCAATTTTTGACGCATTCGATTCAAGTCACTGATGTATTTGAAGACTTTGCCGAGGCGAGCATGGCGGCCTTCAACGACCAACCTAGGATCTTGCTGATCAAGGTCAACACGCTGAACGACAGCGTGCGTGAGCAGATAGAACGTTTAGCGGCAAGCCACCCGATTCTTCAAACCATCGTTGTTTACAACTATGGGCAATTGGTGGCGGTCGAGGCACTCAAGGTGTTGGGGATGTTGGTGCGCAGGGAACCGATGTCTGACTATGAATTGTCTGATCTCATCAGTTCGGTATTGCTGGTAGATGTCTCCAAGGCAGTGTCTGTTTCGGGTCCTACAGCCCTGATTCCAGCACGCAAATATTCGGATGCCACATTGGCACGGGTCGCCGGTATATCGAGCAACATTCTGTGTGAATGCCCGCGGCATGTGGCCGAGTTGATTGCTCAGCTCGCCAGCTTTGAGCAGTACAGCCAAGAGTGCCTGAACAACAGCGCTGAAGATGCGCACTTGCATGCTTACCTTCGGGCCGTGTCGGGTTCAGCGCGGGCTATGTTTGAGCGTGCACTTGAAATGGTCGCGGTGCACGAGGGCATTTCATTGAATGATGGCGAACCCGTCGTCGTGTCCCCGTCACAGGGCTGACCTTAGAATCAGACGCATGAAAATACTCATCTGCAATGACGACGGCTATCAAGCGCCAGGGATCGTGGCGTTGTACGAAGCACTCAAGACCGTTGCAGATGTGGAGGTCGTCGCGCCAGAGCAAAACAACAGCGCCAAGTCGAACGCCCTGACCTTGCATTCGCCTCTCTATGTGCAGACGGCGGCTAACGGTTTTCGCTACGTGAACGGTACACCGGCCGATTGTGTCCACATCGCATTGACCGGTTTGTTGGGCTACCGGCCCGACCTCGTCGTTTCCGGCATCAACAACGGCGCCAACATGGGTGACGACACGATTTATTCCGGCACGGTTGGAGCGGCCATGGAGGGCTATCTTTTCGGTATACCGGCGATTGCCTTTTCTCAAACTGAAAAAGGCTGGGCGCACATTGATGTGGCAGCTCAGCGCGCGCGCGATCTGGTCCTGCAACTCGCGCCTTCCATTGAAGTTCTGGCTGGTGGCGCGCTGCCCACTGTGGCGCCTTGGTTGCTCAATGTGAATATCCCGAATCTGCCGAGTGATCAGATCAAGGGCGTCAAGGTGGCCCGGCTTGGGCGCCGTCATGCGGCTGAGCGCGTCATCACGCAAACCAGTCCGCGCGGCGAAACCATGTACTGGATTGGCAGCGCCGGACCGGCCAAGGACGACGGTGAGGGCACCGATTTTCATGCCACCAAACAGGCCTACGTTTGCATCACACCGTTACAGGTGGACCTGACCGATCACGAGCGCTTGCCTTATTGGGCACAAACTGCCGCACGCTTGACTCAGGCCCAGCCATGAAAGCGACCGAGCGGCCTGAGGCTGCCGCAGGCGACAAGCGGCCGGGTTTCCCCGTGAGGCTGTCGCCTAACAATGGCGTGCCAACGGCCAGCAAAAGAAGCACCAACGCGACAGATGTCTTCAAACCTTTAGCGCTGAAAAATTCGGTTGTAGGTTTGCAAAAGCCCATGCCTGCCGGCGTCGGTCTGGACTCCCAGGCGGTGCGCAGTCACATGGTCGAGAAGCTGGCCAAGCAAGGTGTGCAAGACACTGCCGTGCTAGCCGCCATGGGGCAAGTCGAGCGACATCGCTTCGTCGATACCGCATTGGCCAATCAAGCTTATGAAGACACCAGCCTGCCCATTGGTCTCGGTCAGACCATTTCAAAACCGAATGTCGTGGCGCGTATGCTTGAATTGCTGCGGGAAGGCAAAAACACGGACGTACGCTTAGGCCGTGTGCTTGAAATCGGTACCGGCTGCGGTTACCAAGCGGCAGTGCTGAGCCACTTGGCCAGCGAGGTATACAGCATTGAGCGTTTGCGCGGGCTGCACGAAAAAGCCCGCGAAAATCTCAGGCATTTCCGGCTGGCCAATGTCCACCTGTTATTTGGCGACGGTATGGACGGTTTTTCCAAGGGTGCACCTTATGCCGCGATCATTGCGGCTGCGGGGGGCGAGGCCATTCCACCGGCGTGGGTAGAGCAACTGGCGGTCGGTGGCCGGCTGGTGGCGCCGATGCAAACTGCCAATGGGCAGCAAGCGCTGGTGGTGATAGATAAAACGGTGCAGGGTATTCGCCAGACTGTGCTGGAGGCTGTTCACTTTGTGCCTCTAAAATCAGGAACCAACTGAGCTGTCGGTGATTCTTTATCCTGATGCGTTGTGTCGCTATGGCCAAGTTGTAACTAAGCCCCTGTCGGGCTCCAAAGATTGAGGACAAGAATTGATGAATCATCCCGCACGTGCCGGCCGTTTGAATGGCTTGATGGCCCTCACGCTCTTGCTGACGCTGCTGGTGGGCTGCTCATCGCGCTCACTGACCAGCGCCCCCGTGGAAGATCGCGGCACCGCGCGTACATCGGCTGGGGCGCCCACTTCGGCAACGCCCGCCAAGCCGGTCGGGCCACTGCCAGGCGCCGAGCTTGCTGGCAAGCCCGGGTTCTACACTGTGAAACCAGGCGACACGATGATTCGCATTGGTCTTGATTCTGGACAAAACTGGCGCGACATCACGCGTTGGAACACCATTGAGAATCCAAACCAGATCGAAGTCGGTCAGGTGCTACGCGTTTCACCACCGCCGATTACACCGGGTGTCGTCGCCCGTCCTGTGAGCAGTCAAGCACCTGTGTCGACAGCCTTGCCGGCGCAAGGTGTCAGTGCGGCCAAGCCGACTGCCAACGCCGCGCCGCCAACAAACACGGAACAGCCCGTGCCAGCACAAAGCGGCAGCGAAGACGATCTGGCTTGGCTCTGGCCAGCCCAAGGTGCTCAGCTGGCTGGCTTTGATGAAGTCAAGAATAAAGGCCTCGACATCGCTGGCCGTGCAGGTGATGCCGTGCTGGCCTCGGCTGACGGGCGAGTGGTCTATTCCGGTGCAGGTTTGCGCGGCTATGGCAACTTGATCATCCTCAAGCACAACAACACGTATTTGACGGCTTACGCTCACAACCAGACGCTGCTTGTCAAAGAAGATCAGGCTGTTCGCAAAGGCCAAAAAATAGCCGAAATGGGCAGCAGTGACGCCGAGCGCGTCAAGCTGCACTTCGAGATTCGCCGGCAAGGCAAGCCGGTTGATCCGCTCAAATACCTGCCTGCCCGCTGAGCTGACGCATGGCTTGGCCGGTTCTGGTTTTTGACATTGAGTCCATTCCAGACGTCGCCGGTTTGCGGGCCCTGCGCGACGCCCCGGCTGAGCGCAGCGACGCTGAGGTCTACGCCGACTACGTGAGCGAGCGCAAGGCTAAAGGTCAGAGCGAGTTCATGCCGTTGCACTTGCAGCGCATTCTGGTCATCAGCTGTGTCTTTCGCAATGCCGAAGGCTTGCGGGTTCATTCCTTTGTCGACCGTGAGCCGGGCGGCGTGAGTCAGGAAGGCAAAGTTATCCAGACTTTTTTCAACACCGTTGAAAAGCATGTGCCGCAGTTGGTCAGCTGGAATGGCGGTGGTTTCGATTTGCCGGTGTTGCATTACCGCGGCCTCAAGCACGGCGTGGTGGCCAGTAAATACTGGGACATGGGTGAGGGCGGCGACCACGACAGCCGTGAGTTCAAGTGGAACAACTTCATCAGCCGCTACCACATGCGTCACCTCGACCTGATGGATTTACTGGCGATGTATCAGCCCAAAAACAATGCACCGCTTGACGCCATGGCCAAACTTTGCGGCTTTCCTGGCAAGCTCGGGATGGACGGCTCTGCTGTGTATCCGGCCTACCTAGACGGCCAGCTGGAAGAGATTCGCCGTTACTGCGAAACCGACGTGATGAACACGTATTTGATGTATTGCCGCTTTCAAAAAATGCGCGGTGGCCTGCTGGAAGCCGAGTACGAGCAGGAGATCGCGATGGTCAAGGAAAGCTTGCATCAGCTCGTTCCGCTGGAGCCGCATTGGCAGGCTTACTTGGACGCTTGGCCCTGAATTTCGCGTCTAGAAGTGCCGAGCAACGCGGCGGGTCATCGACCTGAGACAATTCAGGCATGACGGAAGAAAAAAAGACACTCATCTGGGCCTTGCCGCCCGAATATCCCCCTGATTTTTTAGACGTAGAGTCGCTCGACATGGAGGCCCAGGGCATTGCCCACCGGGCCGATGGCAAGGTTGTTTTCATTGAAGGTGCCTTGCCTTTTGAGCGGGTTACCGCGAATGTTTTTCGCAAGAAAACCAGCTTTGAAAAAGCCACGCTGACAGAGGTTCACCGCGAATCATCCCAGCGGGTCACGCCCGGCTGCCCGCACTTTGGCATGCACGTGGGCGCTTGCGGCGGCTGCAAGATGCAGCACTTGCACGTAGCCGCGCAAGTGGCCGTGAAGCAGCGCGTGCTGGAAGACAACTTGTGGCACATCGGCAAAGTTCACGCTGAAAGCATCTTGCGCGCCATTGAAGGTCCGGCTTGGAACTACCGTTACCGCGCTCGCTTGTCGGTGCGTTACGTGCGCAAAAAAGGCACGGTGCTGGTCGGCTTCCATGAGCGCAAGAGCACGTATGTGGCGGACATTCGTGAATGCCATGTGTTGCCCAAGTATGTCAGCGCGATGCTGTTGCCGCTGCGCGAACTCATTGGTAGCATGGAAGCACGCGAAACCTTGCCGCAAATTGAACTCGCCTGCGGCGACGCCCCGGGCGACGGCACGCCCGCCATCACCGCGATGGTGCTGCGCCACATGGAGCCGCTCAGCGACGCTGACTTGGCGCGCCTGCGGGCTTTTGCCGCTGATCGGCCGGGGTTGCAGTGGTGGCTTCAATCTAAGGGACCGGACACTGTCAAGCTGCTTGATCCCTTGCAAGAGGGCGACGTGCAACTGGCCTACGCCTTGCCAGACTACGGTGTCAGCATGCCTTTCAAGCCGACTGATTTCACGCAGGTCAATCCGTACATCAACCGCGTCTTGGTGGCGCGGGCTTTGCGCTTGCTGGAGGTGCAAAAGACGGAGCGCGTGATCGACTGGTTTTGCGGACTCGGCAACTTCACGCTGCCGCTGGCAACCCATGCGGCTGAGGTGCTTGGGATTGAAGGCAGTGAGGTGCTGGTTGCCCGTTCGCAGGCCAATTACGCCAGCAACCAAACCTCACGCCCAGCCGCTGGTTTGGCCCCGTTGGCGCCAACCCGCTTTGTGGCGCGCAATCTGTTTGAGATGACGCCCGCTCTGCTGGTGCAGGATGGTCAAGCCGACAAGTGGTTGGTCGACCCGCCGCGCGAAGGTGCGTTTGAGCTTTTCAAAGCCTTGGTGGCGCTGCACCCGTTTGGGCCTGTGCGGGCCACGGTCTACGAAGACGGGGTCGACACCGGCGAGCACGCGATTCCAGCGGTCACGCCGCCAGCTGATTGGACAGCGCCGAAACGCATTGTCTATGTCAGCTGCAACCCAGCTACCTTGGCGCGCGACGCAGGTCTGCTGGTCAACGAAGCCGGCTATCGCTGCGTTTCTGCAGGCGTGGTGAACATGTTTCCGCACACGGCGCACGTGGAGTCGATGGCGGTGTTTGAGCGGCCTTGAGTGTTTTGAAGCACCCATGAAAAAAGGGACCGTGAGGTCCCTTTTTTCGTCAGCTGAAGTCAGCTTGTTGGAGAAAGCGTTACTCGCGCTCGCCGCCGAAGATGCCGAGCAGCGCCAGCAAGCTCTGGAACACATTGAAGATGCTCAAGTACAAGCCCAAAGTGGCGCTGATGTAGTTGGTCTCGCCACCGTCGATGATGCGCTTCAGGTCATACAAGATGAACGCGCTGAAGATACCAATCGCCATCATGCTGATGACCACCATGCCAGCCGACGAGGCGACAAACATGTTGATGACTGCGCCGACCATCAGCACCACAGCACCGACGGTGAGCCATTTGCCCATGCCCGAGAGGTCACGTTTGATGACGGTGGACAAGCTGGCCATTAAAAAGAACACCCCGGCCGTGCCGCCAAAAGCGGTCATGATCAGGTCCGTGCCGTTCTTGAAACCGAGCACCATGGCGATCATGCGTGACAGCATCAGGCCCATGAAGAACGTGAAGGCCAGCAACACCGGGACGCCGGCCGCTGAATTTTTGGTTTTCTCGATGACGTACATGAAGCCAAAAGCGCCGCCCATGAAGACGATCAAACCCATACCGCCACCCAGGTTCGCTGTGATGCCGGTCGCAACGCCCATCCAGGCGCCGAGCACGGTAGGCAACATGCTCAGGGCGAGCAGCCAATAGGTGTTGCGCAGAACCCGGTTCCGCTCCAGGCTCGTTGGCTGGTAGCCGTAGCTAAAGTCTTGAATTTTGTCATTCATGAAGTGTTCTCCTCGTTCAATTACAGAGGGTCTGAAAAGAGCAGACCTATTTTATTCTAAAGACATCCGCCGCCGACTGACCATTTTCTTAGCCTCACTGCCTACATTTTGTAAGGACTCTTTTAGCCGGTGTGCGGGTGATTACCCCCATCTGTCCTTGTGAAACATGCGTATGCTTGAGATTTTGGATTAACAGGGAAACAACATGCAAACAAAATCTGTCCTCGAACTCGCAGACGTCAAGATCATCGCCGCCGCCGCTGAAGCCGAAGCCCTCAAGAACAAGTGGGCGGTGAGCATTGCCATCGTCGATGACGGCGGCCACTTGCTGCATTTGGCGCGGCTGGATGGCGCGGCCCCGATTTCTTCGCACATCGCGCCGGCCAAAGCCAACACAGCCGCCATGGGCCGGCGTGAGAGCAAGGTTTACGAAGATGTGATCAACGGCGGCCGCATCTCGTTTTTGAGTGCCCCGCACCTGAAGGGTTTGCTCGAAGGTGGCGTGCCCATCATGAAAGACGGCGTTTGCCTGGGTGCTGTGGGTGTCAGCGGTGTGAAGTCCAATGAAGACGCGCAAGTGGCGCGCGCGGGTATCGCGGCTATCGGCCTTTGAAGCGCTGAACTTCTGAACCGCTTGCCAAGGACTTAATTTTTCGGCTCGGTGATGAAGCCGATCTTGCGCAGCCCGGCTTGCTGGGCCGCCGCCATAGCTTGTGCCACGCGCTCGTAGCGCACGGCTTTGTCGCCCCTGATGTGCACATCAGGCTGCGGACTTTTCGCCGCGGCCGCTTTCAATTGAGGTGCCAGTTCATCGTCGGCGACCGGTGTCTCGTTCAGAAAATAGCGACCCTGCGCGTCGACACTGAGTCGCAATGTTTCGGGTTTGGTGATTTGCACCTCGTTGCTGGCGAGTGGCAAATCAATGTTCACTGAATGCTTCATGACCGGCACGGTGATGATGAAGATGATCAGCAGCACCAGCATCACATCGACCAGCGGCGTCATGTTGATTTCGTTCATCACCTCGTCGGTGTCGTCTTGGGTTCCAAAGGCCATGCTGTTCTCGCTCAGGCTTTAGTCAAGGTCGGACCATGTGGCATTTTGGCGGGACTGCCAGCGCTGACACGCGCGCCAGTGACAAAGTAGGCGTGCAGGTCATGCGCAAAGCGGTTGACTTTGTGCAGCACGCTCTTGTTGCCGCGCACCAAGGCGTTGTAGCCCAGTACCGCCGGAATGGCGACGGCCAGTCCCAGTGCCGTCATGATCAGCGCTTCGCCGACTGGGCCCGCCACCTTGTCGATGGTGGCGGCACCGGCGGCGCCAATCGACAGCAGCGCATGGTAAATCCCCCAGACCGTGCCGAATAAACCGACAAATGGTGCGGTGGAACCGACCGAGGCGAGGATCGCCATGCCCGACTGCAAATGGGTGGTGAAGTCGTCGATGGCTTGGCGCAGGCTGCGGGTGACCCAGTCGCTCATGTCCAGCGTGTCGCCCAACTGGGTTTGCGTGTCGCGGTGGTGGGTCGTGGCTTCGCGGCCATGTTCAACCAGTTGGCGAAAGGGGTTCGTTGGGTCTGATCCCAGACTGGCCAAGCCGGCCGCCAAGTCTTTGGTGTGCCAGAAACCTTCGGCGTTCTTTGCGATTTTTTTGTAGCGCAGCAAGTCTAGCGACTTGATGATGATGACCATCCAGGATGCCAGCGACATCAGCAGCAGCAGTACCGCGACGGATCGGATGACGATGTCACCTTGCGACCAGACGCTGGCCAAACCAAATTGGGAATTCATGAAGCAGTTCTCCGGATTCGTAAAGTTGAGATAGATGTCAGGGACTGGACGGATTGGTTAATTCCGCAGTTCCCAATGGATTGGAACGTTGAAGGCCATGACTTCGGCGACGCCGTTGCGCTTGCCCGGCACATAGCGCCAAGACATGACGGTGTCGTAGGCAGCTTTGTCGAGGCGCGGGAAGCCGCTGGAGCTGACCAGTTCGGCGCGTTGGGGTTTGCCATCGACACCGATCCAGACCTTGTAAACGGTCTTGCCTGCTTCACCCAGACGGGCGCTCAGCGACGGGTAAGGCGGCTTCGGGTTTTGCAAGTAGTCAGCGCTGCTTGAAGGCTGTTGCACCACGGCTGCTGGCGCTGGAGGCGCCGGCGGTGCTTGTACGGGAGCTGCAGATTTGGATGGCGTCGTCGGTGCTGCCACGGCGGCTAGGGGCACGGTCGCCTGCACGGCTGGGGCCGCAATGGCCAAGGGCTGAACAGGTGCCGGCACGGGCGGCGCTGTTGGCTGTATCGGCGCAGGCGGCTTAGCGGGAGGCTTTGGCGGCTCTGGCTGCGGTGGTCTTTTGGGTTGCATGGGCGCCGGTGGCTCAACCCACTGCGATAGCAATTCGACAGGTATCAGGATCTCCGCCGCCCGGATCAGTAGACCGCTTTGCAGAGCCCAGATCAAGCCGACGTGAAGCAATACGACGCTCAGCGCAATCGTCACATTGCGGCTGAGTAGGGGCTTGGCTGGCATGAAAGTGGACAAAGTGGACATCAGTGCGGGTCAGCGTTCAATTCGACGGTCGAATCAGGTTGAGTGCTTGAGTTTATAGATCAGAGACTGAGGATAAGTTGCATTTGAGCGGGTTTGCGAGGGCTTTCAGACGTCCGCCCACATGCGCAGCAGGTTGTGATAACAGCCGGTGAGCGTCACCACTTCCGGCCTTTCGCCGCTCAGCGGGCTCTGACCTGGCTCGTTATTGAGTGCCAAATTTTGCCGTCTCAAGGCCGTGATGGCCATGTCCATGTCATACAGCAGGCGGCGCTGGGCGTCAGACCTGACCATGCTTTCGACCCAAAAAAAACAAGCCAATCGTTCGCCGCGTGTGACGGGCTCGACCCGGTGCACCGACGTGCCTGGATACATCACGAGGTCGCCTGCTGCAAATTTGATGCGTTGCTCGCCATAGGTGTCTTGCACCACCAGCTCGCCGCCGTCGTAACTCTCCGCATCGCTCAAAAACAAAGTGCACGACATATCTGTCCGCACATGGCGGGCGGTGGCAGCGTGCGTGCGCACCGCGTTGTCGATGTGGTTGCCAAAGAAATTGGCACCGCCGCTGTAGCGGTTAAACAGCGGCGGGTAAACCGACTTCGGCAAAGCGCCGGTGACAAACTGCGGGTTGCGCGCCAACGCGACAGAGACGATGTGCCGCGCTTGTTGGGCGGCCGGCAATTCTTCTGGCAGCTGCCGGTTGTTTTTCACGCTGCCGCTCTGACTGCCCGCCGTGATGCGGCCATCGGCCCAGTCAGCACAGAGCACGAGTTGGCGCACTTGCGCCAGTTCTTCGGGCGTCAAGACTTTGGGGATTTTCAGCAGCATGGACGTGTCCTGTTTAAAACTTGCTGGTCAGTGTCATGCGTGCCGTGCGCAGGGGGGCAACAGTCGGCCAGCCTTGGTACAAGGAGCTGTAATAAATCTGGTTCGTCAGGTTGTCCATATTGAATTTGACCGTGTTGCTTTTGTTGACTATGAGTTCAAGCATGGCGTCTAGCCGGGTATAGGCCGGTGCACGGTTTGCGAGAGCGACAGGGTTGGCGGAAGACGGCCCGTTGACGCTCACGTGGGTAGCACCACCGCCGACACGCCATTTTTCATCGACCCGATAGGTGCTCCAGACATTGGCCTGCACATTGGGCGTCAGTCCGGGGTTGAGCCCAACCGTGGCTTGCGCTGCGGAAGATGAGCCGGCCTTGTCTATGACCCCATGCATGAAGGCGATGCCGCCAAAAATGTCCCATTTCGGGTTGAGGCGTCCCGCTACTTCGAATTCCAGAGAGTTGGTATGGCGCTGGCCTGAGAGTAAGTATTCGCCTGTGGCTTGGTTGACATCGGTGTTTCGCTCGTTGTACTTGTCGGTGCGTGCCAGTGCGGTGCGCAGTGACAGGTCGCCATCGAGCAGTTCCAACTTGGCACCGATTTCTAGGTTGCGGCTGCTTTCGGGTGGTGTCTTGGCGCTGTTGGCGTCGTACTGATAAAGATCGCCTGAGGTATTGAATGATGTTCCATAGGACGTGTAGTAGCTGACTTCATCATTCGGTTGGTACATCACGCCTAGGCGCTTGCTCAGCACGGTGTCGCTGCGGGACAGGGGCGTACCAGGTGTTGCCAAGCCAGACCGGTCATAGTCTCCGGCGAAATTATCCATACGCAAGCCGCCCACCACTTTCCAATAGGGCGTGAGGTTGATGGTGTCTTGTGCATAAAGGCCAATGGCCGTTGATGTGAACTCGGTTGACTTCAGGCGCAATCGGGTGTCTGTCAGCGAACTGTTATCGGCCAAGCCGACTGTCGTGCTGGGTCTGGCAGGTGTGCCGGTGTAGCGGTAGACGGTGGTGTTTTCACGCGCTATGTCGGTGCCCAGCAGGAGCTGATTTTTACGACCGAACCAATCGGTTGTGGTGATGAAATCACTTTGCACGAATGTATGGTGGTCTTCTGCACCGCGGGTCTGGGACCCTCGGTTGACCACGGTGTCGGGTCCAAAGTTGGCTTGCGTGACGCCGGCTCCAAAAGCATTGATTTGAGTGGCCCAGAGGTCACGCGTGTAATGGCCGTCGCGAACCACTGTTCTCAAAGTGCTGCCGTCAGTCCAGCGATGAGTGTGTGTGAGCGTGGCGAAGTCAGCACTGTCTTTTTGATAGTCTGAGTTTGCGCCGTACCATTTGTCCGCCGGGAGCGGGGCAGGGATCCCTTGGAGCCAACGTCCACCTAACACGGGCTTGTCGTTGTAATTCAAGTGGTAGAGGCTGAACATGAACTCGTCTGCAGTGCCAATGCCCAGTCGATAGTCGAGTGACAGACCACGACGGCTGGTCGATGCTTTGCCGCCCAAGCCGTCCCAGTCGGTCGTCATGGTGCCGATGCGCAGGGCTGCATCGTCGTCTGTCTTGATATTGAAGTCGCCGGTGGTTCGCAGGTAATTGCCCGTGCCAACGGTGACGTTGACTTCCTGCTCGGTCATGAGGCGCGGTATTTTGCTGACCTGGTTGACCACGCCACCGGTTGAACCGCGACCAAACAGCATGGAGGCAGAGCCGCGCAATACTTCGACGCGGTCGTAGTTGAAGGTGTCCCGGTTGTACTGCGCGATATCGCGCACGCCGTCCAAGTAGATGTCACCCACCACGCTGAAGCCGCGCAGTCTGATGTTGTCTCCTATGCGGCCGCCTTCGCCAGCTTCAAAAGTAATGCCGATGACGTTTTCCAGCGCGCTTTTCATGGTGTCTTTGCCCTGGTCATGGAGCAATTTTTCATTCACTACTGTCAGCGACTGCGGGATGTCTTTGGCCAAGACCGGCACTTTGCCCGAGCTGGTGATGCCGCTCTGGTAGGTCTGCTCGTCGCGCCCTCGAGAACCCGTGACAACGACAGGGGCCAAGGTCTTTCCTTCGACCGGGCTTCCTTCTGTCGCTGGCAAGGTGCTTTGAGCCCAGCTTGAGACTGACATGGCCAGCATCAGGGCGCCTAAGGGCAGAAGGGCTTTTTCAGATGTCTGGCCAGACTCGGAGTTGGTTTTTGCGATTTTGGCTATTTTTTGAGGAGTCAAGAGATTCTCCGAGTCAACAGTCTGCCAATGGCAAACCAAAAAAAGGGGGCAGCATACCCATCGAAAACACGCTTTGTGTTGGCGGTGACTGGCTGGCAGTCCGGCGGATCAGGAGATCACGAGCGGCTCAAGACCCACCAAGCCGCGCCCACCACCAGAATCAGGCTGATGGGAAGCGTGATAAGCGACAAGGAGGGGGTGTTCATATGTGGTTTTCAAGCTGATGATTGGCTTGCTTGATATGGGCCGTTGGGCTGGTCGCGCTGCACTGGGCGACCACATCACGGGCGCAGCCTTCGCAGCGGCCGCATTGGGTTGCGACGCCGAGTTCGAATTGGATCTCGTCGAAGCCCATGCCTGCGCGGGCGTGGCGGACGATGTCACGGTCAGAGATGCGGCGGCAGACACAGATGATCATGGCGGTGGCTCGGTTGTGTTCAGTAAGTAACGCTATTATAAATGCGAATGACTCGCATTAGCAATTAATTTTTAAGCTCATATTTAGACGCTGTTGATGGCTGCTCAGGCATCGGCATCCTTGGCCGGTATCAGCGCCGCATGCGCGAACGCCGTTTGCGCGCCCATATCACGATGCCAGTGACCGACAGCATGGCAACCATCACGCCCATCAGCGACATCAGAATACGACCGGGCATCCCGAGAATCCGGCCTGAATGCAAGGGCAGCTGCAGCTGAACAAAAATGTCGGCGGCGGTTCCCTGCCATGGCCTGTATTCGCCCAATACGCTGCCATCGTTTGCATCAATGTAGAGGTTGGACAGACCCATGCCCATGGCACCCATTTCGTTGGCAGGGTCGAAAAAAGACACGTTGTAAAAAGCGAAGTCGCCGCCGTAGTAAATACCCCCTGGCTGCGTGTCGAAGCCGCGCCGAACAGCTTCGGTGCGGGCCACCTGAATCGCTTGTTCAAACCCAAGCGTCGGCTCGATGTAAGTGCCGAAGGTCGCAGGTGTTTGTGTTTCGTAAGGTCCCGGTGTGGTTTTGGAGACCAGCGATATCACGGGGTAAAACACCTCGCGGTAGAGGTTGAGTGAGAAAGAGGTGAACGCCACCACCATGATCACGCCCCAGACCCACAAGCCACCAGCGCGATGCAAATCGAAGTTGAGCTTGTAGCCACCGGCCCTCCAGCGCAATAGCCATGAGGGTTTCCAGCGTTGCATCCAAGTGGAGGGCTCGCGGCGCACCAGGGCGGCGTCGCTGTGAGTCCTCAAACGTCGCGGCAAGGTGAGGTAAAAGCCCACGAAACTGTCGAGCAGCCAGACCAGCGCCACGCCGCCCATCAGCCAGTAACCCCAGCGGTCCGTGCCCCAAAAAGCCGGGATGTGCAGGCTGTAATGCACGGTGCGCAGAAAAGGCATGAGGCTGCGCCGCGACAGCGACACGGCTAGAGAATCGCGCTGCCCGGTGATCTCTGCTGTGACGGGATCTACAAAGACATTGTTGTAGTCGAGAACGTAAGGTTGACCCGTGGCCAGATCGGTCAGCGGGCGTACCAAGAAGGAGGCTGCATGCCCTTCCTCCAAGCCCAGTGAGATGTAGCTCACTTGCACGCGCGGGTCGGCCGCCTCCACCACGGCCGCCAGCGCCAGAGGGTCACGCAACTCGCCACGCCCCGGTGTGGCCATGATGTCGGCGTTGAGCCATTCGTCAAGTTCGTGATCCCAGGAGGTCACCGCGCCGGTCAACCCGGCGACGATCAGGAACAGCGCCACCGTGAGTCCGGTCCAGCGATGAATAAGTGTCCAAAATGCCCGCATCGTGTGCTTCTTTTTTAAAAGTCGATGGAGCTGCTGACGACCAGCGTGCGGGGTGCGCCCAGAACCAAGTAGTTGGACCCGGGGAATCCGCCTGCCGATGCCCAATAGGAGGTGTTGAGTGCGTTGTCGATACGGCCACGCAGGGTCAGCAGTCGGTTGCTGCCGATGTCCATCAGGTAGCGCGCACCGAGATCCAGACGGTTCCAAGCCGGCACGACCTGTGTGTTCGCCGCATTGGCATATTGCGATGAGGTGTGCAATATCCGCGCATTGAACGCCAAGCCGTGCACGCCAGCCACGTCCCATTCTGCATTCAGGTTGAGTTGTTGCCTCGGCACCCCAATGGCATCGCGTCCATTCGTCATGCCGCCTTCCATGCGGGTCTGCTCGGCGTTGATCAGGGTCACGCCTCCGAGCAAACGAAGGCCTTTGAGCGGTTCTCCGTACAGTGAAAACTCAAGGCCCTGGTTGCGCTGCTCGCCGTTGAGACCATAGGTCTGGTTTTGCACAAAGGCGCTGGGCTGGGTGGTGGTGAAGAATGCAGCGCCGCCGCCCCATTTTCCGGCGTCGTATTTGGCACCGATCTCTTTTTGCTTGGATGCATATGGCGCAAATACCTGGCCGGCATTAGTCACCGGCTGGTTGTTGGCTGTTGTTGGCGCCACGCTGCCTTTGACCAAGCCTTCGATGTAGTTAGCGTACAGGGACACTTTTGGCGTTGCCTTGAACACTAAGCCAGCCACAGGCGTGACTTTGGATTTTTTATAGCTGCCGGTTTCGATACCGTCGTAGCCGGCATAGCTGATTTGCTCAATGGTCTGGCTTCGTGCGCCCAGCGTCAGCAAGATGGTGTCCTGCGCAAACGACAGTGTGTCCGCGACCGCCACGCTGGAAGTCAGCACTTCGTTGAAGCGTTGTGGGTCGCTGAGGTTGCCGCCGGTGTAAAGCGTGGCCGGTGGGGCGGAAGAAGCGTAGGGCGCATAGAGGTTGTTGGCAATCACCGCACCTGACATGGCGTAGGCGTTACGTTCCTCGCCGTGATATCGAGCGGCCGAAGCGCTTAAAGTGTGCCCGACCGAGCCGGCGCTGAACTTTGCACGCACGCCCACTTCACCCGTTGAAATATTTTCTCTGCGTTGGTTGTCAAAGCGCGATGACAGGCTGTCGCCGGCCGCATTGATCAGGCTCAGACTGGTCAATGAATTGGATTCTTTGCTGCGGCGCAGCCCACCTGCGGCCCAAGCGGTCACGTCGTCGTTGATGTCAAATTCGGCGCGCAGGGTGGCAAAGGTGTCTTGCTCACTTGTATAGGTCCATGGCTGCGCAAAATTTCGCCTGGCATCTGGCGCTGCCGGAATCGGCAGAGTTGAGGATGGCGTCACGCTGGGCTGGAGTTCAGTTCCTTTGTGGTCTTGATAGCCCACATCGGCTGAGATGCGAACATTGCGGCTGTGCCAGTCCACGCCTAGGCTGAGTGCGCTGAGTTCCTTATTTTCTCGGTCGATACCCGTGCCGCCGTCGCGGCGAACTGCATTGAGGCGGATGCCGGTGCTCTGGTCAGGGCCGAAACGGCGAGCGAGGTCGTTGGACAAAGATGTTTGTCCACCGGTCTGTAATCCAAACCCGACTCGGCTCAATGGCTCATTGGGCGCTCGCTTTGGCAGGAGGTTGATGGCGCCGCCGATGCCGCTACCGCCGGGCGCAGCACCATTTAGAAAAGCACTGGCGCCACGGAACACTTCGACCCGCTCGAAGAATTCAGACGCGATGTACTGGCGCGGCAGCATGCCGTAAAGCCCGTTGTAAGACACGTCGTCGGAGTACACCGGCAAGCCACGCACGATATAAACCTCCTGGAAGTTTCCAAAACCACGTGCTTGTCGAACGGATGGGTCATTGCGCAGCACGTCTGCGACGCTTTGCGCTTGCTGGTCTTGGATCAGCTCATTGGTGTAGCTAGTGCTTGAAAACGGCGTGTCCATGATGTCTTGGTTGCCCAGAATGCCGACGCGCCCGCCCCGTGCCACTTGGCCGCCCACAAAAGGTTTGGTTAGCCCATCGGTAGACGCATCGGCGCTGACAGTCACCGCTGCTAGTGTGGGCGCCTTGGTTTCGGCAGCGACTGATGTTTGGGCGTGCGCAAACGGAATCCAGAGCCCAAGCACAGCGGCGGCGACAGGAGTGACGGAAAAGCGGGAAATCAACATGGCATCCATTTCAAATCTAAATGAGAATGAATCGTATTATTGCTTAATTCTAGAGTTTTGCCGGATTTAAAAATATCACTGGAGGGTTGTTGTGCGCTGAAGCCGTCCTTGACGGCGCGGGATGTAACAGGGGCTCACGCCTTCTGATGCGATTAAGGGCGCGCACTGTTTGAACGTCACTCGGTCGGTGACGTGAAGCATAAAAAAAGGGCCCTGAGGCCCTATGACTTTGTTGCGCTTGCGCCAGCAGGCGCAACAGCAAAAAGAGTTCTTAACTGAGTTCGCCCATTTGGCTCTGCAGGTAGTTTTGAATCCCCACTTTGCCTAGCAACTCAATTTGAGTCTCCAAAAAATCAATGTGCTCTTCGGTGTCGTCCAGGATCATTTGCAGCAAGTCCCGGGAGACGTAATCACGCACTGATTCACAGTGGGCAATGCCGTCCTTGACGGTGATCTGCGCCGCACTTTCCAGTTTTAAATCGCAACTCAAAACTTCTGGCACGTCCTCGCCGATCAGCAACTTGCCTAGATCTTGCACATTCGGCAGGCCGTCCAGCATGAAGATGCGGTCCATCAGCTTGTCGGCGTGCTTCATCTCGCCGATGGATTCTTCATATTCCTTCTTGGCCAGCTTGTCCAAACCCCAGTGCTTGTACATGCGGTAGTGCAGGAAGTACTGGTTGATGGCGGTCAGTTCATTTTTGAGCTGAGCTTGCAGGAACGCAATGACTTGTGGGTCGCCTTTCATGGCAGTCCTTTGTGTGTTTTAAAGCGTGAATTGTGCTGACTGTCGCAGGACGGGGCAAGGAGATTCTCCATAACCCTTTTTGCGGCAGGCTAGCAGTCTCAGTTCAAGGCTCAGGCTGGAGCGGACGAACGAATCAGGTGGTCAAAAGCGCCCAGCGCAGCCTTGGCACCGTCGCCAGCGGCGATGATGATTTGCTTGAACGGCACCGTGGTGGCATCACCGGCAGCGAAGACGCCCGGGACCGAGGTTTGTCCCTTGGCATCGACCACGATTTCGCCGTGCTTGGACAGCTCGACCACGCCTTTGAGCCAGTCGGTGTTCGGCACCAGACCGATCTGGATGAACACGCCATCCAGAGCGACCGTGTGGAGCTCGTTGCTGGCGCGGTCTTTGTAGACCAGTCCGTTGACGGTTTGGTCGCCGGTGATCTCCGTGGTTTGGGCGTTGGTGAGCACCGTCACATTTTTCAGGCTGTGGAGTTTGCGCTGCAGCACGGCATCGGCGCGCAATGCCTTGTCAAACTCGATCAGCGTTACGTGGCCGACCACGCCGGCCAAGTCAATCGCCGCCTCTACGCCAGAGTTACCACCACCGACCACGGCCACGTGTTTGCCTTTGAAGAGCGGGCCGTCGCAATGCGGGCAGTACGCCACACCTTTGTTTTTGAACTCGGCTTCGCCGGGCACATTGATGTTGCGCCAGCGTGCACCGGTCGAGATGATGATGGCCTTGCTCTTCAGCGAGGCGCCGCTTTCGAGTTGAACTTCGATCAGGTTGCTGTCAGGGCCGCTGTTTGGAATCAGTGCCTTGGCACGTTGCATGTTCATGATGTCGACGTCATAGGCGCGGACGTGCTCTTCAAGCGCCAAGGCGAACTTGGGGCCTTCGGTTTCTTTGACGGAAATGAAGTTTTCAATGCCCAAAGTGTCGAGCGTCTGGCCACCAAATTTCTCTGACGCGATGCCGGTGCGAATGCCTTTGCGTGCGGCATACACCGCAGCGGCTGCGCCGGCTGGGCCACCGCCAATGATCAGGACGTCAAAAGGTGCTTTGGCCGCAATTTTGCTGGCTTCGCGTTCGACGCCGCTGGTGTCGATTTTGGCGAGGATTTCTTCTAGGCTGGTCCGACCTTGGCTGAATTCGGTGCCGTTCAAAAAGACGGTGGGCACAGCCATGATCTGGCGCGCTTTGACTTCGTCTTGAAACAGGCTGCCGTCGATCATGGTCGTGCGGATGCGTGGATTTTGCACGGCCATCAGGTTCAACGCCTGGACCACATCGGGGCAGCTGTGGCAGCTCAGCGAGACGTAAATTTCAAATTCAAAGTCGCCTTCGAGCGCGCGAATTTGTTGCAGCACTTCTTCTTCGACTTTCGGCGGGTAGCCGCCGATCTGCAGCAGCGCCAAGATCAGCGATGTGAATTCATGGCCCATCGGCAGTCCGGCAAAGCGCGGACCGTGGTTTTCGCTGGGGCGATTGATCGAAAAAGAGGGCTTGCGGAGGTTGTCGTCGCGGCTTTCCGTGACGGTGACCAAGGCGGAGGAATCTGTGATGTCTTTCAGCAGCGACTGCAGCTCAACCGAGGCCTTGCTGTCGTCGAGCGAGGCGACGATTTCGATCGGCTGCGTGGCGCGTTCGAGGTAACTCTTGAGTTGGGCTTTGGTGGCGGCGTCGAGCATGAAGACT
>CANFXC010000014.1 GCA_947450765.1 Comamonadaceae bacterium | reverse complement strand
TTTTTGCGTGCCGGTGTAAAACGGGTGCGACTCGCTGGAGGTGTCCAGCTTGTACAAAGGCAATTCGCGGCCATCATCCATCTTCACCATTTCTTTGGTGTTGACGCATGAACGCGTGACAAACTTGAAATTGTTTGACAAGTCCACGAAGCAAACTTCGCGGTAGTTAGGGTGAATGCCGTCTTTCATGATCTTCCTTATTCGTTGCGGTAGCCACCCAAGCCATTCTTGGACACTTTCCGCTAAGCCGCACATTATGGCATGAATCCAAGCGCTGCCGACCAAATCTGGCCTATGGCGCCTGAACCCGTTTCCCCCAGCAGGGGCCGCGGAACCGGCTTAGCCGGGCCGCAGGCGCAGCGCCCCCTCGGGGGGCAGCTTTTACGCGCAGTGAAAAGCGTGGGGGCTACCCACCCCTTCGCATCATGTCAAAGAACTCGTGGTTGTTCTTCGTGGCTTTCATGTTTTTCAGCATCAATTCCATCGACTCAATTTCGTCCATGTTGTACATGAACTGACGCAGAATCCGTGACTTTTGCAGAATTTCAGGCGACAGCAACAGTTCTTCTTTGCGGGTGCCGCTGCGGTTCAGGTTGATGGCCGGAAACACGCGTTTTTCGTACAAGCGGCGATCCAGATGAATCTCGCAGTTGCCCGTGCCTTTGAATTCTTCAAAGATCACTTCGTCCATGCGGCTACCGGTGTCGATCAGCGCGGTGCCGATGATGGTCAGGCTGCCGCCTTCTTCGATCTTGCGGGCGGCACCAAAGAAACGCTTGGGGCGCTGCAAGGCGTTGGCATCCACGCCACCGGTCAGCACTTTGCCTGACGATGGCAACACGTTGTTGTAAGCGCGAGCCAGACGGGTAATAGAGTCCAGCAAAATGACCACATCTTTGCCAAGCTCAACCAAACGCTTGGCGCGCTCGATGACCATTTCAGCCACGTGAACGTGACGCGCTGCTGGCTCGTCAAAGGTCGATGAAATCACTTCGCCGCGCACGCTGCGCTGCATTTCTGTCACTTCTTCCGGACGTTCGTCAACCAGCAAGACCATCATCACGGAGTCTGGGTAGTTGGCGGTGATGGCGTGAGCGATGTTTTGCATCATCACGGTCTTGCCGGATTTCGGCGGCGCGACCAGCAAGGCGCGCTGGCCTTTGCCGATCGGCGCAATGATGTCGATGATCCGGCTGGTCAGGTTCTCTTCGCCCTTGATGTCGCGCTCTAACTTGTACTGCTCGCGTGGGAACAGTGGCGTCAAATTCTCGAACATCACCTTGTGCTTGTTGTCTTCGGGTGCGCCGTCGTTGATTTTGTCGAGCTTGTTGAGTGCAAAGTAACGCTCGCCGTCTTTCGGCGTGCGGACTTCACCTTCGATCATGTCGCCGGTGTGCAGGTTGAAGCGGCGAATCTGGCTCGGGCTGATGTAGATGTCATCGGTCGAGGCGGTGTAGCTCGAATCCGGTGCGCGCAAAAAGCCGAAGCCATCGGGCAGCACTTCAAGGACGCCGTCAGCGACGATGGTTTCACCCGTCTTCGCGCGCTTTTTGATGATGGCAAACATCAATTCCTGCTTGCGCATGCGGCCAACGTTTTCGATCTCAAGGGCTTCGGCTTGCTTGAGGACTTCAGACACGTGCAGTGCCTTGAGTTCGTTTAAGTGCATGGGGTTACCTGCGTAATGAGAACTCTGAAGAGAGTTCAACTGAAAAAACGGGGGGAGGTTGGATAAATCGAATCAGCTAGATGACGGTTTAGAGGGGTTTCTAAAACCGGCTGTCAGTGCTGGAATCCGCAATCGCTGTCTAGAAGACAGCAGCGAATGTCGCGAATTATGACAGGAAAAAATGAGGGTTTATCAGGCTCTACAGGGCAATAGGGCACAAGGATGAGCAGTGAGCATAAAAAAAGAAGCTCCTAAGAGCTTCTTTTAAGGTGGGGCTTCAGGCCAGTTGCTGGTCGATGAAGGCGGTCAGCTGAGCTTTGCTCATGGCGCCGACTTTGGTGGCGGCCAATTCGCCGTCTTTGAACAGCATCAATGTTGGAATGCCGCGAATGCCGAACTTGGCCGGGATGTCGCGGTTCTCGTCGACATTCATCTTGGCAATCTGCAGTTTGCCCTCGTAGCTGGTGGCGACTTCATCGAGAATAGGTGCAATCATCTTGCAAGGACCGCACCACTCGGCCCAGTAGTCCACCAATACAGGTTGTGTCGACTTGAGCACGTCGGCTTCGAAGGTGGCATCAGTGGTGTGTTTAATCAGTTCGTTGGCCATGATGGCTCCTTCAAAAGGTTGTTCAAGATTCGGTAAAAGTTCAGGTTATTGTGTCAGAAAGCCAGTACCCTCGTTGTAGGTGAAGCCTTCCGCTTTTTCTATGACCACGATAGCCAATTCTCAACTTCCTCCTGTGACCCCATCCCACTTCATTGATGTCAGCTGGTCCCGCGTGACCCGGCAAATCCACGAACACATAGTCAGCCGCGGTTTGCACCCGGCCGCCTGCGTGGTGCTGGTGCCTTATGCGCAGTTGATGCAGCAGGCGCGCATGGCCTGGGCGGCTCAAGGCAAGGCTTCATTTGTGCCGCGTTTTGAAACCACCATGAACTGGGCCAACAGTTTGCAGGCACCGCTGGACGGGCCTTTTGAACCTGTTGCCAGCGACATACGGATGGACGCTGCTTGTGATTTGCTGACGGCCGCTGGGCTCTTGGAGCGCGCCGGTCTGGGCACGCACAAAGACTTGTTGGCGGCTCGTTTGGTGGAGTCGGCTTGGTCGGTGGCGCGGTTGGCGGCCGCTTTGCCGCCAGCACAACGCCCTGAATGGGGGCAGCGCCTAGGCGGCTTGTTGGCGGCCGGCATGGATGCGCCGCTGCTGGCGCTGGAGTCGGCAGTGGGTCAAATTGCGCTGGCTTGGGCGTCAACCTCGGCCTACCCGACCGATGTCTTGTTCAGTGCCTCTGCTGCCAAGGGCGACTTGTTGCTGGTGCTGGAAGGTTTTCAGACCGATCCACTGACCGACGCTTTGAAGGTGAAGTGGTGCGACCGTGCGGTGACTTTGCGCTTGGTCGATGACGAATGGCCCGGTACTGAAACGCTCCCAGACTTGCAACTCGCTCAAGACGCCGAAGACGAGGCGCAGCGCGCCACCGCCTGCGTGCTGGCGCGACTCGGCCAAGGCTGTTTGCCAGTCGCATTGGTGGCGCAAGACCGCGTGCTGACCCGACGCGTACGCGCCATGCTCGCCAACAAAGGTGTCGCGGTGCGCGACGAAACCGGCTGGAAACTGTCGACCACCCGTTCGGCGGCTGCGCTCATGAGCCTGTTACGGGCCGCAACGTGGGACGCCTCGACCGACGCCATGCTGGACTGGCTGAAAAATGCGCCTGTCTTTAACGCAGCGGCCGTCACCGCAGCCGAAATCGAATTGCGAAAAACCGGTGTGCGCGAATGGCGGTCGGTCAGCCACGCTGAAACCGCCTCACTGACCGCCAGTGCCGCGTTGACCGCATTGGCGGCGCCGTTGTTAGCGCCATTGCAAGGCGGCAAAGCATTGATGGCTTGGCTGCGCTCGCTGCGCGGCGCGCTGCAAGCTTCCAAGCAATGGGAAAACTTGCTCAGCGACACCGCCGGGCAGGCCGTGATGGACGCGTTGCGGCTGCGCGAAGGCCTGGAAAACGAATTTGAAACCTTCGGTGCACGCATGAGCCTGCGCGACTTCACCGCCTGGGTCAATCAGGTGCTGGAGTCGGCCAGTTTCACGCCCGAACACCCGCCCGAGGCGCAAGTGGTGATCTTGCCGCTGAGCCAATTGCTCGGCCGGCCGATGCAGGCGGTGGTTTTTCCGGGCGCCGATGAAGTCCGTTTGCCGGTCTCGCCCGAGCCGCCCGGTCAGTGGACGCCAGCCCAGCGCGAGTTGCTGGGTTTGCCTTCACGCGAGACGCTGGCTGCTGCGGCCCGCGCGGCGTGGTTGTACGCCTTGCAGTTCAATCCGGTTGACGTGCTCTGGCGCAACAGTGAAGGCGGCGAGCGCATCATGCCGAGCGGTTTTGTGCAGGCCTTGCTGCTCGCGCCTGAGATTGAATTGGCGGCAGATGTGCGCGTACAGCGCGCGCTGGCCCTGCAGCCAACGCCGATGCCAGCGCCCACAGGTCAAGCGCTGCCGGTGGTGCGTTTGTCAGCCAGCGCGTATGAAGATTTGCGTCGCTGTCCTTACCGATTTTTTGCGATGCGCCAGCTCAAACTTCAACCCGTCGAGGAACTGGAAGGCGAGTTGGGCAAGCGCGATTTTGGCAATTGGTTGCACGCGCTGCTCAGCCACTTTCACGTGGCGCTCAAGCAAAGCCCGACCCCCGATGCGTCTGAGCGGGTGCTGATGATGAACCAGGCCGCTGAACGGGCCACGCGGGAGATGGCGCTGGCCGACAGTGAGTTCTTGCCCTTTGCCGCCGCGTGGCCACGGGTGCGTGAGGGCTACCTGCTGTGGTTGGTGGGCCATGAAGCCTCAGGGGCGCAATTTTCCGAGGCCGAACAATGGAAAGAAATGCCGGTCGGCCCACTCACACTGATTGGCAAGATCGACCGGATTGACCGCTTGCCCGATGGTCAGCCGATGGTGATGGATTACAAAACCGAGTCGCGCAGCACCACCTCGGATCGCATCAACGACCCGCAGGAAGACACACAGCTGCCGTTTTATGCAGCGCTGCTGAGTGACGATCCTTTGAGCGCTGCCTACGTGAATCTGGGTGAAAAAGAGCCGACCAAAAGCTATGCGCAAGAGGACATCGTGGACCTGCGAGACGAGTTGATTGGCAGTATTTTGAGTGACATGAGCCGCATCGCCGAGGGCGCGCGTTTACCTGCCATCGGCGAAGGTAAGGCCTGCGACTATTGCGATGCTCGCGGTCTGTGCCGCCGTGACTTTCGGGTGGCAGCATGACGCAGCCAGCCGCTTACGAACGCAACGGCGAGCTGGTCACTGCCGACGCCTTTTACGCCATTGCCTGCGATCCGCGCCGCAGCGTGGCGGTCGAGGCTTGCGCAGGTGCCGGCAAGACCTGGATGCTGGTCTCGCGCATGGTGCGCGCCTTGCTCGAAGGCGTGGAGAAAGCTGGCACAGATGGCCGCCTGCAGCCGCAGGAAATTCTGGCTATCACCTTCACCAAGCGTGCGGCTGGCGAAATGCGCGAACGGCTCTACGAATGGCTCGCTGAATTTGCCCATGCAGACCGTGCCAAGTTGCTGCACGAATTGCAGATTCGCGGTGTGCCGGGCCTGCACGACGAGGCCACGGCGTCACGCTTGGCAACGCAGCTTCAGGGCTTGTATGCGAGCCTCTTGGCCACCGGCCGGTCGGTGCAAATTCGTACCTTCCACGGCTGGTTCGCGGCCTTGTTGCGCAGCGCCCCGGTGGCGGTGTTGCAAAGCTTGGGCTTGCCGGTGAATTACGATTTGCTGGAAGACGACAGTCAAGCCCGAGCACTGGTGTGGCGGCGGTATTGCCAGGCCTTGGTTGGCAACCCGGCGTTGAAGGCAGACTTCGAAGCCGTTGTTTTTGCCTATGGCCGCTCGCAAACCGAAAAAGCCCTGCAAGCAGCGCTCGACAAACGGGTCGAGTTCGCACTGGCCGACGCGGTAGGCGTGACCGATACGTCAGTGAAAAATTTCGGCGAGCAATTTCCTGCGCTCGCGGCTTTAGAGGCGCCGGAAGATGCTTTCACAGCCGGACCTGCACACCAACTGCTGGTCGATGCCGCTATTGCTTTGGGGCGTGCATCAGCGGTGACTTTCTCGGCCAAAGGCGTTGAGCTGGAGCGCGCCTTGACCGCTGGCGACAAGAACGCTGTGTACTTGGCCTTGCTGACGGCCGACGGCAAAGCCCGCAAGTTTGGCGAAAAAATTGTCGGCATCAACACGGTGCGCGAGGCGCAAGAACTCGTGCTGGCTGTGGCCGCAGCCCGCCATCAACACGACGCCTGGGCCTACCAGCAACGCATGGCGCGCTTGACGCGTTTGCTGATTGCCGAGTTCGCAGACCTCAAGCGCGAGCGCGGTTGGGTCGACATGAACGACGTCGAGCGCGCCGCACTGGTCATGCTGGGAGACCCGGTGTTGTCAGGCTGGGTCCAAGAAAAACTCGATGCCCGCGTGCGCCATTTGTTGATCGACGAATTTCAAGACACCAACCCGCTGCAGTGGCAGGCGCTGCTGGCTTGGCTGGGCAGCTACACCGGCGCCGGGCAAGCGCCCAGCGTTTTCATCGTGGGTGACCCGAAGCAAAGTATTTACCGCTTTCGGCGTGCTGAGCCGCAGGTGTTTCGTGCGGCGCAAGCCTTTGTGCAGAACGGTCTGGGCGGGGACTTGCTGAGTTGCGACCACACCCGGCGCAACGCCCAAGGTGTCATCAGCGCCGTCAATGCGGCCATGGGACAAGCTGCTGCGGTGGATGGCTACGAAGGCTTTCGCGCGCACAGCACGGATTCTGCGCAGCTGGGCGCGGTCGGGCGCTTACCGCCGATCTTGCGTGTCAAGGCAGCCAAGTCTGACGATGCAGCGAATGGAGCGGAGCCCATCGATTGGCGCGACAGCTTGACGCAGCCTCGCGAAGTCCCCGAAGAAACGCTGCGCACACTTGAGGCGCGCCAAGCCGCCGCGTGGATTGCCTCGCAGCTCACGACGGCAACCCTCAAGCCCGCCAACATCATGGTGCTGTCGCGCAAACGCGCTGGCTTGTTGCCTTTGCAAAACGAATTGCGCGCGCTCAACATTCCCGCGCAGATCGGCGAAAAAACCGCCTTGATTGACTGCTGTGAAGTGCAAGACATCGTGGCGCTGCTGGATGCATTGGTGTCGCCGCAACATGACTTGTCGCTGGCGCGAGCTTTGCGGTCGCCGCTGTTTGGCGTTGATGACACGGCGCTGGTGCAACTCGCTTTGGCGCAACGCCGGTTGAGCCAGCCGTGGTACCAGCTGCTGCAAGACGATGCCGCGAGTCAGCTGGCAGAACTGCAAACCGCCGAGGCCAAAAGCTTGGCCGGTATCGCTGAGCAATTGGCGCGCTGGAAAAATGGGCTCGACACGCAACCGCCACACGACGCGCTGCAATCCATTTACGACGACGGGGATGTGTTGGCGCGCTTTGCCGCTGCCGCGCCTGACGCGCAGCGTGCGGCCGTGTTGGCCAACTTGCGTGCCTTGCTGTCGGTGACCTTGCAAGTCGATGGTGGTCGCTACACCACGCCGTACGCCTTGGTGCGGGCGCTCAAAGCCGGCGGCATTCAGGCCCCGGCAACGGTCAGCCAAGAGGCCGTGCGGCTATTGACCATTCACGGTGCCAAGGGGCTGGAGGCCGAAGCCGTGCTATTGCTGGACACTGACACGCCGCCGCGCAGCGCCGACAGCATGGGCGTGCTGGTCGACTGGCCGGGCGAATCTGCCGTGCCGCACCGCTTTGTTTTTCTGGTCAGCGAAAGCCGGCCGCCGGCTTGCTGCGCCGACGCCTTGCAAGCCGAAAAAGACGAGCGTCACCGCGAAGAACTCAACGCCTTGTACGTCGCCCTGACGCGGGCCAAGACAACGCTGGCGATGTCGTCGATTGAGGCGCACCGCGCCGCCCCTGGCAGCTGGTGGCTTCGGCTGCATGCGCTGGCGGCAGAGTGGCCACAACCGGCCCTGAAGGCTGAGGTAACAGCGCTCGCTGCCACCTCAGTGATTGATTTTTCAGAGCTACCGCCTGCGCCTTTGCTGCCCGTGGCCATTGCCAAGCCGGCGGCTGATTCGGCCGCCTCGCGCACAGGTCAAGCCATGCACCGCTTGCTTGAATGGGGCGCTTTGTCTGAGCCGCATGTGCGGGCCATCACGCGTGAGTTTCGGCTGGATGTGGTGCAAGCTCAAGCGGCGTTGGCCGGTGCCCAAGCGGTTTTGGCTGGCGCTGGCGCGTGGGCTTGGAATGCGGCTGTCGTTAGCTGGCAGGGCAACGAGGTCGAACTGGCTTACGAGGGGCAAAGTCTGCGCTTGGACCGATTGGTGCAACGCAAAGACGCGGGGCACGAAGGCCATTGGTGGGTGCTGGACTACAAGTCGAATGCCGCCCCGCAAGACCTGCCAGAGCTGCGCGCGCAAATGCAGACCTACTGCGCTGCGGTGCAGGCGGTTTACCCAGGGGAAGTCGTCAAGGCGGCCTTTTTGACGGCGCAGGGGAAGCTGCTTGAAGTGGATTTGGAACGCTAGATTTGGAACTGTAATAATTGAAGTTTGCCTAGGGCTGTCCGGTAGTTAGCTGCCTGATTCTGACCTGACAGCTGCTTGGCGCGAATGGACTTTTTCTTGAGCAACACAACTTCCTTGTCAACCGGTACCGCTGTCCGCCGCGTGGCTGTCATTGGTGGCGGTCCTGCGGGCTTGATGGCCGCTGAAATTTTGGCTAGCGTTGGCCCTGCGCTGTCGGTGCAGGTGTTTGACGCCATGCCATCGGTCGGCCGTAAGTTTTTGCTGGCGGGCAAGGGCGGCCTGAACCTCACGCATTCCGAGCCACCTGCCACGTTCAACGCGCGTTACGGCGACCGCGCCGCTGCGCTGGAACCCTTGCTGGCCGACCTCGGCGGTGCTGAGATGCGTCAGTGGGCTGAGGGCTTGGGCGTAGACACCTTTGTCGGCAGCTCAGGCCGGGTCTTTCCAAAAGACATGAAAGCCGCGCCTTTGCTGCGCAGTTGGTTGCATCGTTTGCGGGCGTCGGGCGTTCAGTTCTCCATGCGGCATCGCTGGCTCGGCTGGGCAGACAACGGTGCGCTTCTTTTTTCAACGCCTTTGGGTGAGCAATCGGTGCAGGTTGATGCTGTTGTCCTGGCGCTGGGCGGCGGCAGCTGGTCGCGGCTTGGCTCCGACGGTGCGTGGGTGCCCTTGTTGGCGCAGCGCGGCATTGATGTGCTGCCCTTGCGGCCGTCCAACTGCGGTTTTGATGTTGGCGTGCGGCCGGTCGGGCTGCCTGAGGCCGCTGAAAATGAGACTTTAAGCTCCGGTTGGTCGGCGTATTTCGCCAGCCGTTTTGCCGGCCAGCCGTTCAAGTCGGTGGCGATCAATCTCACTGATTCGCTGGGCCGACAGTTCAGCCGCCGCGGTGAATTTGTGGCGACGGCAACAGGTGTCGAAGGCAGTTTGGTTTACGCCGCATCGAGCTTTTTGCGTGACGACGTTGAGCGCACTGGCAGCGCCACTTTCATGCTCGACCTGCTACCCGACAAGTCGGCTCAGCAGGTGCTGACGGAGACTCGCCACCCGCGTGGTTCGCGTTCGCTGTCGAGTCATCTGAAAAGCCGTTTGGGCCTAGAGGGCATCAAGGCCGCCATTCTTCACGAGCTGCTGGACAAAGACGCCATGGCCGACCCGACCAAATTGGCTGCCGCCATCAAGGCGCTGCCGATCACGGTGGTCCGGACGCGGCCCATCGACGAAGCCATCAGCAGCGCAGGCGGTGTGTCCTTCAACGCGGTAGACGCAGATCTGAAAATCAAAGCCAGTCAGCCCGCCGGTGGCGCCATTTTTTGTGCGGGTGAAATGCTCGACTGGGAAGCCCCCACCGGTGGCTACCTGATGACCGCTTGCTTTGCCAGCGGCCGCGCGGCCGGGCAGGGCGTTCTAAGACACTTCGGGATCACGTCATGATTGTTCGCTTTCACATAGACCAGTTTGAAAAAGGCAGCTTCGACTACCGCGTCACGTATGAGGGCGAAGACCTGTACGCTGACGCCGGTTTGTCGAGCATTGAAGAATGCATCGCTGCGGCAGTAGACGGCCTGGGCCAAGACGCGATGGGTGCCGAGATTGCTTACAAAAGCGTCATCAGCGGCACCTACCCGCTGGCCTCGCTGGCGCTGATGACTGCGCAAATTGCCGAACATGCGGAGAACTCGACGGCAGCGATTGAAGAGTTGTTGCGGCAGCCTCTGTAAATTGTTGATCCCTATTGGAAAAAAACAATGGCAAAAATCATAGGCGGCATTGGGACTTCCCACGTACCGACGATTGGCGTGGCTTACGACAAAGGTCGGCAAAACGAGCTTGCTTGGGCGCCGCTTTTTGACGGCTACAAGCCAGTCGCAGCTTGGCTGGAAGCGCAGAAAGTCGATGTGTTGGTCTTCTTTTACAACGACCACGGAACGACTTTCTTCTTCGATATGTACCCCACGTTCGCGCTCGGCGTCGGTGAGCAGTTTCCGGTGGCTGACGAAGGTGCAGGTTTGCGTGATTTGCCGCCGATTCGTGGCGACGTGAAGTTGCAAGCGCACATTGCGCAAAGTCTGATCAACGACGAATTTGACCTGACGGTCTTTCAAGAAAAACCCATCGATCATGGTGTCGCCTCACCGCTGCCCCTGCTGTGGCCGCACCAACCGGATTGGCCCGGTACGGTGGTGCCCATCGCCATCAATGTGCTGCAGTACCCGCTGCCGACCGCACGCCGTTGCTACCGGTTGGGACAGGCGGTTCGGCGCGCGATCGAGTCGTACCCGGAAGATTTGCGGGTCGTCGTCGTCGGCACAGGAGGCTTGTCGCACCAGATCCATGGCGAGCGAACCGGTTTCAATAACACCGAATGGGACATGCAGTTTTTGGAACTGTTGCAGCACGACCCGGAACAACTCACGAAAATGACCCACACCGACTTTGTGCGTTTGGGTGGCGCAGAGAGCGTTGAGCAAATCATGTGGCTGGCCATGCGCGGTGCTTTGGGCGGTCCGATCCGGAAAATCCACCAGAACTACTATCTGGCCACGACGACAGCCATGACCGTTGTGCTCTACGAAGAGGGCCTTGAGTCGGAGGCCAGCGTATGAACCCCCAGCTTATAGGCATGAGCGACATTCCGGGCACTTACGTTTTTGACATTGAGACCAGCCATAAGGCTTTGCGTTTGAACCGGTTTTTCTGGAACATGATTGGCGCTGATTGGCGCGCCCGCTTCCTGTCAGACCCGGACGTGGTGATGACAGAGTCCGGCCTCAATGACCTTGAAAAAGAGTTGATTCGGACTTGCGACTGGCTTGGCCTGGTTCGCAACGGCGCCAATTTTTTTGTCCTCGAAAAATTTGCGCGAGTCATGAAAATCAGCAATATGCAGGTCTATGCGCTGATGCGTGGTGAGTCCTTTGAGGAATTTTTGGCGACCCGACAAGTGCCGGACGCGCGTTAAAACCATAATTTTTTTATCTTTTGTTTCATTTGAAAATACTTCTATTGTTCATGTTGATTTGCAACACTTGAGACTGAGTTCGGTGGCGCATTGGGGGTGGCCGACAGATCTCTGCAACTTGTAGGCAGAGCAGCGACTTCAGATTCAAGGAGACAACAACATGACGATTTCTGTATTGCGCACATCGCGCCGTTTTGCGTTGAGCAGCAGTGCGCTTCTGGCGCTTGTGTTTTACGTTTCTGCTGCCATGGCGGCCTACCCCGACAAGCCGATCAAGATGGTGATTCCCTATCCGCCGGGCGGTGCCACCGACATCATTGGACGCATCGTGGCACTCAAGCTGGGCGAGGCGCTGGGGCAGCAGGTGGTTGTCGACAACCGCGGCGGTGCAGGTGGAAACATTGGCGCGGAGGCGGTGGCCAAAGCCAGTCCTGACGGTTACACCTTGTTGATGGGTGCATTGACTTCTCACGCCACGATAGCCACCCTTGAAAAGGGGCGCCTGCGCTACGACTTGGTCAAAGACTTTTCCCCCGTCATGGTGGTCGGTTCGGTTCCGCTGGTGGTGGTTGTGAACCCCACGCTGCCTGTCAAGACCTTTCAGGAATTGGTGGCCTATGGCAAAGCCAACCCGGACAAACTGAACTTTGCATCATCCGGGCCGGGCGCGCCGCAGCGCTTGGCGGCCGAGATCATGATTGACGTCACGGGCGTCAAAATGGTTCACATTCCGTACAAAGGCAGCGGGCCCGCCATGGTCGATTTGGTGGGCGGTCAGGTCAACATGATGGTTGAAACGGTGCCTGCCGCACTCAGCTTCATCAAATCAGGGCAACTTCGTGCCTTGGCCGTCACAACGCCAGATCGCATCTCCATGCTGGCTGACATTCCGACGACCGCTGAAGCGGGTCAGCCCGCGATTGAAGTCAGTTCCATGTTCGGCGTCTTAGCACCAGCGGGCACGCCGCCAGCGATCGTGGCGCAATTGAACGCTGCATTGGCAAAGATGGTGGTGTCGGCAGAAACCAAAGACTTGCTGCTCAAGCAAGGTGTGTATGCAGCCAGCCCAAGTTCACCGACTCAATCAGCTGCGCGTATCCTCGCGGAGGTCACGCGGTGGGAAAAGTTGATCCAAAAAGCAGGCATCAAAGCTGAATAAACCGTCGTCTTTTACGCACCATCCTGTTTCGTTGCCACCGCCACTGTCCTAGCCAAGAGTCCCCATGAAAAGTAACCCGCCCTCAATCGATTCATCCAATAACGCCGATGCGTCTGAACCCACTGGCATGCGCAAAGGTTTGACCAGCTACGGTGACGCCGGCTTTTCGCTGTTCTTGCGAAAAGCCTTCATCAAAGGTGCTGGCTACACAGACAAAGCGCTGGATCGGCCCGTCATCGGTATTGCCAACACGGGCAGCGCTTACAACCCCTGCCATGGCAACGTCACGCAGCTGATTGAGGCGGTCAAGCGGGGCGTCATGCTGGCGGGCGGCTTGCCCATGGACTTCCCGACCATCTCTGTGCATGAGAGCTTCGCGGCGCCGACCAGCATGTATTTGCGCAACCTCATGTCGATGGACACTGAAGAGATGATTCGCGCGCAGCCGATGGACGCCGTGGTCTTGATTGGTGGTTGCGACAAAACCGTGCCGGCGCAATTGATGGGCGCTGCATCGGCAGGGATTCCGGCTATTCAGCTCATCACCGGTTCGATGTTGACCGGTTCCCACCGCGGTGAGCGTGTCGGTGCTTGCACGGACTGCCGGCGTTATTGGGGCAAGTTTCGCGCGGGCGAGATTGATGCGGAAGAAACAGCGGCGGTCAACAACCAGCTGGTCGCCAGCGTCGGCACGTGCTCGGTGATGGGCACAGCCAGCACGATGGCTTGTATCGCCGAGGCCTTGGGCATGACGGTGCCCGGCGGTGCTTCGCCGCCTGCGGTGACGGCCGACCGCATCCGGGTGGCGGAAGAAACCGGCGCCCGCGCCGTGGGCATGGCGCACGAGAAGCTGACGATCGACAAAATTTTGACGCCCGAGGCCTTTGAAAACGCCATGCGTGTGTTGCTGGCCATTGGCGGTTCAACCAACGGCATCGTCCATCTGGCAGCCATTGCGGGTCGTGTCGGTTTGGACATTGACCTCAAGGCGCTCGACCAGATGGGCCGAGAAACCCCCGTCCTGCTGGACCTCAAGCCTTCCGGCCAACACTACATGGAAGACTTCCACAAGGCCGGCGGCATGGCCACCTTGCTGCGTGAGCTCAAGCCTCTGCTGCGTCTGAATGCATTGACAGTGACCGGCCGCACGCTGGGCGAAGAAATGGCTTTGTCGGGCCCTGGTTTTGAGCAAGACGTTGTGCGGTCCTTTGACAAACCGATTTATCCACAAGGCGGCATTGCCGTGCTGTACGGGAACTTGTCGCCAGGCGGGGCCATCATCAAACAGTCGGCAGCCGACGCCAAGCTCATGGAGCACGAAGGCCGTGCCGTGGTGTTCGAGAACGCAGAAGATTTAGCCTCGCGCATTGACGCGGATGATTTGGACGTCAACGCCGACGACATTCTGGTGCTCAAAAACATCGGCCCCAAGGGCGCACCGGGCATGCCGGAGGCCGGCTATCTGCCGATTCCCCTGAAGCTGGCGCGTGCGGGCGTCAAAGACATGGTCCGCATCTCGGATGGTCGCATGAGTGGCACCGCTTTTGGCACCATCGTGCTGCATGTGACCCCTGAGTCGGCCATTGGCGGTCCGCTGGCGCATGTTCAAAATGGCGACCGAATTCGATTGAGCGTGAAGAGCCGGGAGATCAGCCTGTTGGTGTCGCCAGAAGTGATGGCGCAGCGCGCGCGAGACAACCCGATCACGGCACCGACAGCTGATCGTGGTTACCGCAAGCTCTTCTTGCAAACGGTCACGCAAGCCGATCAGGGCGTAGATTTTGACTTTTTGCGCTCACCCGACACCAAGGGCTTGGTGCCGCGCAAATAGCGTTGTAGCGGTTGAGCCCTTGCCTCACGCCGGCAGCGGCGCTGGCGGTTTTGCAAAGACAAGCTTGGCGTCTTCCAGCAGAGCATGGGCCAGCTTGACGCGCGGGCCGTACTCACCCCAGATCAGACCCACATGCCGTACCGGCGCCCTGACGGGCAGGGCTATTCGGGCGATGGCCCGGCCGCTTTGCCAGAGGGATGGCCAGTCCGGAATCAGGCCGACGCCGAGCCCTTGTTCGACCAGTGCGGCAATCGGTAGCAAGCCATCCATTTCCAAGCGCTGCCTGGGTCTGATGCCCTGGTCGCGTAGATAGCGGTCAGCGAGTTGGCCGCCTAACACCGAGCGGTCGTAACGGATAAATGGCTCGTTCTGCAGCAGGTCATGAGCGTCCCGATGTTGCAGGTGTGCGGGCGCGACCACCACCAAGGGTTCCTCCACGAGTGACTGCCATTCGCAACCTTTGGCAATCGCGAATTGCGGCTCCACAACAATGGCTGCGTCAAGTGCGCCGCTACCGACCTGACGGCATAAATCGACGGATGCGCCTGGCGCTACGAAGACATTGAGTTCGGGGAAGCCGTCATAAAGACGCTTCAGAAGCGGCGGCAAGATGCTCGTCATGGCGGAGACAAACACGCCGAGGCGAAATTCCCCCAGTGTGGTGCCATCGCTGGCCACCGCGCGCAGATCTCGTACGTCGCGCAAGACCGAGCGTGATTGTTCCAGGATATTGATCCCGGCCGCTGTCGGTTTGACCGTTCGGCCGGCGCGTTTGATGAGTATTGAGCCCAGATCTTCTTCCAGCGCGTGAATCCGGGCTGCCACCGCAGCAGGCGTCAAGTCAAGTTGACGAGCCGCTTGCGCCAAGGACCCGAGATCGACTACGGTGACGAAACTTTGCAAATAACGGATGTCCATGCATTGGCCTTCTCGAAAGATAAACATCTTATCTTTTAAAGATTCCGGACGGGACTTTTTTAATCTTTGTACAAGGTCAATACTTCACCGAGCACATCAGTCCGATCAATGACCTTCATACAAAGTAATTTCATGGCCATCAGCGCAAACACTACCACCAACGCCAGTCATCCCGCATCCAGGATCATCTCTGTCGAAGCCCGGACAGTCACCATTCCGCTTGACACGCCCACCTCTTTTTCGACGCGTCAAGTCTTTGCACGCGACTATGTGGTGGTCCGGATTCGGACCGAGGACGGTCATGAAGGGCAGGGCTTTTGCTACGGCGGCAGCCGCGGCGGCAGCTTGGTGGCCAGTGCCGTTCAGATCCTGCTGGCACCTGTTCTCTTGGGTAAAAACGCACTGAACGTGGAGGGCCTATGGAGCGAGATGTACCAGGACACCTTGCTCCATGGCCGCGCCGGTTCTGTCATGCGTGCGCTGTCCATCGTCGATGTGGCGCTGTGGGATCGCAACGCACGTGCTGCCGGTTTGCCTCTGAGTCAGTACTTGGGTGGCACTGGTCAGACCTCTGTCCCAGCCTATGCCAGTGGTGGTTATTACCTGGAAGGCAAGACGCCCGACAAGTTGGCCCAGGAAATGGTGTCGTACGTGAACATGGGTTTCAAAGCCGTCAAGATGAAGGTGGGCCGCGGCAGTCTGAAAAGTGAGGAGGCGCGCATACGCGCCGTGCGCGAGGCGATCGGTGACGACATCGTGTTGACACTGGATGCCAACAACGCGTGGCAAGACGTTTCTACCGCCATGGAATACATGAAGCGCTACGAGCCCAGCAATCCGTACTGGATTGAAGAACCCTTCGGCCCAGATGACATTGAGAACCACGCTGAATTGGCCAAGCGCACGCGGGTCATGGTGGCCACCGGTGAGATTGAAGCGGGCCGCTGGCGCCATAAGGAATTGATCGAAAAGCGCGCTGCTGCCATCCTGCAGACGGACGCTGCTGTCTGCGGTGGCATCACCGAGTTTCGAAAAATTGCGGCCACCGCTGCCAGCTTCGGTGTCGCCATGTGCCCGCATTGGTTTCATGATCTTCACGTGCACCTGGTGGCGTCAACGCCGAATGCACAGTACGCCGAATTTTTCGCCGATGACCAAGTTTTAAATTTCCGCCGTCTGGTGGATACGCAGCTTGAAGTTCGCGATGGTGAGCTCGTCGTCCCGACCACACCGGGTCTTGGTTTTCGTTTGCGTGAAGACATGTTGAACCAGTACGCCTCAGGCCCTTGGGCTTAAAGCAACATCATTTCAAGGAATTTTCATGGCTATTCAACACAAACTCGGCGGCATTTTTTCGCCAGTACTGACACCTTTCAAAACAGACCTGAGTCCCGACACGCAGGCCTTCGTGCGTCATTGCCAGTGGCTCATCAACAGCGAAGTCGGGCTGGCCGTTTTTGGCACCAACTCCGAAGCCAACTCGCTCTCCGTCGGTGAGCGGCGGCAGCTGCTGGATGCCCTGCTTGAAGCCGGTGTGCCAGCTGCGCGCTTGATGCCCGGCACCGGTTGCTGTTCGCTGACGGACACCGTCGAGTTGACGCGGCATGCGACGAGTGCCGGTGTCGGTGGTGTGCTGATGCTGCCGCCGTTTTATTACAAAGGCGTCTCAGATGAAGGTTTGTTCCGCCATTTCGCCGAGGTGATCGAGCGCGTGGGCGATAGCCGCTTGCGCATTTACCTGTATCACATTCCGCCTGTCGCCCAAGTGCCCATCAGCTTGGCGCTGATCGAGCGCTTGCTGAAGGCTTACCCGACAGCGATTGCCGGTATCAAGGACAGTTCGGGTGACTGGACTAATACCGAAGCCATGCTCAGGCAGTTCCAGCCCGAGGGCTTTGATGTCTTCGCCGGCAGTGAAGTGTTTCTGCTGCGCACGCTGCGGGCTGGCGGGGCGGGCTGCATCACCGCGACTGGCAACGTCAACCCGGCGCCGATGGTGGCGCTTTTCAAATCGTGGCAAGCGGCAGACGCCGACGCACAACAGACTGCGCTGGACGGAACCCGCGCAGTCTTCCAGCAGTACGCCATGATTCCGGCCATGAAGGCTGCAGTCGCCCGGTACAGCCAGCACAGCGCTTGGAGAACGGTCAGGCCGCCGTTGGTTGAAATGAACACGGCGCAGGAAGCAGCGTTGTTCGAATCGTTGGATGCGATCGGCTTTCAGATGCCCGGACTCTGAACCTCTGTTTTCAAAAAAAATAAAGAGACAACATGACCCACTACAGCAAGACCTTCCCTCTGGCACTGGCTCTCGTGGCCCTTGCGGGTATCAGTGCGCAGTCCGTAGCGCAGACCGCTTGGCCGAGCCGACCCATCACCTATGTTGCGGCCTTCCCTGCAGGCAGCAACACAGACACACTCGGGCGCATCATTGCGCAGAAATTGTCTGAGTCCTTGAAGGTGCCAGTCTTGGTTGACAACAAGGCCGGCGCGACCGGCATGGTCGGTTCTGCCTACGTGGCCAAGGCGCCTGCCGACGGCTACACCATTTTGGGCGCCAGTATCGCCTCGCATGCGATCAGCCCGAATCTGCAATCCAATGTGCAATACGACGCGGTCAAATCTTTCGAGCCGATCACGATCATTGGTATGAATGCCAATGTGTTGGTGGTCCCTGCCAACAGCCCGTATAAAAGTGTGGCGGACATCATGGCTGCGGCCAAGGCCAGTCCGGGTACGCTGGCTTATGCATCTTCGGGCATTGGCACCACGCAGCACTTGTCCGGCGAGCTGTTCCAGAAAATTGCTGGCATCAAGATGATTCATGTGCCTTACGCGCGCAGCCCTGCGTTGCAGGACGTGATTTCAGGGCAAGTTCCGATGATGTTTGAAGGCCCTACCGTCTTCTCCCATATTCAGAGTGGATCGGTGCGTGCGTTGGCGGTGACCTCGTCAAAACGCTTGGCCAGTCTGCCCAACGTCCCGACCATGATCGAGTCCGGCGTGCCCGGCTACGAAGTGCAGGCATGGCAGGCGGTTTACGCGCCGGCTGGAACGCCGAAGTCCGTGGTGAGCCGCTTGCATACAGAAATCGCAGCGATTCTCAAGGAGCCAGAAACGCTGTCACGCCTTGAGAAGATGGGCGTTCTGCCGTCTGGAGTAACGCCAGAGGCCTTTGCTACTTTTCAAAAATCGGAAGTAGAAAAGTGGGGACAACTGATCAAATCGGCGGGCATCAAGGCGGAATAAAGCGTCTGGGGATGAGCGTTTGGTGAGGGGCGTACCAGAGCGGCCGATGGGTATGGTGTTACAGGCAGGTGTTACAAAAGTGCCTTCTTTTTAGGCTCCCACTCTGGGAACCTGCATGAATGCTCATTTCGTAAGAAAAAGGTGACGAGCCCGACCCCGGCACTGGCTCCACAGTTAGGGCTGCTTGGTTCCCCATCTGACCCGGTTGGCCGCTTCACCATGCGGGGAGGCCCGTCACGTTGAATTGTAATGGACTTGCCCCGCGCGTGAGCACCACCCCACTGATTTGCAGGGTGATTTTGCGGGCACTTTAGAATGCCGGCATGTCCTATCTCGTCCTTGCTCGCAAATACCGCCCCAAGAATTTTTCGGAAATGGTCGGGCAGTCGCATGTAGTTCAGGCTTTGAGCAATGCCTTGGGCACACAGCGCCTGCACCATGCGTATTTGTTCACCGGCACGCGCGGTGTTGGCAAGACCACGGTGTCGCGGATTCTGGCCAAGTCGCTCAACTGCACCGGCCCTGACGGCACGGGCGACATCACGGCCACGCCTTGCGGTGTTTGTGAGGCTTGCACGGACATCGACAGTGGGCGTTTTGTCGATTACACCGAGCTCGATGCAGCCTCGAATCGCGGTGTCGACGAGATCGCTCAGTTGCTAGAACAAGCGGTTTATAAGCCTGTTGTTGGCCGCTTCAAAGTGTTCATGATTGACGAGGTTCACATGCTCACCAACACGGCTTTCAATGCCATGTTGAAGACGCTGGAGGAGCCGCCGGCTTATCTCAAGTTCGTGCTGGCCACGACCGATCCCCAAAAAGTGCCCGCCACGGTGTTGTCGCGTTGCCTGCAATTCAATTTGCGGCCGATGGCACCTGAAACCATTTTGGAACATCTGGTCCAGGTGCTGGCCGCCGAAGGCGTCGCGGCTGAGCCGCAGGCCCTGCGCTTGCTGGCCCGCGCTGCACGCGGCTCCATGCGCGATGCGCTGTCGCTGACCGACCAAGCGATTGCTTTTGGCTCGGGCGCGCTGGTCGAAGCCGGTGTGCGCCAGATGCTCGGCAGCGTTGACCGCAGTTATGTGTATCAGCTGCTCGACGCCTTGGCGCGTGGCGACGGCAAAAGTATTGTGGAGATGTCAGAGGTGTTGCGCCTGAACGGCTTGAGCGCAGCCTCCACGCTGGAAGAAATGACCAGCGTGTTGCAGCGCATGGCGGTGTTGCAGGCTGTCCCAGGCATCGGTGCGAGTGACGATGCGAGTGATCCTGATGTGTCTGAAACTGCGCGTCTGGCGCAGTTGCTGCCGGCCGATGAAACCCAGTTGCTCTACAGCCTGTGTTTGCACGGCCGGGGCGAGCTGGGGCTGGCCCCTGATGAGTACGCTGCGCTGACCATGGTGTTGCTGCGACTGCTGCCTTTCAAACGCGCTACAGGTGCAGCTGAATCGCGGGGTGCCGTCGAGCCCTCAAAAAAGCCGCAGACTGAGCCGCGTCCTGCGGCACCTGTGCCGGTTTCGCCGCCGCAGACTGTTGCGTCGGCACCGCCGTACTACTACACGCCACCCGTTGTGCGCGTAGTCGCTGAACCAGCACCAGCACCAACATCGAGAGCTTTGCTACCGACGCCGCCTGCCGCTTCTGCGTCCTTGTCCGCAGAAGTCGAGTTCGTCGAAAGTGCCATCTCGCCTGCCCCTGAACCGCAGGCGCCTTCGCTGCAAACCCCGACGATCAGCAACGCCAGCGTGAGCGCTGAAAAAACCACACCTTTGCAGGCCACGCCGCTCGGCGACGATTGGGCTGCGCTGGTGCAAGGGCTGGTCGGCGCGGAGCTGATCGCAGCGCTGGTGCGTGAGTTGGCGTTGCAGTCTGAGTTGCAGTCGCAGGCCGATGGTGTCTGGACCTTGCGGGTCGAGCGCCAGTCGCTCAACCATGCCGGTGCTTGCGACAAGTTACTGCAAGCTATTCAAAGTCTGCATGCGCTGCCAGATGCAGCCGCTGCGCCGGCACTCACTCGATTGATGGTGGAAGTCGGCGCTGTGACCGACACGCCTGCGCGTCGCAACACAGCGGCTCAAACCGAGCGCCAGCGGCAAGCCGAAGAGGTCATTGAAAATGATCCTTTTGTGCAAGATATGGTGCGCCAATGGGGTGCCCGCGTTGTGCCCGGCAGCATCCGTCCGCTGGTCCCGACATTGGCACCCACATCGACTTCAGTATCGGCCAAGCCGATATGATCAAGTGACGCTGTCAAGACCCCTCTTCAGACCCATTTACCAAGGAATCAAATATGTTCAACAAAGGACAACTCGCTGGCCTCATGAAGCAGGCGCAAGCCATGCAAGACAACCTGAAAAAAGCACAAGATGAGCTGGCTTTTATTGAAGTCACCGCTGAAGCTGGTGCTGGCTTGGTCAAGGTCACGATGACCTGCAAACACGATGTCAAACGTGTCGAGATTGATGCCAGCTTGCTGGTGGCTGATGACAAAGACATGTTGGAAGACTTGGTGGCGGCAGCCTTCAACGCAGCGGTGCGCAAAGCTGAAGACTTGAGCCAGGAGAAAATGGGCAAGATCACCGCTGGCATGCCGGCTTTGCCCGGCGGCATGAAGCTGCCGTTCTGATGGCTCATCGGGCGCTGTTGGCGCATCTGCTACAGGCCGCCTGTTGATGGCTGATTCGAATGCGCTAGAGGGTTTGACGCAAGCCTTGCGCCGCTTGCCCGGTGTTGGCCTGAAGTCGGCTGCACGCATGGCTTTTCATCTGCTGCAAAACGACAAGCCCGGTGCCCTGCAAATTGCCAAGGCGCTTGAGCATGCTGTGCACAGCGTCAAGCATTGCGCGCTCTGCAACACGCTGACTGAGCAAGAGGTTTGCATCACTTGCCAAAACCCGCAGCGCGACCGCAGTCAGCTGTGCGTGGTTGAAACGCCAGCGGATCAGGCGGCGCTTGAACGCACGCTGGCTTATCGCGGCTTGTACTTTGTGTTGATGGGCAAGTTGAGCCCGCTCGACGGCGTTGGGCCGAACGAGATCGGGCTGAAAAAACTGTTTGACCGCGTCGTTCCCAGAGACGCACAAGGCGAACACTTGCCAGCGAATGAGCGCGAAGTTCAAGAAGTGATTTTGGCAACCAATTTCACTGCAGAAGGCGAAGCCACGGCGCACGTGATTGCGCAGGCGTTGAAAAGTCGCGGCGTGCAGGTCACACGGTTGGCGCGCGGTGTGCCGGTGGGCAGCGAACTCGAATACGTCGATCTGGGCACCATCGCCCATGCGCTTGTCGACAGACGATAAACAGGACTGAAAGGCGTTAAAAAATCATGCTTCCAAATTTTACAATCGCTTATTGGTGTGTGCTGGCGATGGCCTTGTTGCCCGTGGTCTGCGCTGGCATCGCCAAGTCCGGCATGATGCGCACGCCGCCGGGTGAGGGCGGGTATGACAACGCCGATCCGCGCAATTGGCTGTTGCGCCAGACCGAATGGCGGGCGCGTGCCAACAACGCCCAAGCCAACACCTTTGAGGCACTGCCTTTCTTTTTTGCAGCCGTCATCATTGCGCATCAGCTGCAGGCGTCACAGTGGTACGTCGATGCACTGGCGCTGGTTTTTGTTGTGTTGCGACTGGCTTATGTGGCCGCGTATGTGGCCAACAAGGCCAATCTGCGAAGCGTGGTTTGGATGCTGGCCTTGCTGACCAATGTCGCGCTTTTGTTCGCAGGATTTCGCTAAATCAGAGCTGCTCGCTGGACAGTTCATCGGCAGCTTGAGTACAAACCCGCACGGGAAGTTCCCGATGCGGGTTTTTTGTGGACTGGTTACGCTGGCGCCAAGATCAAGAGTTCAAAGGGTGCAGACGATGACGCGAGCAGACGGTTTAACCCGGCGGCAATGGGCTAGAACAGCGCTTTTTCTGTCGACGTCGCTGGCCCTGCCTGCGCTACCGGCTCAGCCGAAGCTGGAGCGGACACGAATCGTCATGTCTGTTGGTGGTAAATCATCACTCAGTTATTTGCCGTTGACGATTGCCGAGCAACTCGGTTACTTCAAGGCTGAAGGACTGGACTTGGAGATCAATGATTGGGGTACGGGCGTCCGTGCAGCGCAAGCCGTCGTCAGCGGAACGGCAGATGTTTGTTCCGGTGCTTTTTCTAAGACCATCGAGCTACAGTCTCAAAACCATTCGTTTCAAGCCTTCGTCATGCAGGCACGAACACCTCAGACCGCATTTGGCATTTCGGTGCGCAACATGCCGCAGTACAAAAATATGGTGGAGTTGAAGGGTAAGAAGCTTGGCGTCGTGGCGCTCAGCTCTGGGAGTTACTTAACGGTCAGCCTGGCGCTGGCGCGGGTCAACCTGAAACCGAGCGACGTGAGTTTTGTGGAGCTGCCTACGATGGCGAGTGCGCTGGCGGCATTGCGCTCAGGGCAGATGGATGCTATCTGCCATACCGACCCTGTCATGACGACGCTTGAGCAAAAGGGCGATGTGAAGATCATCGCCGAGACTCGTACCCTGAAAGGCACGATCGAAGTCTTTGGTGGCCCGATGCCGTCGGCTTGTCTCTTCAGCGCAAGCGAGTTCATCCAGAAAAATCCAAACACCTGTCAGGCCATGACAAATGCCCTTGTTCACGGGTTGAAGTGGCTGCAAACAGCGGGCCCCGGCGACATCATCAAGACCGTGCCCGATTCATATCTGCTAGGGGACAGGGCTTTGTACCTGGCGTCTTTTGATCAAGTGCGTGAGTCGATTTCAATCGATGGGCTGATGCCCGAGAATAGCCCGCGTACGGCCTTGCGGGCTCTCGCCAGTGTCAATCCTGACATCAAAGCCGAGAAGATTGATTTGGCCAAGACTTTCACGAATGTGTTCGCGCGCCTGGCCAAGGAACGCTTCAAGGCTTGAGAGGGGAGACCGCAGCGCTTGTAGAAACCGGCAACTGCAATCCCAAAAAGCTGGCCAGTGCAACTGTCGACATGGCGCCTTCATGGGTGATGGTTGCACCGGTTTGCGCTTGTGAAACCACGATGGTGGGGATCGACGCAAAGCCGAAGCGGTTCATCAATTGGGTGTTTTGGGCCACCTCGGCTTTATGAGAGTCAATGTCGCGTGTGGCGCTGATGCCACCTGTTTTTGCGCTCATGGATGCCTCGTGGGCATCCATTGCTGCCTCAGGATCAGGCGTTGCCAGTATCGTGGCGCCTTGCGCGGTGCTCGACGGGTTGAGAATTCCAACCGGTATCCACACAAAGCGGATTTGATTTTTCAGCGGTTTAGCAGCTTCCCAAAGTGCCGTGCAGTGCGGGCATTGGGGATCAAAAAAGACATACACCGTGCGTGCGCTCATGGGCACGCCGACGCTGAAACCTTTGGCTTGCGCTTGTATCGCGGTGATTGACACTGGCTGGACGCTGGCCTGGGTTTCTGTTGGCGGGTTCGCCTGATCTTTACAAGCGCCAAGCAAAAGTGTGGCGACGACAGCGGCGACCGTGAAAAATTTTTTCAGCATGGCATATTCACATTCGATTTAAAGAGGGAGCGTAAGCGAAAAATACGCCATCAATACAGCTGATCCGCAGCGATTGGGTTATCGACTTCGTACGATAAAAATCACTGACGTGGCGCTCGTTTGATGGTTTTTGCCTTGACAGAGCTTTTGCTGGTTGATTTTGCCTTGACCGGCAGAAATAGCACCACCGATTGACCTAACTTAAAGCTACTGTGGGCCGTGACTTGATTCCAGTCTGCCACCTCCAGGGTGCTGACGCGATAACGCCGGGCCAGACTCGCCACCGTTTCACCCTTGCGCGCCTTGACGCTGATCCGCCGCGTGACAATCTCGGGCGCAAGACTCAGCTGGCCATTCTCAGCCACATGGCTGGTCACATCGTTCACGACTTTGGCCGAGCGTGGCACCAACAGTGTTGAGCCGGTTTTGATCAGCATGCGCTGTGGAATGCTGTTGATCGATCGCAAGTCGCTCTCGCTCATGCCCGTGCGGCGCGCGGCTTCGCTGGCCGCCATGGTGTTGGGCACCGTCCAAGTTGTCCAGCTGGCGTATTGGCCGCGCGTGTAAGCGTCAAAGTTACGCTGGAACACTTTAGCGCTGTCCCAGGGCAGCAAGATTTGAGACATGCCCGCTGCCAAAATAACCGGCTGGTGAATGGACGGGTTAAGGGCTTTGAAATCTTCGATATTGACATCTGCGAGTTTGGCGGCAAGCACCACATCGATGTCGCGGGTGATCGCCACTTCTTGAAAATACGGATGATTTTCAATCAGGGGTAGCTCAGCTTTAAATGCGCCTGGATGGGCCACAATATTTTCCACGGCTTGCAGTTTGGGCACGTACAAACGCGTTTCACCCGGCAGGTTCAGGTCTTCGTAGCCGGTACCGAGACCGGCAAGCTTGTTGCGAGCAATGGCACGGGCTACGTTGCCCTCGCCCCAGTTGTAGGCGGCCAGCGCCAAGTGCCAGTCGCCAAACATGGTGTGCAGTTTTTGCAGGTAATCCAGCGCCGCGCGGGTTGACGCCAGTACGTCGCGGCGGTCGTCCTTGAACATGTTTTGCTTGAGGTCGAAATAGGTCCCGGTTTTAGGCATGAATTGCCACATACCGGCCGCTTTGGCGCTAGAAACAGCCTGCGGATTGAAGGCACTCTCGATAAACGGCAGCAGCGCCAACTCGGTCGGCATGTTGCGCCGCTCCAGCTCCTCGACAATATGAAACAGATACTTGCTTGAACGCACGGTCATGCGCTGGATGTAGTCCGGTCGGCTGCTGTACCACTGCTCGCGGTCGGTCACCAGGGCGTTTTGCAAGTCGGGCATGCGAAAGCCCCGACGCATTCGATCCCACAACTCGACCGGCGCTTCGAGCGACGCCACGGATTGTGTTGTTCCGCTCAACGCATAGATCGATTCCAGGGGTGTGCTCGGAACCACTCCCGCGGCCGACTTGCTGTGTGCAGGCAGAGCTTCGGTTTGCAACGGCGTTGAACGGTCCGAGTTGCTCAGCGCAGTGCTGGCGTCTCGGGACTGAGGGTTCAACGGCGTGGCGCAGCCCGACAAGGCGGCTATGGCCGTCGTCACCACGGCGACTGATACAACTGAATGCCAGCGCTTGGGATCTTGATTTGCCAAGCGCCAGAAAAAAGACAATGCGCCGGATGGATTGAATGTCATAGAGATAAGTCGTTGTCAGCCGCTGTTGGGCGTCTGCGTGAAGGGTCGAAGGGCGAGATCATCAGCAAGTCACGCTGGGAGTGAAGGCTTGACTAGAATCAGCCCATGTTAAGCGGCGCTGTTTTAAAGCGCTGCGGCGACACAGATGACATCCGCCAAGAAGCCGGGTTCTAAGGTGGGCTGCGCAAGCAGAGAAAATTGAAAAAAACACATGCATGGGTCGGGATGAGCTCTGAAATTATAGGTTTGACGGACTGGCTGAAAACACCGCCCGGTGAATACCTGCTGGCGTGGGAGCGTGAGCGTTTCGACCAAGCGGTGGCTGATATTTTTGGCTTTCATGCCTTGCAGTTGGGTCTGCAAGAACTAGACACCTTGCGCAGCAACCGTATTCCCCATCAGTGGTTGGCGCTGGACGCTATTCAAAACACGACTGTAAACGCTCCGGAAGGAATTTTGAATCTGAGCCGTCAGCCGCTGCAGAGTTCCCGGCAGGTCGCACTCTTGACGCACTCCGCCGCTTTGCCTTTTCCGGCCAACAGCTTGGACTTGGTGGTGTTACCGCACACACTGGAGCTCAGCCACGACCCCCACGCTACGCTGCGAGAAGTCGAGCGTGTGCTGGTGCCTGAAGGGCGTGTGGTCATCAGTGGTTTGAATCCAGCCAGTTTGTGGGGTTTTCGGCAGCAGCGTGCTCACCTGTGCCAGCGGCTGGGTTTTGGTGACTTATTTTTGCCTGAATCCGGTGAGTTCATTGGCCACCGGCGCTTGCGCGACTGGTTGCGACTGCTCAGCTTTGATGTCGAGTCCGCCCACTTTGGTTGCTATCGGCCAGCCATCGATAATGCGCGCTGGCTGGGGCGATTCGCTTGGATGGATTCTGCTGGCGCGCGCTGGTGGCCTATTTTCGGTGCGGTGTATTTTTTGGTCGCCACCAAGCGTGTGCGCGGTATGCGCCTGTTGGGGCCAGCATGGAAAGACCGCGCCGCCCGTGTGCCAGCCCCCGCAGTGGTGGCCAATAGGCATCAAGTTAGATCTACGCCATCTTCATCTTTAACGGATAAAACAAATTCATGACAGAAGTCCAGACCCCGGCTGCGCCGGTGGTGATCTACACCGATGGCGCCTGCAAAGGCAATCCCGGCCCCGGCGGCTGGGGTGCCATGCTGACATCCGGCGGCACCGTCAAAGAGCTTTTCGGTGGCGAACTCGGCACCACCAACAACCGCATGGAAATGATGGCCGTCATAGAGGCTTTGTCGGCACTCAAACGTCCCTGCCAAGTCACGCTTTACTTGGACAGCGAATATGTCCGCAAGGGCATCACGGAGTGGGTTCATGGCTGGAAAGCCCGGGGCTGGCGTACAGCGGCCAAAGCGCCGGTGAAGAATGTTGACCTGTGGCAACGTTTGGACGCGCTGGTGGCTTCGGGTGGTCATGCCATTGATTGGCGCTGGGTCAAGGGCCATGCAGGTGACCCCGGTAACGAGCGGGCCGACACCTTGGCCAACAAAGGGGTTGACATGGCCTTGGCTGCGAATCGGTCTGCGGCCACGAGTGCGAAAAATGCCACTTTTTAGCAGCGCGCATTGAGGTAACCCCCCAGCGCGTGGAGAACTTAGGAGGCTCGGATGTCAGGCCCACGGCCGCTGAAGCGGTCCATCAGCAAGTAAAGCACTGGCGTGATGAAAAGCGTGATGGCCTGCGAGAATATCAGGCCCCCCACCACCGCCAAGCCCAGCGGCTGACGCAATTCCGCCCCGGCGCCGACGCCAAGTGCAATGGGCAGCGCACCCATCAATGCGGCCAAAGTGGTCATCATGATGGGGCGAAAGCGAAGCACGCAGGCTGTGCGAATGGCTTCATGCGGCGTCATGCCCTGGTGGCGCTGGGCGTCTATGGCGAAGTCGATCATCATGATGGCGTTCTTCTTGACGATGCCGATCAGTAGCACGATGCCGATGGTGGCAATCAGCGTCAAGTCCTGGCCAAACAACATCAGTGTGGCTAGAGCGCCTACGGCCGCTGAGGGGAGTCCGGCCAAAATCGTGATCGGGTGGATATAGCTCTCATACAACACACCCAGCAGCACATAAATCACCAGCAATGCGGCAATCACGAGCACCATTTGACTACCCTGCGAGCTTTTGAACACTGCGGCGTCGCCGCCGTAGGACGTGATGACGCTGGTTGGCATCTGTATGGCTTCGCGAGCGGCGTCGATTTTTGCTGTGGCATCGCCCAAGGCGCCTCCCGGAGCCAGGTTGAAGGACACCGTCACCGCTTGCAACTGCCCCACGTGGTTGATGGAAGTGGCGCCAACACTGCGCTCCACCGTTGTGAAGCTAGACAGCGCCACGAGGGCACCCGTGCTTGAGCGTACGTAAATTCCAGCAAGTGCCGATTCGTCAAGCTTATCGGCGGGTGCGACTTCCATGATGACTTGATAGCTGTCCGTCGGCAGGAAAATGGTGGAGACTTGGCGCTCGCCGAAGGCGCTGAACAGCGCCGAGCGGATGGCTTGCACTGACACACCCAGTGTGTTAGCACGGTCGCGGTCGATGTGGAGCTGGGCCTGAAGCGCACGAAGTTGAGCGTCGCTGGTCACGTCACGAAACAGCGGGTCGGACCGCAACCGATCTTGCAGCTTGCTGGCCCAGACATTGAGCTCATCAGCCTTGACGCTTTGCAAGATGTACTGAAACTGCGCTTTGCTGGCGCGCCCGCCAAGCTGTAAGTTTTGCACTGGGCGCATGAAGACGTTGATGCCAGCGACCGTACGCACCTTTTTGCGCAAACCTTCGATGACTTGTTTCATGGGAGGGCGCTGACCCGCGGGCTTGAGACTGATAAACATGCGCCCAGAATTTTGCGCATTGATGCCGCCATTGAACGAACTCACGGCGTTGACGTTGACGTCTGCGCGAATGATGGCCGCCGCACGCTCTTGCAGGGCCACCATGGCCGAGAAGGAAATGTCCTCACTGGCTTCGGTCGTGATTTGAATTTGACCAATATCTTCTTCAGGAAAGAAACCCTTGGGAATGATGCTCACCAGCCAGAAGGTGGCCACAAAGGTGCTCGCGGCCAATAGCAAAATTGTTTTGCGGTGACCCAGCGCGATATCCAGTAGTCGGCTGTAGCCGGTAAGCGTGGCATTAAAACCATGCTCGAACATCCGCACCAGCGCGCCGGGTGCTTTTTTGTGCGCGTCATCGGTCAGAAAGCGCCCTGCAAGCATGGGCACCAGTGTCAATGACACAAACGCCGAAACGATAATCGCTAATCCAACGACCACGGCAAATTCATGGAACAACAGGCCAATCACGCCAGGCATGAAAAAGATGGGGATGAAAACAGCAATCAATGAGGTAGAAATCGACACAATCGTGAAGCCAACCTCCCGTGCACCCACGATGGCGGCATGAAAAGGCTCTTCTCCGTTTTCCACGTGGCGGATGATGTTTTCCAGCACCACAATGGCGTCATCCACCACCAAGCCGACCGCTAAAGTCAGCCCTAGCAACGAAATATTGTCGAGGCTGTAAGAGAAGCCCCAGAGCAGTGCGACGGCGCCCATGAGTGAAATGGGTAGCGACAAGGCCGGAATGGCCGTTGCGACAAAGCGGCGCAGAAACAAAAATATCACCAGCACCACCAGCACGATCGTGCCGATCAGTGTGAGCGAAACGTCATGCAGTGCTTCACGCACCGAGACCGAACGGTCGTTGATGGGCGTCATTTTGACCGACTGGGGCATTTGCGCCTGCATCGCCGGCATGACGGCCCGCAATGCGTCGACCAAGCGCACCGTGTTGGCGCCGGGTTGGCGTTGGATGGCAATAGTGATCGAATTTTCGCCATCGAACGTGGCCCAACTCTTCAGAGTTTCCACGCTGTTTTCAACCGTGGCGATGTCTTTGAGGCGCAGCGCCACGCCGCCTTTTGTGCTGATCACGAGGTTGCCAAACTCTGAGGCCGTTTGCAGCTGTTTGTTGGCTTGCAGCACCAGGGTTTGTTTGGGGCCGTCCAGGGTACCGACAGGTGTGTTCACGTTGGCTGCGTTGAGGGCCGCACTTATTTCATCAAAACTGATGTTGGCAGCCACCATGGCGCCAGGTTTGACGCGCACCCGCACGGCAAATCGTTTGGCGCCATAAATAGTGACTTGGGCCACGCCTTCAATGGTCGAAAAGCTCGGGGAAATCAGGTGCTCAGCATAGTCTTGCAAGTCAGCCGGCGACAGCGAGGGAGATGTCAGCGCGATCAGCAGCACCGGAGCGTCCGCCGGATTGACCTTGCGGTAAGACGGCGGCGTCGTCATTTCAAGTGGGAGCGATTTTTGTGCACGTAGCAGAGCCGCCTGCACGTCGACCGCTGCCGCGTCGATATTGCGTCCTTGCTCAAACTCCAAGGTCAGGGACGTGTTGCCCAAAATGCTGCTCGAGCTGATGGTTTTGAGCCCCGACACCGTTTGAAACTGTTTTTCGAGGGGCAATGCCACCGAACTGGCCATGGTCTCGGGGTTGGCGCCGGGCAGAATGGCCGATACGTTGATGACAGGCGTGTCGTAGCTCGGCAATGCTGCAATCGGAATATTGCGCAGCCCCAAAATGCCTGCGCCGACGATGGACAGGTTCAGCAGCACCGTCATCACCGGACGGCGGGTGAAAATTTCTGAGAAATTCATGGTGCGCTACGCGGAGATGTGCCCAATGGAGTGGACGCCGCGGCCGTGCCAGGTGTTGTCGCAGGTGTCGATGCGCCGGTTTTTGTATCCTTGGGCCGCTCGACGACCGATGCCCCAGGACGCAGGTTTTGTTTGCCGTCCACGACCACAGAATCTCCCGCGTTGATGCCAGTGATCGCCGCTTCACCGCTTTGGCTGCTGATCTGCTTGACTGGTCGCAAAACCGCCTTGCCGTCTTCCACGACGTAGACAATGGTTCCGCGGGCCGATTGAATCAGGGCCGCCTGTGGCACGACAACGGTGTCTTTCAGGGTGCTGATGGTTTGAGATATTTCTACAAACGCGCCGGGCCACAAGCGACCGTCCTTGTTCGCAAACAGTGCGCGTGCCCTGACAGTTCCCGAAGATGGATCCACCGCATTGTCGACAAAGCTGAGCCGCCCTTGAAAGCTGCCTCCGTTGTCGGCCAGTGTGGCTGTCACTTTGGTGCCGCCACTTTTGAGCGCAGCAATTGCGTCGGCCAGATTGCGCTGGGGTAGATTAAAGTTGACCGAGATAGGGTCCAGCTGGGTGATCGTGACCAAGGTGGTGATATTGCTTTGCAGCGCCGTACCGATGGTGACGTTCAACGCCCCGGCCCGCCCACTCAGGGGGGAATTTATTTTTCCATAGGAAACTGCCACGCGTGCGGCGTCTATGGCCGCTTCGTCAGCAGCAAGGGTGGCATTGGCGGATTCAACGGCGGTTTGAGCGCTGTCGAGAGCGCTCTGAGCCACAAAATTTTGCGCCTTCAATTCCATGGCACGCTTATATTGACGTTGCGCATCTGCCACGGTTGCATGGTCTTTTGTCAGTTGTGCACGGGCCTTGGCCAAGTTGGCTTCGTCGGCACGTGAATCCAAGCTGAACAAGGGCTGACCGGCACGGACAAACTCGCCGTCTCGGATGTGCAACTTGGTCACCACGGAATTCGTTTGCGATTTGATGTCCACGCTGGCCAAGGGGAACACACTGCCGTTGGCTTTGAGGTTGATCGCCATATCGCGAATTTCGGCTCTGGCTGTCGTGACCGAAATGGGGGGCGCGCTGGGTGCAGAAGCGGGTGTGGCGGGTCCGGGTGCACTCGCTGAACTGGGTGCAGCAGCTTGAGTCGTCGCGCTGGGCGACGCATTTTCGATCGATTTCTTTTCGCCACAGCCGGGTAATCCTAGGCAGATCACAGCCACGCTCAAGGCCAACGAAAAATAAGAACTGTTCATAAAAACTCAGGTCTCGCGGTACGTAGTGGGCCTGGAATCGCAGTTCACAGGTCGGGCATTGTGTGCCGCAGGCTGCAGCAAACCATTTATTTTAATGGTTGAGTTGTCCTTATAGCCGCAAAAATATAGAAACGTTGCCTACTTCAGGCTGTCTGAGGTTTTCTAGTGTCCCAGCTTTGGAGTCGGGCAGTCATCAGTGGCTGAACGACTAGATTGCGCCGTCAAACATCATCACGCCCAGCAAGTCGCCGACGGCGACGTTGCCTTGGTCGTGATGCAGCATGATGAGGCCGTTGGCTTCGGCCATGGAACTCAACACACCCGAACCTTGGTTGCCTGTGGTGCGCACTTGCAGTGAACCATCGGCAGCCGTTGACACCCAGCCGCGCTGGTATTCGGTACGGCCTGATTTTTTGCGCATCGGCTCTTGACTGTGGGCTTTGAGCAGTGGTGCTGCGCAGTCGGTGCAACCCATCATTTGCAGCAAAGCTGGCCTGACAAAAGCCAAAAAAGTCACCATCACGGCGACTGGATTACCGGGCAGACCGAACAACACGGCACCCGGTTTTTGAGTTCCCGATGTCTCAGCGCTGCCGATTGTTTCTGAGGCAATCCGGCCCACGGCCATCGGCCTGCCGGGTCGCATGGCGATGCGCCAGAAGGCCACATCACCGAGCTTTTTCATCATGGCTTTGGTGTAGTCGGCTTCGCCGACGCTGACGCCGCCGCTGGTGATGATCGCGTCGGCCTGCGCTGCCGCAGACCGGAAGGCAGCTTCCAGCAGGGCGGGGTCATCTTTGACCACGCCCATGTCAATCACCTCACAGCCGAGCCGCTTGAGCAGGCCGAAGGTGGTGTAGCGGTTGCTGTCATAGACGGCGCCTTCACGCGGCGGCTCGCCCAGTGACAGGATCTCGTCGCCGGTTGAAAAATAAGCCACGCGCAAGGGCCGCCAGCAGGGCAGGCTGGGCAAACCCAGTGATGCTGCTAGGCCGAGTCGGGCCGGCGTGATGACTTGGCCTTTGAATAGTGCAGGGCGGCCTTGCGCTAGGTCTTCACCGCGCAGACGTCGGTTGTCACCGGGTTTGAGCATGCCGGGCGGGATGACAATAAATTCAGCTTCGCCGTTCCGTGGTGTGACTATTTCTTGCGGCACCACGGTGTCAAAGCCTGCCGGCATGATGGCCCCGGTCATGATCTTCACGCAGTCACCTGTCCCGGCCGAACCGACCCAAGCTTTGCCGGCCAGCGCGGTGCCAACGACTCTGAGTTTGAGTGGGATATCGGCTTGCAACTGGTGGCCGTCAAAGGCATAGCCGTCCATCGCTGAGTTGTCGTGCGGCGGCACGTCCATGGGGGAAATAACATCGGCAGACAGCACCTTGCCCAGCGCGTCGAAGAGCGGTTGGTGGGTGCTCTCGGTCACGGGCGTCACCAGCCGCTGCAAGAAGTCGAGCACCGCGTTGGCGGGCAGCGATTGAGGGTCGTAGCCCTGAAGTTCGGCGGCAATCTGTGCAATTGTTTTCATGGGTTTGACATCAAGAGGGTTGCAACAGCTTCGCGGCTCAGCGACTTTCGAGCTGGTGCAATTCGGCCAGCGTGTTGGCATTGATGAATGCTTTCGGATCGTCGCCGGGCTGGTCAAACGGCACCAGCACGGTTTTGTGCAGGGCTGTCCAAGCGTCGATTTTGCGGCCGCCGCCATGGGTGAAACGAACCACGCTTTCGAGCAGTTCAGAGCGCATCAGGCAAAACACGGGCTGAGCGCGCAGCTGGCCATCTTCTTCACGCGCCGCCGCCATGGCGATGTCAGCGTCTTCGGCCTCGAGTGCCGCAGCAAGACGCGCCACGAGGTCGTACGGGAACAACGGCGTGTCGCAAGGCACAGTCATCATGAACGCGGTTTCGCAGCGCTCTAATCCCGTCAAAAAGCCCGCCAGCGGTCCGGCGAAGTCACCCAAGCTCGCTGCATCAGGCCAGACCGGCACACCAAACGATTCGTAAGCGGCCAGATTGCGGTTGGCATTGATCAGGAGATCACCGACCTGTGGGCTCAGCCGCAACTGTGTGTGCAAAGCCAGCGGCACGCCGTTGAAGTTTTGCAAGCCCTTGTCCACGCCGCCCATGCGCGAGCCGCGCCCACCAGCCAGGATGACCCCGGTAATTTCTGAAATTTCAATCATGTTTTTTTAACTGGTTATCCGCCGATGTAACTCATCTCAACCCGCCGCCCGGTGTCCGGTGGCGAGGCGTCTGCAGGCAGCGCGGCACGCATTTCAGAATAGCGGTCGGCACGCGACTGCCAGATGTGGCCGACGGCGCCGCCGATTTGTTCGTCTGAAAAGTCGCCGCGCAGCAAGGCGCGCAGGTCTTGCCCTTGACTGGCGAACAGGCACAAAAAGAGTTTGCCCTCGGTGGACAGTCGGGCGCGGTTGCAGTCGCCGCAAAAAGCATGCGTCACGCTGCTGATGACGCCGACTTCGCCGCCGCCATCCGCGTAGCGCCAGCGCTCAGCGGTTTCGCCGGCGTAGTTGGGGTTCACGGCCAGCATGGGGAACTCGCTTTGCAAGCGTTCAATCACTTGGGCTGAGGGCAGCACTTCGTCCATGCGCCAGCCGTTGGTGGCACCGACGTCCATGTATTCGATGAAGCGCAGCACCACGCCTGAGTTGCGAAAGTGGCGCGCCATGGGCAAGATTTCGGCGTCGTTGGTGCCACGCTTGACGACCATGTTGACCTTGATCGGCGCCAAGCCAACACGCTGGGCCGCTTCGATGCCTTTGAGTACATCGGCGACAGGGAAGTCAACGTCGTTCATGCGCCTGAAAACTGTGTCGTCCAGCCCGTCTAGGCTGACGGTGACGCGCTGCAGTCCGGCGTCTTTCAGGCTTTGGGCTTTTTTGGCCAGCAGCGAGGCATTGGTTGTCAGCGTGATGTCCAGCGGCTGTCCGCTTGGCGTTTTGATGTTGGCCAACATCTCGATCAGCACTTCGAGGTTTTTTCGCAGCAGCGGTTCACCACCCGTCAGGCGGATTTTTTCGACACCGTTGGCCACAAAAATCCGCGCCAGCCGCGCGATTTCCTCAAAACTCAGCAGCGAGGTTTGCGGCAGAAAGGCGTAATCCTTGTCGAAGACCTCGCGCGGCATGCAGTAGCTGCAACGAAAGTTGCAGCGGTCGGTCACGCTGATGCGCAAGTCGCGCAAGGGTCGGCCCAAGCTGTCCGCCAGCAGGCCGGTGGGCGTGTGAATGTGGGCCGGCACGTGAGGCACACGGCTGGCGTAGCGGATGTCCGCGATGGGGATGATTTTTTCTGACATATAAAACTTGTCCTTGAATTTACATCATCGTTGGTGCTTGCCACAGGAATAGCGGGCAAAACCCTTGCTGGGACGCGTATCGCCGCACGCCACATGGGGAAGTGACTGTCGTCAACAAGGTCTTCAGTTTCGCGCTTGAAAGCCTGCTGGCGGGTTACGATCTCGCCAGTCCCGCAGAGCCAATGTCAGTGGTCTCGGGCAACTTTCGATCAATGGACTATCAATACAGCAACGTTCAATCACATGACCAGCAACACAGATATTTCCCCACGTTATGCGCTGCCCGAGCTCACACACTTCGTCATCGATTTGTTCCGCGCCACGGGCATGGACGACAACAAAGCCGAGGCGATTGCTCATTCTCTGATCTCCGCCGACAGCATGGGCCACAGCACCCACGGTCTGGCCCTGGCCGCTTGGTATCTGGAGGCCGTGAAGAGCGGCGTTATGGCGATCAATGGCGACATGCGTGTGGTCAATGACCGTGGCGCTTGCATCACCTGGGATGGTCTGCGCCTGCCGGGATCTTGGCTGATCTCGCGTGCCATCGACACGGCTTTGGAGCGCATTGAACAGCACGGCGTGGTGACCGTGGCCATTGCCAACAGCCACCACACGGGGGCTCTCGCGGTCTATCTGCCGCGGCTGACGGAACGCGGCCTGTTGGTGCAACTGGTCTGCTCGTCACCTGCTGCGCGTGGCGTGGCACCGTTTGGCGGCACTGAGCCACTTTTCTCGCCGAACCCGATTGCGGCGGGCATTCCGACGCACGGTGATCCGATCTTGCTTGACGTCAGTTCCTCCATCACGACGCTCAACAGTGCCCGCCAACTGGTGGTGCGCGGTGAACGCTTTCCGGCGAAGTGGGCGATGGACGCGCAAGGCCAACCCAGCGATGACCCGAACGCGGTGGTCAGTGGCGGCGGTTCGCTGCTGCCCGTCGGCGGTTTTGACCACGGTCATAAAGGATATGGCATGGCCTTGCTGGCTGAGGCACTGACGCAGGGGCTGTCAGGCAAGGGCCGCGTGGACCAGCCGCAGGGCACCACCGTCAACATTTATTTGCAGGTGACCGACCCCGGCGCGTTTGCCGGGCTGGATGCTTTCACGCGCCAAACGCAATGGTTGGTGGACGCTTGCCATGCCAACAAACCCTTGCCTGGCCGTCCCCGTGTGCGCCTGCCGGGTGAACATGCGATGGTGCGCCAGCGGCAAGCTATCGCTGACGGTATTCCTCTGACTGCCGGGGTGATGGATGCGCTGCGGCCGGCGGCACTGGCGGCTGGGCTGGCCTTGCCGCAAGCACTTTGATCTAGGTCAGCGGCCTTTGGCTTTGCGCCACACCGCAAAGTCGTCTTTCGACTTTTGCTCTGTAGGTGGGTACAGGCCAATCGTCGGCCGACCTTTGATGACTTCTTCGGTCACGAAATCTTCAAACGCGGTCATCTCGACAGCGTCGTCGGCGACTTCGTCGGCCAAGTGCGCGGGGATCACGAAGACTCCTTCTTTGTCTCCCACCATCACGTCACCGGGGAACACCGCCACGTCACCGCAGCCAATCGGCACGTTGATGTCCAGTGCTTGATGCAGCGTCAAATTGGTCGGGGCCGATGGTCGCTGGTGGTAGGTGGGGAAGGGCAGGGCGGCGATGTCGGGTGAGTCGCGAAAACCGCCGTCAGTCACCGCACCCGCGACGCCGCGCACCATCAAGCGCGTGATCAAGATCGAACCGGCTGAAGCGGCCCGCGCGTCCTTGCGGCTGTCAAAGACCATCACGGCGCCGGGCGGGCATTGCTCAATCGCTACGCGTTGCGGATGGTTTGGATTTTGGAACACGGTCATCGGATTCAAATCTTCACGTGCCGGAATGTAGCGCAGCGTGAAAGCCTCGCCCACCATATTCGGCAGATTGGCGTTGAGCGGATGCACGTTTTGAATGAACTGGTTGCGCAGACCGCGCTTGAACAGCGCGCTGCACAGGGTGGCGGTGCTAACGGTTTTGAGTTTGTCGCGGGTGCTGTTGCTGAGAGCCATTTTTTTATTCCTGTGGATCGGTTGGTTTTAGGTCTGGAGTTTTGAAAGCGGTGTCAGAAAATATCAGGCTCACTGACGGGCGCGCCAAACGATGTTTCGAGGTAGTCAAAGTCACAGCCTTGGTCGGCCTGCATGATGTGTTGGCTGAACATCCAGCCGTAGCCGCGCGCGAAGCGTTTTGGCGGTTGTACCCACGCCGCTTTGCGCAGGGCCAGTTCTGCGTCGCTGACGTCGAGGTGAATGGTTCGGGCCGGTACATCGACGCTGATGAGGTCGCCCGTTTTGACGAGGGCCAAGGTGCCGCCGATGTACGCCTCCGGCGACACGTGCAAGATGCAAGCGCCGTAGCTGGTGCCGCTCATGCGAGCGTCCGAGATGCGCAGCATGTCTTTCACGCCTTGTTTGACCAGCTTGGTGGGGATCGGCAGCATGCCCCATTCAGGCATGCCGGGGCCGCCTTGGGGTCCGGCGTTACGCAAAATCATGATGTGGTCTGCCGTGACGTCGAGGTCCGGGTCGTCAATGGCTTTTTTCATGCTCGGGTAGTCGTCAAATACCAGCGCCGGGCCGGTGTGTTTGAAGAGGTGTGGCGCGCAGGCGCTGGGCTTGATGACGCAGCCATCGGGTGCGAGGTTGCCCTTGAGAACGGCCAGCGCGCCTTCGGCATAAATCGGGTTCGACAGCGGCCGGATGACGTCGTCGTTGTAGACCTCGGCGCCTTCTAAGTTCGCGCCAATGGTTTGGCCAGTGACCGTCATGGCGTCAAGTTGCAAATGGTCTTTGAGCACATGCATCATGGCGCGCATGCCGCCCGCAAAATAGAAGTCGGCCATCAAGTAGGTGTCGCCACTCGGCCGGATGTTGGCGATCACGGGCACTTTGCGGCTGGCCGCGTCAAAGTCTTCTAGGCCCACAGCGCAGTGCTCACCGGCGCGGCGCGACATCGCCACCAAATGGATGATGGCGTTGGTCGAGCAGCCCATGGCCATCGCCACGGTGATGGCGTTTTCAAACGACGCGCGGCTGAGCAGTTTGGCCGGTGTCAGGTCTTCCCAAACCATGTCGACAATGCGCCGGCCGCAATCGGCTGCCATGCGCACGTGGTTGGAATCGGTCGCCGGAATCGACGAGGCCCCTGGCAGCGTGAAGCCGCACGCTTCAGCAATGCCGGTCATGGTGCTGGCCGTGCCCATCGTCATGCAGTGGCCGTGGCTGCGGGCGATGCCGCCTTCAACTTCAATCCACTGCTTGGCCGTGATTTTGCCGGCACGCCTTTCGTCCCAGTATTTCCAAGTGTCTGAACCAGAGCCCAGCACTTGCCCTTTCCAGTTGCCACTTTGCATCGGGCCGGCGGGCATGTAAATGAAGGGGTAGCCAGCGCTGAGCGCACCCATGATCAGGCCCGGTGTGGTCTTGTCACAGCCGCCCATCAGCACTGCACCGTCGATCGGATGGCTGCGCAGCAGCTCCTCGGTCTCGATCGCCAAGAGGTTGCGATAAAACATGGTGGTCGGCTTGACGATCGACTCAGACAGCGAAATCGCTGGCAACTCAATGGGGAAACCACCGGCTTGCAAGATGCCGCGCTTGACGTCTTCGACGCGTTGCTTGAAGTGACCGTGGCAAGTGCCGATATCGCTCCACGTGTTGATGATCGCGATCATCGGTTTGCCAACCCAGTCTTCGGGGCCATAACCCAGTTGCATCACACGTGAACGGTGGCCAAAAGAGCGCACATCGTCGGGTGCCATCCAGCGTGCGCTGCGCAGTTCTTCGTAGGTTTTTTTTGTCATTTGAAGGGACTCTTAAAAATTGATTTTCGGTGCTTTGAGGATCTGACTATTCAACCTGGAACAGGCAGCGCGACCTTGAGTTTGTCAGCCCATTCAGCCAAACCTTGCCACGTCTGCGGGTCATAAGCAAGACCTTGGCGCTGCGCTCTTTCGATGCCGACAGCGGCTTGGTCGCCTGGCAAGCGCACGGGCTTGTCGGCCTGAATCGGCTTGTTGGTGCGGCAGCGTTCGGAGAGGTAATTCATCTGCTCGGTGAAGGCTTCGCGGCCAGCGAACAGCTCTGGGTCAATGATTTGCAAAAACACATTGCCGCCCCAGCGCTTGGGTGCGTCTTTGCGGCCATGACCGGACAGACCCTGCGACAGCGCCTCAATGCCGAGTGCCAGACCAAAGCCCTTGTGGCCGTATTCTTGACCGCCCATCAGTTGCAGCGAACCACGCGGTTGCTGGTTTTCCAGTACCGACGGGTCACGCGTTGGCGTGCCTTGTGCATCCAGCAGCCATGGGTGCTCAAATTGATGACCGGCCGCAAAGGTCTGCCGCGTCATGGAGGTGGTGGTGATGGATGCGCAGATGTCGATCAGCACCGGGTTTTGCGCACCGGGATAACCCATTGCAAAAGGATTCGGCGTGAACAAAGCCTCGCATCCGCCATAAGGCGCGACGCGTGCACCGGCCGGGTCGGAGTTTGAAATCTGTGCGATAAAACCGCGGTCGGCGGCTTGCTTCACCAGCGCGGCCAAGCAACCGATGTGATGGCTCTTGCGGATGGCATAAGCGGCTATACCGTGTTTTTGAGCGCGTGGAATAGCTTCTTCAATGGCCTTGTTCACCAGCCACAGACCAGGCAAGTAGCCACCGTCCCAGACCACGCTGATGCCGTTGTCCTTGATGACCTCCGGCTCACCTCTGAGCGCCATGCCGCCTTTTTCAATGTCTGCCAAATACAGGCTGGCCATGGCCAAGCCATGGGTGCGACGGCCCATTGCGTCGGTGAGGATCAAAAACCGGCCCAGCGTTTGCGCCTTGCCTTCGTCCATCCCGACTTGGGTGAACAGGGCTGCTGCAAACTGCTCCAGCGCGGCCGTGCTGTGAAAAGGCGTCTCGCTCGTCGGTGCATCACTTCTGACTGAATTCTGCATCTCAGTTGGTGCCTTCAAGCTGCGTGCCAGCCCGCTTGATCACATTGGCCCAGCGTACGCGGTCCTTGGCGATGAAGTCGGTGGTCTCCATGGGCGTTGAGGTCATGACTTCGGCACCCGCCTCCAGCAAACGCGCACGCATCTCGGGCGAACGGATGATGCGGATCATCTCTGTGTTCAGCCGCTCAATGGCTTGGCGCGGCATTTTTGCTGATGCGGTGACGCCTTGGTAAGTGCCTGACTCGAAGTTCTTCACACCTTGCTCGGCGATGGTCGGAATGTGGCTGACCAGTGGCATGCGGGTCGCCCTAGAAATACCAATGACCTTGAGCCTGCCGCCTTGCACCAGCGGCATCGTCGCCAGCATGCCGTTCAAAACCACTTGCGTGGTGCCGGCTGATGTGTCATTGAGCGACTGAGCGCCGCCGCGGTAAGGCACATGCTGCCACTTCATGCCGGTCTCGAGCGCGATTTCAACCATGCCGAGGTGATTCGGTGTGCCCGTGCCGGACGAGGCGACATTGATCTTGCTGGTTTGCGACAGCGCCACCAGCTCCTTGAGGTTGTTGGCTGCCACACCCGGGTGCGCTACCAGCAAGTGCGGTGAATAGGCCAGCATGGCCACGCCTTGCAAGTCGCTGGGCTTGAACGGCAGGTCTTTGGTCACCAGCGGGCTGATGGCCAAGGAGCCAAGGTCGGACAGCAGCACGGTGTGGTTGTCGGTGGCATTGGCAACGTAAGCGGCGCCAATGTTGCCCGCAGCACCGGTGCGGTTTTCGATCAAGACTGGCACGCCCAGTGCGTCGCTCAAGGGCTTGCTCATCAAGCGTGCGATGACGTCTGATGTGCCACCCGGGGCAAACGGCACAACGATGCGCACCGGCTGTGTCGGCCAGCTGGCAGCTTGGGCGGACAGGCCCAAACCGCCGAGAGCGCCCATGGCGAGCAGGGCAGAAGAATTCAGGAATAAGCGGCGAATGTTCATGGTGCTGACTTCAGTCGGCGGTCAATTTGTTGTCGATGATGATGCGTTCGTAGCGCTTGCGGTCGGTGGCGATAAGCTGCGCAAATTCGGCCGGTGTGCCGCCTTTGGCGATGGCGCCTTGTGCGAGCAATTGCTGCTGAATTTCTGGCACTGCGACCGCCTGTTGCAAGCTTTTCGAGACCTTGTCGACGATCTCTTTGGGCGTGCCGGCCGGCGCCAACAAGCCCAGCCAAGAACCCGACTCAGCACCTGTGACACCGCTTTCCTGCAAGGTGGGTACGTCTGGCATCGCCGGTACACGGTTTTTGCTGGTGATGGCCAGCGCTTTGAGTTTGCCGGCCTTGATGAAGCCGGAGGTTTCCAGCACGGACGCAAAAATCATGTCGACGTTGCCTGACATCAGGTCGGTCATGGCTGCGCCGCCGCCTTTGTAGGGGATGTGCAGAATTTTGGTGTTGGTGGCTATCTTGAAGGTCTCAGCCGAGAGGTGAGGCGAGCCGCCGTTGCCCGAGCTGGCGTAGGTTAGTTTGTCGGGCTGGGACTTGGCCAGATCAACCAATTCCTTGACGTTTTTAACCGGCAGTGAGGCTGTGACGGCGAGCACGAAAGGCAGCTCTGCAAACTGCCCAATCGGCACAAACGCGGTGTCCGGGTTGTAGCTGAGTTTTTTGTAGAGCGTCGGGTTGATCGACTGCGTGCCGACGTTGCCGGTCAGCAGCGTATAGCCGTCAGGCTTGGCACGCGAGACGATGTCCAAGCCGACGTTACCGCCTGCGCCGCCTTTGTTGTCAATCAGTACCGGCTGGCCCCAGACGATGGACAGACGTTGCGCCAAAATCCGTGCACCGATGTCGGTTCCGCCGCCAGCTGCAAACGGCACGACGATGGTCACCGGTTTGCTCGGCCAAGCCGTTTGGGCTTGTGCGCTGACTGCGCCTGCGCCGACGAGCAGCCAGGGCAGCGCCTGAAGGATTAGCCGCTTGTGTGGGTTGAACGAGCTGGTTTTGAACATGGTTTGTCTCCTGTTGAATGCATGGATTGGCTGAATCTCAGGCCACTTCTTGGCTGGATGTTGTTGTTGTTCTTTTCTGTTGTGCGCCCTGAATTAAAGCACTAATATATTAGTGCGTCAATGCTATGATTTTGAAAATTTTGTGCGCTTTTCATGTGCGTATTTAAGAGGGTGTTTCAAGGAATCTATGAATGGCTTGGACAAATTACCGTCGCTGAAGTTGGACCGGACTAGGCAGTCTGCGCCGCAGGTGTTTGAAGCGCTGCGCGAGTCGATTGTTTCGGTTCTGCTTGAGCCTGGCGCCGTGTTGCAGCGGGCTGAGTTGGCTGAGCATTTCGGCATCAGTCAGACGCCTATTCGCGATGCCCTGATTCGTTTAGGCGAAGAGCAGTTGGTCGATATTTTTCCGCAGCATGCGACCGTCGTCAGCCGGATTGACCTGTCGGCCGCGCTGGAAGCGCATTTTCTGCGGCGTGCCATTGAGGTCGAAATTCTCAAAACGCTGTGTGACTTGCAAGACCCAGAACACAGCGCCTTGATGCAGCGTTTGAAGCTCCACCTTGGCGTGCAGGAATCTGCTTTGAAGCCACTTGACGTTGCTCGGTTGGCAGCGGCCGATGTGGCTTTTCACAAAGAAATGTACGACGCCGCACGGGTCAGCTCTTTGTGGAGCTTGGTGCGGAAGCAAAGCGGTCACGTTGATCGCTTGCGCCACCTGAACCTGCCGGCCAAGGGCAAGGCCCAAGCGATCATTCAAGACCACCGTGACATACTTGAAGCGTTAAAACAGCGAGATGCGGCTACGGCCGAAGCTGCGTTGCGCCGGCATCTCGCCGGCACTTTGTCTTTTGTCAACGACATGAAAAAGCGCTTCCCCGACTGGATCGCTTGAGCAGTTAATTTCTCAGGCCATCTGCGCAATCGCCTTGCGAAAGCGGGCCAGCGACAGGGCAAACAGCACGGCGCCAATCAGCAGCAGCGCCACAAAAGAAGTCCACACCACCGACAGTCCGGCGCCGCGGTACAGAATCGCCTGACTCAGCTCGGTAAAGTGGGTGGTCGGGGTCAGCGACATCAGTTGCTGCACCCATACCGGCATGCTTTCCCGCGGCGTGATACCGCCAGAGAGCATTTGCAAAGGCATCATGACAAGAATCATCAGCAGGCCAAACTGCGGCATGCTGCGGGCCAACGTCGCCATGAAGATGCCCATGGAAGTAGTGGCAAACAGGTGCAACGTGGCACCCACCAAAAACAGCGCCATCGAGCCCTCAATCGGCACCTGCAATACGCCCTGAATCACCACGGTGAGTGACACTACCGCGGCCAGCAAGACCACCAGCGCCATCGACCAGACCTTGGCCAGCATGATTTCCAGCGGCGTCACCGGCATCACCAGCAAGTGCTCGACCGTGCCGTGTTCGCGCTCACGAATCAGCGCCGCCCCGGTCAAAATAATCGACAGCATGGTGATTTGCGTGACGACTTCCATGAGCGAGCCAAACCACGAGGGCTGCAGCGCCGGATTGAAGCGGGCCCGTGTCGTCAGTTCGACCAGCGGCGGCTCTGTCCGGCGGTCGCCCTGCACGAATTCCTGGACTTCGCCCAGCACGATTTGCTGAATCGCACCGTTACCGGCAAAGGCCTGGCTCATGCGCGTGGCGTCAATATTGAGTTGCAGTTGCGGCGCCTGGCCGGCCAGCACGTCGCGCTGAAAGTCGGGCGGAATAATCAGCACAAAGGTGTAGATACCGGCGTCCAGGCCGGGGTCGACCTCAGCCAGCGTGATGCGCTCCGGCGGGCTGAACTGCGGCGGATAAAACGCGCTGATGAGGCGTGCCGACAAAATCGACGCGTCCTCATCCACAATCGCAATCGGCGCCCGGTGCATGGTTTCCGGCATGGCCGTGCCGGCCGTGTAGATGGCCACCGTGAAGGTGTAGACGATGAGAAACAACATCATCGGGTCGCGCCAGAGGCTCCACAACTCCTTGACGCCCAGGCGATAGATGTTTTGCATCTCAGGTGGCCTGCTTTTTCAGCAGAACGAGGGCCAGACCCATGATGACCGGCACGGCCAGCAACATCGGCCCGAACGATGCCTGCAGGTCCGAAAACCCCAAGGCCTTGCTGAAGACGCCGCGGCTGATGACGAGCATATAGCTGGCCGGATAAAGCTCACCAATCCAGCGCGCACCGCCTTCCAGCGAGGACACCGGGTTGATCAGGCCGGCAAATTGCACCGCCGGCAGCAACGTCCCCAGCATGGCGAAAAACATCGCGGCAATCTGGCTGCGCGTGACGGTAGAGGCCAGCAGCCCCATGCCGGTCGCACATACGCTGTAAATCAGCGCCGCCAGACTCAGCGTGGCAAAACTGCCGGTCATGGGCACGCCAAACACCGTGACGGCGGCCAGGCACATCAGGCCGTAATTGAGCATCGCCAGGGCCACGTAGGGCAGTTGTTTCCCCAGTAAAAATTCAAGGCGGGTGACCGGGGTCACGTAGAGGTTGATGATGGAGCCCAGCTCTTTTTCCCGCACCACTGCCAGCGCCGTCAGCATGGCCGGCAGCATCAGCAACAAGAGCGGAATCACCGCGGGCACCATGGCCGGCAGACTGCGCACATCGGGGTTGTAGCGGTAGCGGGTTTCCACGCTGACCAGCGCGGTGGGCAACAAGCCGGTCTGCTCGCGTGCCTGCTGTACCAGCCACTGCTGGTGCATGCCTTGGGCGTAGCCGATCACAGTCTCGGCGCGTTGCGGCATGGCGCCGTCGACCCAGGCGCCAATCTGCACCGACTGCCCGCGCGCCACATCGCGCGCAAAGCCGGGCGCAATCTCCAGCGCCAGCGACAACTCGCCGCTGCGCATGCGCTGGTCTAGTTCGGCGTAGTCGTGCAAGGCTGGCCGCTCGGAGAAATAGTTGGAGCCGGCGAGGTTCAGCGTGTAGTCGCGGCTCAATTGCGTCTGGTCGCGGTCAAGCACGGCAAAGCGCAGGTTGCCCACATCCATGCTGATGCCGCAGCCCATGACAAACATCAGCAGCAGCGAGCCCAGCAGCGCGAGCGCGCCGCGCACCGGGTCGCGCCGCAGCTCCAGCGACTCGCGCCATTGGTAGCTGTGCAGGCGCGCCAGACTGCGGCGCAGTCGGGCGCCAAGCCCTTGGGTCTGTGTGGCGGTCGGGGCCGTTGTGGTCAGTTGCGCCTCCTGCGGGTCTTCAACTGTGCCCCCGTCCGCTTCTTTCAAATAACCGATAAAGGCTTCTTCCAAAGTGGCTGCACCCCGCTCGGCCATGATGTGCGCGGGCGACGCGCTGGCCAGCACCCGTCCGCCATGCATCAGCGAAATGCGGTCGCAGCGCTCGGCCTCGTTCATGAAGTGGGTCGAAATAAAAATGGTCACCTGGTCGCGCCGCGCCAGCTCGATCATCAGCTGCCAAAAGTTGTCCCGCGCAATCGGGTCGACGCCCGCGGTCGGCTCGTCCAGAATCAGCAGCTCCGGGCGATGCACCATGGCGACTGCCAAAGACAGGCGCTGGCGCATGCCCAGTGGCAATTGCTCGGGCAAGGCGTCTTGCACCGTCAGCAACCCGAAGCGGGTCAGCGAATCGGTCACTCTGGCCGGCACCTCAGCTGCCGGCACATGAAACAAACGTGCGTGCAAGGCCAGGTTCTGCTGCACGCTCAACTCGCCATAGAGCGAGAAGGACTGCGACATATAACCGACGCGCCGGCGCGTTGCCATATCGCGCGGGTCGTCCGGCTGACCGAACAGCCAGGCCCGGCCCGCACTGGCCGGCAACAACCCGGTCAGCATTTTCATGGTGGTGGTTTTGCCGCAGCCGTTGGAGCCAATAAAGCCAAAAATCTCGCCACGCTGAATGCGAAAACTCACATGGTCTACCGCCACAAAGTCGCCAAAGCGCATGCTCAGGTCTCGTGCCTCAATCGCCAGGTCGGCCTGGGCGTTGAGCACCAGCGGCGTCATCTCCACCGGGCGATGGCCGCGTCGCTTGGCTTCGGGCAACAGGTCCATAAAGGCCGATTCCAGCGTGTCGCTGCCAGTGTGGGCCAGCAACTCGGCGGGTGTGCCCGTGGCCAGCACGCGACCCGCGTCCATCGCCACCAGCCAGTCAAAACCCTGGGCCTCTTCCATGTAGGCCGTGGCCACCAGCACACTCATGGCGGGACGCTGGCGGCGCAGGCGGGCAATCAAGGCCCAGAACTGGGCGCGGGCCAACGGGTCAACGCCGGTGGTTGGTTCGTCCAGAATCAGCAGGTCCGGGTCATGGATGAGGGCGCAGCACAGGCCGAGCTTTTGCTTCATACCGCCGGACAGTTGGCCGACCGGTCGATTCAGAAAAGCCGACAAGCCGGTGCTTCGCGTCAGCGCGTCAATGCGCCGGCGTCGCTCAGCGGCAGCGTGGCCAAACAGGCGGGCGAAGAACTGCAGGTTTTCTTCCACCGACAGCGTGGGGTACAGGTTGCGCCCCAAACCCTGCGGCATGAAGGCAATGTTGGGGCAGACCTGTTGCCGGTGCTGGCGCCGCGCCATGTTGCCGCCCAAGACCTCGACGCGGCCTTGCTGCACCGCACGGGCGCCAGCCAGCAGCGCCAGCAGGCTCGACTTGCCGACCCCGTCCGGGCCAATCAGGCCGACCCGGCAACCGGCTGGAATATCCAGCGTGACGTCATCAAGGGCTGTGGTTTTTTTGTAGCGCAGGCTCACCCCTTGCAGGCGCGCCACCGGAGCAGTCGCAGGTGGCAGCGTCACGGTGGCGCCTGCGGCGTGAGCTGGGCCGGCCACGGCGCTGTCGGGTCGAGCTTGAGCCAGGCGACGCCCGGCAAACCGGTCTTGACCTGGGCCTGATGGCGTTGCAGTAAGTCCCGGTCAATCTGCGCCCGGACCCGGAACATGAGCTTTTGCCGCTCGCTGGCGGTTTCTACCGTTTTGGGGGTGAATTGGGCGGTGCTGGCGACAAAAGACACGTGGGCCGGAATGACAAACTGCGGTGCCGCGTCCAGCACAATGCGCACCTCGCTGCCCAGGGCGACGCGCCCGGCCACCGTTTCAGGCAAGAAAAAGGTCATGTACACGTCGGTCAAATCGACCAGGTTCAGCACACGACCGCCACCGGCCAGCACCTCGCCCGGTTGTGCCACCAGAAACTGCACACGGCCATCGCGTGGCGACTTGAGTTGGCTGTCGCTCAACTCTACGTCGATGCGCGCCAGCATCGCCTGCAAGGCACGCACATTGGCCTGCGCACCGGCGACCTGGTTGCGGGCTGCGGCAATACCGACCTGAGCCGCTTTCGCTTGCGACCTGGCAGCGGACACACTGGCCTGAAAGCTGCGCACTTTGGCACGGTCATCGTCCAGCAACTGACTTGAAAAAAAGCCTTCCTGTGCCAGTTTTTCCGAGCGCGGCAAGCGGCGCTGCGCGCTGTCCAGGTCGCTCTCACGTTGCGCCACCACGGCCAGCGCCGCCTGGTAATTGGCCTCTTGCTGCGCCACCTGCACCTCGGCACCGCTGACCGCTTGCTGCGCCTGCTGCCAGCGCGCCAAGGCCTCGTCGCGCTGCGCCTGCAGGCTGTCGATTTGCATTTGTGCCAAGGGTTGGCCGGCTTGAACAAAGTCGCCCTCGGCCACCCAAATTTTTTCAACGCGCCCGGCCAACTTGGTGGCCACGGCTATCTCGGTCGCTTCAATGCGGCCATTGCCGCTGACAAAGCTATTCCCCAAGCCTTTTCCACTCCAAGGGCTCCACAGCAGCAAGACGGCGGTCGCCGCAACCAGCATCACGGCTGAGATGATCGCTGTCTTAACGTTCGTTTTCATCACAATGGCTTCGGATCGGCTTTTTGAAGGACTCCCAGATTAATGTCATGCTCCGAGCCGATGAAATTAGCATCACCTGCCTACAAGGCAAGTTGGCGAGTTGTCCTTGTGTCTGTCATCCGTAGCCCCTAACTGAGTAGTTCACCCAGCTCATGAGGGTTGACGGCATCAATGCCTTGCAGGGGGATTCCGTATACTTACCGTCAAATTCTGTAGCAAGCTCAATGGCCACGATGCCAGCTGATGAGCCGCTCGTGCGGAGTGCTCCGTCCATTTCATTTGATTGAAGGTTTTTATGTTTCCTAAAAATGCTTGGTATGTTGCCGCCACATCAGATGAACTGGATGCCAAGCCTTTGGGCCGCATGGTTTGTGGTGAGCGCATCGTGTTCTACCGCGGTCAGGAACAGCGTGTCGCGGCCCTTGAAGACTTTTGTCCGCACAGGGGGGCACCACTGTCTCTTGGATTTGTCAAAGAGGGCCGGCTGGTTTGCGGTTATCACGGCTTGGAAATGGGTTGCGAAGGCAAGACCTTGGGCATGCCAGGGCAACGCGTGCAGGGTTTTCCGGCGATCCGCAGTTATCCCGTCGAAGAGCGTTACGGTTTTATCTGGGTCTGGCCGGGTGAGGCCAGTCTGGCGGATGCCAGCAGCATTCCAGTGCAAGACTGGTATGGCAACCCAGAGTGGGCCTTTGGCGGTGGTCTGTACCACATCAATTGTGATTACCGGCTGATGGTCGACAACCTGATGGACCTGACGCATGAGACCTATGTGCACGCCAACAGCATTGGTCAGCGGGAAATCGACGAGACACCTTGTAAAACTGCGGTGGATGGCGATCGCGTGGTGACGAGTCGGTACATGTCTTCGGTCGAGCCGCCGCCGTTTTGGAAGCTGGCCTTGCGCGGCAACCATCTGGCCGACGATGTCTTGGTTGACCGCTGGCAAATCTGTCGTTTCAGCCCGCCCAGCAACGTGATGATCGAGGTCGGCGTGGCGCATTTGGGGCACGGCGGCTACAACGCGCCGGACGAGCACAAGGTCTCCAGCATCGTCACTGACTTCATCACGCCCGAGACGGAAACATCGATTTGGTATTTCTGGGGCATGGCGCGCAAGTTCAAGCCGGATGACGACGCTTTGACCGCCGCGATTCGTGAAGGTCAGGGCAAAATTTTCAGTGAAGACTTGGAAATGCTGGAGCTGCAGCAAAAAAACTTGATCCTCTGGCCGCAGCGCAAACTGCTCAAACTGAACATCGACACCGGCGGCATTCAATCCCGCAAGGTCATTGACCGTCTGCTGGTGGCAGAAGGTCAAACCCCTAACTTGAACACTTAAGGACTGTTTCATGCTGAATGCAACATTGACCGTTCGGGTCGCTCAAAAAAATACCGAAGCCCTGGACATTGACAGCTTCGATCTGGTCGCCGCCGATGGCCAGTCGCTGCCGGCGTTTTCTGCCGGATCGCATGTGGATGTGCACTTGCCGGGCGGTCTGGTTCGGCAATATTCGCTGTTCAACAACCCGGGTGAAAACCACCGCTACCAAATCGCGGTGCTGAAAGACGCTAATTCGCGCGGCGGCTCCAAAGCCATGCACGAGCAGGTCAAGGTGGGTGACGAGCTGCAAATCAGTGCACCTAAAAATCATTTTCAATTGGCGCATGAGGCCAAGCGCCACCTGTTGCTGGCGGGCGGCATTGGCGTGACGCCTCTTTTGTGCATGGCGGAGCGGCTGACCAGCATAGGCGCTGATTTTGAGATGCACTACTGCACGCGTTCTGCCGATCGCACGGCATTTCGAGAGCGCATGGCCGAGCCCGGTTTGGTGGACAAAGTTGCGTTTCACTTTGACGATGCCGAGCCCGCACAAAAGCTGGACATGGCCGGATTGTTGGCGAGTCCAGAAGCTGGCGTTCACTTGTATGTGTGCGGTCCCAAAGGCTTTATGAACGCAGTGTTAGAGACGGCGCGCAGCAGCGGTTGGAGCGAAGCGCAGCTGCACGCGGAATTTTTTGGTGCGGACGTGTCGCCCATCGCTACAGATGAAAGCTTTGAAGTGCAGATTTCAAGCTCAGGTCTGATTGTCACCGTCGACAACGACCAGACGATTTTGCAAGCGCTGTCGGCAGCGGGCGTAGAGGTCTTCAGTTCTTGTGAGCAAGGTGTCTGCGGCACCTGCCTGACGCGCGTGCTCGAGGGCGTTCCTGACCACCGGGACATGTACTTGACAGATGAAGAGAAGGCCGCCAACGACCAGTTTTTGCCCTGCTGTTCGCGTTCAAAATCAGCGCGTTTGGTGCTGGATATTTAGACCGTCCACGCTGATTTCTACAGCCATGAACGACCTTGTGGATGTGCATCTGCATGACCAATTCGGTCACTTGATTCGGCGCGCGCAGCAAATCTCGGTGTCTATGTTTCGTGACACGATTCAGCTGGACATGACGCCAACGCAATACGCCGTGCTGCGAATGTTGCAGGAAACGCCGGGCATTGACCAGCTGACTTTGGCCGGCTTGGTGGCATTGGACAAGTCCACCACGGCAGACATGGCTGTGCGACTCGAATCCAAGGGCTGGATACAGCGCGAGGTTTTTCCGCGCGGCAGGCGCTGCCTGACCTTGACGGCTGACGGTGAAGCGGTTTTGGCCAGCATGGCGCCGTCGGTGCTTGAACTGCGCGACAAGATGCTGGCCAAACTGTCATCAGAAGAAAACATCGAGTTCAGTCGCTTACTCAAAAAATTCGTCCACCTCAATAATGAATGCAGTCGCGCGCCGCTGCAAACACTCAAAGTCGCTTGATTTGCAGACGTTAAAAAGCCCGCCGAAGCGGGCTTTTTCCGGATCAATGAAGGCAGGACTTCAGCCGTGGAACTTCATCATCAGCGGCACGATCAGCAGGGCCACGATGTTGATGATCTTGATGAGCGGGTTGATGGCTGGGCCAGCGGTGTCTTTGTAGGGGTCGCCCACGGTGTCGCCGGTGACAGCGGCTTTGTGCGTCTCAGAGCCTTTGCCGCCGTGGTGGCCGTCCTCAATGTATTTCTTGGCGTTGTCCCAGGCACCGCCGCCGGTGCACATCGATATCGCCAGAAATAGTCCGGTGACGATGGTGCCCATCAGCAGGCCACCCAAAGCGGCGGGGCCTAGCAGCAGGCCGACCAGAATCGGCACGACGACGGGCAGTAACGATGGGATCATCATTTCCTTGATCGCGGCTTTGGTCAGCATGTCGACGCAGGTGTCGTACTCCGGCTTACCGGTTCCCTCCATGATGCCTTTGATATCGCGGAACTGGCGGCGCACTTCGACCACCACTGAACCGGCGGCACGGCCCACGGCCTCCATCGCCATGGCACCGAACAGGTAGGGAATCAGGCCGCCAATGAAGAGGCCGATGATGACCATCGGGTTGCTCAAGTCAAAGCTGATGGCTTTGCCGTAGGCTTCGAGTTTGTGCGTGTAGTCGGCAAACAGCACCAGCGCAGCCAAGCCGGCTGAGCCGATGGCGTAGCCTTTGGTGACGGCTTTGGTGGTGTTGCCGACGGCGTCCAGCGGGTCGGTCACGGCGCGCACACTGGCTGGCATGTCGGCCATTTCAGCGATGCCGCCAGCGTTGTCGGTGATTGGGCCATACGCATCGAGCGCCACCACAATGCCGGCCATGCTGAGCATGGAGGTTGCTGCAATCGCAATGCCGTACAACCCGGCCAGTTGGTAGGACACCCAGATGGCAATGCAGACACAGACCACCGGCCAAGCGGTCGAGCGCATGGAGACGCCGAGGCCGGCAATGATGTTGGTGCCGTGCCCTGTGGTCGACGATTGGGCAATGTGTTTGACAGGCGGGTACTGCGTGCCGGTGTAGTACTCGGTGATCCAGACCAGCGCGCCGGTCAAGACCAAGCCGACTGTGCAGGCACCGAACAAGGCCATCTGGCTGCCAACGGCCTTGATGGCGTTGTCAGGCATCAGCCAAGTGGTGACAAAGTAAAAGGCGATCAGCGACAAGCCGCCGGCAACAGCCAAGCCTTTGTAAAGCGCCGGCATGACGTTGGTCATGCCGGGCGTGGCCTTGACAAAGAAGCAACCGATGATGGAGGCGATGATGGAGACCGCACCCAGCGCCAGCGGATAAACCACTGCGGCAGTACCTGCGCCCGTGACCATCAGGGCGCCCAGCACCATGGTGGCGATCAGCGTCACGGCGTAGGTTTCAAACAAGTCGGCGGCCATGCCCGCGCAGTCGCCGACGTTGTCGCCGACGTTGTCGGCAATCACCGCCGGGTTGCGCGGGTCGTCTTCAGGAATACCGGCTTCAACCTTGCCGACCAAGTCCGCGCCCACATCAGCGCCCTTGGTGAAAATGCCGCCGCCAAGCCGCGCAAAGATCGAGATCAGCGACGAGCCAAAAGCAAAACCGATCAGCGGGTTCAGCATATTGGCCAGATTCGAGGTTGGCGTGTAGTTGCCGTTGCCGACCAAAAACCAGTAAAAACCGGTGACACCCAGCAGCCCGAGCCCGACCACCAGCATGCCGGTGATCGCACCGCCGCGAAAGGCGACGTCCAAGGCGGGACCAATCCCGCGCGTGGCCGCTTGCGCCGTGCGCACATTGGCGCGCACCGACACATTCATGCCGATGAAGCCGCAAGCACCCGACAGCACCGCGCCAACAACAAAGCCGATGGCACTGGGAACGTCAAGAAAAATGCCAATCAAAATCGTCAGTACCGCGCCGACGATGGCGATGGTGGTGTACTGACGCGACAGATAAGCGGCCGCACCCGTTTGGATGGCGGCGGCG
>CANFXC010000013.1 GCA_947450765.1 Comamonadaceae bacterium | reverse complement strand
GGGCATCAAGCGCGGCCTGATGACCACAGTGCACGCTACCACGGCGACGCAAAAAACCGTCGACGGCCCGAGCGGCAAAGACTGGCGCGGCGGCCGTGGCATTCTTGAAAACATCATTCCTTCCAGCACTGGTGCTGCCAAGGCGGTGGGCGTGGTCATTCCTGAGTTGAACAAAAAGCTCACGGGTATGTCTTTCCGCGTGCCAACGTCTGACGTGTCGGTGGTCGACTTGACGGTTGAGCTGAACAAGGAAGCCACGTACGCAGAAATCTGCGCTGAGATGAAAGCGCAAAGCCAGGGCGCCCTCAAAGGCGTGCTCGGTTACACCGAAGACAAAGTGGTCGCCACCGACTTCCGCGGTGAAACCTGCACCAGCGTCTTTGACGCCGACGCCGGTATTGCACTGGACAGCACCTTCGTCAAAGTCGTCGCTTGGTACGACAACGAATGGGGCTACTCGAACAAGTGTTTGGAAATGGTGCGCGTGGTCGCTAAGTAAGCGGCTGTCACTGGGAGCAATAATTCCCGTTACTGCGAGCAGTAATCTCCGTCACCGAGAGGAATAATTTCCGTCACTGCGAGCGCAGCGCGGCAGTCTAGGAGCCCGAATTCGCGGTCATGGATGGCCGCGCTTCGCTCGCCATGACGGGTCAAATGGACTGCCGCGCTGCGCTCGCAGTGACGACGGAGATGGATCTCCGCATCCAGTCCGTCATGGGAAGGTCACTTGATCGATATCGATGGCCGTTCTTCACGGCCATCTGGATGCCGCGCAAAACGCTCCGGCGAACGGCCATGCACCGGGGCGCTGTCCTCCCAGGGCCAGCCGCCAAACTGGGTGCGTTGATAGTCTGCCAGCGTTTGTCGAATCTCGGCCTGTGTGTTCATGACGAACGGGCCGTACTGCACCACGGGCTCGGCGATGGGTTTGCCTTGCAGCAGCAAAAATTCAGCGACGCTGCTGCCGGTGTTCACCAGCGCTACAGCACAGTCGCCGCGCAACTCCAGCGCGGCATGGCTGTTGATGGCCTCGCCATCGACGCTCACGCTTTGGCCTTTGAAGAAGTACAAGCTGCGTTGTGTGCCGGCGCCAGCGGCGGCCGGCAAAGTCCAGCTGGCACCTGGGTCCATGCGCAGCGTCCAGATGGAGACATCGGCGTCAGCCTGTGCGGCCCATGAATCGGGTGGCGGCGGCAGCGGTGCGCCAGCGTCAGCCAGACGGCCGGCGATCACCGCCACCTCGGTGCTGCGGCCGGCCTCGTCTTGCGTGATGTGATGCGGAATATCTTGCGACCAAAACATGGTGAAGTGGGGTGCCACCATCTTGTTCCGCGCCGGCAGGTTCAGCCAGATCTGAAACAACTCCAGCGGGTTGTCGGTGTCGGTGGCCAGCAGGGGAAACATCTCGGCATGGACGATGCCTTGGCCGGCTGTGAGCCACTGCACGTCGCCGCGGCCAAAGCGCGCCACCGCACCAAGCGAATCAGAATGGTCAATCAAACCCTTGCGGACGATGGTGACGGTTTCAAAACCGCGGTGCGGATGCGAAGGAAAGCCCGGCACCGTTTGCCCGTGGTACATGCTCCAGCCATCTTTGCGGCTGAAGTCTTGCCCCAAGGTGCGGCCGCTCAATGACACTGCCGGACCCATCTCTGCATTGGCGGCCGGGTAGGCGTCGTCGTGGTACGCGCAAAACAGAAATGGGTCGATGGTGTCCCATGGAAAACCAAGGGCTTTGGCCTTGATGATGGCGCTTCCCGCAGGTGTCGGGGTTGGATGACAGCGTGATTCAGTTGGCATGATTTGTTTTTTGAAAATAAGGAATGGGTGGCAAGTTATGGCTTGGGCAGTTTGCACTTGCCGTCAAAAAGAATGCGCACGCTTTTGCCTTGGTAGTCGGTGTCGTTGTAGCCGGCGAATGTCACGCTTTCTCGGTCAATGGTGATCTGATTTTCGCGCCCGCTCGTTTTGTTTGTCTTGTGAGCGCCCAAGCGCGCATCCGTTGTTAAGTTGGCACCCAGGTACTGTTCCGTGACCAGACTGCTGACACGCATCTGGTAGTCCGCCGGGCCGACCACATTGAAGTACACATGGCGACCAATGTTTTGCAACTCAATGGTGATTTTCGCAGGCGCAAGCTTTTTTTCCAACAAGGGAATGCTGGCTTCCGCATCACAATCGATCTTGAACGTTTGGGCCTGCGCCAACAGCGCTGACTGGCTCAGCCCCAGCAGTGCGACCACGCGCAGGACATTGAGAAAAGGACGGGTGACGGGCAAAGTGCGCATAGTTTTAGCCGGTTGTTGGGCCGACTGTAACAAAGAAGCGCTTTAAAAAAGAACTCGGCTGCGGACAGTGCCCGACACTTGGGCGAGCTTGCTCAGCGCCTTGTCAGAGTCGATGGCATCGATGTCGATGACCACGTAGCCGATGTCGTCATGCGTCTGCAGATACTGCGCCGCGATGTTGATGTGGTTGTCCGAAAAGATCTGGTTAATCTGTGACAGCACGCCCGGCACATTGCGGTGCACGTGCAGCAGCCGGTGTTTGTCAGGGTGGGCCGGCAACGCCACTTCAGGAAAGTTGACCGACGATGTGGAGGTGCCGTTGTCGCTGTACTTGACCAGCTTTTCAGCGACTTCGACGCCGATATTGGCTTGCGCCTCCATGGTCGAGCCGCCGACGTGCGGCGTGAGAATGACGTTGTCGAGGCCGCGCAAAGGCGACTCAAAGACGTCGGCGTTGCTGCGCGGCTCTACCGGGAACACGTCAATCGCTGCGCCCAACAGCTTGCGCGAAGTCAACGCCGCGGCCAGCACATCAATCTCCACCACGCTGCCGCGGGACGCATTGATCAAGACGCTGCCTTGCTTCATCATGGCTATTTCATTGGCACCGATCATCCATTGCGTGGCGTGGGTTTCGGGCACGTGCAGACTGACCACATCGCTGACCGAGAGCAATTCATGCAGGCTGAGCATTTGCCGGGCGTTGCCCAGCAGCAGCTTGGTCACGACGTCAAAAAACACCACCTTCATGCCCAGCGCTTCCGCCAGCACCGACAGCTGCGTGCCGATCGAACCGTAACCGATGATGCCGAGCGTTTTACCGCGTATTTCATAAGCGTTCTCGGCGGACTTGAGCCAGCCTCCACGGTGCGCGACCGCGCTTTTTTCTGGCACACCGCGCAGCAGCAAAATCGCCTCGGCCAGCACCAGTTCGGCGACCGAGCGGGTGTTGGAGTAAGGCGCGTTGAACACCGCGATGCCGCGTTGCCGTGCAGCCGCCAGATCAACTTGGTTGGTGCCAATGCAGAAGCAACCGACGGCGGTTAGTTTGGGCGCATGCGCAAAGACCTCTTCGGTGAGTTGCGTGCGCGAGCGGATACCCAAGAAGTGCACGTCGGCCAGACGCGCTTTGAGTTCAGCGTCGGGTAGTGAGCCGGTGACGCTGTCGATGTTTGTGTAGCCGGCGGCACGGATCACTGCTTCTGCGGAAGGATGAATTCCTTCGAGCAGTAAAAAGTGAATTTTCTTTTTGTCGATGGATGTCTTGCGCACAAATTCTCCCGAGAGTTGCTTGCCGCTCAATCGCTGGCGGCGTCGTCAATCCAGTATGTCGCAAAGCCTCTCGGGATGGCAGCTGGGCCGGGAACAAGCCGCCAAATAAAAGGGCATGCAGTGGTCTGCATGCCGGCGCAGTCAAGATGAGTGAAAGCGTTCGCGAAAGGCCGCGCAAAAAACCGGCGTGCCGGTGATGGACAAGCTCACGGTGTGTCGAGCGATACCGGCGGGCTGCCGCTGAACGCTGAGCTCACCGCTGTGTTCGTCAAAGTCCAAGACGTCCACCGCACTGAATTCGCGCCAGGCTTGTAGGTCGTAGTCCCATTCGCCGCCTTCGTCGAGCGGTGCGCGCTGCCCCTCGAAAGCCTGCTGCGCCCAGGCCAGAACCGTGGCGACTTCGGCCAGCACTGCTGCGTTGTGAGCAGGCGCGGTGGCTGCCAGCGCGTCAAAAGTGCCGACGCCGTCGGCGTCTTCGCTGTAGTCAAATTCGAGGTAACTCAGGCTCATGCGAGCTCAGTTCGCTGACGCACTGGCGCCGGCCGCTGGTGCGGGCGCGGCCGCCGGCGTCACCAGCAGCAGTTCGGGCTGAATCTGTTGCTGCAGTCGCTCAGGCTCGGACTGCTGCGCGGGTGCGAGGCCGAGCTGGGCCAGTGCACCATGGGTCCACGCGAAGTAGGCACCATTGGCCAACAGCAGCAACAAAATCAGCAGTCTTAACATGGGGCGTCCTTTGCCTTCAAGGGCGATGCATCGGCAGTGTCGCCGACGAGTTGATGGGTTTCAACGGTGTCAACCGTTAGGGTCAGCCGGTCGCACACTGACTTCTTGGCTGCTGATGTCTTGCAGGCCGTCTTGGGTTTGCACAGACAAGGCGCCGTGCGGGCCCACACCACAAGCGGTGCCTTCGGTGCCATCGGAGAGTTTGACCCAGCGTCCTGCGAGTGCGTCGCGCGCAGCGAAGCGTGCACGAAATGGCGCGAAGCCCTCGCGCTCAAAGTCCAGCACGGCTTGTACCAGTGGCGCCGCCACGGCTTGCAGCGCCCAGGGAGCGTCGACGCCCGGCCACAACGCCTGCAGCGACGTAGCGGCCATCGGCGGGGGTGTGGGGGTGTCGCCAGCATCCGATGATGTCGCCGTTGAGAAGTCATGCTCAGGATGCGTCACATTCAGGCCAACACCGATCACCACGTAGCGTTGATCGCCCCAGTTGGCGGTTTCCACCAAAATGCCGCCGAGCTTGCGCTGCCCCAGCCATAAATCATTCGGCCATTTGAGTTGCAGCGTGGGCGGTTTACCGTTGGCGGGTTCCAAGCTCTCGGCCAGACTCACGCCAACAGCCAAAGACAAGCCAGACCAATTAGCCGGTTGCAGCGGCAGGCCGAGTGAGAAGGTCAGGCTGGCACCGGCCTGGCTTTGCCACTGACGGCCCAAACGGCCACGACCAGCGTTTTGATGCTCTGCCACCAGCAAAATGGCTTCAGGCGGTTCGGGGCTGCCTAACGCTGAGTTAGACAAGGCCGCCAGTGAAGCGGCCCGGCAGCGCCGCATCAGCTCGCTGTTGGTGGAGTCGATCTGCGGCAACACCTCGACCGTGAACGCGGGCAAGTGGGGCGCCACGGCTTGCCAAATGGCTTCAGCAGGCCAGCGCACTGGCGCGCGCAAGGGGTTGGTGGCGTTGCTCACAGCGTCGCCTCAGCCCTTTTTGGCTTTTGCCTTTTTCTTGTCTTTCTTGGCTTTGCTTTCTGCCTTGTTTTTCTTCTCCGCCTTCACTTTTTTGTCTTTGGGCGCGAGCAGCGTGCCGCGGCAATTCGGCGCACCGCACCAGCACGGGTACTCGGCTTTGAGTTTTTTGGTGTACGGCGCATCAATGATGAGTCCGTAGTCGTAAAAAAGCTCTTTGCCGGCAGGAATGTTCTGCAGGGCTTTGATGAAGATCCGGCCCTTTTGCTCATCGGCTTCGCAGTTGGGCGCGCAGCTGTGGTTGATCCAGCGTGAGGAGTTGCCGCCGTGCTTGGCGTCAATCACATGCTTTTCGTCGACATGAAAGTAAAAGGTGTGGTTGGGGTCGGTCGGGTCGTGCGGATGGCGTCGCAGGGCCTCTTTCCAACTGATGATCTCGCCGATGTATTCGATCAGTGTCTCGCCTTCAGCTAAGTCTTGCACGGCAAACATGCCCTTGCCATGCACGCCTGATAGGCGGGTCTGGATGCGCTTGCCCGAAGGCGAAGGTGCCGGCTTGGCGAGGCTTTTAGGCGTGGCCTTGGCGCTGACAGAGGCGCTGACTTTTGTGCTGATTTTGGACACGTTGAAATTTTTTGGTATGGTTAATTCATGCATGTGCGTGCACATGCGTGCCCGCGTGCGTACGCGAGAGATGCTTATTGTAAGGAGCAAGCGATGGTCCATCGCCGCGAGTTGATGCAGTCTGCTGCGGCCTTGGCCGTGCTGCCTTGGGGGGCCGGTGCGCTGGCTGCTGAGCCGGCTGGCGCCCCGTTGCCGGCGCTCGGCAGTGCGCTGGCCGTGCCGTCCTTGACGCTGCTAGATGGCAGCCCTTGGGGGCCGGCACAAGCCGAGGGCAAGGTGCTTGTGGTTTACTGGTGGGCGAGTTGGTGTCCGTTTTGTGCCGTGCAGTCGCCCCATATGGAGGCGCTGTGGCAAGCCGGGCGAAGTGAAGGGTTGGTGGTGCTGGGGCTGTCGATTGACCGTCTGGCCAGCACAGCGAGTGCGCATTTGAAGACCAAGGCTTACAGCTTCCCGGTGGCTATGGCCACGCCCGAGGTGGCGAAGGTCTGGCCCAAGCCGCGCGGGTTGCCGGTGGTGGTGGTGCGGGGCCGTCATGGTCAAGTCGTGTTCGCAGAAGCCCGGGAAATGGTCCCGGAAGACATAGAAAATTTGAAGAAGTACTTATGAAAACATTGGTGATTGCAGAAAAGCCTTCAGTGGCACAAGACATCGTGCGCGCCATCACGCCCACGGCGGGCAAGTTTGAAAAACACGACGAGTACTTCGAGAGCGATGACTGGATCGTGACGTCAGCGGTGGGCCATTTGGTCGAGATTCAAGCGCCGGAAGAGTTTGACGTCAAGCGCGGCAAGTGGAGTTTCGCCAACCTGCCGGTGATCCCGCCGTACTTTGACCTGAAGCCGATCGACAAGACCAAGACGCGGCTCAACGCCATTGTCAAGTTGGCCAAGCGCAAAGACATTGGCGCCATGGTCAATGCTTGCGACGCGGGCCGTGAGGGCGAGTTGATCTTTCGTTTGATTCAGCAGTACTCCAAGGCCAAGCACCCGGTCAAGCGCCTGTGGTTGCAGTCGATGACGCCGGCCGCTATTCGCGATGGCTTTGCCAGTCTGCGCAGTGACGAGCAAATGATGCCGCTGGCCGATGCCGCCCGTTGCCGCTCAGAGGCTGACTGGATGGTCGGTATCAATGGCACGCGCGCCATGACCGCTTTCAATTCACGCGACGGCGGTTTCTTTCTGACCACGGTTGGTCGCGTACAGACGCCAACGCTGTCGGTGGTGGTTGAGCGGGAAGAAAAAATCCGCAAGTTCGTCAGCCGCAATTACTGGGAAGTGCACGCCAGTTTTGCCGCCGAGGCCGGCGAGTACCTTGGCAAGTGGTTCGACCCGCAGTGGAAAAAATCCATCGCCAATGCAAATCTGGCGGAAGGCGCTGAGCCTGACGCTGAGCTCAAGGCCGATCGCGTTTGGTCTGAAGCCGAAGCCCGCAGCATCGCTGACGCCGTGCGCGGCCATAAAGCCAGCGTCACGGAAGAGTCACGGCCAACCACGCAAGCTGCCGGCATGCTGTTTGACTTGACTTCGCTGCAACGCGAAGCCAACGGCAAGTTCGGTTTTTCTGCCAAGACCACGCTGTCGATTGCGCAGAGCTTGTACGAACGCCACAAGGCGCTGACCTACCCCCGAACTGATTCGCGCGCGCTGCCCGAAGACTATGTGCCGGTCGTCAAGCAAACCTTTGAAATGATCGCCGGCAGTGAGATGAAGCACTTGGCACCGCATGCGCTGGTGGCCCTCAACGGCAACTACATCAAGCCCAGCAAAAGGATTTTTGACAACGCCAAAGTCAGCGATCACTTCGCTATCATCCCAACACTGCAAGCGCCTAGCGGCTTGAGCGATGCTGAACAAAAACTTTACGACCTGGTGGTGCGGCGCTTCATGTCGGTGTTTTTCCCAAGCGCCGAATACATGGTGACAACGCGCATCACCAAGGCTGCCCAGCACAGCTTCAAGACCGAAGGCAAGGTCTTGGTCAAGCCGGGTTGGTTGGCCATTTACGGCAAAGAAGCCGCTGCCGAAGTGGCCGAGCCCAAAGACGGCGACAAGGGCCAAAACTTGGTGCCGGTCAAACCTGGCGAGCTGGTGGCTGTTGAAACGGTCGATCCGAAAGGACTGAAAACCCGGCCGCCTGCGCGTTACTCTGAAGCGACTTTGCTGGGTGCCATGGAAGGTGCCGGCAAAACCATCGAAGACGACGAACTGCGCGAAGCCATGCAGGAAAAAGGCCTCGGCACACCGGCCACCCGTGCCGCCACCATCGAGGGTTTGATCGCTGAGAAATACATGCTCCGCGAAGGCCGAGAACTGATTCCCACGGCCAAGGCTTTTCAACTCATGACGCTGCTCCGCGGCCTCGGCGTGGAAGAGCTGTCGCGTGCCGATCTCACCGGCGAATGGGAGCACAAACTGAAGCAGATGGAGCAGGGCCAACTCAGCCGCGAAAGCTTCATGGCCGACATTGCTTTGATGACCGAGCGCTTGGTGAACAAGGCCAAGGGTTACGACAAAGACACCATTCCCGGCGACTACGCCACGCTCACCGCACCCTGCCCTAATTGCGGCGGCATCATCAAGGAAAACTACCGGCGCTACACCTGCGTTGGCGCAGCCGGCGCGACGGAAGGCTGTGGTTTCTCGTTCGGTAAAACGCCAGCGGGACGGACCTTTGAAGTTGCCGAAGTCGAGCAATTTTTACGGGACAAAAAAATCGGCCCTCTGGACGGTTTTCGCTCCAAAGCCGGCTGGCCGTTCGCGGCTGAAATGGTCATCAAGTTCGACGAGGAAACCAAGAACTACAAGCTCGAGTTTGACTTTGGCGATGACAAAAACGGCGAGACTGGCGAGATTGTCGACTTCGGTGCAACGCCTTCTTTGGGCGCTTGCCCCAAGTGCGGCAGCCCCGTGCACGAGCACGGCAAAAACTATGTCTGTGCCAAGTCCGTGCCGACCTTGGAGCAGCCAACACCCAGCTGTGACTTCAAGACCGGCACCATGATTCTTCAGCAGCCGGTGGACCACGAGCAGATGCAAAAACTGCTAGCCACCGGAAAGACCGACTTGCTCGACAAGTTTGTCTCGATGCGCACGCGCCGGCCGTTCAAAGCCATGTTGGCCTGGGACGCAGAAGCCGGCAAGGTCAACTTTGAATTCGCACCCTCCAAGTTTCCACCGCGCAAAACCGCCGGTCCGCCGCGCACCGGCACCGTGAAAACGCCGTTTGGCAAAACAGTCGCCGCCAAAGGCGCAGCGCCTGCGGCCAAGAAGGTGGCGGCCAAGAAAGTCGCTGCCAAAAAAGTGGCCGCTAAGAAAGCACCCGCTTCGGACAAACCCAAGGTGCCGCGCAAGACCACGCCTGGCACGGGGCTCAAGCCGAGCGATGCCTTGGCCGCCGTGATTGGCGCCGAGCCGGTGGCCCGCACGCAGGTCATTAAAAAGCTCTGGGACTACATCAAAGCCGAAGGCCTGCAAGACGCGGCTAACAAGCGCGCCATCAACGCCGATGCCAAGCTGTTGGCGGTGTTCGGCAAGCCGCAGGTGACAATGTTTGAGTTGGCGGGCATTGTCGGCAAGCACCTGAGCTGAGGACTTAGCTGCTCAGGTCGTTCAGGTGTGCAGCATGCCGACAAAGCGCACGGTGACGCGTGTGCCGGGCAGGCTGGGGTGGCTTGGCCTGTCTGCATCTTCAATGCTGATCGTCGCGCCATGCTGCTGGGCGATCTCCTGGACAATCGCCAGCCCCAAGCCCGTGCCATCGACATTGGTGCCGAGGGCGCGGTAAAAAGGCTGAAACACCAGCTCACGTTCGGCTTCAGGAATCCCCGGCCCTGTGTCTTCGACCAACAGCACCACGACCCCGCTGAAGCGGTCGGTCAGCAAGCGCGCGGTGACCTGTCCCTTGGCCGGTGTGTAGCTGATGGCGTTGTCCAGCAGGTTGCGCACCAGCTCTTTGAGCAGCGTGGCATGGCCTTGCACCCGGCTGGCCGCCTCGCCTTGTTCCGGGCCTTCGTAGCCGAGGTCAATCTGCTTTTCAAACGCGTGCGGCAGCGTGTCCTGAATAGCCTCAGAGACGATGTAGGCCAGATCGATCGGGTGCTGCGCCAGGCTGCGTCCGGTCGTTTCTGCGCGCGCCATGGCCAGCAGCTGATTGACCGTGTGCGTGGCGCGAATGCTGGCCCTGCCGATTTGTTTCAAAGATTTTTTCAGCTCGTCCGCATCGGTTTCACGTTGCGCCAAATCGGCCTGCATGCGCAAGCCAGCCAATGGCGTTTTGAGCTGGTGCGCGGCATCGGCTAAAAAGCGTTTTTGCGTGGTCAGTGAGGCCTTCAGGCGGCTCAGCAAGTCGTTGATGGAGGAGACCAGCGGCGCGACTTCTTCCGGCACGGCGCTTTCATCGAGCGGGCTCATGTCGTCGGGTTTGCGCGCGCGTATCCGTTTTTCAAGTTGCGCCAGCGGCTTGATACCGCGCACCAGCGCCAACCAGACCAACAGCACCGCCAGTGGCAGCGTGACAAACTGAGGGACCATCACGCCTTTGACAATTTCGGTCGCTAGCGTTTTGCGTTTTTCGCGGGTTTCGGCGACTTGCACCAGCAGCGGATGGGCGCCGGGCAGATCAATGTCGACCCAGGTGTAGGCGACGCGCACGTCTTCGCCGCGCATCACGTCTTCACGCAGCCGCACCTCGCCGTTGACCGGTTTATTTTCATCTGGAGGCAGAGGCAGATCGGCTTCACCACTCAGGTGCTCACCGTGCGGACCTAGCACCTGGTAATAAACCAGGTCGCTGTCATCAGCGCGCAGAATTTCACGGGCGGGCGCAGGCATGGTGAAGATCACTTGTTCATGCCGGACGACCACCAGCTTAGCCAGCGCTTGCACGTTGTATTCGAGTGCACGGTCAAAGGGTTTGCCGGCAATGTTTTGCGCCACCAGCCAAGTCAGCGCGAGGCTGATCGGCCAGAGCAGCAGCAGCGGCGTCAGCATCCAGTCCAAGATTTCGCCGAACAGACTGCGCTTGCCGCGCTGGAAAATTTTCAAGGGATTTTTTCGAGGCAGTAGCCCAAGCCGCGCACAGTCGCAATGCGGATCGGTCCTTTCTCGATTTTCTTGCGCAGCCGGTGGATGTAGACCTCGATCGCGTTGTTGCTGACTTCCTCGCCCCATTCGCAGAGGCGTTCCACCAGCTGGTCTTTGCTGACCAGACGGCCAGCGCGTTGCAGCAAGACTTCGAGCAAGCCCAATTCCCGCGCCGAGAGTTCGACCATGGCGCCGTCAATCGTCGCGACACGCCCACCTTGGTCGTAAATCAGCGGGCCATGCTTGATGGTGCTGGTAGCGCCGCCCATGCCGCGGCGCGTCAGAGCGCGCACGCGGGCTTCGAGTTCTTGCAGCGAAAACGGTTTGGCCATGTAGTCGTCGGCGCCGTAGTCCAGACCCTTCACGCGCTCCTCAACGCTGTCGGCCGCAGTGAGAATCAGCACTGGCATGGTGGAGCCGCGGGCACGCAAGCGTTTGAGAACGTCCAGTCCGTGCATGCGCGGCAAGCCGAGGTCGAGGATCAGCAGGTCGAACTCGGTGTTCGTCATCAGGGCGGCATCGCACTCCGAGCCGCTGGCCACGTGATCGGTCGCGGCGCCTGAAGCACGCAAGGTGCGCAGGAGTCCGTCGGCCAGGACTTGGTCGTCCTCGGCAATCAAAATACGCATTGCTGTCTCCTCGTTTTGGAACCGCAGCCGCCGTCGAAACCGAAGCGCTTGAGGTGCCCGTTTGTTATTTTCGAAATCGCTTCAAATTCTAGGCTCAAGCGGCCTCCGGTTGGCTGGCCAGATCGCAAATAGTGGCGTCAGATCGGCCTCAGCCTTCATAGCCGCCGGCATAGGCTTCGAGGCCGAGCGCCACCACGGTGGCCACGTCGCGCCCGACAGCCTGTGAAAACTCACTTTCCGCACGGGCGACTGCTTTCCTGAAGGCCTCTAGCCAGAGCAAGCCTGACGACGTGAAAACTACTTGTCGGGCCCGCCTGTCATGCGGGTCGGGTTCGCGAGTCACCAGCCCCCATGCTTCGCATTGGTCGACCAGGTCGCCCATGGCTTGCTTGCTCATGCCCGCGCTGGTCGCCAAGTCGGTCAGGCGCGAACCACCGATGGCCAGATGCCGGGTGATGTGGATGTGGGCCGCGCCGACCTGCGCCTTGGCGGCCAGATTGGACAGTGCCAGCGGCACCTGAATATCGCTGGCCATCAGGGCCAGCACGCGCGCGTCAAAGCGGCGCAGTGCGTGCCCCAACAACCGGCCCAAGTGGGTTTGGCGCCAGCCGCCCTCCGATGCCTCGGCGATGTTCAGTGTGGGTGACGAGCCGGCGTCCGGGGCGCTGGAAGTGCTTGGAAATGGCATCCGGATAATGATAAGGCAAACTGACCATAAATATAGGTTATGCAATTCAATCAGCTGATAAAGTACTGTTCATGCATCCAGTTGGCAAGTTAATTCACCAGCCCGATGTTTCTGCAAAATGTGAGTAGACCATTGGTTTTAAAGGAGATTTTCATGAGCGATATCGTCAAGCCCACTTCCGCCCTCAACACCGAAAAAGCCAAAGCACTGCAGGCAGCGCTGGCCCAAATTGAAAAGCAATTCGGCAAAGGCACCATCATGAAGCTGGGCGCTGGCGAGGTGATTGAAGACATCCAAGTGGTTTCCACTGGTTCGCTCGGCCTCGATATCGCGCTCGGCGTTGGCGGTCTGCCACGCGGCCGTGTGGTCGAGATTTACGGTCCAGAGTCTTCCGGCAAAACCACGCTGACATTGCAAGTCATCGCCGAAATGCAAAAAATCGGTGGCACCTGCGCCTTTGTCGATGCCGAGCATGCGCTGGACATTCAGTACGCCCAAAAGCTCGGTGTGAACCTGCAAGAACTGCTGATTTCACAGCCAGACACCGGCGAGCAGGCGCTTGAAATCGTTGACGCTTTGACACGTTCCGGCGCGGTCGACCTGATCGTCATCGACTCGGTGGCCGCGCTCACGCCCAAGGCCGAACTTGAAGGTGAAATGGGCGATTCGCTGCCCGGCCTGCAGGCGCGGTTGATGAGTCAAGCCTTGCGCAAGCTCACCGCGACCATCAAAAAAGCCAACTGCATGGTCATTTTCATCAACCAAATCCGCATGAAGATCGGTGTCATGTTCGGCAGCCCTGAAACCACCACCGGTGGCAATGCGCTGAAGTTCTACGCCTCGGTGCGTTTGGACATTCGCCGCATCGGCTCCATCAAGAAAGGTGACGAGGTGATCGGCAACGAGACCCGCGTCAAGGTGGTCAAGAACAAGGTGGCCTCACCTTTCAAGATGGCGGAATTCGACATTCTGTATGGCGAAGGCATCAGCCGCCTCGGCGAGGTACTGGACCTCGGAGTGGCCGGCAATATCGTCGAAAAATCCGGCGCGTGGTATGCCTACAAAGGCGAAAAAATCGGTCAAGGTCGCGACAACTCGCGTGAATTCTTGAAAGAGAACCCGGAGCTGGCGATCGAAATTGAAAACAAGGTGCGCGAGTCGCTCGGCATCCGCTTGATTCAAACCACCGCCATTGAAAAGCCAGAAAAAGCCGAGAAGCCTGAAAAAGCTGACAAGGCCGAAAAAGTCGCTAAAGCCTGATCTTCAGACTCAACCCAACCCTTTGTATGCAGGAGTTAAATATGATGTCCAATCGCGTGGTGACCGTAGGCGCCTGGGTTTTTATAGTCTTGAGAAAAGCCGCCATCGCCCTGTGGCGAGCGGCCTGAGCGGCGAGCGACATGGCAACGGGTTTTGCTTTGTCGCTCAAGGGGCGGGCGTTGCGCCTGCTCACCGGCAGGGAGCATTCTCGTGCCGAGCTTGAGCGCAAACTGGCCGCGCATGAAGAAGAGCCCGGCCAGTTGGCCAAAGTACTCGACGAGCTACAGGCCAAAGATTTCATCAGCGAAAGCCGGGTTGTCGAGTCAGTTTTGAACCGGCGCGCCAACCGTTTTGGTGCCGCCCGCATCCGCCATGAACTTCAGGGCAAGGGCTTGCAAGCAGAGGCCGTAGCGGCTGCGGTGCAATCCCTCAAGGGCAGTGAAGTCGAGCGTGCCCGTGGCGTCTGGCAAAAAAAGTTCGGCGTACCAGCAACAGACGCCGCTGAGCGCGGCAAGCAGATGCGGTTTTTGGCCGCACGCGGCTTTGGCTCTGAGGCTATTCGCCGCGTCGTCTCCGGTTCAGACGATATGAGCGAAGACGATTTCAGCGGCTGACCCGGAACGTCCGCAGCGCTTGAGCCCATGCCAAACGGGCAGCGGCCAAGTGGCGCTCTTTGACATGACCAAAGCCTTTGATCTGCTCCGGAATACGCGCAAGCTCTAAGGCTGCAGCATGGTTGTGCTCATTGAGTGAGGCTAAGACCTCTTCTAGGCTGGCGCGGTATTCATCAATCAACGCGCGTTCGGTCTGGCGTTCGGCGGTGTAGCCAAACACATCGAAGGGCGTGCCGCGCAGGCCTTTGAGCTTGGCCAGCACTTTGAAGCCGCTGCTCATCCACGGACCCAATTTCCGCTTTTGCATTTCGCCCTTGTCATTCTTGGGTGACAGCAAGGGCGGCGCCAAGTGGTAGTTAATTTTGAAGTCGCCTTCAAACATGGCCTTGATCTTGTCTTCAAAACCCGTGTCTGTGTGCAGGCGCGCCACTTCGTACTCATCCTTGTAGCTCATGAGTTTGAAAAGACCGCGCGCGACGGCTTGGCTCAGCGGGCTTTTGCCGCGAACGGCTTCGGGCAGCGCCGCTTCAGCGGCCTCCACCCGGGCCACAAACTCGGCATAGCGCTGCGCGTAAGCAACGTTTTGGTAAGCCGTCAAAAACTCAACCCGGCGCGCGACCAAGGCGACCAGACCTTGCCGCGGCGCTGGCATAGCGATGACTTGCGTGGGCAGCAAGAATTTTTCGATCGATGCGAGTTCGTGCGCAGCGCGCCGACCCCACGTGAACGCGGCCTTGTTCTGTTCTACGGCCACGGCGTTGAGTTCAATCGCGCGCATCAGCGCCGACAGACCCAGCGGGACCCAGCCTTTTTGCCAAGCGTAGCCGAGCAACATCGGGTTGGCGTAAATGCTGTCTCCCATCAATTTGGTGGCGGCGGTGTCGGCGTTGAAGGCGCCAACCTGTGCGGCACCCACGGCTTTGGTGATTTCAGCTTGGCAGGCGCTGCCCGGGTTTTGCCAGTTGCCGTCGTGCACAAATGCGGCTGTCGGCGCGCTGTGTGCGTTCAGGGCCACATGGGTTTTACCTTCGCGCATGCGCAGCATGGTTTCTTTGTGAGCCGCCACGATCGGGTCGCAGGCGATGATGAGGTCGGCACTGGCCATGCCCACGCGCGTCGTGCAAATGTCTGACGGTTTTTGGCTGATGAGCACATGGCTCCAGGTGCTGCCGCCTTTTTGGGCCAAGCCCGCAGCGTCTTGCGTGACGATGCCTTTGCCCTCAAGGTGCGCCGCCATCCCCAGCAACTGACCGATGGTGATGACGCCGGTGCCGCCAACGCCTGCAATCACAATGCCCCAGACCCGATCCGAGCGGCCGTCTGATCCGTCTAAGGGCGGCACTTGGGGCAGCGGCAAGACGCCCAGAGCTGCATCGTCAAACGGGTTGAGTTTGTTGTCGCCCTTGGCCTTCTTTTTGAGCTGCCCGCCTTCAACCGTCACGAAGCTCGGGCAGAAACCCTTGACGCATGAAAAATCTTTGTTGCAGGTGCTTTGGTTGATCTGGCGTTTGCGGCCAAATTCAGTTTCCAAAGGCTCAACCGACAGGCAGTTGGACTGCACGCCGCAGTCGCCGCAGCCCTCGCACACCGCCTCGTTGATGACCACACGTGCAGCAGGATCAACCAACACGCCGCGCTTGCGACGCCGGCGCTTTTCGGTGGCGCAGGTCTGGTCGTAAATGATGACGCTGCAACCTTTGATCTCACGGAATTGGCGCTGAAGAGTGTCCAGTTCATCGCGGTGATGCACGGTCACGCCTGCGGCCAAAGTCACGCCGTCGTACTTCTCGGGTTCATCGGTCACCACGATGGTTTTGACAGCACCTTCGGCGAGCATTGACTGCGAAATTTGCAGCACCGAATGGCCTTCAGGCCGCTCGCCGACAGGCTGGCCACCGGTCATGGCGACTGCGTCGTTGTACAGAATTTTGTAGGTGATGTTGACGCCCGCAGCGATGCTCTGGCGAATCGCCAACAGGCCGCTGTGAAAGTAAGTGCCATCGCCCAAGTTTGCAAAGATATGCGTGTCGGTGGTGAAGGGTTGTTGGCCAACCCAAGGCACGCCCTCGCCGCCCATCTGCGTGAAACCCATGGTGCTGCGGTCCATCCACAGCGTCATGTAGTGGCAGCCGATGCCGGCCATGGCGCGTGAACCTTCGGGCACTTTGGTGGAGGTGTTGTGCGGGCAGCCCGAGCAAAACCAGGGTGTGCGCTCGGTGTCGACCACCGTCACCTGCAGGGCGGTTTCTTTGGCGGCGATCAGCGCTAAACGGGCGTCGATGCGTGCGCGCATGTCGCTACTCAAGTCGAGCTTTTTGACGCGGGCTGCGATGGCTTTGGCAATCAGCGCGGGTGACAAATCGGCATTGGCGCGCAGCAAGGTGTTGGCCGCCGGATTGGACATGCCCCACTCGCCGCCACTGAAGTCACCATCAACCTCATTGAACTTGCCGAGGATGTTGGGCCGCACATCGGCGCGCCAGTTGTACAGCTCTTCTTTCAGCTGGTATTCCAGCACTTGGCGTTTTTCTTCGATCACCAAAATCTCTTGCAAGCCGGTGGCGAATTCGCGCGTGAGCTGGGCTTCAAGAGGCCAGACCACGCCCACCTTGTGCAGCCGAATACCGAGTTGCCGGCAGGTGGCGTCGTCCAGACCCAAGTCGACCAAAGCTTGGCGCGTGTCGTTGTAGGCCTTGCCACTGGCCATCAGGCCGAGCCTGTCGTTCGGGCCCTCAATCGCGTTGTAGTTGAGCCGGTTGGCGCGGATGTACGCGAGCGCGGCATACCATTTGTAGTCAAACAAACGCTGCTCTTGCTCCAGCGGCGCGTCGGGCCAGCGGATGTGCACGCCGCCAGGCGGCATGACAAAGTCAGTCGGCAGCTTGATCTGCACGCGATCAGGGTCAATCAAAGTGCTGGCAGACGACTCCACGATTTCTTGAATCGTCTTCATGCTGGCCCAGACGCCGGCGTAGCGGCTCATGGCTAGGGCGTGCAGGCCGAGGTCCAAAATTTCTTGCACGCTGGCCGGGAAAAACACCGGCAATCCGCAGGCCTTGAAGATGTGGTCGCTCTGGTGCGCGGCGGTTGAACTTTTGGCCACGTGGTCGTCGCCGGCCACTGCCAGCACACCGCCCCAGGGCGTGGTGCCCGCCATATTGGCGTGCTTGAAAACGTCCGAGGTGCGGTCAACGCCCGGGCCCTTGCCGTACCAAATGCCGAACACGCCGTCGTACTTGTTGGTGCCCGGTGGCGCAAAACCCAGCTGCTGTGTACCCCACACGGCGGTGGCGGCAAGCTCTTCATTCACACCCGGCTGAAAAACGATGTTTTGTGCTTTGAGGTACTTGGAAGCCTTCCACAAGGCCTGGTCGTAACCACCCAAGGGCGAGCCGCGATAACCCGAGATGAAGCCAGCGGTGTTTTTACCTTGCTGTTGGTCACGCAGGCGCTGCAACATCGGCAGCTTGACCAAGGCTTGCACCCCGCTCATGAAGGCGTAGCCGTAGTCCAACGAATACTTGTCGTCGAGGGTGACCGTTTCAAGCGACTTGCGAATGTGTTCAGGCAGGGGTGCGTTCATGTCGGCATCTCCAGATTTATAAATTTTTATACCGACAAAGTGTATGCGGCGGGGCTGGATAAGTCTTTGCGTTTTGTGCCCTGTTTGAGCTATCCTGCGCAAGATCCTTGCTTGAAAATACGGTTTATGCAAACACTTGATAAATTTGACGTGGCCATTCTGAAAGAGCTGCAAAGCGAAGCGCGCCTCACCAACGCCGAGCTGGCCTCGCGCATCGGACTGTCGGCAGCACCTTGCTGGCGGCGCGTGCGTGCGCTTGAAGAGTCGGGTTTCATCACCGGTTACCGAGCCGAAATCAACCGCCAAAAAATCGGTCTGGGCGTGCTGGCCTTTGTGCGCATCGACGCCGAACGCAACACCGGCGAAGCCACCCGGGAGCTGGAAGACGCCATTCGCAAGCTGCCCGAGATCGTCTCGTGTCACTACATCAGCGGCACCGGCACGTTTGAGCTGCAGGTGGTCGCGCGCGACCTAGAGGCGTTCAGTAAATTCGCGTTGCAAAGCATCATCAACCTGCCCAACGTCAAAGACCTGCACACCAGCTTTTCACTGGGCGAAGTGAAGGCCGGTGGAGCGCTGCCGTTGGGGCATTTGGAGGTTTGACTAGGCCAATTTCAGAATAAGTCCTCTGGACAGCCGGCGTCAAAGGTGCAAATTAGCGATCATGTTTGATCGAAAGACTTGCGTTGCCCAGCTGACCGTCGACCCGCCAAAATTATCAAGCGAGTGCTCGGTGAAAGTAGTCGCCACGAAAGTGCTTGCTGAGACGCTGACGCAGTTCACCGGCCAACTGACGGTACTGCGTGGCTCGGATGATCCCGAGGTGGTGCACCAAGCGCGGGTGGCTTGGCGGCGTTTTAAAAGTGACTTGCGGCTTTTCAAGCCCGCGCTGGATGAGGCGGAAGTTGAGATGCCCTCACTGACGCCTTTGCAGCCGCTGTTGCAGGGTTTGAGTGCGTTGCGTGATCTGGACGTGGCATTGACCGAGACCTTGCCGCAGTGGCGCAGTCGTTACATCGATGCCAGCCCGAAGACCAGCGCAGCGCAGGCCCGCCGCCGACGAGATTGGCGGCAGATGAGCCAAGCCTTGCAACAGCTCGCGGACACTCAGCGCCACTTGGTGCGCAGCGAACTTAAGAGACCCTCGGTGGTGGCAGTTTTGCTGGAACTTACTGAGTGGGTCAATGACGTCTCTACGGCGTCGCAGTGCGTTGAATCTGCAACTGTTCCGTTACGGCGCTGGGCCCGGCACCGCCTGGGCCGTTGGCATGAACGCTTCAAACTGGCAAAACAAGTCGCATTCAAAGAAAAAAGAGTCTCAAAAAACGCATCGAAGGCGTCAATCAAAACCGGGCGATGCAATGCCAGCCCAGAACGACAGCACCGCGCCCGCATTCTGGCCAAGCGCTTGCGCTACGGCGTGGAGGCCTTGGGCTACTTGCTGCCGGCGCAGCGCTGTCGGCGCTGGCGCCAGCAGGCGGCTGACTTACAAACCAGCTTAGGTGCTGCGCGTGACTTGCGGCAAGCGCAGGTGCTGGCCGCCAGCGTGGCAGCGGACGACGACATTCTGCAGTTTTTGCAGCGATTGGCAGATCAATCAGCAGATCGGGCGGCCAATCAATCGAGCTGAACCGTCGACAAATCGAAGGACTTGGGTGGAAAAGCCAAGTCCATCTTTTCAAGCGTGTGCACTAGCAACTCGGCTAAAAACAAATCGCGGTAGCGTTTGGAGTCGGCGGGGATCACGTACCAAGGCGCATTCGCGCTGCTGGTGGCAGCCATGGCCTCTTGGTAGGCCTCCAAGTAGTCGGGCCACAACTGGCGGTCTGAAAAGTCCGAGGCTTGCAACTTCCATTGTTTCAGGGGGTCGTCGAGCCGGGCTTGCAGACGCTTTTTTTGTTCTTGCTTGGAGATGTGCAGGTAGCACTTCAACACCGTGATGCCCTGGTCGTGCAGCAGCGCTTCGAAGTTGGCGATGTGCTGGTAGCGCTTGAGCCAGACGGCTTTGTCAATCCAGCCGTGCACCCGCGGCACCAGCACGTCTTCGTAATGACTGCGGTTGAAAATCGCCATCTCGCCGAGCGCCGGTGCTTTCCGGTGAATTCGCCACAAAAAGTCGTGGCGTTGCTCTTCTTCGCTGGGCACGCCAAAGGCTTCGGCGCGCACGCCCAAGGGACTCACATGCGAAAACACGCTGCGAATGCTGCCATCCTTGCCGGCGGTGTCCATGCCTTGCAACACCAAGAGCAAGCCCTTGCTTTTGCCGGCGTGCAGCATCAGCTGCAGTTTTTCGAGTTTCTCCGCAGTTTTTTGGAACAGCACCGGCCACTCGTTGTCTTGAGTGTCCTTGGACATGTCTGAGTCCGCGGGCAAAGTCGACAGGTTTTTGAGTTGCAACGGGTGCTCGGCTTTGACACGCCATGCGGAAAGATCAATGTGAGACATGGTGGGTGAGCATCCGGGGTGGGTGAAATTCGAAGGAATGCGGCATGTGTTGAATGTACCCACGCCGGCAGCAGATATGCAAACGGCCTTCAGCTTTAACTGATCTTTACCCGCTCGCCAAGACGCGAAGGTCGCCGGCCTTGTAAAGTTCAGCCTATGCAAAAGTCCGCGTCCACGATGTCTATCGCTTCCAAAATGACCCATTTACTCAAACGCTGGGGCTACGTCATCGCTGCACTGGCCCTGTTAGGGCTGGCTGTCGGTGTCAAACTCTATTTTTTCCCGACCCACAAAGCACCGGCTTTTGTCACGGCCACCGCCGCCTTGGGCGATCTTGAGCAATCGGTGTTGGCCACCGGCACTTTGCAGGCTTTCAAGCAGGTCAGCGTTGGCGCACAGGCCTCTGGGCAAATCAAGACCTTGTATGTGGCGCTCGGTGACAGCATCAAGAAAGGCCAGCTGATTGCCGAGATTGACGCCATGAAACAAGAGAACGACTTGCGGAACACGCAAGCCGCGTTGCTCAGCGCCGAGGCCTTGCTGGGATCGCGGCAGGCTTCGCTGAAGCAGGCCGAATTGAGCTTTCGCCGAGAAAAAGAGTTGCTGGCGGCCGACGCCAGTTCGCGCCAGACCTTTGAGCAGGCCGAGGCCACGCTGGGCACCAGTCGTGCGGATGTGAAAACCTCGGAAGCGCAAATAGCGCAGGCCCGCATTGCCGCCGACACCGCGCAAGTGAACCTGAGCTACACGCGCATTTTGGCGCCCATGGACGGTGTCGTCGTGGCGCTGGTGGCGCAGCAAGGGCAAACTGTCAACGCCAACCAAAACGCGCCCATCATCATCAAACTGGCGCTGCTCGACACGATCACAGTCAAGGCGCAGATTTCAGAGGCCGACGTGGTGCGCGTCAAGCCCGGCCAAAAGGTTTACTTCACTATTTTGGGCGCGCCTGAAAAACGTTATTACACGACCTTGCGCAGCGTTGAGCCGGCGCCCGACTCCATCGTCACCGACACAGCGACCACCGTCAACACGGCCACGGCGATCTATTACAACGGCTTGCTGGATGTGCCGAACTTGGATGGCTTGCTGCGTATTTCAATGACGGCGCAAGTCTATGTCGTGCTGAACGAAGCGAAAGGCGTGGTCATCATTCCCTCGGCCGCGATCGAACAAACGGGTCGGCGCGGCGCGGCCAGCGTGCGCGTGGTCAATGCAGACGGCAAGGCCGAAAAACGGGCGGTCAAAGTGGGCATTGACAACAACGTGAATGCGCAAATTTTGGAAGGCTTGGCGGTCGGCGACAAAGTCGTGCTGAGTGAAGCCGCAGCGCCCGGCAGCCAGGCGGCACCGCGTCAAGCACCCCGCATGCGGTTTTGATGAGCATGACGTTGAAAGTGCTGCCTGATGGACTTGCCCCGATGAGTGCCGCTGACATTCCAAAGCACGCCGGCGAGGGCGTGCCGGCGCTGTTAGAGCTGCGTGGACTGCAACGCGACTTTCCAGCCGGCGAAGGCACGATCACCGTGCTCACCGACATCAACCTCGACATCCGTGCCGGTGAGATGGTTGCCATTGTTGGCGCCTCCGGTTCTGGCAAGTCGACGCTGATGAACATCCTCGGCTGCCTCGACAAGCCCAGCGCGGGCACGTACCGCGTGGCGGGCCGGCCGACCAGCCAACTCGGGCCTGACGACTTGGCCGAACTGCGGCGCGAACATTTCGGTTTTATTTTTCAGCGCTACCACCTGCTGGGCGACTTGAGTGCGCTCGGCAATGTGGAAGTGCCAGCGGTCTATGCCGGACGCGATCGGCAGTCGCGCCGCGAACGCTCGACCGCACTGCTGACGCGTCTCGGCATGGCTGACCGCTTGCAGCACAAGCCCGGTCAGTTGTCGGGTGGACAACAGCAGCGCGTGAGCATTGCGCGGGCGCTGATGAACGGCGGCCATGTGCTGCTGGCCGACGAGCCAACCGGTGCCCTTGACACGCACAGTGGCGCCGAGGTGATGAAGATTTTGCTCGAGCTGCATGCCGAGGGTCACACCATCATCATGGTCACGCACGACATGCAGGTGGCCGCCCACGCCGAGCGGATCATCGAGCTGCGTGACGGCCGCGTGGTGGCCGATCGCGTGACCCGGCCTGAGACGGCTAAGACCGACGCTGCGTTGAAACCGGTGGTCAGCCACAGTGGCCGTTGGCAAGCCGGGCGTGACCGTTTCAGCGAGGCATTCCGGATGGCCGTGCTGGCCATGAACGCGCACCGCTTGCGTACTTTTCTGACGATGCTGGGCATCATCATTGGTATCGCCTCGGTGGTTTCGGTGGTGGCGCTGGGGGAAGGCTCACGGCTGCAAATTCTGAAAAGCATCAGCGCCATTGGCACCAACACCATCGAGATTTTTTCGGGCAGCGGTTTTGGCGACCGACGTGCCGCTCGCGTGCGCACGCTGGTGCCGAGCGACGCGGCGGCGCTGGCCGAGCAAAGCTATGTCGACAGCGTCACGCCTACCGTTTTTACCTCGGTCACGCTGCGCTACGGCAACATCGCTTTGAATGGCACTGTCAACGGCGTAGGCGATCAGTACTTTCGCGTGCGTGGTGTGGAGATGGCCCATGGTCGCCCCTTTGACGCCGACAGCGTGGCCAGCCTCGCGCAAGAAGTCGTGATTGACGACAACACGCGCAAGCAGCTCTTTCCTAACAACCCGAATCCGGTCGGCGAAGTCATCTTGCTTGACCAAGTGCCGTGCCGCGTGGTCGGTGTTGCCAAGCGCAGCGACTCGGCTTTTGGCAATGTCGATGCGCTCAATGTCTGGATTCCGTACACCGCCGCCATGAGCCGTGTGATCGGCCAAAACTACCTGCGCAGCATCACCGTGCGTATCAGTGACGACGTCACCGCCGCCGCCGCTGAGCAAGGCGTCAACAAACTGCTTTTGCAGCGCCACGGCATCGTGGATTTTTACGTGCTCAACACCGACTCCATTCGTCAGACCGTCGAAAGCACGACGAAAACCATGACGCTGCTGATCTCCGCCATCGCGCTGATCTCCTTGATCGTTGGCGGCATCGGCGTGATGAACATCATGCTGGTGTCGGTGACCGAGCGCACCGGTGAGATTGGCGTGCGCATGGCCGTCGGTGCGCGCCAAGGCGATATCCGGCAGCAGTTTTTGATCGAAGCTGTGCTGGTGTGTTTGTTGGGCGGCGTGCTCGGTATTCTTTTGTCGTTGTTGATCGGCTGGGGCTTCGAGCAGTCGGGCAGCAGCTTCACGATGGTGTACTCCACGCTGTCGATGGTGGTGGCCTTTGTCTGTTCGACGCTGATTGGCGTGATCTTTGGTTTTATGCCGGCCAACAGCGCGGCGAAACTCAACCCAGTCGATGCACTGGCGCGGGAATGAACTCTGTGAAACCCATGACCTTGATACCTTTGAGACTTCGCTGGACCCGTTTGACCAGTGCGATCGGGGCTGCCTTGTTGGCGAGCGCCTGCGCCTCTAACTTCAATGGCCCCTACCGAGCCCCTGCGCTCACGATCCCAGCGCAGTACAGCCAAGCCAGCGCTGCGGCCGTCGCTGACACCTCTGCTGTGCCGGCCGGACACTGGTGGACGCGTTTCAACGATCCCGAGCTGGACCGTTTGGTGACCGACGTCTTGCAGCGCAACAACAACCTAGCGGCGGCCGCGATTCGTGTGCGGCGCGCGCAGTTGCTGGCGGGCTTGGCCAATAACAATCTGCAACCGCGCTTCAGCGGCAGCGTTGGTACCGGTGCCAGTCTGCCGCTGGAAGCTGGCGCGGTGACGACACGCAGCAACAGCGTGTCGCTGGGCGCAGCGTACGAAATTGATTTGTGGAACCGGCTCGGCAGCCTGCGCGATGTGGCCCGCTGGGAAGCCTTGGCGACCGAGCAAGACCGGCAAAGCGCCGCGCTGGCGCTGGTCGGCACCACCGCGAGTTTGTATTGGCAGTTGGGATTTTTGAACCAGCGCTTGGCCGCCAATGCGCAGAGCATTGACTACGCGCAGACCACCTTTAATCTGGTGCAGGCGCAGTACCGCGCGGGTGCTGTGTCGGGCTTGGAAGTCGCCCAGGCGCAGCAGACGCTGGCCAGTCAACAGGCGAGTCAGAGCGTTTTGCTGCAGCTGGCGTTTGAAGCCCGCACAGCGCTGGCGCTGCTGTTTGACGGCCCGCCGGGCAGTCGCTTGGCCAACCCCGCCACGCTGCCCGCTTTGGCGCTGCCTCTCCTCGACGCTGGCGTGCCTGCGGCCTTGCTGGGGCGCCGGCCTGATCTGCGTGCAGCCGAGCTGCGTTTGCGTGGAACATTCACCAGCATCGATGCGACCCGCGCCAGCTATTACCCGGCCTTCAGCCTCACCGGCAGCCTCGGCTCGTCCAGCGCTCAGCTGGGCAGCGTCTTGCAAAACCCGGTGGCCACGCTCGGCTTGGGCGTGACGTTGCCTTTCTTGCAGCGGACCGCCATGCAACTGAGTATTCGCGTGTCCGAAACGCTCTATGAAGAAGCCGTGGTGAATTTTCGGCAGACGCTGTACACCGCGCTCGGCGATGTCGACAACGCCTTGTCGTCGCGCCAGCAATTGGCGCAGCAAGGTGCGCGGCTGGAAGAAACACTGCAGGCTGCGCGCACCGCAGAGCGCCTGTTTGAAGTGCGTTACCGCGCAGGCGCAGCCGCTTTGAGTCTGTGGCTAGACGCGCAAGAAAAACGCCGTACGGCGGACATCGCTCTGGCGACGAACCGACTGGCGCGCTTGAACAATCAGGTCGTGGTGTACCAGGCGCTGGGCGGCGATGCGGCGGTGCGCTAAAGGCGCAAGCTAAGTGATCTTGAAAACCGTCCGCACTGTTTTCGAGCCCTTTTTTTCTTCAAAGATAGACCACTGCTTGATGCCTTTGACCAGAAAAGCAGTGCTGACATCCTTCACTGGAATGCGGGCGGTGCGCTTGGCCGTGACCCAGTCCTGAACGTGCGGCAACAGTGGCCCTTCGACCCCGGTCGGGACCAGTAATTCTTTGTCGCCGACTTTGCCAGCGGAGGTGACGGTGAGTTCGGTGGCGGGCATGTTGGCTTTCTATTTTCGAATGCGGATGGCCGCTCAGCGCGGCCACAGCACCCAGAGCTTGAGGGCTTGGTTGACTTTGCTGGCCAGCGCGCCAGCTTCAGCGCCAGTGCCGGCAAAGTAGTCGGCCCGCACCGCGCCCAAGATCGCGCTGCCGGTGTCTTGCGCCAACACCAGTTTTTGCAATTGCACCGTCGGTCCGCTCGACGTCAACCAGACCGGCGTACCGTACGGGATGCTTTGCCGGTCCACCGCAATCGACCGACCGGCAGTGAGCGGCACGCCTTGCGCGCCGCGCGGGCCAAAACCGGCGTCCTGTTCGGGCAGGGCTTCTTCTTTGAAAAAGATATAGCGCGGGTTGCTCCACAGCAGCTGCGACACGCGTTGCGGGTTTTGCGCGGCCCAGGCCTTGGTGGCGTCGGGCCAGGGGTTGATCTTGCTCACGCCTTGCTCCAGCAGCCACTGGTTGATGCTGCGGTAGGGCTGTTCGTTGGTGCCGGCGAAGGCCACCCGCACCGTGCGTTGACTGCCATCGGCTTCGGTCAGGCGCAAACGGCCCGAGCCCTGAATGTGCAGCAGCATCGCGTCAATCGGGTCTTCCAGCCAAGCGATCTCGCGGCCCTGCAAAGCCGCTTGCGCTTCGGGCAGCGTGTCAATGTCTTGCCGGCTGAACCACGGTTTGCGGTTGGCCAGACCGGCCGGCGGCTGGTACAGCGGCACGGCGTAACCCACCGCAGCTTGGCGGCTGGCGCGAAACACCGGTTCGTAATAACTCGTCAGCAGACCCTCCGCCACGCCACTCAACGACTCGACGCGGTAGGGCTGCAGCCGCGACATCATCCAGGCGCGTTGTTCTTCGGCGCTGCCAATGCTCAGGCGCCGGATCTCCGGGCACAGCGGCGCAAAGGCCGGACCGGGTCGCTCGCAGCTTTTGATCCAGGCGTTCCAGGCTTCAAACAGGGTGTCGTTTTCAAAGCCGGGTAAATCAGTCCAGCGCACCGGCACCCAGCGGCTTTTGCCCTGCACCCGCGTGCCAGACGCGTCGGCCGAAGACACCTGGGAACCTGGGGGGCTGGCGACCGCAGGGATGCTACTCTGGCCCGGGGCTGGCCACGCCGGCAGCGGGGTATTGACGGCGCAGCCGGCCAGCCAGAGGGCGCCGCCGATAATCAAAAACTTCTTTGCAAAACAGAAAAAATTAACCATGATTTTGTTGCTACTTGAAGCCCTCGCGGCTTTGCTGATACTGGTGTTCATTGTCTGGTGGACCATGTTCTCAGGACGACAAGGCGGCGAGATCAAAGCCGATGAGACGGTAGAAAAAAATCAGAACAAAGAGGGCGACTAAACATTGCGCATCAGGTTGGCCAACTCGACCGCCGACTTGACGCCCATTTTGTCAAACACGCGGGCGCGGTGCACTTCCACCGTGCGCACGCTGATGTCGAGCTGATCCGCCACCAGCTTGTTGGGCAGGCCGCCCACCACCAGCCGCATCACATCGCGTTCGCGCTCAGTCAGCCCTTCGAGCCGGGCTTGCAAGCCGGTCGACTGGTTGTGCAGGGCCAGGCCCTCGGCGGACAGTGCCAAGGCCTGCACGATGCGGTCCACCAGTGCGTTGTCTGAAAATGGTTTTTCGTAAAAATCAAAAGCGCCGCGTTTGACGGCATCAACCGCGGTCGGCACATCGGCATGGCCGGTGAGAAAAATCACTGGCAGCGTCGGCAGCAAGCCGTAGTTGATGAGTTTCTCAAACATGGCCAGGCCACTCAGGCCGGCCATCCGAACGTCGAGCAATACGCACGAGGGTTCGCGAATTTCGCTGATGGTCGAGATGTGCGCATCAAAGGCTTCAGCGCTGTCAAAGCACTCGCTCACCAGCCGCCGTGAACGCAGCAACCAAGCGAGCGCTTCGCGCACACCGGCATCATCATCAACGATATAAACGGTGGCGTGAGGGCTGGTTTTCATGTCAAGAACTCGCTGGCATCGGGGGTGGTTTGGAACGCTGTGATCGACGGCGCCGGTTTGCCCGGTATTGGGCCTGAAGGCAAAGTGAATTTGAAAATCGTACCGCGTGGTTTGGCCGGCTCGTGGCCCAGGTAGCCGCCGTGTTGTTCGATCACTGTACGGCACAGACTCAAGCCGAGGCCCATGCCTTCAGCGCGGGTGGTGAAGAAGGGCGTGAACAGTTTCGCCGCGACTTCATCCGAAATACCGACGCCTTGATCGGCCACCGAAAATTCGACCCAGCGGTTGGTTTCGCTAGCGGCTGCCGGTTTCACGCGCAAGGTCAGCACGCGTTCGTGCGTGTGGGTTTTTCGGGATTCAGCCTGCATCGCCTGCATGCCGTTGCGCGCCAAATTCAACAACACTTGCTCGACCATGGTGCGGTCGCACAGCACGACCGCGCATGCCGGGTCGACCTCGATCGCCAGGCGCACCGACAGCTTGCGGGCCTGCAGACTGACCAGCGGCATGATGGCGTCGAGCAAAGCGCGGGGTGCTACGCGCTCGCGCACTTGGTCGCGCCGGCGCACAAAGTCGTGCACGCTCTTGATGACTTTTCCGGCGCGCTCGGCTTGCTCACCAATGCGTTTCAGCGCTAGCCGCAGATCGGCGCTCAGTGTGACATCGGTGCCGCGTGCGTCGCCGAGCAAATTCAGTGAGCCGGTGGCATAGCTGGAGATGGCCGCCAGCGGTTGATTCAGCTCGTGACTGAGCAGCGAAGCCATCTCGCCAACCATCGCCAGTCGAGCGGTGGCTTGCAGTCGGTCCTGACTGGTACGCGAAACTTCTTCAACCCGGCGCTGTTCGCTGATGTCGAGGATGGCGCTCATCCAGCCGGTGTGTTTGCCGGTGGCATTGATGAGCGGTGCTTCGATGATGAGCACCGGAAAGCGCGTGCCGTCGCGGCGCATGAAGATCGACTCATGACCGCCGCGAGGCAAGCTGGCACTGGCCAGTCGAATCGCTTGCCGGTCCTGGTAGGCGCCTGCGAGTTCGGGCGGCCAATACGGGCTCGGAAAATTGTGGTCGAGCAATTCCTTGGCGTCGACGCCGACCATTTCGCAAAATGCCGGGTTCACATAGGTGATGCGGCCTTGTAGGTCGCGTGCACGCAAACCGGTGACCAGCGAGTCTTCCATGGCTTTTCTGAAAGCCAGCGCATCCGCCAGATCGTTTTCGGCTTTGAGTCGCTTGCGCATATCGCGCCCCAGCAGCAGCAGCACCGCCACCAGTGCGATGGCCATGGCGCTGACCAGCGCCGTCAGCACGTTCGGGAAAAAATCGGGTGTGCCGCGCCAGCTGTCCATGCGCACCACCAGCGTGGTGCCGGGCAGGTCCAGTAGCTGGTGCGCGCTGTAAACACGGGTGCCTCGGGTCGGCGTACCTGCGATGGCCAGCCGCGTACCATCCGCTTCCGTGAACGAGAGCCCCTGACCGCGCGAGAGTTGCTTGTTCACCAGCTCCGACAGGATTTCCTGAAGTGAATAAGTGACCACGGTATAGCCAGTCAACTGACCTTCATTCGTCAGCGGAATGCACAGATCAAGCAGCTCCATGCCGAGGCCATCTTTTTGCGGCATGAAGTAGCTGCCTGAATAAGCCGGACCACTCACGCGCAGTCCAGTGGCGCAAGCCTGCGCAGTGTCCTGCATGGCATTGGCGCGGCTCATGCGCTCGAACACAGACTGCCTGAAGGGCGTGTCGTCGGCCAGTTGCAAGTCCAGCGATTCATCGCGCCATTCAACGCGAAGAATTTCACGATGCTGGCGCAGCAGCTCGTTGACTTGCAAGCGCCAAGTTTCAGCACTGCGCTCGGTTGACTGCAGTGTCTGTAGTCGCTGGATGTTTCGCATCAGGCCGGTGCGGATGTCGGTGACGATTTCGGCGGTGTCGCGTTCCAGACGCGTTTGAATCAGGCCGCCCTCATAGCGGCCAGCCAGCCAGACCAACGTACCGAGCATGGCCACGACCAGCGCCACCAGCAGGGCCCACAGCGACCACCTGCGATTCCAGCGCAAAGTCAAGCGCCACCAGGGTCGGTTGGCCATTGTTTTTTGCAGCGCGGCGATGTTCATGGCGGGCTGCCTCCTGCGGCTTTTCCGGGAGCCGTGCCGGCAGGTTTGCGTTCAACGCGGGTGATGCGCGGATCGCTCCACGGCCCGTCGATGTAAAACTCCTGGGTGGCTGCTTCAGTCAATGGCCGGCGAAAAAACATCTGCGCTAAAAACGTACCCAGTCCGATGGCTGGATTGATGGCGGTTGCGATCAGCGAGGCCGTGCCAGCGTTGACCTCCGGGATCACCACGACGCGCAGTTCTTGCGTTTCACGGGCGATGTCCGCTTTCCCGTCCATCAAAACGGCGGCGCTCACACCCTTCATCTGCAGATTGTTGGTGCGCGCCTGACCCTGTTCGATGCTGACGTCGCCGCGCACAAAGTCAAAGGCAAAGCCGTCCGAAAACACGTCGCGAAAATCCAGTGTCAGCCGGCGCGGTAATGATTGCAGACTCAGCACGCCGAGCAGTTTGGCAATGCCGGGCTCAGCCTTGAGAAACTGACCGCTTTCGACGTTGACGTTGAACTGCCCACTCAGGCTCGGGTAGTCCAAGCTCAGCGGCGAGCCCAGCCAGCCGACTTGGCCCTCGAGTTTGCCCTTGCCGCGGCGTATCAAGCCATCCATGCCGAGGCGTTTCAACAGATCACCGGAGTTGTTGATGTCGAGCTGGAAATTCATCAAAACCCTGCGGCTCTGACCAGAAGGCGTCACGGCCGACCAGTTGCCATTGGCGGAAAAAGTCGCGTCTGGTGAAATGACATTGAGCTTGTTCAGACGCCATTCGCGCGGGCTGTTGTCACGCGCCAATAACTGCGCGCTGCGGTTGACGGCCTCAACCTCGACGCGGCCGAGTTTTTTGCCCCTCAGCTCCATGTCTTCCACCACGATGTCCAGCGCCGGGACGGCAGCAGGCTGACCCTCCAGCAGGGTTTCGACTTCGCGCGCTGTGTTGGCACCGAGTCGCAGCCGCGACAGCCGCGCATAAAGGCGGTCCCCGGCACCACTGGGTACGGCGCCAGGCTGGCCAAATTCAAGGTAACCACTGAGTTCGTCGGCGTCCATGTTGACGCGCCAGTTAGCGCCGTCGCGTGTTGCACCCAACACCACTTTGTTGAGATGGTAACCCTCCACAATGAACTCTTTCGCGCGCAAAGCCAGCACGGTGGGCAGGTAGCCGGCCGCGGCTGAATTGTTGACGGGCGCTTTCGTCGTGGCGCTCTTGGGTGGTGTAACGGGACCCAGTACTGAGCGCCAGGCGTCAATATCGGCACGTTGCAAGTTCACGTTGGCGGCCACTTCGGTCGCGGGTTGTGCCGCTGATTCGCCAGCCTCCAGCCCGACGGCGATGCTGCCGCGCAGTACCCGCGGCTCAGTGCCGCTGAGGTCGCGCACATAGCGCACGGTGGCCAGCCGGCCGAGCGACAGTGACAGCTGGTCTTGAGAGTTTTTACCTTGTGCCAGCGACTCGCGTAGCAGTGTCTGGTCGAACTGCAGCGGCAGCGACTCGCTTGCGGCTTTGCCCAAGGGTGCCGGGAAATTCAGCGCCATGCCTTGTAAGCTGCTGTTGACGCTGAGTTCAGCGTTGCCGTGGCGAAAACCCAGACTGGCGCTATAGGCCGTGCTGCCGCTGGCATGGCTGGCCAACGTGGCGACGATGCCTAGTTCGCGCGCCTGTTGCAAACCTTCGGCAGATATGGTGCCTTGGCCGCGAAACAAAATCGGCGCTTCGAGGGGTTCGGATGGCGTGCCACGACCCGCACCCGTCGACGTTGGATTGGCGCGCATGCCGCCGTCAAAGCGGATGTCGCCGCCCAACATGCGCGCTTGCGCATTGCTCACACGAAAGTTGTTTTCCGTGAACGCCAGCGCACCCTTCAGGCGTCCCAGTACCGGGCTGTTGGCTGTGAACTGCACGTCATTGCCGGGTAAAGCAAGACTGCCTTGCACCGTGCTTTTGTCCAGGTTGGCTAAAGGCAGCAACAAGCGCATGGTGTAGTCGGCTGAACCGTTGGCGGTAGATTGCAGCAGTGCATCGCCCAGCATGCCGGAGACCGGCGATGTGTTGATAAATTTCAGACCTTGCGCGAGTGGCCCCTTGATGCTGGTGTTGACTTCCACCACCGGGATGGCCAGATTGGGCACACGGGCGCTGCCGCGCGTGAGTTGCAGACCGTCGAGGCCTGCCACGCTGCCTTGCGCCGCGCGTATTTCCAAGCCTTGGCGATTGAAAATCAACTCGCCTTGCAGGGCGTCGAGCATGGGCCAAGGCTTGATGGCCGTGTTACCAGAACTTGGAGAAGAGGTCGGCGGCACGTAGGCGTAGCGGACGTTGCTGGCTTTGGCGGTGACCAGGAAATCGCCTTGCTTTGGATTGGCGAATGGCAGTTGCAGCAAGTCACCTTTGACCTTGAATTTGACATCGCTGAGGCGGCCTTGCAAGACCGCGTCGCGCACATAGTGGCGCGCTGATTCAGGCAATACCAGCGGCAAGTAGCGGTGTGCCTGGCTGGCGTCACCGCGGCTGATGCTGCCTTGCAAGTCCAGCACGCCGGGATGCCGCGTGAGCGCTTGACCTGCGACTGGGTCGGTGCTGGTCCAGCGGACCTCTGCCTGGCCTTCGGCGTCGGCATTGGCAAAGCGCAGTTTGCGCAACTGCAACTCAAGGTGTGCGCCGCTGTGTTTCCACAAGACCTCAGAGGACAGCTCGTTGAACAGCACCCGCGGCTGCTCAAAGACGCCTGGAAATTCGAGTGTCCCCTGCGCCAGTTGGATCTGGGCCTGTCCACCCTCTTGCGTCAGGTTGAAATCCACCGTGGCGTTGTCAACCCCTGGCCGGCCCGGCAGCGGATGCGCCGGCGTGCTGGCGCTGGCGGCTGCAGCGGTGAGTGCCAGTCCGCTCACGCGACCCCGCGCGGTCAACGTGAGTGGCGCAGAGAGCTCGCCATACCAGCTGGCTTCGACGTGCTCCACGAGTCCTTTGGGCGCAAAGCTGTCGAGTAAGGTGTGGGTGCTGGCGTCCAGCGGCAAACGCTTGGCGATGCGTGCCAATGTGGCCAAGTCCAGCTTGTCGGCTTTGAGTTCGGTCTTGGCCGGTTGGCGAATGTCTGCATCGGTGTGTGTCAGGGAGACATTGCCGCCCGGCCAGATCAAGCCGTCATCGGCCTCGAAGGACAAACCCTCGGTCTGAAAATGAAAGCCGTTGACAAGTTGTGTTCCGCCAAAGCGACCGGCCACCGAGGCCAGCGTCAGCGGCTGTAATTCGCGCGCCAGTCGGGTGCTGACACCGCTCAAGGCGACGTCGGCGGTCGCGCCCGTGATCTGACCGGCGGCGAGATCTGCCCAGATCCGCAGCGCGCCTTGACCGCTGCTGACATCCATGCCGAATTGATCCGGACCGATGTATTGCCTGAGCTGTGACACATCGGCGCGGCTGAACTCGCTGTAGAGCTGTCCCGTCCAAGTCTTCCACGACGAACCGCTGCCCGACAGCAGAGGTTGCCGCAACCGGGCGCGCACGCTGAAGCGCTCCCCCCAGGCGGTCGGTGGTGTCGCATCGATGCGGATCAGGTGGCGCTTTCCGGGGTTGCGCAGCACGGCGACTACATCAGTCAATACCAGCGGCGGTGCGTCTCGGGTCTCGTCGGTCCAGCGCAGCACGCCACCGCGCAAGACGAGTTCGGTTTGCTCAAAGGCCCAGTCGGCAAACGCTGTGTTGCCCCGCGCAGTGTCAGGCAGCTGAAGTCCGGCGATTTGGAACCGACCGTCTGCACTGCGGCGAATGTCGAGCTCTGCACCGTCGATCACCAGCTGCTCAAAACCCAGACTCCACAGTGAGCGGGGCGACAACGCTGCCACCACGCGTGGCAGGCGCAGTGCGGTGCGACCTTCACTGTCGAGCAAGCTGATGTCTGTGAGTTCAAAAGAGGGGATCAGGCCGCCTGAATGGGCGCTGATGCTGCCGATCCGAACCGGTATTCCCAGCGCTCGACTGGCCTCGATTTCCAAGCGTGGGCGAAAGTCGCCAATACGCGGCACAATCCAGCCGTGTAATACCCCATAGCTGAGACCCACCAGCAGCCAAAATGCCACAAGTAGCCACAGCAACACCCGCACGACGCGGGCCGTTAGGCGAACGTGGCGAGGTGGCAGCAAGGTTGAGGGGGGCGTTACAGGATCCATCGGCTTCGGAATTATGACCGTCGTAGCCGGCGGGGGTTCCATCTAAAAGCTGTTTACCTTGATGTTCTCAACGCCTGACGCTGATTTACCCGCTTTGCCCCCATTGTCTGAACCCATCTCAAACCCTTTGGCTATCGGCTCTGAGGCCACAGGCGCCGCGTACTCACGCTGTGTGCAACGCCTGCGTCGGCGTTACACCGACCGATTGCCGCTGTTGTCTGCTGGCCCGCCTGAACGTCCGGCCATGCAAATGGCGCTGGACGCCTTGTTGGCGCAGGGGCTGACCACGGGTGCGGCCCTGCGGGTGCTGCGCCAAATCGTCATGGAGCGCTTGGTGGTGCTCGACTGCGAGGGCGACGGCCTGACCCAAGCGCCGCTGGCGGTAGTGACCCGCGCCATGACCGATCTGGCTGAATTGGCGCTGGATGTGGCCATGGCCGCCACGCAACTTGAGTTGGATGCCTTGTATGGCGCGCCGCTGGTGTCGTCTGACTTGGTGACCGGTTCCGCGATCGAAGATACCCCTTTCAATCCAGCCATGCGCGCCAGTCTGTGGGTGATCGGCATGGGCAAGCTGGGCGCTCGCGAGCTGAATGTCTCCAGCGACATCGACCTGATTTACGTCTACGACCATGACGGCCAAACCGCTGGCCGAGCCGATGGCCGCGGCCACATTTCGAACCAAGAATATTTCGCGCACCAGGTCAAGGCCATGTATGCGCTGATTGGTGACACCACCGAACATGGTTTTGTGTTTCGGGTCGATCTCGCGCTCCGGCCCAACGGCAACTCCGGCCCTGCGGCCGTGTCCCTCAACGCGCTTGAAGAGTATTTTCAAGTTCAAGGCCGAGAGTGGGAACGCTTTGCCTGGCTCAAAAGCCGCGTCGTCGCGCCATCATCGAGCCTCAGTGGCGGCGTGACGGGCAACAGCCATGAAACCGGTGGCAGCAACAACATCGGCAATGGCTCTGCGCAGGCCTTGCGCAGTTCAGTGCTGCCCTTTGTCTTCAGGCGCTACCTCGACTACAACGTCTTTGATGCCCTGCGCACCCTGCACCGTCAAATTCGCGAGCAGGCCCAGCGTCGTTGTGCCGGTCATCCCGAGCGCGCCAACGACGTCAAGTTGTCGCGTGGCGGCATCCGCGAAATCGAATTCACCGTGCAGCTGCTGCAGGTCGTGCGCGGCGGGCAGTTCCCGGAGCTGCGCACGCGGCCCACGCTGGATGCGCTGCAACGCGTCGCCAACGCCGGTTTGATGCCGCAAGAAACCGCCGATGCGCTGGCCCGTGCGTATGCGTTTTTGCGCCGCGTCGAACACCGCATTCAGTACCTCGACGATCAGCAGACCCACGTGTTGCCGACCCGCGACGACGACTTGGCCTGGATTGCCCACACGCTGGGCTTTCGCGACTGCTGCGCTTTTCTGGCCGAACTGGACACCCACCGGGAGCTGGTCGCGGGCGAATTCGACAAGCTGCTGGGCGGTAATGCCGAATGCAAAGGCTGCAACAAAATAGCCAGCGCACCGCAAGAGTTGAGCGAGCTGGTCGACCAGCAAGCCACCGCTTGGCCGGAACGTTTTAGGGTGCGCATCGCTGAGTGGAGCAGCCACCCGCGCGTGTTGGCGCTGCGTGAAGAATCCCGCGGACGACTGATTCGCCTGGTGCAACGCACGGCCGTCTTGCTGAACGAAGGCAAGGCCACCGAAGAAGCCGCCTTGCGCCTAGTCGATTGGATTGAGCCTTTGCTGCGGCGCGAAAGCTATCTCGCCATGTTGCTTGAGCGCCCATCGGTGCACGAGCGCTTGCTGCGCCTGCTGGGCGCGGCCAAATGGACGGCGCGCTATTTGCAGCAGCACCCTGGCGTGATTGACGAGTTGGCCAGCGACGACATGCTGAACCAGCGCTTCGACGCGGACGCCTTCAAGGCCGAGGTTGAGTTGCGTCTCGCCTCCTTCAAGCGCACGGGCGAGGACGACGACGAAGCCTGTCTCAACTTGTTGCGGCGCGCACACCATGCCGAGGTTTTTCGGACATTGGCGCGCGATCTGGAAGACATGCTGACGGTCGAACAAGTGGCCGACGACCTCAGCGCCTTGGCAGAAGCCGTGCTCAGCCTGACCGCTGACTGGTGCTGGCAGCGCCTGAAATACCGACACCGCGAGCAGTCCCAATTCGCTGTCATTGCCTATGGCAAATTGGGCGGCAAAGAACTCGGCTACGGCAGCGACTTGGACATCGTTTTCGTCTATGAAGACGACCATGAGCAAGCGGGTGAGGTCTACGCCACGCTGGTGCGCAAGGTCATCAACTGGCTGACCATCAAGACCGCAGAAGGCGACCTGTTTGAGATCGACACCGCACTCAGGCCGAACGGTGGTTCGGGTCTGTTAGTCATCAGCTTTGCGGCCTATGCTAATTACCAGCAGCAGCGCGGCAGCAACACCGCCTGGACCTGGGAACACCAAGCCATGACACGCGCCAGGTGTGTGTTGGGAGACGCTGCTTTGCACCAGCGTTTTGATGAGGTGCGTCACGCGGTCATCAGCGCGCCGCGCGATGTCGCCGCACTGCGCGCCGAGATTGTCGCGATGCGCGACAAAGTCCGCTTGGCGCATTTGCCCAAACGCAAATCGGCGGGGCTGGCTAAATCGGTACTAGTGTCATCGCCGGAGGCAGAGAAGTTCGACGTCAAGCATGCGGTCGGCGGCATGGTCGATGCTGAATTTGCGGTGCAGTTTTTGGTCTTGGCCGAATCAGGTCAACACCCGGAACTGGCAGACAACGTTGGCAATATTGCTTTGCTGCAGCGTGCTGAGCGGGCTGGACTGTTGCCGCCCGGTGTCGGCTACCAAGCCGCCGACGCTTACCGCACCTTGCGCCGGGTGCAGCACCAAGCAAGGCTCAACGAAGAGCCGACACAGGTCAGCCTGGCCTCAGTGCAAACTGAGCGTGCGGCGATTCAGGCGCTCTGGGCGGCGGTGTTTGGCTGAGCTTACGGCGTCTTCATAGCGAGCGCAGAGCGGCTATCCACTCGGCCCGTCACTGCGAGCGCAGCGCGGCAGTCCATCACCGCGCACCTCCACAATGGACTGCCGCGCTGCGCTCGCAGTGACGGAATTTTTTGCGAGCTGCGACGGAATTTTTTCGCGATGACGCGACTTCAGTCACTCCGCATGCAACTCAGTCGCGTGCCACGCCGCGCGCGGTCATGTCCGCAATCGCCGCCGCGTCATAACCCAGCTCAGACAGCAAAGCATGCGTGTGCTCACCGAGCTGTGGCGCTGACGTTCGCACGCCCGGCCGGTGGCCGCCCAGTGTGAAAGGCATCAATACGGTTTTGCTCGGTCTGCCGTCTGGCAAGGTGATCGGTGCGAGGCCGCCTGTGGCGAGCAAATGCGGGTCTTCCATCAACGCTTCAGGTCGCGTGATGGGCGCAAACGGCAGCGCATGTTTTTCGAAAATCGCAGACAACTCGGCCGCACTGTAGGCCGCCATCCGTTCGCGCAGCAGCGGCATCATCCAGTCTCTGGCGCGGACGCGGTCGTTGTTTGATTTGAGGCGTTCGTCGGCTTTCAGATCGTCCAAGCCAAAGACCTCGCAAAAAATCGCCCAAGCGCTGTCACTGACGACGGCCAGAAAAATCTGTTCGCCGTCTTTGACTTTGAACACGTCGTACACCGCCCACGCTGAAATGCGCGCCGGCATCGGGGCCGCCGGTTGGCCGGTGACGGCGAACTGCATCATGTGCTGGGCGACTAAAAAGACATTGTTTTCAAACAGCGCGCTTTGAATTTCTTGGCCAACGCCGGTGCCGTGCTGTGGATGATCACGTTGCGCCAAGGCGGCCATCGCACCGATCGCGCCGAACATGCCGCCCATGATGTCGTTGACGCTGGTGCCAGCGCGCAGCGGGTCGCCGGGCCGGCCGGTCATGTAAGCCAGACCCCCCATCATTTGCACGACTTCGTCAAGCGCGGTGCGGTGCTCATACGGACCGGGCAAAAAGCCTTTGTGGCTGACATAAATCAGGCGTGGATTCAGCGCCTTCAGGCTGGCGTAGTCCAGGCCGAGCTTGGCCATGGTGCCGGGCTTGAAGTTCTCGCTGACGATGTCAGCGGTGGCGATCAGCTTGAGCACGGCCTCCATGCCTTCGGGCGTTTGCAAATCAAGCGCCAGACTTTTCTTGTTGCGGTTGAACATGGGGAAAAATCCCGACCCCGAGCCGATGAGTTTGCGGGTGGCATCGCCTTCGCGGCCGTGGCCAATCGGCTCGACCTTGATGACCTCGGCGCCGAGGTCGGCCAGCACCATGCCGCAGGTCGGGCCCATCACCATGTGGGTGAACTCCACGACGCGCAAGCCTTCGTAGGGTAGGCGCGGCGTGTCTTGTGTTGTGTGTGTGGCTGCGGAGGTGTGTTCAGTCATGTGAGGCTCCGGTGTTCCAGCCTTTAGGCAAGCCGGCCTCTGGCGTCATGCCGTACAGCGGCTCACCGGGCAAGCCAGCTCGCAGCGGTTCACGTGCCGCCATCAGCCCGGTCAGGTTCAGGCCGGTGCGGATGCCCATGGCTTCAAACATGAAGACCAGGTCTTCGGTGACCACATTGCCAGAGGCACCGGGCGCATAAGGGCAGCCGCCGAGCCCACCAAGCGAGGCGTCAAAGGTGCGCACGCCTTCGTCGTAAGCAGCCAAGCAATTGGCCAGCCCGAGGCCGCGCGTGTTGTGCATGTGCGCGGCACCGGCATGTTGGCCTAACTCAGCGCGCAGGCGCTTGAACAGTCGGCGCACCTGCGCCGGGTTGGCGTAGCCGGTGGTGTCTGACAGGCCAACGTCGTCAGCGCCAGCGGCCACGCACTGGACGGCTAAGCGGATCACGTCGTCCTCGGGTACGTTGCCTTGCAAGGTGCAGCCAAAGGCGGTGGAGATACCGACTTCCAGGCCGACCTGCGGTGCTTTGTCTTTGCGTAATTCAGCAATCAGACGCACTTCCTGGAGCATCTCCTGGGGTGTCTTGCGCACGTTGGCCAGCGAATGTGCGTGGCTGGCCGATACCGGCAAGGTCAGCTTGTGCACGCCGGCGGCCAAAGCCGCTTCGGCGCCGCGCAGATTCGGCACCAACGCCATCACCGTCAGGCCGGGCAGCGTGAGCGCGTGCGCCACCACCTCAGCGGTGTCGGCCAGTTGCGGCAGCAGCTTGGCTGGCACAAAAGAGCCGACCTCAATTTCACGCAGACCGGCTTCGTAGAGCGCGGTGATCCAGCGCTTTTTGTCGGCGGTGGCCATGATCGCTTTGACCGATTGCAGGCCGTCGCGCGGGCCGACTTCGCTGATCAACACTTGGGGCGACGGGGAAAGAAAGGCTTGTTGCATGGGCGCAGGCGGGGTCTCGTGAGACTCGGTGATTGAACGGGGCGCGGGGCTAGACACTGCATCATTGTTCCAGCAATCTGTAAGCACCCGCCCGCTGCCTAGATTACGGCCTAAAAAGTCACAGATAAATCCTATTTACGGCGATTAATCTTCGGTCGTGTATCTAATACAGTCGGTACATGGACAAAACACGCCCTCGGTCTGCAGCTGCGCCCCACCTTCCGGGCGCGGTGCTGTTCGACGCCTACGGCACGCTGTTCGATGTTTACAGCGTTGGCTTGCTGGCCGAGCAGCTGTTTCCGGGCCACGGTCAAGCGCTCGGCGTGCTGTGGCGCGACAAGCAAATTGAGTACACGCGCTTGGTGACTACCAGCAAGCGCGGGCCGCAGCGCGAGTCGGTTTACCAGCCATTCTGGGAGCTCACACAAGCCGGTTTGCGCTACGCTTGCAAGCGCTTGGGCTTGCCGCTGACGCCGGACGCCGAGCAGCAACTGATGAATCAGTACCGGCATCTGTCGGCTTTTCCGGAAAATCGCGAGGTGCTGCAAACGTTGAAAGCGCGCGGCATCGTCACCGGCATTTTGAGCAACGGTGACCCGGAGATGTTGGGCATCGCCGTGCGCAGCGCCGGCCTAGAGGGACTGCTCGACCACGTGCTGAGCGTGGACAGCATTCGTCAGTACAAAACCCATCCTGATGCCTATGCGCTCGGCACCGACGCGGTCGGATTGCCGGCGTCGCAAGTGGTGTTTGTGAGCTGCAACAGCTGGGACGCGCTGGGCGCCACGTGGTTTGGTTATCAAACCTTGTGGGTCAACCGCTATAAGCTACCGTTTGAAGAACTCGGCACGCAGCCTGTGCGCACCGGCAGTAACCTGCGCGATGTTTTGGCCTTTTTTGAGCGCTGAAGGCTGGCTTGATGGCTGGCGTCTTTTGTATTTATAGTCCTCGTTTTTGAATCAGTCTTTAGGAGAAATCATGTCCACAGAACGTACCCCCAGCCACCGCCTGCAAGTCGCCACGCCGCTGTACCAGTTCATCGAAGAGCGCGTGCTGCCCGGCATTGGCGTCAAGAGCGCTGCATTCTGGAAGGGCTTCGACGCCATCGTCGCTGACCTGTCGCCTAAAAATATCGCCTTGCTGGCTGAGCGCGACCGCTTGCAGTCCGAGCAAGATGCTTGGCACAAGGCCAACCCCGGCCCGATCACCAACATGCCGGCGTATCGCGCCTTTCTGGAAAAAATCGGCTACCTCAACGCGGTGCCTAAAAAAGTCCGCATCACCACCACCAAAGTCGACGCTGAACTCGCTGTGCAAGCCGGCCCGCAATTGGTGGTGCCGGTGCTGAATGCACGCTACGCACTGAACGCCGCCAACGCACGCTGGGGCTCTTTGTATGACGCGCTGTACGGCACCGACGTGATCTCTGAAGACAAGGGCTGCGAAAAAGGCAAAGGCTACAACCCGAAACGCGGTGCCAAGGTCATTGCCTACGCCCGCAACGTACTCGACCGCACCGCACCGCTGCGCAAAGGCTCGCACCTTGACTCCGTCGGCTACCGCATCAAAGACGGCAAGCTCGCCGTCAAACTCAAAGACGGCAGCAACACCAGCTTGGCCGACGCCAAACAACTGGCCGGTTACCAAGGCGAGCCGAGCCAACCCAGCGCTGTGCTGCTGCAACACAACGGTCTGCACCTTGATATTCAAATTGACCGCAGTACCTTGATCGGCAAAAGCGACCCGGCCGGTGTCAGCGACTTGGTGCTTGAAGCGGCGCTCTCGACCATTCTGGACCTCGAAGATTCGGTGGCCGTGGTTGATGCGGATGACAAAGTACTGGCCTACAGCAACTGGCTCGGCATCTTGCAAGGGACGTTGACCGAAAGCTTTGAAAAAGGCGGTCAGACCCTGACGCGCGGCCTGAACCCAGACCGCGTCTACACGCCGCCAGCTGGCAAAGGCAAGAAGGTCGTCTTGCACGGCCGGTCGCTCATGTTCCTGCGCAACGTCGGCCACCTGATGACGAATCCGGCCATTTTGTACACCGACAAAAAAGGCGAAACCCGCGAAATCCCAGAAGGTATTTTGGACGCCGTGGTGACCACCACCATCGCCATGCACGACCTCAAGCGCAGCGCCAAAGACGCCATTCGCAATTCGCGCAAAGGCTCGGTCTACATCGTCAAGCCGAAAATGCACGGCCCGGCTGAAGTCGCTTTTGCCGACGAACTTTTCTCACGCGTTGAAAAAATGCTGGGTCTGCCTGGTAGCACCGTCAAGCTCGGCATCATGGACGAAGAGCGCCGCACCAGCGTCAACTTAAAAGCCTGTATTGACGCCGCTAAAAGCCGCGTCGCTTTCATCAACACCGGCTTCTTGGACCGCACCGGCGACGAGATGCACACCGCCATGTACGCCGGCCCGATGATCCGCAAAGGCGACATGAAATCCAGCGCCTGGATTCAGTCTTATGAGCGCAACAACGTGCTGGTCGGCTTGAGCTGCGGCCTGCGCGGCAAAGCCCAAATCGGCAAAGGCATGTGGGCCATGCCCGACCTCATGAAGTCGATGATGGAGCAGAAAATTGGTCACCCGATGGCCGGTGCTAACACTGCGTGGGTGCCAAGCCCGACCGGCGCCACCTTGCATGCCCTGCATTACCACCAAGTGTTGGTCAGCGACGTGCAAAAAGCGATGGAAAAAATCAACGCTAACAAAGAAGCCGATAGCCTGCTCACCGGTTTGTTGACCGTGCCCGTGACCAACACGCCGAACTGGAGTGCCGCTGAAAAGCAGCAAGAAATCGACAACAACGCACAAGGTATTTTGGGTTACGTGGTGCGTTGGATTGACCAAGGCGTGGGCTGCTCCAAAGTGCCAGACATCCACAACGTCGGCCTGATGGAAGACCGTGCCACACTGCGAATTTCAAGTCAGCACATCGCCAACTGGTTGCTGCACGGCGTGGTGACGAAGGAACAAGTCCAAGCCACCTTTGAGCGCATGGCTGCGGTCGTCGACAAGCAAAATGCTGGCGATCCGCTGTACAAAAAAATGGCTGGTAACTTCGCTACCAGTGCAGCCTACAAAGCGGCTTGCGATTTGGTCTTTAAGGGGCTGGAGCAACCGAGCGGCTACACCGAGCCGCTGTTGCATGCTTGGCGTTTGAAGGTCAAGGCCGGCACTGCTTGAACGTGTTGAGCTGACGTGGAAACGGCGCCCTAGGGCGCCGTTTTTCATTCAGGCTCTGCGCTGCCGCATCAGGTGCTCCACGGTCTCAAACAGTGCCTCGCTCAGCAGCGCCAGCAGTGTGGCGGGCAGGGCACCGGCCAACAGCATCTGGCCGTCGTTCAGGGCCAGGCCAGTGACGATGCGCTCGCCGTAACCACCTGCGCCAATGAAGGCGGCAATGGTCGCCGTGCCGATCGCGATCGACGTCGCCGTGCGCACACCCGCGACGATGGCCGGCAGTGCTTGCGGCAGCTCGACCTCTCGCATCGTCTGCGCGGTTGTCAAGCCCAACGCTTGAGCTGCCAAGCGCTGACCGGTGGGCACCTGACTCAGGCCGGTGACGGTGTTGCGCATGATGGGCAGCAGGGCGTAAAGCATCAACGCTATCAGCGCCGGCAGCGTGCCAATCAGGCCCAGCGCAGAAATCAGCATCGCCAGCATGGCCAGTGAGGGCACGGTTTGCAGCAGGCCGGCGGCGCCCAGCACCACGGCGCGCAGGCGCGGGTGAGGAAACACCCACACTGCCAGCGGAATGCCCAGCAGCGCAGCGCCGCCCAACGCGATCAAGGTCAGCGCCAAGTGCTGCCGCGTCAGCCGCGCCAGGTCGGGCCCGAACAGCTTGGCCCAGAAGCCGCGTTGACCCGGGTCGTTATCCGTTCCCGCCGTTGCGGTAGGCGCAGCGCCTGACTTAGACGCGAGATGGTCGCGTGCAATCACATCAAAAGCCACGCCTTGCAATTCAGCCCGCGCATTCATCGAAATCATGGCTTTCTCGTCAATGCTGCCGCTTAATTTTTGCAGCGCCGCCCACGCTTCGGGAAATCGCGCGGGCACGTCCAGCCGGTACAGCAGCACGGCGTCATAACGCGCAAAGTAAGCCAAGTCGTCCTTCAGCACGCGCAGGCCGAGGTGGTCAATCTTCGCGTCGGTGGTGTAAATGTCGATCACATCGACTTGGTTTTGCGCTATCGCGTCATACGCTAAGCCGTGGTCCAGCGCCACCGGCACCTGCGGTGCCGCATAGCGCCTGGCCAACCCCTGCCAGCCGTCGGCACGGCCCAAAAATTCGTTCGACAGCCCGAGCTTCAGCGCCGGGTGCTTCACCAGGTCGCTGAGCGAGGTGATGCCCAGGCGCTGTGCCTTGTCTTCGCGCATGGCCAGCGCATAACCGTCGTTGAAACCCAGCGGGATTGCAGCGCCCAAGCCGAGCGGCGCCAGCGCCGCATTCACGGCCTCCATCGACATCGGCGTTTTACGCTGAAGAATCTCTAGGCTGATGGTGCCCATGTACTCCGGGTACAGGTCAATGCTGCCCGCACGCAGCGCGGCATAAACAATGGCCGTGTTGCCTAAGCCCTGCAGCACGGCGGGCGGCTTCGGTGTGTGCGCAGCGGCTGTCTGCGCCAGCACCTGCGCGAGGATGTAGGACTCGGTGAAACGCTTGGAGCCGATGCGCAAGCTGTCGTGGGTTGCTTGGGCGGCGAAGCTGGGGGCGTTGACAAATGCCAACACCAGAACCATCACAAGAGCGATGCAGCAAGCAGAAAAAGAAGAAGCCTTTAAGGCTGGGAAACGGCGAATCATGGGCTCAGTATCGCTGCCTTTGTAGGCTGAATCCGGCCGCTCGGGACGGGTTTGCTGGGTCGGTTTTTGGTCGGCGTGCCGGCTAAGAACTCTGATGAGAGCTCGCGCTTCTCAGGGTCTCGTACAACCCCGCATAGTTCAGCAAAATATCTTTGAGCCCACCTTGCACAGCGGCGGAATTCAAGGCCTGACTGCTCATCAAGGTGTGCGCATCCAACGCGCCCATGACGGCATTCAAAATCTCAGACTTCAAATCCGGCGAGTTGGCGAATTGCTCTTTGGTGTTGTTCGTGGCTTGCTGGCGCAACTTTTCCGATTCCAGCAACTTGCCCTTGAGGACTTTGTTCACATAGACCAGCTTGTCTTGATCGCTCAGCTCACCTTCGAACAGATCGTTCACTTTCGCGATGATTTCGTAGAGCCAAGCTTTCTCTTTTTCTTGAACGCTGCCGCTGCCTGCTTCGCTGAAAGGGTACAGCTTGGGGGTGTCACCCGCTCCCAGCGCCATGGTGGTTTTACCCAGATTTTTGAGGTGATGGTGCGTCAACACCACCTTGGACAAATCAATGCCTTCGCGTTCGCGGCCAAATTCCAGCAAGGGCAGCAGACGTTTGAAAAAGATCGCACGCTTCTCAAGGGCGGTGTTGCCGTAGTCGAAGATTTGCGAGAGGAAGGTGTACAGCCGGATGTAAGCACCCAAGTCACCCTTGAACAAAGTCAATGCGTCCAGCTCGTCCTGAGCGGCCAAGGCAGCCTTGTCGTCGCTCTTATCTTGTGCCAGCTTCAGCGCCGCCTGAGCCGCCTTGTAGCGCTTCATGATGCGGTCTTCGACGGGGGTGATCGCCGCAATCAATTCGCTTTGTTTGGCGTTGGGGTTCAGCTCCACAGCCACCACGCGGTCCACTTCAAAGTCGTCGTAATGTCCGGCAGAATCCAGTTTGGCGCGCAGGTTGTAAACCAGATTTGGGTCCGTCGTGGCCGATAACTCTGCGGTGGTGTGATAGGTCTTGAAAGCGGCCAGCACTTCTTCAGTGTCGTTCACGAAGTCGATCACATAGGTGGTGTCTTTACCCGGGTGCGCCCGGTTCAGGCGGCTCAGGGTCTGCACCGCCTGGATACCAGCCAGGCGTTTGTCAACGTACATGCCGCACAACAGCGGCTGGTCAAAGCCGGTTTGGAACTTGTTGGCGACCAACAAGATTTGATACTCGTCGCCCTTGAAGGCTTCACGGATATCGCGGCCCTTGAGTTGAGGGTTCAGTGCCGGGCTGTTTTCAGTGAAACCGTCGGGGCCAGATTCTTTGTCGTTCACCTCACCAGAAAAAGCCACCAGCGCGCCGATTTTGTAGCCGTGCTCGCTGATGTATGTCTGAATCGCCAGCTGCCAGCGCACGGCCTCTAAGCGGCTGCCCACCACCACCATCGCTTTGGCTTTGCCCTTGAGCAGCGGGGCCACAAACTCGCGAAAGTGCTCGACCACGACTTCAACTTTTTGGGCGATGTTGTACGGGTGCAGCCGGACCCAACCCATGATGCCCTTCATGGCGGCGCTGCGATCAACTTCCTTCTCCGTCATCTCCGCGCCGTTATGCGCCAGCTTGAAGGCCAGCTTGTACGGCGTGTAGTTTTGCAGCACGTCCAGAATGAACTTTTCTTCAATCGCTTGCTGCATGGAATAAACGTGAAACGGCGCCGGCACGTTGTCTGCAGCCGGTTTTCGCGTGGGGTCTGGGCATGTGCCAAACAACTCCATCGTCTTGTTCTTGGGCGTGGCAGTGAAGGCCACGAAGGTGATGCCGCCATCGTCAGCGCGCGAAGCCATCTGCGCAGCCAAAATGTCTTCAGAGCTGACCTCACCGCCGTCATTCAAATCTTGAAGCTCTTGTGGGCTGAGAACGGCCTTGAGCTGGATTGCCGCCGCACCCGTTTGCGAGCTGTGGGCTTCGTCGGCAATCACGGCAAAGCGTTTACTTTGTGTCGCGGCCAGCTTGCGCACGGCCTCCAGTGCGAAGGGGAAAGTCTGGATGGTGCAGACCACAATCTTTTTGTCGCCCGATAGAGCTTCGGCCAAGGCGGTGCTTTTGCTGCCTTCGGTGTTCTTGATGGTGGCCACCACGCCGGTGGTGCGTTGAAAGTCAAACAGCGCTTCTTGCAGCTGCGAGTCAATCACGTTGCGGTCTGAGACCACCAGCACGGTGTCAAACACCTTCTTGTTTTGCGCATCATGCAGCTCGGCCAAAAAGTGCGCAGTCCAAGCAATCGAGTTGGTTTTGCCGGAACCGGCCGAGTGCTGAATCAGGTACTTGCCGCCGGGGCCGTCGTGCATCACGGCGGCCTGAAGCTTGCGCGTCACGTCTAACTGGTGGTAGCGGGGGAAGATGATCTTCTCAATCTGCTTCTTGGGGTTGCGCTGAGCAATCAGGTAGCGGCCCAAAATCTCCAGCCAACTTTCGCGTGCCCACACTTGCTCCCACAGATACGAAGTCCGGTGGCCGGTTGGGTTGACCGGGTTGCCAGCAGCACCGTCGTTGCCCAAATTGAAAGGTAAAAACACCGTGGCCGGGCCATCCAGCCGGGTCACCATGTGAACCTCTTTGTTGCTCACGGCAAAGTGCACCAACGCCCCCGACGGGAAAGACAGCAATGGCTCGGGCGCTTGCCCCTTGGGCTTGGGGTGACGGTCAAAACGGTACTGGTCAATCGCGTCTTGCACGCTTTGCGTGAAGTCGGTTTTTAACTCCACCGTGGCCACCGGCAGCCCGTTTAAAAACAGCACCAAGTCGATGTTGTTTTCGTTGTGCAGCGAGTAATGCACTTGGCGCACCACGCGCAGGCGGTTGGCTGCGTAGCGCGCCAGAATGTCAGGGTTGATGCCAAGCGCCGGTTTGAACTCAGCCAGCTTGAGCGGAGCTTTGAGGCCCAGCAACTCAATGCCTTGGCGCAACACATCCAGCGTCCCGCGCTGGTCTAGCTGGTCGCGCAGGCGGGTCAACAAGGTGACTTCCGCTTGTGCGCCGTGGTTTTTGGTCAGGACGTCCCAGGCTTTGGGCTGGGTGGTTTGCACCCAGGCCAGCACATCAGCGGGAAAGAAAGCACGGGCGCGGTCATAGTGGGCGGCGTCACCGTCGGCGTAGAGCCAGCCAGAGGAGGCCAGGTGCTGGCAGATCTCGTTCTCGAAGCTGATTTCTTTGTGCAGGCTCATTGGCTCCTCCCTTTATTGTTTCTTGGCTAGCGAAAAGCGACGAATAGCATTAGCAAGTCAATAAATCGCCTCATGGTCACCCACATTCACCGGAATGATCTGCCCGTCTTGAATCAGCAACTCCAGCGTGATTCGGTACGACAGATTGATGGACACCGAGTGCAGACCATCCAGTTGCCCGCGCAGAGGATGCAGGCGTAGCGAGGGGTGGGCCGGGTTGGCTTCTAGCAGTAGCAGGGTTTTGAGGTATTGCTGGCGCAGGTCCGGATGGCGTTTCAGAAAGCGTGCTGCCCGGCGGTTGTATTGCTCGGTGAAGACCAGGGCGAAAGGCATGAGTGGGGTCTTGGGCACACTCACATGGCGTCCAGCCGCGCCAGGTGGGCCTCGGGCGATTCTTGCACCGCACGGCCTGCGGCCAGGTCAGCGCGGGTTTGGGCCAGCGCGGCGTCCAGCTCGCATTCGCGCAGGTAGTGGTAATGCGCCATGTCCATCACGACAAACTTGTCTTTGCCACGCACCGACACAATGGCCTCGGGCGCGGTGCTCAAGGCAAATTCAATGGCAGAAATACCCTTGGTTTTAAGGTCGTTGGCGCTGATGTGGGACATGGTTGGCTCCGGGAGTGCGATAAATCAATTTGTTAATAATACGATTAACAATGCGATTTGTCCAGTTCTGCTGGTGCGATATTGAGGAGCCAGTCATGTCCTGTAGCCAGACTCGCGCTGATGCCGCAGTGCCAGCACCAGTAGGCGGTTGCTTATGCTGCGAGCGGGTCGGTCATGCACCGGTTTCATGAGCTTGGTTGCATCCAGCGGCAGTGCCTGCGGCAGGCACTGGTTTACCCGGGCCAGGACATAGGCTTTGACGTCCGCACCAGCAAAGGCGGCGACTTTGGCGATGGTGGCCTTCAAAGCATTGGGCAGTTTGAGGGACGTGGTGCTGGACATGGCAGACTCCAAAAAGGTGACACGACAGTAACACCGGACATCAGGGAGAGCAATTCAAGTGCGAGCTGACCGCACGGCACTTTGCCGCTTGCTGTCACGCGCCGGCGGGACGTCACCTCGCACATCACGAACATCGAGTTGCCCGGTGACGGCGGCGGAGATCAGCGCGGTGCGGCGCTCGGCCAGCAGGTCGATGGCGCGTTGGGCTTCTGTGGTGAGGGTGTCGAAACAAGTGAGCTGTTTGGCAATAAACGACAAGATAGCGTGTTGCTCTTCCTCCGGCGGAAGAATCACAGGCAGTTCCATGAGATTCGTTGAGGAGATAGAAGCTAAATTTGTACTTTGCTTTGATCGCGTCATAAAGTAAAACTGGGCGAAATCTGAACCGGTGACTGCATTCAGCCATGCAGACGAAACCGTTCGTGGGCGAACTGCGAACACATGGTTCTGCGTAATACACGGGTCAATTTGACCTTCCCAAACATGACCGCGCCCCAGCTTATCGAAGTCACCGCCTTCGTTCATCAATACATCGCCGGGTTTGAGCGCGTAACGCTTCAAATCTTCTGACGGTATCTCCATCGTCGCTATGGTTTCAAGGTCAAGATAACCATCTTGAACGTTGGCAACTCGCAGGTAGGGAACCGTAATCGTCGTCCGTGAACCGTTATCTTTGCCCTTTGCCACCCCAGTTTGAACATCGGCGATTCGCTTCAACGCAATAACACTCCAATGCGCCGGCACATCCCCCAGCCATTCGATACCGGACGGCTTCATGGGGGCGTGGGGGTTCAGGCCTTGGGTGACGGCGTGGGAGATGACGGCTTGGCGCTTTTCTTTCAGCAGCGCCATCAGCCGCCGCTGCTCTGCCACCAGCTCATCAATCTTCGCGGTTTCGTGGTCCAGAAAGGCGGCGATTTGGGTTTGTTCGGGGAGGGGTGGCATTGCTAGACAAAAGTCACCGATTTGCCCTTCGTTCAATGATGGAACAGCACCTGGGTTTGCAATCAGGTCGAACCGAACAAGGTTCATTGCATGGCGAACGAACTTCACCTGAAATTCAGTATGTCTAACCACAAGCCCCATCATGTTGTTGTCTAGGCATGAGTTATGGCGGAGAAGACGAATGCGTCCAAGCAAAAGAGCTGCACCGACCTTTGCAAAAACTATGGAATCAGCAGGAAAGACGAAGGCACCGAGTTCCTTGGCTGTGACACGATCTATCGTGTTATCGCTGTCGGCAAGAAAACCGTCACTATCTGCTTGTGCGAGTGCATTTACCTTATGAAAAGATAGTTCCGCGCCTTCAGTACCCTGCTTTTCGTGTGGGAAACCGGCGCCGCCTTTGAGACGACCGAGGTACTTGATCGGTACAGCATCCCAATGCTCCGGCACCTCCCCCAACCACTCCACGCCGCTGTCTTTGTAATCGGGGTAACGCGCAAAGCTCATGATTCCGACTCGCTGGAACTCAATCCAGCCAAGACAAGCTCGCGTAGCAGTGCATGGTCAGCGCGTTGAACGCAGTCGATGGACGCTCGAATGTAATTGTTGTCCACCTCCGGGTCGTCACGCAGCGCGAGTCCGTAATCAATCGGGCCGTAGCCGTTATGAATGGTGATCAAGTCAAAAAACAGGCGGGTGATGCGACCATTGAGTTCGTAAAAAGGATGCAGTGCAATCAGCTCGCTTTGGAAGTAGGCCAGGCGGTCGGCAAAGCGTTCCCTGGGCCAGAGGGCGGCACCCCGCAGGTAGTCTTCTTTTTCAAGTTCTTTGAAAATGCGCTGTGCTTCGTTCGGCAAAAACGCGGCGCGGCAAAACATGGAGCTTCCTTTGACCATGTCTTGTGTGCGGTACTGTCCTGCCCAGCCATACAGAGAGTCAAAAGTGCGCTGATGAAGAGATTGGAAATAGGCCTCGTCGAACCGAGTTTCTGCGACGAGCTCCAAAACAAAAGTTTCGTAAGCCTGGAGCAGCAGCTGTGCTTCTATTTCGTGGAGAATTTCGGCATCGCCGATATCCAGCCGATTGATAGGGAGGTCAGTCCCGGGCTGGTAAATGTCACTTTGTTGAAACTGATACTTTGACAAGCTGTAGCTCCATCAGTGCTTTCGCTTTGGCCTGAATCTGGAGCGACGTGCTTGGGGCGTAGCCTTCAATGCGCATGGAAACGCGAACAGTCTGCACGAGACGTTGCTGAAGTTGTTGCGTGACTTGCATGCAGTGATTTTAACCTTTTGCCCTGCTGCGACCAACAGATATGCAGGTTTGCTCACGCCGTCAGTCCCCCAATCATGCTCAAAATCCGGTCGGTCACACCTTTCAACTCGGCGTCAATCTCGGCCAGCGGGCGCGGTGGCTTGAAGACGTAAAAGTGGCGATTGAACGGAATCTCGTAACCCACTTTGGTTTTCTCGGTGTCGATCCAGGCGTCAGGCGCATGGGGCAATACTTCACGTTTGAAGTAGGCGGTGATGTCGTCGCTGAGCGGCACGTTTTCGGTGTCGCGCAGGCTGCTGTTCGGCATGGGCTTGCCTTTGTTTTTGCCCTTGGTGCTCAAGACAATCTGGCCGTTGTCATCGCGCTCCGGGCGCTCGACGGTGATGGTGTGATACCCGAAGGCTTCGTTGGCGAAGATGCGGCTGATCGGCACGGGGCTGCCGTCTACTTGGCGGGTGAGCTCTTCAAAGTTGCCAAACAAACGGGTGATGTCGTCGATGTGCTCGGCGCTCAGCTCCTTGCGCTTTGACCCGAGGCTCTTGCGCATCTTCTGCCAGAAGCTGCTGGCGTCAATTAACTGCACTTTGCCTTTGCGGGCTTGTGGTTTGCGGTTGCTGACGATCCAAATGTAGGTGCTGATGCCGGTGTTGTAAAACATGTCGGTCGGCAAAGCGATGATGGCTTCGACCAAATCGTTTTCCAGCACGTAGCGGCGAATCTCGCTCTCGCCACTGCCAGCGCCGCCCGTGAACAGCGGAGAGCCGTTGAGCACGATGCCAAAGCGGCTGCCGCCATCGACCGCCGGGCGCATCTTGGCGATCAGGTGCAGCAAGAATAAGAGCGAGCCGTCGCTGACCCGTGGCAAGCCGGGACCAAAGCGTCCGTTAAAGCCCATTTGCTCGGCTTCCTTGCGGATTTCTTTCTCGATCTTTTTCCACTCGACGCCAAAGGGCGGGTTGCTGAGTGCGTAATCGAACACCTTGCCGTTCAGACCATCGTTGGACAGTGTGTTGCCAAAGATGATGTTGGCAATGTCTTGCCCCTTGATGAGCATGTCAGCTTTGCAAATGGCGTAAGACTCGGGGTTGAGCTCTTGGCCATACATCACCAGACGTGCGTCAGGGTTCAGGCTGGTCAGATGTTCATCGGCCACGCTCAGCATGCCGCCGGTGCCCGCTGTTGGGTCATACAGGCTGCGCACCACGCCGGGCTTGGTCAAGGCCGCATCGTCTTCAATGAACAGCAGGTTGACCATCAGGCGAATGACCTCACGCGGGGTGAAGTGCTCACCAGCGGTTTCATTGGAGAGTTCGGCAAACTTGCGGATCAGCTCTTCGAAGATGGCACCCATCTCAGCGTTGCTCACCGCATCCGGGTGCATGTCGATGTTGGCGAATTTCTCGGTGACCATGTACAGCAGGCCCGACTTGGCCAGCTTGTCGATTTGGGTGTGGAATTCAAAGCTCTCAAAAATGTCGCGCACAGCGGGTGAAAACGCCTGCAGGTAGGCCCGCAGATTTTCTGCAATGTGGTCTTGGTCACCCATCAGCTTTTTGAGGTCAAGCGGCGAGGTGTTGTAGAAGAACTGCTCAGACATGCGCAGCAAGAAAGGCTCTGGGTTCAAGCCCGCTTTCTCACGGGCCTCTTTCTCGGCCAACACTGCAAATTTGCTCGATGCCAGCACGCAATCGAGCCGACGCAACACGGTGAAAGGCAAGATGACTTTGCCGTATTCAGATTGTTTGAAGTCGCCACGAAGCAAGTCAGCGACTGACCAGATGAACGATGAAAGGTTTGCGTTTTGAGTGGCCATGGAGCCGAGTTTAGTCGTCAGAATCATCCGCATTGCCGACTTCTATAGCCCATTGGCTACATTCCAATGGCCGAGGCTTATGAAAATTACTATCGGTAACTCGCTTGTTAGACCGCAAATAAAAAAAGGGGCCGCACCGAACGGTGCAGCCCCTTTTCCCAATACGCTAAAAACTCACTTCGCCGTCGGCATCACAAACTCCGCGCCCTTGCCGATGCTCTCGGGCCAGCGCTGCATGATGGATTTTTGCTTGGTGTAAAAACGCACGCCTTCTTCGCCGTAGGCGTGCATGTCGCCGAAGAGGCTTTTCTTCCAGCCACCAAAACCGTGCCAAGCCATCGGCACCGGAATGGGCACGTTGATGCCGACCATGCCGACTTGAATACGGCGGCTGAATTCACGCGCCACGTTGCCGTCGCGGGTGAAGCAGCTCACGCCGTTGCCGAACTCGTGGGCGTTGATCAGGTTGATGGCTTCGGCCAAGTCTTTGACGCGCATGCAACCCAACACCGGGCCAAAAATTTCTTCTTTGTAAATGCGCATCTCGGGGGTCACGTTGTCAAACAGCGTGCCGCCCATCCAAAAGCCTTGCTCGCAACCCGCGCCGGCTTGAGCGCCTGTGAACTTGCGGCCGTCGACCAGCAGTGTCGCGCCTTCTTGGACGCCCAAGTCGATGTAGCCGGTGATGCGCTGGTGCGCTGCGGCGGTGACGATGGGGCCCATTTCAGCATCTAAATTGACGCCGTTTTTGATGACGAGTTGCTCGGCGCGTGCTTGTAGTTTTGGCAGCAAACGGTCGGCCACATCGCCAACCAGCACGGCGACTGAGATCGCCATGCAGCGCTCACCGGCCGAACCGTAGCCAGCGCCAATCAGCGCGTCGACGGCTTGGTCAAGGTCGGCGTCCGGCATCACGACCATGTGGTTTTTAGCGCCACCCAGCGCTTGCACGCGCTTGCCGTGGTGCGCGCCGGTTTCATAAATGTAGTTGGCAATCGGCGTCGAGCCGACGAACGAAATCGCGTGCACATCCGGGTGCACCAGCAGCGCGTCAACGGCT
>CANFXC010000012.1 GCA_947450765.1 Comamonadaceae bacterium | reverse complement strand
CCAAACGCGCATCTCGCTCACGGGCGTGACGGCTGGCGTTGTGGGCCAAGCGCGCAGCTGCATCAGCAGGGCGCGCGAGACACCGTTCAGCGCATAAGCGCGCACGTCTTCGGCCACGGGTGTTGGCACTGGTTGAGCCACCAGCGCCACGCGCAGCCGCTCACGCGCCAGCAGCAGCGCCAGGGTGCGTCCGACAATCCCGTCGCCACGAATACACACATCAAAATTCTTGGGCATGGGGCATTTTAGGAGCCAGTGCAAAATCAGCGCTGACAGCCGTGTTTGGATGACCCCACATAGCCCCGCTTGACATATCTTGTTTACATCGCTGAAGGACTCTTTTGACCGACACCATTCGACCCCAGAACGCCCCAGACTTCAGCGCCGTCATTGCGCAGTTGTATGTTTACCCCGTCAAGTCCTGCGCCGGTGTGGCGGTCAAAGAGGCTTATCTGACCGAAACCGGTCTGGACTTGGACCGCGCTTGGATGGTGGTCGACGAGAACAATGCCTTTTTAACGCAGCGTGAATGGCCGCGCATGGCGCTGATTCAGCCGCAGCTGCGCACCGACGACATCGTGCTGCGGGCGCCCGGCATGCTGGCGCTGCACCTGGCGATTGACAAGGTTGAAGCGGCTGTGCGGGCCAGCGTTTGGGGCCAAGAGGTGGCGGCCTACGACATGGGCGCGACGGCGGCGCAATGGGTCAGTGACTTTCTGGGCGTCAAAGCACGGCTGGTGCGTTTTGACCCGGAGCACAAGCGGGCTTCCAGCCTGAGCTGGACGGGCGGGGTTGAAGCGTTGAATCAGTTCAGCGACGGTTACCCGCTGCTGCTCACCAGCGAAGCCTCGCTCAATGGCCTGAACGACAGGCTGCGTGCGGCCGGACAAGAGGCCGTGACCATGGCGCGCTTTCGGCCGAATATCGTGTTGGGGAATGCATCCGGTGCGGTGGACCTGATGTCAGCGCACGACGAAGACCGCTTGCAAGAGTTGGAGATCGTGACGGCAGAAGGCACGGTGCGCTTGCAGCCGGTCAAACCGTGCCCGCGTTGCCCGATCGTCAACATCGACCCGCTCAGCGCCAGCAGCACGCCAGTGGTCAACGACATCTTGCAGACCTACCGGCAAGATGCGCGGCTGAAAGGCGCGCTGTCTTTTGGCATGAACACCATCACGCTCGAAGGCGTGGATCAGTTGCTCAAAGTGGGGCAGGTGGTCACAGGGCCGTATCAGTTTTAAAGGCACGTTTGCGCAAGCCTCTGGCCAGCAGTTGGCCTAACACCATGATGCCGGCGCCGCCCAGCGCAATCACAGCACCGGAGCCGAGCAACGCGATCAAATTGGCCGCCAGCAGCACGCCCAGCGCCTGACCAATGAACAGGCAGGAGGCAAACAACGACACCGCTGTGCCGCGGGCTGTTGGTGCCATTTGCGTGGCATGCAGTTGCATGGTGTTGTGAAACATGAAAAATCCGAACCCGGCGAACAGGCTGACCAGCGGCGTCAAAGGCCACCAAGTGGCAAAACCCAGCACCAAAAACGACACCCCCATCAAGCCGCCGCCCCATTGCGCCAAGCCGGTTTCGCCGAAGCGGCGAATTAAATGCTTGGCCAGCGCCATGTAAACCACACCGCCGATACCAAACATCGCCACGATGGCGCCAGACGCGGTGAGCGACAGCGTCAGTTCGCGGTGCAGGTGTGAGGCAATGATGGCCAGCACACCGAAGCCGCAGGCGCCTTCGACCATGGCGATCAAGAGGATGTAGCGTGGCCACGGCTCGGTCATGATCCGCAACGCCTGGCCCAAGAACGCCGGCCGATTCTGGCCATCATGGTCGGTCGCAGCAGGTGCCGGCTGCCGTTTGTAATTGCCATACATCAGTGCACCAACCACGGCAAACAGCAGCGTGATCAGCACAAAAGCCCAGCGCCAACCCAAGGTGTCTGTCAGCAGGCCGCCCATCAACTGACCGCTCACCAGACCCAATGTGGTGCCGAGTCCGACCTTGGCCAGCGTTTCCTGGCGTTGCTCGTAAGGTACGGCGTCACCGATCCACGCCATCGACAGTGGAATGATGGCGGCTGCGCACAAACCCATGGCGACGCGGGCCACCACCAGCGCGTTCAGGCTGTCTGCAAACACCGCCACCAAACTGGCCAAGCTGCAGCCTATGGTGGCGTAAGTGACGATGCGGAATTTGCCCAAGCGGTCACCCAACGGGCCGTAAAAAAGCTGCGATGCGCCATAGAAGACAGCAAACAGCCAGACCACCCGGGCAGCCTCAGTGATGTTGACGTTGAAGACCCGCGACAGCTCCGGCAGCATGGCATCGCAGATGCGCTGAATCGCCATGCTGCCAAAAGTTGCAAAGGACAGCAGTAAAGCGGAGCGCTGGGTGGAGGCGGAAAGAGTGGTCAAACGGTGGGAGGAAGAAAAAGAGGATCTAAGACAAGGAATTGATGTTACCCGTGTCTAGATTATCTTTGGCACTCCCCCAAACCTGTAGACATCTTTCATAGCGCAGTTTGACGCTGCCAACGAACTCAACAGTGACACGGCAACACTTCACCGATATCTTGGAGTTTGATTGGCGGAGTCGATGGGTTACTTTACAGGTATTGCACCGCCAGTGCTCTCAAATGCTGCGCGAATGGCATCGTGCGTCGCGCCTGTCGATTGCAGCAAGGTCAGTAGTAACCGAGCTTTGGCGCTGCTCAAATGACCGCAGCAGATAACCCCGCGCTTGACCAAGTCCATCTCAGAGCCTGCAAACCCGTAAGTGTGGGTGAACACGCGTCCTGCGCGAACTCGGCTGCACAAGATGACGGGCATCTGCGCGACAAGGCCTGAAATGGCATCGACTGTAGCCGCAGGTACATGTCCTGCGCCCATGCCTTCAATGATGCCGCCGGTGTAGCCAAGCCCAGACAGTGCGGGTAACAGCCAGCCTTCTTCGCCCAGCCCTAGCGAGACTTGCGCTACGCGGCTTGGGTGGTCAAGCGCGCTGGTGATTGGCAAAAGATTTTTGATGGGGTGCATGAAAATCTCGACCCGACCTTCGGCAACGATACCGATGCGGCTGGTACCCGGAGACTCAAAAGCACTGGTCAATGATGTGTGCGACTTTTGGGACCAACGAGCCGCGTGAATTTCATCGTTGAGAACCACGACTACGCCCAGTTCCGCGACACGGCGGTCAGCCGCCACAGTCACCGCCGCCAGCAGATTGGCCGGCCCATCAGCCCCGGCCGCTTGGGGTCCGCGCATGGCGCCTGTCACCACCACGGGTTTGTCGTGGCCCGCTAGCATGTCCAGCACGAAGGCGGTGTCTTCTATCGTGTCGGTGCCTTGCACCACCACCGCACCATCAATACCAGCCGCAAATTGGGTCTGCAATAGTCGCGCAACATCCGCCAGATTCTGGATGCTGAGCGACGCGCCCGGCATGCTGAATTGAGTGATGGCTTCTAGGTTCGCAACCTGCGCCAGTTGGGGCACGCTGGCGATCAGATGGTCAGCCGTCAAGGTCGGTGCGATGCCCCCAGCGGCGCTGTTGGTCATGGTGATCGTTCCGCCCAACGAAACGACAAGAATGCGCGGTAAGGTCATGTGGCGTTGCTGCGTTGTTGGTCCAGGAACCAGTCGAGGATCTGCTCACCAGTCATGACCACCACGCCCTCGTGGCTCAATACGTAATCGTAGAGTTGCTCTAGGTAGCCAATTCTGTGCGGTACGCCGCTCAGGTACGGGTGAACGGAGATGGCCATCACGCGAGGTGTCTTGGCGCCGTCCTGGTAAAGGCGGTCAAAGTGCGCTTTGCCACGTTTGAGCATCTCGTCAGAAGGGTGTTGCTGCACGGCTGAGATCACCACGTCGTTCAACTCCACGGTGTAAGGGATCGATGTGATCGGCCCCTTGTCCGACTTCAGACTGACGGGTTGATCATCGAAGACCCAGTCAGCCACATACTCAATCCCGCATTCTGCGAGGTGGTCAAGGGTCTCGTCGGTTTCGGTGAGTCCAGGGCTTTCCCAGCCGCGTGGCGGCTTGCCGGTGAACTTCCGGATTTCTTCCATCGTTTCGCGGATGGCGCCGAGTTGGTCCTCGACTTTGTGCATAGGACGCTGAACCAGTCCGTGTCCCATGAACTCCCAGCCTGCGTTCAGTGCGGCAGTACAGACCTCTTCATACATGCGGCAGGTGGCGCCATTCAGTGCGAACGTGGCTTTCATTTTTCGATCACTCAAGGCATCGAGAATTCGCCAGAAGCCGACGCGCATGCCGTATTCATGCCAAGACCAGTTCGGAATGTCTGGCAACAGTGGGCTTCCCATGGGCGGCGACAGCACCGCGCGCGGCATGGAGCCGGTGGGCTCCCACACTTCAACGTTGACGATGTTCCACAGCACCACGCGGGCGTCACCCGGCAGTTCTAGGCGTGGTCGGTTGACGATGGATTGGTAAGGCGCGCGCGCTCTGACGCTGCTGCCGAGAGGTTTTGTCATGTTGAGTTACGGGTTGGATGAAGGGTGTTGACCGCGAGTTGAAAGGACTCAGGCGCTGCCTGGAATCGTGCCTGCAGGCAGGCTGTAGCAATAGTCTGCGATCTCTCCAGGCCGTGCCAGCCAGAGCTTTGAGCGATGCGGGCCTTCAAGGCAGTGCCGCATGGCTGCGCGCAGCATGCGAAGGCGAAACGGTTGACCGAAAACATGGGGATGCACCGAGATATTCATGACCAGCGGATGGCGCTCGGACTGCTCGATCATCTCGTCAAATTGCTGGGTGATCATGTCGCAAAACTCACTCGCATCTTGTTTGCGGTGCGTGATGATCTGCGCGTCATTGAGCTCCACCGGATACGGGACTGACAAGATGGGGCCGCTTCGGGTGCGCATCCAGATGGGTTGGTCATCCATCGGCCAGTCCATTAGGTACTTGAAGCCGGCTTCCTTGAGCAGGTCAGGTGTGTTCGGTGTTTCGTAGGCGCCCGAGCCCATCCAGCCGGTCGGGGCCTTGCCTTCGTGGGCAATGAACGTGTCCACCACTTCTTTGATGATGCGTTCTTCGTCGGCCTCCCACATGCCGCGGTGGTTCTCGGCGTTGCTACGTCCATGGCCTACGATTTCGTCACCACGTCTTCGGATCTCGTCCATGATTTGCGGCGCGTACTCATACACAAGGCTGTTGACGTTGTGCGCTGCCGGCATTTTGAGTTCGTCCAGCATCTCGAAAAATCGCCAAATGCCGATGCGGTTGCCGTAGTCGCGCCAAGAGTAATTGCGATGGGTCTGTGGCTCTCCGACTTTGGCCGGGTCATGGCCCAGTCCGGCGCCGAAGGCAAAACATTCGATGTTGGTTGTGAACACAAATGCCAGCCGAGCGCCGCCCGGCCAGTCGTAATCTTTGCGCTCGTTCAGCGGGATGTAGTCGTAGCGATTGTGTCGAGGCAGTAGGGGGCGGGTCACCGGCAATCCTTGGTTGAAATGAGCTGCGTCATCGAAATGGAGTCGAAATGAAGCCTTAAGCTGCATCCGAAAATGATCCTACCTTCGGGCTAAAACAGTTGTCAATGCCGTCCTAAATTAGTCCATATATTGAAATTATTGACAGCATGATGCAAGTCTTAGGATGGACTAACAGGTCTTCCAACAGGGTGCCCCATTTTGTTGCGCACATGGCCAATGGCGGCCAACGCGCCCCAATAGGGTCATTTGTTCACGTTGCTGGTGCATTTTCTGGCAAGTGCCAGACACACAGAGTCCATTTGATGGAATAGAAAAATGTTGTCTTGACATTGAAACTTGGCGCGTACTAGTATGAATTCAAGCGCGTCAAAGTGCTTGCAAACAGGTCGTGCGAAGCAGCCGCCCGATTCCATTTCTGTCAACCCAACTTCAACCGGACACTCACATGAAAACTCACTATCGTCAAATTTCGACTGCTGTTCTGTGCGCGGTTGTCATGGTGGGGTCCGCTGCTGCCCAGACCAAGGCTTACCCCTCAAGGCCCATCACCTTGGTGGTTGGATTCACGCCCGGCGGCATCTCCGATGTGCTGTCACGTGCGCTCGCCGCAAGACTGACTTTACAGCTGGGGCAAAACGTCATTGTGGAAAACAAGGCGGGTGCAGCAACTGTCATTGCGTCGGGTTATGTGGCCAATGCTGTGCCCGATGGCTACACCTTGTTCTTTCAAGACATGACGAGCCACGCCATCAACGCGGCGGCCTACAAAAACCTCAAGTACGATTCTTGGAATGATTTTTCCATGGTCAGCTTGGTGGCCTCGACGCCCCTGATGTTGGTTTCCAGCCTTGCCTCGGGTGCCAAAGATGTGAAAGGGCTGACATCGCTCGCCAAAGCCAAACCCCAAGATGTTGCGTACGCATCTTCGGGCAACGGCACCATCACCCATCTGGCCGGTGAGGCCTATAACCATTTGGTCGGAACCAAGACACTGCATGCGCCGTACAAAGGCAGCTCGCCCGCCACCACGGCGGTCATCGGCGGTGAGGTCGCCTACACCTTTTCGACGATGCCACCCGCCATCAACCAGATGAAGGCCGGCAAAGTCTACGGTCTGGCGGTCACTTCATCCAAGCGGGTCAGCGCCGCGCCTGATGTTCCGACGATGAAGGAATCTGGCGTGCCGATGGAAATCGTCCTGTACAGCGGTATCCTTGGTCCTAAAGGTTTGCCGCCCGCCGTCGTTGAACGTCTCGGCATTGAAATCAAGAAAGCACTGGCCAGTCCTGAGATGAAGCTCACCTTGCTCAATGCGGGTGCAGAAGACTTGGCCAGTACGCCTGCGGAGTTCGCGGCTTTGATGAAGGTCGAGTCCGTGAAGATCGCCAAGGCGGTAGAGCTCGCGGGCGTTGTGCTCGATTAATGTGCAGGTCGTCCTAGTTTTGGAGCTAAATTATTTCATCGGAATCAAAAGATGTGGCTGGGACGCAAAGCATTGGCAGGGCCATTCGTGCCCTGCGACTGGTCGCCACCCAAGCGCCTAATGGCATGCGGCTGGTTGATGTGTCAGCACAAATGGACCTGCAGCGCCCTACCGCACATCGATTGCTGAAAGCGTTGACGGCGGAGGGCATGCTGGTCCAAGACGCAAAAACCCGCAGGTACAGCTTGGGCCCTTTGCTGTTTGAGTTGGGGATCACGGCCACTCATCAATTCAACCTCAAGGACATTTGTCAGCCGGCTTGCAGTGCTCTCTCTGAGCAAACTGGCGACACATCTTTCTTGTTTTTGCGCAGCGGCTATGACGCCGTCTGTCTTTCACGGACACAGGGCACTTACCCGATACAGACGCCGTCCGTGCCGGTGGGCAGCCGCCAGCCTTTGGGTGTGAGTGCGGGCGGACTGGCTTTGTTGAGCGCATTGTCAGAATCTGAGATTGACATCGTGATCAAGGCGGTTGCCCCGCGCTTGGGGGCTTACGGCGACCTTGAGGTCGACAAGTTACTGGAGATGTGCGCCATGACGAAAGTTACTGGCTACGCATCAACCGGGAATCACGCGGTGCCTGGCGTCAGAGCCATCGGGCTGCCCATTTTCAATCTGGCGAAAAGCCCTATTGCCGCTATCACGGTGGCGGCCACTCAGTCCCGCATGACCGAGCGCCGGATTGCAACGATATTGCCGATGTTAAAAACAGCTGTGCGGGAAGTGACCCGACTGTTGCACCAGTAGCTGTCTCTTTAAAGATATGGAATTCGGCGCACGGGGTCACCGGAATCAAGTGCTTTGCGGCTTAGTATGTGACCTGATGTTGAGCGTCTCAACCCCCAGAGAAAACAACATGGCTAGTCGAGTCGAATTACGATCGAGGTTCTAAACAACGTCAGAGTCAGCCAACCTCCCCAACTAGGTGACCATTATCAGCGCAGCCTAATCACCGCCGGAACCACAGTCGACCTAGTTAGAGTCCTACCCGCCCGGCATTCCCGCCACACTGGTGGCCACCATGAAGCTGCGCTTTATTGCATTCACCCCGACACAAAACCCGCAAAGCACCTGGTCACGCAGGATGCGCCCGTCTGAAAGCGTGCTGCGACGCAGCAGGGCTTCGCTGATAAGTACAATCGGAATCAGTTCACATCACCCTTTCCCCACCCGCTTTTCGGGTTTGCTTGCTGGTCGCGCCATAAGCTCATGGAGCTTATTTGGCACCTCAACGATGCCGACATTCGGCTCGGTGTTGCAATGGGGACATTGATTTCTAAGGATATTTTCATGAGTTTGAAGTGCGGCATCGTCGGCCTGCCCAACGTCGGTAAATCAACTTTGTTCAACGCTTTGACCAACGCGGGCATCGCGGCGGAGAACTACCCCTTCTGCACCATTGAGCCGAATGTCGGCATCGTTGAGGTGCCTGACGAGCGTTTGGATGCGCTGTCGGCCATCGTCAACCCGCAAAAGGTTCAGCGCGCGATTGTTGAGTTTGTCGATATTGCGGGCTTGGTGGCCGGTGCCAGCACGGGCGAAGGCCTGGGCAACAAGTTTTTGGCGCACATCCGCGAGACCGACGCCATCATCAATGTGGTGCGCTGTTTTGAAGATGACAACGTGATCCACGTGGCCGGCAAGGTGGACCCGATTGACGATATCGAAGTCATTCAGACGGAGCTCTGCTTAGCTGACTTGGGCGCGGTTGAAAAAGCCCTGCACCGTGTCACCAAGTTGGCGCGCTCGGGCGACAAGGAGTCGGTCAAGCTGGTGGCTATTTTGGAGAAGTGCCAGGCTGCACTGAACGAAGCCAAACCGGTGCGCACACTCGAATTCACCAAGGAAGAACTGCCGCTGTTGCAGCAGTTTTTCATGATCACGGCCAAGCCGGCGATGTTTGTCGCCAACGTGGCTGAAGACGGTTTTGAGAACAACCCGTTTTTGGACCGATTGAAGGCGTATGCCGCCTCGCAAAACGCGCCAGTGGTCGCCATCAGTGCCAAGATGGAAGCGGAAATGTCGGAGATGAGTGACGAAGACCGCCAGATGTTCTTAGAAGAACTCGGTCAGTCTGAGCCGGGTCTGAACCGTTTGATCCGCGCTGCGTACAAGCTGCTCGGCCTGCAAACGTACTTCACGGCTGGCGTCAAAGAAGTGCGCGCCTGGACCATTCACGTGGGAGACACTGGCCCACAGGCAGCCGGCGTGATTCACACCGACTTTGAAAAAGGCTACATCCGCGCACAGACCATCGCGTTTGAAGACTTCATTGCTTTCAAGGGTGAGCAGGGCGCCAAAGACGCCGGCAAAATGCGCGCTGAGGGTAAAGATTACGTTGTCAAAGATGGCGACGTGATGAACTTCTTGTTCAGCTCTTAATTCAACGCAGCACCTCACGATTGTTGACATGACAGAGCCGATTCGTCTGGCCAAGCGCCTGGCCGACATGCTGGTCTGTTCGCGCCGCGAGGCCGAGCAGTACATCACTGGCGGTTTTGTGCGCGTCGACGGCGTGGTGATTGAAGAGCCGCAGTTTCGTGTGCAAGACCAGAAAATTGAGGTCAGCCCTGACGCCAGCTTGCTGGCCGCGATGCCTGTGACGATTTTGTTGCACAAGCCTGCGGACGCAGAAGCTGGTTTGGGCGCGCAGCGGGGGGCCGCAAGCGCCGCTGGTTTCCTGGTGCCGGTCAATCTCTGGAAAGACGATCGCTCAGAACTCAGTCCGCTGAAAAAACATTTTGCCGACCAAGTGTTGGTGACGCCACTCGCCCCACGCGCCAGTGGCTTGGTGGTGTTCACGCAAGACTGGCGCGTGGCGCGCAAGCTCAGCGAAGACGCCAACGTCATGGAAAACGAAGTGCTGGTTGAAGTCAGCGGTGAGATCAAGGCTGGCGGTCTGGAGCGTTTGAACCGGGTCGACCACGGCTACACCTTCAATGGCATTTTGTTGGGTGCGGCCAAGGTCAGCTGGCAAAGCGAAAAGCGTTTGCGCTTTGCGCTCAAGGGCGAGCGACCAGGGCAAATTGCCTTTTTTTGTGAAAGCGTGGGCTTGCAGGTTGAGGGCATGAAGCGCATCCGCATCGGCCGCGTCGCCATGAGCAGCTTGCCCGTGGGGCAGTGGCGCTATTTGCTGCCGCACGAGAAGTTTTAAAGTCTTTGCGAGCGCAGCGCGGCAATCCATGACTGCGAAACCGCCGGTTCACGATCAGTGAAAACCACCCGGAAAAACCCACACCAGTCCGCCCGTTAACAGCAGGTAGCGGCAAAATTTACCCACCGCCATGTAGGCCAAGCACGGCCAAAACGGAAACTTTAGCCAGCCTGCAACGGCACACAGCGGGTCGCCCACGATGGGCAGCCAAGCCAGCAGGCAGGCTTTAGGGCCGAGTTTTTCAAGCCATCGTAAGGCGTGTCCGTGGTTAGACGAGTGCTTGAATTTATCGACGACTTTGTGCGCGCCAAAGCCTATCCACCAATCCAGCGCGCCGCCCAGCGTGTTGCCGGTTGTAGCGACCAGCACGGCGGGCCAGAACAAGGCCGGGTTGAGCTTGACGAGACCAAACACCACGGGCTCGGAGCCCAGCGGTAGCAAGGTGGCGGAGATAAATGAGACGACGAAAACCGTGCTGAGGCCATATTCGGGCAGCGCCAGCAGTTCTGTCAGTCGGATGATCCAAGGGTCCATGTGGCTGTCAGTATAAAGAGCGGCGATGCTCATCATGTGTCGCTGCAAAATTTTCAGATTGCTGAAATTTTAGGCAGATACAATGGCCCCTCGCTTTTCTAGACCATCCTTCTTTCACCACCCGCCCACCTCATGAACATCGGTCCTTACGCTCTGGCCAACCGCGTGTTCGTGGCGCCCATGGCCGGTGTCACTGACAGGCCGTTTCGCCAACTTTGCAAAAAGCTGGGCGCGGCTTACGCGGTCAGTGAGATGGTCACTTCGCGCCGTGACCTGTGGGACACCTTGAAGACCTCGCGCCGCGCCAACCATGATGGTGAAGTCGAGCCGATTGCGGTGCAAATCGCCGGCACCGATGCGCCCATGATGGCCGATGCTGCGGCTTACAACGTGGCCCGTGGTGCCCAGATCATTGACATCAACATGGGTTGCCCGGCTAAAAAAGTCTGCAACAAATGGGCTGGCTCGGCGTTGATGCAGGACGAACCGTTGGCGCTGGCCATCGTGCAAGCCGTGGTGGCTGCTTGCGCACCGCATGGCGTGCCAGTGACACTGAAAATGCGCACCGGCTGGTCGGAGTCCCATAAAAATGCTGTGCGCTTGGCGCGTGCCTTTGAAGACGCCGGCGTGCAGATGATCGCGGTGCACGGTCGCACGCGCGAGCAGGGCTACAAGGGCTTTGCCGAATACGACACGATCACCGCCGTGAAAGCCGCCCTGAGAATTCCGGTGGTGGCGAATGGCGACATTGACTCACCCGAGAAAGCCCGCGACGTGTTGGCGCTGACGGGTGCCGACGCCGTGATGGTCGGCCGCGCAGCGCAGGGCCGGCCTTGGATCTTCCGCGAGATCAGCCATTTTCTGGAAACCGGCACGCACTTGGCTCCGCCTTTGGTGGCTGAGGTCAAGCGTCTGCTGCTGGATCATTTGCTCGACCATTACGAGTTGTACGGTGAGTTTTCAGGTGTACGTACCGCGCGCAAACACATTGGTTGGTATGTCAAAAGCTTACCCGGTGGTGAAGACTTCCGGGCGCGAATGAACCTGCTGGAAAGCTGCGATTTGCAGATCGCCGCAGTGGCCGACTATTTCAATGGCCTTGAGTCCAGCATGGACCGGGTGCCTGCCGCCTTGCCTTCGCAGGCCGGGCAGCACACAGAAAAAAAAGAGAAAGCCTCAGCATGAGCAAGAAACACATCGAAGAGTGCGTCCGCGCCAGCCTAGAAGGCTACTTCCAAGATTTGCATGGCACCGAGCCTTCAGGTATGTACGACATGATGGTGAACGTGGTGGAAAAGCCGCTGCTTGAAATGGTGATGAAGCAGGCCGACCACAACCAGTCGCGCGCCGCCGAATGGCTGGGCCTGAACCGCAACACGCTGCGCAAGAAGTTGCTGGAGCACAAGCTTTTGAAATGATTTCTCAGGATGACTGTCACTGCGAGCGCAGCGCGGCAGTCTATGGCGACGTAGCCAAGTGATGGATTGCCGCGCTGCGCTCGCAATGACGAAACTGAGACGTTTGTATTTTTATTGCCCCTGTTTTTTAGATTTAACCCGGACCCTGAACCGCCATGACCGCCTCTACTTTGACCGCCTTGATTTCCGTGTCCGACAAGACCGGTGTTGTTGAATTTGCCAAAAGCCTGCACGCCTTGGGCATCAAGTTGCTGTCCACCGGCGGCACCGCCAAGCTGCTGGCCGACCAGGGCTTGCCGGTGACGGAAGTGGCGGAGCTGACGGGCTTTCCTGAGATGCTCGATGGCCGTGTCAAAACCCTGCACCCGAAAGTGCATGGCGGTTTGCTGGCCCGCCGAGATATGCCCGAGCACATGGCCGCGCTGAAAGCGCACGGCATCAGCACCATCGACCTGTTGGTGGTCAACCTCTACCCGTTTGAAGCGACGGTTGCCAAGCCCGGTTGCACGCTGGAAGACGCGATTGAAAACATCGACATCGGTGGCCCAGCCATGGTGCGGTCGGCAGCTAAAAACTGGAAAGACGTCGGCGTGCTGACCGACGCCTCTCAGTACGCCGGCGTGTTAGCTGAACTCAAAGCCGATGGCCAGTTGAAAGACGCCACCAAATTTGCGCTCTCCGTGGCTGCGTTCAACCGCATCAGTCAGTACGACGGCGCCATCAGCGACTACCTGTCCAGCCTGCAGGCAGACGGCACTCACAGCCTGTTTCCAGGCCAGTCCAACGGCCGCTTCATCAAATTGCAAGACCTGCGCTACGGCGAAAACCCGCATCAGCAAGCGGCCTTTTACCGCGACCTGCATCCTGCTGCTGGCTCACTCGTCACGGCGCGTCAGTTGCAAGGCAAAGAGCTTTCGTACAACAACATCGCCGATGCGGACGCCGCTTGGGAATGCGTCAAGAGCTTTGACTCGCTGCTGGGCGAAACCGCCTGTGTCATCGTCAAGCACGCCAATCCCTGCGGTGTGGCCATCGGCGTTGACGCGTTGGATGCTTACAGCAAAGCCTTCAAGACCGACCCGACCTCAGCCTTCGGCGGCATCATTGCTTTGAACTGTCCGCTCGATGAAAAAGCAGCGTTGGAAATTTCAAAACAATTCGTTGAAGTGCTGATGGCACCGGCCTTCACCCCCGAAGCGCTGGCAGTCTTCAAGAGCAAAGTCAATGTGCGCATTTTAGAAATCGCACTGCCAACCGGTGGCGACAGCGCCGCCCAACAAGGCCGCAACCTCATCGACGTCAAACGCGTTGGTTCTGGCCTGCTGATGCAAACCGCCGACAACCATGAGATCACGTTGGCTGACTTGAAAGTCGTCACCAAACTGCAACCGACACCAGCGCAACTGCAAGATTTGTTGTTCGCTTGGAAGGTCGCTAAATACGTCAAGTCCAACGCCATCGTCTTCTGTGGCGGCGGCATGACGCTGGGCGTCGGCGCCGGCCAAATGAGCCGCATCGACTCGGCCCGCATCGCCGCCATCAAAGCGGCCAATGCCAACCTAGACCTGCAAGGTTCAGCCGTGGCCAGCGACGCCTTCTTCCCCTTCCGCGACGGCCTTGATGTGGTGGTCGATGTGGGCGCCAGCTGCATCATCCAGCCCGGCGGCAGCATGCGCGACGCTGAAGTGATTGCAGCCGCAGACGAACGCGGCGTGGTGATGGTAACGACCGGTGTGCGGCACTTCCGTCATTGATTCAACTCATGGTTATCGAACTCAACCATCAGGAAGTCCTCACGGCTCCGGCGCCCTCGGCAACGGTCATGGTGCTGCGCGACGGTCCCGACGGACTCGAGGTGCTGATGGTCAAGCGCCACGGCAACTCGGGCGTGCTGGGCGGTGTTCACGTTTTTCCGGGCGGCAAACTCGACGCACTGGATTGCCTGACGCCGCTGTCGCAACTGGAGCAAAGTGCTGAAGCGCTGACGGCCAGCTTGGGTGAGTCGGCGCTTGACACCGCCACCGGCGCTGGTTTGTACGTGGCCGCCATGCGTGAGACTTTTGAAGAGTGCGGGCTGTTGCTGCATCGGGAACTGCCGCTGCACGTGCCTACCGAATTGCGTCGGCATTTGAAAGACGGCCTTGGATTTGTCGCGGCGATGGCGCAGCTCGGCCTGCCCTTGCAGACCAGCAGTCTGAAGCCTTGGGCACGCTGGATCACGCCGCGTGTGCCTTCGGTGATGAATCGGCGCTTTGACGCGCGCTTCTTTGTGGCACTGGCACCTGCAGGCCAAGAGGCGCTGCACGATGATCACGAAGTCACGGAAACTCTTTGGCTGAAGCCCGAGGCTGGTCTGCGGCAGTACTGGTCGGGTGAGCTTGGACTGGTGCCTGCTCAAATTTTGAGCCTCAGCCAGTTGCTGAAGTACTCGACTGCCGCTGACGTGATGACCGCGGCCAGTTCCCGCCCGCCGCTGTTGATTCAGCCCGAGCCGATGGAGCTCGAAGGCCAGCGCGTCATGTGCTACCCGGGTGACCCCGGCCACTCTGTGACGCGCCCCCTGTGGAGCGGCCCGACCCGGCTGATCTTTCGGAACAATCGCTTTGAACCCGAAGGTGGTTTGGCCGCGCTGCTGGGCTGACCTAATTTGGTGCGTGGGTATGCACCAGCATGCGTTTTCCTAAATCGGTCTGACCGCGCAGCCAATCCGTCACGGCGACCGCAGCGCGGCCATCCATGACTGCGAATTCGGGCTCCTGGACTGCCACGCTGCGCTCGCAGTGACGAAAAATTTTTCACTATCCATCTTTGTATTCACCGAATTTGATGGATTCCCAAAAGTTGGCACATTGCGTGCGTTAGCAGGTTTGTACCTCTCAACTTTTGGAGTTCTTTCATGCACGTGTTGCCCAAGCAACTTTCTCGTTGGCTGTTAACTGTTCCTGTCGCGCTGGCGATGCACTCTGGCGTGATGGCTGAAACCGTGGCGCGCTACGGCATTTCGATGGCCGATATTCCGCTCACTACGGGGCAACCAGACCGCGGCGCCGGGGCTTATCAGTTCACCGGCCACACGATTTATGACCCACTCGTGGCTTGGGAATCCAACATTGGCACGCGTCCCGGCAAGTTGATGCCTGGCCTGGCCAGCGAATGGAAAGTCGACGCCAAAGACAACAAGAAATGGGTCTTCAAGTTGCGCAAGGGCGCGAAGTTCCATGACGGTTCCGAGTTCAAGGCCGACGCGGTCATCTGGAATCTGGACAAAGTCCTGAACGACAAATCACCGCAGTTCGACGCTAAACAAAGCGCCCAAGTGCGGCCGCGTATTCCGTCGATCGCCAGCTACACCAAGGTCGATGACTACACGGTAGAGATCACCACCAAAGTCATCGATGCGCTCTTTCCGTATCAGCTCCCGTGGTTCCTGATTTCGAGTCCGGCGCAGTGGGAAAAACTCGGTCGCGATTGGAATAAATTTGCTTCGCAGCCATCGGGTACAGGTCCTTTCAAGCTAGACAAACTGGTGCCACGCGAACGCGCTGAGCTGGTCAAAAACGCAGCCTACTGGGACAAAACCCGGATGGCGCAAACCGACCGCATTGTCCTGATCCCCATCCCTGACGCCTTGACGCGTTCTAACGCACTGCTCAGCGGCCAGGTTGACTTGATCGAAACACCGCCGCCAGATGTGGTGCCACAACTCGTCAGCGCTGGTTTCAAGCTGGTGAAAAATGTCACACCGCACGTTTGGCCGTATCACTTCAGCACTCAACCCGGTTCACCGTGGCTTGATATTCGTGTGCGTAAAGCCGCTAATTTAGCCATCAATCGTGACGGCATTGTGCAGCTGCTCAACGGTTTGGCTGTTCCGGCCAAAGGCCAGCTCGACAGCTCCAGCCCTTGGTTCGGCAAGCCTACTTTCAAGCTGGGTTACGACGTTGCTGCGGCCAAAGCGTTGATGACGCAAGCCGGCTACAGCAAAGAGAAACCACTCAAAGCCAAGGTCATCATTGCCCAAGGCGGCACGGGCCAGATGCTGTCCTTGCCGATGAACGAATACATTCAGCAAAGTCTGGCTGAAGTCGGGATTCAGCTTGAGTTTGAAGTGGTCGAGCTTGAAACTCTGTACCTGCACTGGCGCAGTGGCGTGAAGGCCGACATGAACGCCGGCAAAGGCATCAGCGCAATCAATCTGGGCTATGTCACCTCTGACCCGTTCTACGGTATCACCCGTTTTGTGGACAGCCGTTATGTCGCGCCCAACGGCGTCAACTGGGGCGGCTACAGCAACCCTAAAGTGGACGCTGCACTCGACAAGGTTCGCACCAGCTTTAACACCAAAGTGCAAGACGCCTTGCTGGCCACCGTGCACCAAACGATGGTGGATGAAGCCCTGATGCTGTGGGTTGTGCACGATGTCAACCCGCACGTTCTGTCGCCCAAAGTCAAAGGCTTTGTGCAGGCTCAGCATTGGTTTCAGGACCTGACCACGCTGAAGATGTAATCGGCCCTCCGTCGTTCCAGCTTGTGCTGGGATGACGGTTGTGTGTCATGCACAGCGCCTAGAAAGGCCCTCATGTTTTCGTATGTTTTGAAGCGCTTGCTCTACACCATTCCTATTGCGCTGAGTGTGACGCTGGTGTCTTTCATGCTGGTGTATTTGGCACCGGGTGACCCCTTGAACGCTATCGCGCCAGCCGACGCGCCGGCTGAAGTTGTCGAGGCGCTGAAAGCCGCCTACGGCCTGGACCAACCAATTCCGGTTCAATACGGCAAATGGCTGCTGCGAGCAGTGCAGGGCGATTTGGGCCGGTCCATTGCCTCGGGTCGCGAGGTGGCCACCGAGGTCTTGGGCGCCGTCAGCAACACGCTGCTGTTGGCGGGGGTCGCGGGCTTTGCCGGCGTGCTCATGGGTTGCATTTTGGGTGCGCTCGCAGGCTACTGGCATGGCAGTTGGATAGACCGGCTGGCGACGGTGCTGTCGGTGATTGGTGTCAGCATTCCTCACTATTGGCTGGGCTTGGTGCTGACCATTATTTTTTCGACCTGGCTCGGCTGGTTTCCGGCCATGGGTGCGGGTCCCGGTGGCTCGGCCGAATGGCTTTGGGATGTTGAGCACATGCGTTACTTGGTGCTGCCGGCGTTGACGCTGTCGGTGATTCCCTTGGGCATCATCACGCGCACGGTCAGGGCGCTGGTGGCCGACATGCTGGAGCAAGAGTTTGTCATGGCGCTCAGAGCCCGTGGTCTGAGTCATCAAGCCATCTTTCGGCATGTGGCCAAAAACACGGCACCCACCGTGCTGGCTGTGGCGGGTTTGCAATTGGGTTATTTGATGGGCGGATCGATCTTGGTCGAGACCGTGTTTGCTTGGCCCGGCACGGGCTTCTTGTTGAACACCGCCATCTTTCAGCGCGACATCCCTTTGTTGCAGGGGACGATTCTGGTGCTCTGCCTTTTCTTTGTGGCCTTGAATTTGTTGGTGGATATTTTGCAGCCGCTGATTGATCCCCGCATGGGACGGACCTGAATGAAAACCACCTTGTTTCCTACCGATATGGTTATGCCTGCAGCTGCTGTTGCGCAGGCGCCTAGCCGCAGTTTTTGGATGGTTGTGCTGCGTCAGCTGCGACAAGACCGCGTGGCCATGATCAGCATGGTTGTGTTGGCAGTCATCATTGGCGCGGCTATTTTTGCACCCTGGATCGCGCCGGCCGATCCGTTCAAAGCCAGCATGATGAACCGCTTGCTGCCGATTGGTTCGCCGGGTCACTGGCTGGGCACCGACGAATTGGGGCGCGACATGTTGACGCGCCTGATGTACGGCGGGCGCTTGTCATTGCTAATGGGTGTGGTACCGGTGCTGGCGGCTTTTGTCATTGGCACGTCTATCGGGTTGTTGGCGGGTTATGTCGGCGGCCGAACCAACATGCTGACGATGCGCGTGCTGGATGTTTTCTATGCGTTTCCGTCGGTGCTGTTGGCGGTGGCGATTGCCGGCGCCCTGGGCCCGGGCATGAGCAACAGCTTGATGGCTTTGACATTGGTGTTTGTGCCGCAGATGGTGCGGGTCGCTGAAAGCGTGACGACTCAAGTGCGCCGCCTTGACTACATAGAGGCCGCGCGGATGAGTGGCGCCAGCGCCTTCTCGATCATCCGCGTGCATGTGCTGGGCAACGTGCTCGGCCCGGTATTTGTCTACGCCACCGGCTTGCTGAGCGTCAGCATGATTTTGGGTTCGGGCTTGTCCTTTCTGGGCTTGGGTGTCAAACCGCCTGAACCGGAGTGGGGCCTGATGCTCAACACACTGCGCTCGGCCATCTTTCGCAACCCTTGGGTTGCCGCGCTTCCCGGCGCGATGATTTTCATCACTTCGATCGCCTTCAATCTGCTGGCAGATGGTGTGCGGTCTGCCATGGACGTTCGACGATGAGCAGCAACATGAGCAATAGGGTCGACATGACTGATTCAGCGGATCGCGGTGGCCCAGCGCAGCCGCTTTTGATCGTGCGTAATTTAAAAAAATACTTCCCGGTGCGGGGTGGATTGCTGGAGCGCGAGAAAAAATTTGTACATGCTGTTGATGGCATCAATTTCACGGTGGCCAAAGGCAAAACGCTAGGCATCGTCGGCGAATCCGGCTGTGGCAAGTCGACGACGGCGCGGCTGATTGCGCGTTTGATGGACCCCGACAGCGGCACCTTGATTTTTGACGGCGAGGGCGTGGGTGAGTTTGGTGGCATTGAACTCAAAGCCTTCAGGCGCAACCTGCAAATGGTTTTTCAGGATTCGTTTGCGTCGCTGAACCCGCGTTTGACTATTCAAGAGACCATCGCTTACGGGCCGCGTGAACATGGCTTGACTGAAGCGCAAGCGAACGAGCGTGCCCGCCAACTGCTGGCCCGCGTTGGCCTTGAGCCTGAACAATTTGCATCTCGCTATCCGCATGAGCTGTCTGGCGGCCAACGTCAGCGCGTCAACATTGCCCGTGCACTCGCCTTCAACCCGCGCTTGGTGATTCTGGATGAAGCCGTTGCCGCGCTGGACAAGTCGGTGCAGGCGCAGGTGCTCAATTTGTTGCAAGAACTCAAAGCCGAGCATCAGCTGACTTACTTGTTCATCTCGCATGACCTGCACGTGGTGCATTACATCTGCGACGAAGTGATGGTGATGTACCTCGGTCAAGTGGTGGAAATTGGCCCGGTCGAGCAAATTTATGGTCAAGCCGCGCATCCGTATACGCGCGCTTTGCTGTCGGCGGTGCCGTCTATGGACCCGGCCCATCGCACCCAAAAATCGCCCTTGAGCGGTGACCCACCGAACCCAATCAATCCGCCTGCCGGTTGCCGTTTTCGGGAGCGTTGCGTGCATGCAGAAGTGGTCTGCTCTGAGCGCGAACCCGCCTTGGTTCCCGCTGCGCAGTTGACCGGTCATCTGGTCGCGTGCCACATGAATGACGCTGAGTCAGGGCACACCGCTGCAACTTTAGAAAGCGCCGCATGAACGCGCCCTTGCTCTTGCCCTTGGTCTCGGTCAAAGACCTGAGTGTTGAATTTCATGGCAGCCGCCATGCCAGTGCATTGAACCAAGTCAGCTTTGAATTAAAGGCGGGTGAGGTCTTGGGTTTGCTGGGTGAGTCTGGCTCAGGCAAGAGCGTCACCTTGCGCACTTTGCTTAAACTGCACTCGCCCAAAACGACCCGCATGAGTGGCCAGATTCAGGTCGATGGGATTGACGTGATGGCCTTGCAAGGCCGGGCGCTGGAAGCTTATCGGGGCGGTATTGCCTCCATGGTTTTTCAAGAGGCGGGACTGGCGTTTGATCCGGTCTACACCATCGGTCAACAGATCACGGAAGTGATTCGTGCGCATGAGGTCATCAGCGAAACAGCAGCAAAAAGTCAGGCGTTGCACATGTTGGAGCGTGTGCAAATACCGCAAGCCAAACGACGCTTTGATGCCTACCCGCACGAACTGTCTGGCGGCATGCGGCAACGCGCCATGATCGCACTGGCACTGGCCTGCAAACCGAAACTGTTGCTGGCCGATGAACCCACCACCGCACTAGACGCCACGGTGCAGATTCAGATTTTGCTGCTGCTGCGCGAACTGCAACGCGAAACCGGCATGGCGGTGATTTTTGTCACCCACGACATTGGCGCGGCAGTTGAAGTGGCCGATCGGATTGCCGTTATGTATGCCGGCCGCATCGTTGAAGAAAACTCGGTCGCCGGTATGGTGCACGCTGCCCGCCACCCTTACAGCGCCGGCTTGCTGGCGTCCACGGTCAGCAGCGAGAACCGCGGTCAACCTTTGCGTGCCATACCCGGCAGCCCACCTAATTTGGCTGACCTGCCAGCCGGTTGCAGCTTTGCGCCGCGTTGCGCTCACGCCAGCGCGCAGTGCAGTTCTGAGAGTCCACCGATGGTCAACAGCGACAACACACGCATAGCTTGCTGGCATCCGCTGACGCCGCTGCCAGTGCCCCTATAACGCCAAGGTTTGTGATCTAGGCGCCTCAACCGGAAAGCTCACTTGACAGTAGACTGATTTGTTTACAGAGTGAGTGAGTGATGCAGAAAACAGCCTTGGTCGTCGGTGCGAGTGGTATTGGCGGCAGCAATTTAGTGACCGAGTTGATTGATAAAGGCTGGACCGTTTATGGTTTGGCTCGCCGCCCGCTGGGGGGCGTCCCCGGTTTGCGTGCAGTTGCCGCTGACCTGCTCGACCCGGCCAGTTTGCAAACCACTTTGGCCGATGTTGCGCCCACCCATGTGTTCATCACCGCCTGGATGCGTCAAGCCACTGAGGCTGAGAACATTCGCGTCAACGGCGCCATGGTGCGCAATGTGCTGGCGGCACTGGCACCGAAAAAATCAGTGCGCCATGTGTCTCTGGTGACCGGGCTCAAACATTACCTAGGACCTTTCGAAGCCTATGCCAGTGCCGGTACCTTGCCCGAGACCCCGCTGCGCGAGGAACAGCCCCGTCTGGCCATTGAGAATTTTTATTACGAACAAGAAGACGAAGTCTTCGCGGCTGCCGCACGTGACGGCTTCAGCTGGAACGTCCACAGACCGCACACCGTCATCGGCAAGGCCGTTGGCAATGCGATGAACATGGGCACGACGCTGGCCGTGTATGCGTCGATCTGCAAAGAAACGGGTCGCCTGTTTCAATGGCCCGGATCTGCGGCTCAGTGGCAGGGCTTGTCCGACGTCACGGACGCGCACCAGTTGGCCAGGCAACTGGTCTGGGCAGCAGAGACAGACGCGGCACACAACACCGCCTTCAATATCGTGAACGGTGACCTGTTCCGCTGGCAATGGCTCTGGGGCCGCTTGGCCAACTGGTTTGGCATTGAAGCGGCTGGTTTTGACGGCACGATTCGCCCGCTTGAAACCGAGATGGCCGGCGACGAGGCACTCTGGCGTGAGATGGCGCAGCGGCATGGACTGGTCGAGCCCGACTTGAAAAAACTCGCATCGGCTTGGCACACGGATCTGGATCTCGGCCGGCCGATCGAAGTCATGACCGACATGACGCGCAGTCGCCAACTTGGCTTCACGGCCTACCAAGTGACCGAAGACTCGTTCACTGATTTGTTTGCGCAGCTGCGCGCAGAAAAGTTGATTCCGTAACGCGAAGCTGTCGCGTCAAGCCGCCGCCTCAACCGTCATCATGTGTGAGTATGCTTCTTGCATATAGGATCACATGAACTACTTTAGCTTGATAGGACTTGACGAACGTTTGAGGCGCGCGCGTCAACGCACTCAGAACCACGAAGGCTACACGCGTGGCGCTCGTGCACTGGTGGCGTTGACCTGCGTTCTGATCTTTGACTGGCTGTCGCAACGGCAAGGCGAGTTGATGCCCGTGTTGTTGGGGGTCATTGCCAGCGCATTGACAGAAACCGATGACAACTGGCAGGGCCGCCTGCGCGCGCAACTCATCACTATGGTGGCCTTCACCATGGTGGCCGTAGCCGTTTGGGTCACCTTGCCATGGCCTGCCCTGCTGTTGGCCGTTTTGCTCCTGTTTGCATTCACGCTGACGATGCTCGGGGCCTTGGGGGATCGTTACCGCGCCATTGCTTTTGGGGCGATGGTCTTGTTTATTTATTCGGCTTTGGCAGCACAAACCGGCCACTCGCAGGTCAGCACCAGCACACCGCTGATGCTGGCGGGTGCGGTTTGGTATGGCCTGGTGTCGGTGCTCTGGTTGGCCGTCATGCCGCAAGCGCCGGTGCGGCATCGCTTGTCGAAGTTGTACGCGCTCTTGGGGCAATACCTGCACCTGAAAGCGCAACTGCTTGAGCCGGTCCGTGAAGTCGACCTGGCCCAGCGCCGCATGGCGCTGGTCTTGCACAACTCACGCGTGGTCGACGCATTGAACGCCACCAAGGAAAGCCTGTTCAGCCGGCTGCGTCAGGGCCAACCGCCAGCCTGGCTTCTGATGTCCATGCAGCAGTATTTGGCGGCCCAAGATATTCACGAACGCGCCAGTTCTTCGCATGAGGACTACCAGGTTTTATCAACCGCTTTCTTTCACTCAGACGCCCTTTACCGTTGCCAGCGGGTGTTGACCTTGTTGGGCGAGCAGGCCTTTCGTTTGGCCATCGCCATTCGGGCGAAGACGGTGCCGGTTCACCACGGCGCCACCGCCCGTTCGATTGAGGACTTGCACGCGGCCATTCACCACTTGGGTGGATTGCAAAGCGCGCACCGGTCATTGCCGGCACTGAATGCCCTGAGCAACAACTTGACCGCCATGGCGCGTGTCTTTGCCGGTGCGTTGAAACCGGTGGACCCAGCGAACGGCAGCGTGGACCAAAGTCTGTTGGATCGTCAGCCCGGCACGCTGCGCGAAGCGTGGGCGCGCATTCGGGCGCAGCTGCAAACGCGCTCGCCTTTGTTTCGCCACGCCACACGCTTGGTGGTGTCGCTGGCGGTGGGGTTTTGCATCATGCAAGCCACCAACGACCCACACGGTTATTGGATCTTGCTGACCATTTTGTTTGTGAGTCAGCAGCAGTACGCCGCTACTTTGACGCGACTCATGCAACGCACCATGGGGACGGCGTTTGGCTTGACTCTGGGTTGGGCGTTGATTCAACTCTTTCCAACGCCGATGATGCAGTCGACGTTGATGGTGTTGTTGGGGGCTGTGTTTTTAGGTTCTCGCCATACCCGGTACTTGTTGGCCACGGTCGCTGTGTCTGGGCTGTTGCTGCTCAGTTTTCACCAGATGGGCATGGGGCAGGGCGTGATCCCCACCCGCTTGTTGGACACCGTCGTCGGTTCCGTGATCGCCGGCTTAGCGGCTTGGCTGGTGCTGCCTAACTGGCAGTTGCGCCAGTGGCCCGGCCTCGCGGCCCGCGCATTGCGAACACAAGCCATTTACCTGCACGAAATTTTGGCCCAATACCAAGCCCAAGCGGGGAAGCAAGACAACCTCAACTATCGACTGGCCCGCCGCAATGCCCACAACGCCGACGCAGCCCTCTCGAGTGCCTACTCCGCCATGCTCAAAGAGCCGTCCAGCGGCAGCAGCGCGCAAAAGGAAGCCAGCGGCCGGTTTTTGATTTTTTCACACACGCTACTCAACTACATTTCAGCCATCGGTGCCCACCGTGATGAGTTAGTTCTTGGGCACGTCGATGCCGGTTTGCTGGCAACTGCAGAGACCTTGCAGCGGCAACTCGATGTCTTGGCGCTGGCCTTGGAACGCCCTCAAGACGCGTCGCCAGATGCATGGTTGAAAGACATGTTGCCGCAGGTCGGTAACGATCAAGATAAGGTTGAGTTTGGCGTCATGCAGCGTTTGCTGCAGACACAGTTGCAATTGGCTTTGCGCCTCGTTCCGCATCTGTTTGAGCAGATGACCTTGATGGTTAAAACCAGGCTTACAGTGGTTTTGCAGGGGTCACCTTTGGCTTGAGGTGTTTGCGGTTTATCGCTGATGTAGCGCGTCCAGCAAATACTCGGCAGCTTCGCTCAAAGGCCGGTCTTTCCGGGTGACGGAACCAAACTCTTCCATCTTGTGCTGAATCAAGCAGGGCAAAATTTTGAGCAAGCCATGCTTGGCATAGATGTCAGCTATTGACTTCGGTAAGACGCCAATCATGTCGGTCTCCGCGATCAAGTGAGTCGTGGTCAGCACTGAAGCGGTCTCAATAATGCCCTTGGGCGTGGGGGCCTGCAGCATGCGAAATTCATGCTCCAGTACTTCTCGCATGGGACTGTCTGTCGGCTGCAATATCCACGGGTAGTCGAGCAAGGCGCTGAAATTGACGGTTTTATTCTTCCCCAGCGGGTGGTGCACGCCCGCGACCACCGCCAGCGCCTCGTTCTCCAGTGCCTTGAAGGTGTAGTCCTCAGTCCGGTTCACGTCCCGAATACGGCCGATCACTACGTCAAGCACGCCTTCTCGCAACAACTCAAACAGCCGGTCACTGGTGTCCAGCGTGACGCCGACAGACAGCAGGGGATAGGCTTTTTTCAGCGCGATGATGGCCTGCGTCAGCAAAGTTGGCGACGGGGCCATGATGCTGCCCACTGAGACCCTGCCAGCGCTACCGAGTTTCAATTCGACCAGCTCTCGGCTCATGGATTCGAACGAGCCGCGCACGCCTGAAAAATAGCGCATCACGCTGGCGCCCGCTGGGGTCAGTTTTTGTCCTCTGCCGACGCGCTCAAAGAGTTTTTGTCCTAACGCTGACTCCAACTCATGGATCATTTTGGTAGCGGCGGGCTGCGTCATGCCCAACTCTGCTGAAGCCTTGCGCAGGGTGCCGTGCTCTCCCACCGCCAAGATCAGCGCAACCTGACGCATGCGCAGGCGGTTCAGTAATTGAGGGATTGGCAGGGATGTTGACATGCTTCAAATGATAACCACAGATTATCAAACAATCATTTCTTTTCAATTTACGAGGACTGAGATCGTCCTTACGATTCGAGCAGCGGTACATCAAGATGCCGTCCATCTACATTTGGGAGACAAACCATGAAGCTGATTACTGCCTTGTTGCTAACCGTTTGCGCGGCGACCCTTCAATCCGTTGCACTTGCGCAGGATTGGCCGACCAAACCGGTGCGTATTTTGGTTGGATCTGCCCCGGGTGGTGGCACTGACGCGATGGCCCGTGCTGTCGCGGACAGGCTGGGCCCGTTGCTCAAGCAGCCGGTGGTGGTTGAAAACCGTGCCGGCGTTTCCAACACGCTGGCCGCCGACGTGACGGCCAAAGCCACTGACGGTCACACGCTGTTGATGGGTGTGTCGACGGCGCACGCGATTGCACCGCACTTGCTCAAACTCAACTACGACAACGACAAAGATTTAGTGCCGGTGGCGTTTGTCGGTGCTGTGCCAAATGTGCTGGTGGTCAACAACGCCTTGCCGGTCGATTCTGTGCAGGCGCTGATCAAGCTGGCCAAGTCACAGCCCGGCAAGCTCAACTACGCCACCAGTGGCTCTGGCAGCACACAGCACATTGCGGCAGAGTTGTTTAAAGACAAAGCTGGCGTCTTCATGACGCACATTCCCTACCGCGGCAGTGGCCCTGCGTTGGTCGATCTGGTGGGCGGCCAGGTGCAACTGAGTTTTGACACCATGCCGTCCGTGATCGGTCAAATCAAGGCGGGACGCATCCGCGCTTTGGCGGTGGCCAGTGCCAAACGCAACCCGCAATTACCGAATGTGCCGACCATGGCCGAAGCCGGTCTGGGCGGTGTGGAAATGAGCGCCTGGTACGGCATTTACATGCCGGCATCGACACCCAAGGCCGTGCAGGATCGCATCTATACGGAAGTCACCAAGGTGCTCGCCATGCCTGAAACGCAGACCCGCCTGAGTGCTATCGGCGCAGACCTGACACCCATGACGCAGGCTCAGTTTGCGGCGTTCCATGCGTCTGAAAACAAACGCTACGCCGAGCTGATTGCACGTAAAAACATCAAGATGGATTGACTTTATGACGCAGCAAAAACTTCCTGTCGTAGCGCTTACCTTGGGTGATGCCGCAGGCATCGGCCCTGAGCTGATCGCTCGTCTGTTGAGCCAGCCAGGCATCACAGAGCAGGCCAATATTGTCTTGTTGGGAGATCCGTGGTTGTGGCAAGACGGTCAGAACATTGCTGACTTGCAAGTTGAGACACAGGCTGTCAGCAGCTTGGCGCAAGTTCGTGTACGTCCTGATACTCACTTGCCCGCATTCTTGGCGACGAACACCATTGCGGCCGATCAGGTCATGCGCAGCCAATCGCAAGCCGCTTGTGGTGCTGCGGTGTTGAAGGTTTTGAACTTGTGCATGGATGGCACCCAACGCGGTGAGGTCGATGCCATCTGCTTTGCGCCGCTCAACAAATTCGCCATGAAGCAAGGCGGCCTGAAGCACGACGACGAACTGCACCATTTTGCTGAGTACCTCGGCGTGACGGGTTACTTTTGTGAGTTCAACACGCTGGGTGATTTGTGGACGTCGCGAGTGTCCTCCCATATTCCACTGAAAGATGCGGCGGCCACCTTGAGCACGGAGCGCATCGTGGAGGCCACGCGTTTGATTTATAAATCACTGCAGGCCAGCGGCACGGCAGAACCCAAAGTGGCTGTGGCTGCTTTCAACCCGCACGGGGGTGACGGCGGCACGTGCGGACGTGAAGAAATCGACATCATTGAACCCGCAGTCAAGTTGCTACGCGGCAGCGGTTTCCCCGTCGATGGCCCGTTTCCGGCAGACACTATTTTTCTCAAGGCGCGCGAAGGCCAGTACCAAGCCATCGTCACCATGTACCACGATCAAGGCCAGATCGCCATCAAGTTGCTGGGCTTTAGCAAGGGCGTGACGGTGCAGGGCGGTTTGCCGATTCCCATCACCACGCCTGCGCATGGCACCGCCTACGACATTGCCGGCCTAGGCAAGGCAGATGTCAACGCCATGCTGAATGCTTTCAACATTGCCTGCCGCATGGGTGCGGCACGGCTTCAACCTTAAAGAGACTTCATCATGAAAATCAAATCAGTGCGTGCCCGTGTGTTCGAGTGGAAGGGCAAGACCGTCCCGCCGCAAGGTAATTTTTGTTCCAACGCGATGGACCTGGTTTATTCAAAAACCGAGTCCATGAGCACCTTTCGTTTTCACTCTTGGACGGTGGTGGAAATTGAGACCGACGACGGCATCATCGGCCTCGGAAATGTTGCCTTGGCTCCTGCCATCGCCAAGGCCATCATTGACCAATACCTGACGCCCTTGGTGCTAGGCCAAGACCCGTGGGACTACGAATACCTGTGGCAACGCATGTACCGCGCAACGCACGCGTGGGGGCGCAAAGGTGTGACCATGGCCGCGATTTCGGCGATTGACCTGGCGATCTGGGACATCCTTGGCAAGTCGGTGAACAAGCCCGTCTTTAAATTGCTGGGTGGCCGTACCAAGGAAAAAATTCCCTGTTACTACTCCAAGCTCTACCGGACCAACCTGGACGAGATGCAGGCCGAGGCACAAAAGTACAAAGACCAGGGCTTCACCGCGTTCAAGATGCGTTTTGGCTATGGTCCCGCGCATCTGCAAAAAGGCGTGACAGAGAATTTGAAGTCTGTCGAAGCGGTTCGCGAAGTGATTGGCTACGACAACGACTTGATGCTCGAGTGCTACATGGGCTGGAACCTGGAGTACGCCAAACGCATGTTGCCGAAATTGGAAAAGTTCGAACCACGCTGGCTGGAAGAGCCTGTGATTGCCGACGACATCGACGGCTACGCTGAGTTGAATCAGCTCACCAGCATCCCGATTTCGGGCGGCGAGCATGAGTTTTCGCTGTACGGCTTCAAGCAATTGCTCGACAAAAAAGCGGTGTCCGTGGTGCAGTACGACACCAACCGCGTGGGCGGCATCACCGCAGCACACAAGATCAACGCCTTGTGCGAAGCCTATAGCGTGCCGGTCATTCCACACGCCGGGCAAATGCACAACTACCACCTGACCATGAGCACGCTGGCCAGCCCGATGAGCGAATATTTCCCGATGTTTGATGTGGAAGTTGGCAACGAGCTGTTCTATTACATCTTCGACGGTGAGCCTGTGGCCGAGAACGGATTCATTCAGCTTGACGACAACAAGCCAGGGTTGGGCTTGACGATGAAGACCGAGTTCCTGGACCAGTTCAACATCATTGAATAACATGCAGGCTCGCTACCAGGGTGTGTTTCCGGTGGTGCCCACCACCTTCAATGAAGCCGGTGAGCTGGACCTGCCCAGCCAGCTCCGGTGCATTGACTTCATGATCGACGCCGGTTCTACCGGCCTGTGCATTCTGGCTAATTTTTCCGAGCAGTTTTTGTTGTCGGATGATGAGCGAGAAGTGTTGACTGCCGCCATCCTCAAGCATGTGGCGGGGCGCGTACCGGTCATCGTCACCACCACGCATTTCGGCACCCGCGTCTGCGCTGAGCGCAGCCGTCGCGCACAAGACATGGGCGCGTCCATGGTGATGGTGATGCCGCCCTATCACGGCGCCACCTTGCGTGCGAGCGAACAAAAAATCTATGAGTTCTACGCCGCCTTGTCTGACGCCATCGACATCCCGATCATGATTCAGGATGCACCCATGAGCGGTACACCGCTGTCAGCCGCCTTTCTGGCGCGCATGGCCAAGGAGATCAAGAACGTCTGTTACTTCAAGATCGAAACCGCCGGTGCAGCCAGCAAGCTGCGCGAGTTGATTCGCTTGGGCGGCGATGCCATTGAAGGCCCTTGGGATGGCGAGGAAGCCATCACGCTGTTGCCTGACTTGGACGCCGGAGCGACCGGCGCCATGACGGGCGGTGGCTACCCCGATGGCATCCGCTTGATTCTTGATGCCTATGCCGCAGGCCGCCGTGAGGAAGCGTGTGCCTTGTACGAGCGCTGGCTACCGCTCATCAACTATGAAAACCGACAGGGCGGCATCCTGACGGCTAAAGCGCTCATGAAAGAGGGCGGCGTCATCGCGTGCGAAGCACCGCGCCATCCCTTTCCCACCATGCACCCCGAGGTGCGAAAAGGCTTGATCGAGACAGCTCAGCGGCTCAACCCGCTGGTGCTGCGCTGGGGCAAGTAGTTCGTTCGTTGATTATTAAAAATTTATACCTAGAGACACATCATGCGCATATCCAAATCCCTTTCTGGTGGAAAACGTGTTTTAGCGATGGCCGCTCTTGCGGTTTCATTCTCGGCAGCTTTTGCTGCAGACTATCCAACCCGACCTGTTGAACTGGTCGTTGCCGCCTCGGCTGGCGGTGGCACCGATGTCATGACGCGGGCTTTTGCGGACGCCGCACGCAAGCATTTTTCACAGCCATTTATTGTGATCAACAAGCCAGGCGCAGCCAGTGCGGTTGGCTTTGGTGATGTCGCCAATTCAAAGCCCGATGGCTACAAGTTGAGTGTGGTGACTGTCAACCTTGTGATTCTGCCGGCGCTTAACTTGATGAAGTGGACCAGCGATGACTTCATTCCGATTGCGCGTCTCAACTACGACCCTGCGGCCATCACTGTCCGGGCTGATGCACCCTGGAAAACCATTGAGGAATTTCTGGCTGATGCCAAGAAGCGGCCCGGCGCGATACAGCTCGGAAATGGTGGTGTGGGTGATATTTGGCATGTGGCCTCTGCTGCACTGGAAGATAAAACCAGCACTCAATTCAATCATGTCCCTTTCCAGGGAGCAGCGCCCGCCATTTTGAACTTGCTGGGTGGCCATGTGGATGCTGTCTCCGTCAGCCCTGGTGAGGTGATGATGCATGTGCAAAGCGGGAAGCTTCGCACGCTGGCAGTCATGTCCAACCAACGACTGGGTGGTGTTTTTGCCAATACGCCGACGTTGAAAGAACGAAAAATTGATCTCGCCATTGGTGTCTGGCGTGGTCTGGCCGTGCCCAAAGGTACACCGGCTGATGTGGTTGAGGTGTTGAAAGTTGCGGCACAAAAGGCCGCGGCAGAGGCGAGCTTCAAAGACACGCTCGCGAAAGCCAACTTAGGGGAGGCCTATCTGGACGCGACCGCATTCAAAGCGTCCATTGAGAGCGATCGCGAGTCATTCAAAATGGTTTTGTCGAAACTTGTCATCGAGAAGTAAACGCTTTCAGCGGCTGGCGCAGAACCAGTGAACTGGGTGCAAGCGCATCCAGTTCTTGCCAGCCGGTCCGACACTCTCATCCGAAATCCAAGAGTTAAATTTTGTCTGCCATCCACATTCTCTCCATGGCCAATCTGCAGCCGATGCTATTGGAGCCGTTGCACGCTGCATATGTTGTTCATGAACGGCTGCATGAAGCGGATCCAGAAGCATTTAAAAAGATCGCTTCGCACATTCGTGGCATCGCCGCGAATGGTGAGTCGAAGATTGATGCCGAATTGTTAAAGCAGCTTCCTGCACTTGAAATCATCGCGGTGATGGGCGTGGGTTATGACGGTGTTGATGTGGCGGCAGCGAAGGCGCGCGGCATTGTGGTCACCCACACGCCCGGTGTGTTGAACGACGACGTGGCCGATCTTGCCATGGCACTCATGCTGACTTGGGCCCGCCAAGTGGTACGTGCTGACCGCTTCGTCAGAGACGGCCAATGGCCAACGAGCGCCTTTCCGTTGGGGCGACGAGTCTCGGGCGCCCGACTCGGCATCGTGGGCATGGGGCGGATCGGGCAGGCGATCGCGCTGCGAGCTGCGGCTTTTGGCATGCAGATCGCCTACACGGCACGCAGCGCGAAGGCTGATGTGTCCCTCCCTTATTTGTCAACGCCTGTGGCGTTGGCGGCGCAAAGCGACTTCCTCGTCGTGATCACGCCTGGCGGTGCAGAGACCCGAAAATTAATCGATGCCAGTGTCTTGGCGGCACTCGGTCCCAAGGGCTGTCTGGTGAATGTCGCACGGGGTTCCGTCATTGATGAAGCCGCATTGATTGCGGCCCTGCAGGCCGGCACGATTGCGGGTGCTGCGCTGGACGTCTTTGAAAACGAACCGCATGTTCCTCAAGCGCTGCGTGAGATGGACAACGTGGTGCTCACGCCGCACATCGGCAGCGCGACGAATGACACACGTCAAGCCATGGCGAACTTGACCCTGAGCAATTTAAAGGCTCACTTCGCGGGCAACACACTGCCGTCCCCTGTGCCTGAATGCCAGTGACTGAGCGAGGAGCAGCACACCACTGTGAGGAGATTCATTTGAAGCATAAAAAAACCCGCCGAAGCGGGTTTTTTTATGCGTTGCAAGTTGCTTAGAACTGGTAGCCGATACCGTAGCCAACACCGCTGAAGTCTTTGCTATCAAGATAGCCAGCGCCTTCAACTTCGCTCTTCATGTTGAGGTAGGCCAACTTGCCATAGACCAAGGTCGAATTGCTGATGGCGTAACCAGGCTGCGTTGCATCAACGGGCTGGAGGTGATTGACGCTGGCTTCTGCTATTTGCTGCCGCGCATTTTCCCCAATTCCACGCTCATGCGTTGCATCCAGTCGCCACCAATGATGCCGGCATACTTGTCCACCACGGGTTGCAGTTTTTCGGCTAGTCGTTGTTTTTCTGCTGGCGATACATCGTTCACCTGCATGCCATCCTTCTTGAGCTTTTCGAGTAAAGATCCGGCCAGCTTCCGGCTCTGATCGCGCTCATACGCCGCGGCCTCCTGCGCTGCGTCGCGCACCAGCTTGCGCTCGTCTGCGTTGAGCTTGTCGAAGGTCTTTTTCGACACCAGCAACGCCACGGCGTTGTAGGCATGGCCGGTCAGGCTCAGGTACTTCTGTACTTCTTGGAAGCGGTTGGAGTTGATCGCCGCGAGACTGTTCTCGTGGCCGTCGATGGCTTTGGTTTCCATCGCGGTGTAGACCTCGTTGATGGTCATCGGTACCGCGTTTGCACCCAGCGCATTGAACATGTCGACATAGAAGGCCGACGGCTGAACGCGGATCTTCAGGCCCTTGAAGTCTTCCCATTTGGTGATCGGATGCTTGCTGTTGGTGGTGTCGCGAAAGCCCTGCTCCATGTACGACAGACCGATCAGGCCCTTAGGCTCCAGCAGTCCAAAGAGCTGCTTACCAATCGGTCCGTCGAGCACCGCGTCCACCTCCGCAGTGGTGCGGAACATATAGGGCATGTCGAATAAAGAGTATTCCTTGACCATGCCCACCAACGTAGTGGTGGTGGCGATCGAGAAGTCCTGCACGCCGCCCTGCAGCGCCGATTGCATCTGCATCTCATTACCGAGAGAGGACGAGCTGTAGACCCGCACCTTCATCTTGCCGCCGCTCTTAGCCTGCAGCAGCTCGCCGAACTTCTTTGCGCCCTGGGTGATTGGATGGTCGTCGGGCAGCGTGGTGCCGACCTTGAGGTTCTGTTCGCGCACCTGAGCATGCGTCGGCGCACCGAGAAGTACCAGCGCTGCTGCCGCGGCGGCACTGAATATGAAGAATTGGCGTGAAATCATGATGTAGCTCCTACTTTATTGATTGGCTGAGAGGGGTCGGGAATTCGATAGAACGCCAGCGCATTGCGACGGAAAAAGGCGTCGCGCTGCGATGGCGTGAGGTCCGTAAGAATCTGCTGCATCGCGTTGACCAGCGCGTCGTAGTCGATGCGCAGACGCGCCACGGGAAAGTTGCTCGCGAACATGCAGCGCTCGATGCCGAAGATGGCGATCGTGTCGCGCACCACGCCCCGGTTGGCCTCTATGGTCCAGGCCGCATCGCGCAGGCCGAGTTCCGACACCTTCACATGCACATTGGGCTGGCGCGCCAGCGTCTCCATGGCCGAGCGCCAGTCGGCCAGGCCTTCGGCGCTGCGGTCCCAGGGAAAGCCGGCATGGTTCAGCACGATGGGGGTTTTCGGGAACAGGCGTGCGACCTCGGCTGCCTCGGCCAGGTGCCAGTACGGCACACGCAGATCCCAAGACAGGCCATGTCGCTCCAGCAGCGTGAAGCCGCGCAGCCATTCGGGATCGTGCATGGAACCCGAACCACGCGGATGCGGCGCATCAGGCGTCGCGGCTGTCACCGGCTTGCTGCGGATGCCGCGCACCAGCGGCCAGGCGGCCTGCGCGGCAAGTACCTCTTCGGCGTCGGGCGCGTGGAACCAGGCATGTGCTACCACCGCGTTCGGTAGCCCGTGCTGCGCATGCAGGCGGTGCAGCCACGAGGTTTCGCCGACCTGGTCGTCGCGCGCGCGCTCGGCCTCCACATGCACCGTGGCCACGACCCGATGGCGGTGCGTGTCGGCGCGGTAGTCGGTCGGCAGGTAGTCCCGTCGCAGGTCGGCATAGTCGCCGAGAAAGAAGCTGGGCTCCACCGCGTCCTGCAGCCAGGGGTAGCGATTCGCCTTCAGGTCCCAAAGATGATGGTGCGCATCGACCAGCGCGAGCGGTGCGGCATCGACCACCGGGTTCACTTGTTGCCGGCGCGCACTTTGTCGAGCGCGGCGAGCCAGGTCTTGACAAAGTCGTCACCGAGCGTGGAAGAGAACTTCGCCTGCACCGGCTTCGCCTTCTCTGCAAAGCGGGCCGCCTCGGCAGGGCTCAGGTCATTGACCGTCATTTGCTTGCGCAACTGCACCAGCAGCGCGGCGTTCTGCTCCCGCGCGATCTGCCGCTCGTAATTGCGTGCGCCCGCTGCCGCCTCGGTGATGAGCTTGCGTTCGTCTGCGTTGAGCTTGTCCCAGCTCTTCTGGCCGGCCAGCAACACGTAGGAGGTGTAGATATGGTTGGTCAGCGAGAGGTACTTCTGCACCTCGAAGAACTTCTGCGTCGAAACGATCGAGGGCGGGTTCTCCTGCGCATCGATGGCCTTGGTCTCGAGCGCGGTGTAGACCTCGTTGATCGCCATCGGCACCGCGTTGGCGCCGGTGCTGTTAAAGAACTCGCGGAACACAGCGCTCTGCACCGTGCGGATCTTCAGGCCTTCGAGGTCCTCCCACTTGGTGATGCCACGACGGCTGTTGGTGACCTGTCGAAAGCCGATCTCCCAGAAGCCCAGACCGACCAGGCCCTTGGGCTGCAGCTTGTCGAGCAGTTGCGTGCCCATCGGGCCATCGAGCATCGCATCGACTTCCTGCACGTTGCGGAAGCTGAACGGGAAGTCGAGCACGCCGAACTCCTTAACCAGCCCGCCCAGCGTGGGCGCGCCGACCAGCGCGAAGTCCATGGTGCCGCCTTGCAGCATGCCCTGCATCTGCACGTCGTTGCCTAGCATGGCAGAGTCGTAGGTCTTGATCTTGATCTTGCCGCCGCTGGCCTTGTCGACCAGCTCGGCAAAACGCTTGTTGCCCATCGGGCCCGGTGCAGCGGCAGGGTCGCCCGTGCTCAGGCGCAGGGTGTGCTCGCGCACCTGGGCGCTGGCACCGACCGGTGCAGCCAGCACGGCGCCTGCTAGGAGGGCCAGGGCACCGAGGTGAAATGATTTTTTCATGCATGTCTCCGTTTGCTTTGTTGAACCGATGAACCGAAATCAGAGCCGGTAGATGCGGCAGGCGTTGTCGTGGAACAGCCCGCGCTGCACCTCGTGCGGCATCGACGCGACGGCCTGCGCGAAGCCGCTGAAGATGGTGTCGAAAGTCCCGACCAGGCCGTCGACCGGGAAGTTGCTCGCGAACATGCAGCGTGCGGCACCGAAGATGGCGATCGCGTCCCGCACCACTGGCACGTTGTCCTCGGTACGCCAGGGCCGCTCCGCCAGGCCCAGGCCGGAGATCTTGAGCATTGCGTTGGGCGAGCGTGCGAAGCGCTCCATCGCAGCACGCCAAGCAGCGAGCCCCTCGGCGCTGCGATCCGACGGCAGCCCGGTGTGGTTCAGCACGATCGTGGTACCGGGAAAATCGGCGGCCAACGACGCGGCTGCGTCCAGCTGCCACCAAGGCGTCTGCAGGTCGAACATCAGGCCGTTTGGCGCCAGTTGCGCAAAACCGTCGCGCCATCTCGGATCGTCCATGCCACCGGCTGCGCCGCGTTGCGCGAGCTCCGCGCTGGCGGTAGCGTGCGGCTTATGGCGCACGCTGCGTACTAGCGGGAAGTCGGCCTGTGCGGCAATCAGCTCGGCTGCGTTCTCGCCGTCGAGCCACGCCTGCGCAACCACAGCATTCGGCAGACCGTGCTGCGCGGCTACCTCGTGGATATAGCGCGTCTCGCCTAGCGGGTCTTTCGGGTCCCATTCAGTCTCGACATAGACCGTTTTAGCGACCTTCCAGCCACCTGTGCAGGCTAGGTAGTCTGGTGGCAGGAAGCGGGTGCGGATTGCCGTGTAGTCGCCGTAGCGGAACGGGATCATCGGCTCGTCGCTCAGCCACGGGTGATAGTTGCGCTGCGGCTCCCAGAAATGCTGGTGCGCATCGACGATCGGGAAGTCGCGGGCGTGCATCGCGTCTGTCGCCCTTACATCCACCACTTCATGGGAGTCAGCACCAGCTGCGGGAACAGCGTGAACGCGGCCAGCAGCAACAGGTGCGCGAGCAGGAAGGGCCAGATGCCTTTCATCACCTCGTCCATCGTGATCTTGCTGACGCCGCAGATCACGTTGAGCACGGTGCCCACCGGCGGCGTGATGAGCCCGATCGCGTTGTTCATGATGAACAGCACGCCGAAGTACACCGGGTCGATGCCGGCCTGCTTGACCACCGGCATCAGTACCGGCGTCAGGATCAGGATGGTGGGCACCAAGTCCATCGCGGTGCCGACGATCACCACGATCACCATGATCACGATCATCAACAGAATCTTGCTGTCGATCAGCGGCTCCAGCAGACCGATCACGGCTTGCGGCAGGTCGGCGATAGTGATGAGCCATGCCGAGACCGCCGCAGCAGCGACCAGGAACATGATCACCGCCGTGACCTTGCCGGCCGACAACATCAACTCATAGAGCTGTGAGAACTTGAGCTCCTTGTAGACGAACTTGCCCACCAGGAACGAATACACCGCGGCCACCACGCCGGCTTCTGTCGGCGTGAACACGCCGGCCTTGATGCCGCCGACGATGATGACAGGGATCACCAGCGCCCAGATGCCATCTTTGAAACTGTGCCCGACTTCGCGCAAGGTCTGGCGCGGCGCGACGGTCAGCGTTTCCTTGCGGTTGACCAGCCACCAAGTGAAAATCAGCACCATGCCCATCATCAGACCTGGCACGATACCGGCTAAGAACAGCTTGCTGATCGACACGCCGCCAGCCACCCCGAAGATGATGAAGGGGATCGATGGCGGCAGCACTGGCGCGATGATCCCGCCCGAGGCGATCAGTCCAGCCGAGCGCGGCACGTCGTAGCCCGCCTTGCGCATCATTGGTATCAGCAATGCGCCGACAGCGGCGGTGTCGGCTACGGCCGAGCCCGACATGCTGGCCATGATGATGGCTGCGAACACCGCTACATAGCCTAGTCCGCCGCGCTTGTGGCCAACGACGGACATCGCGAGGTTCACGATGCGGCGCGACAGACCGCCCGCATTCATAAACTCGCCAGCCAGCATGAAGAAGGGCACGGCCAGTAGCGAGAAGCTGTCCGCGCCGTTGACCAAGTTCTGCGCAATGATCTGCGCGTCGAAGTTGTCGAGCTGGAACATCAGCCCGACGCCACAGACAACCAGCGCAAAAGCGATCGGCATGCCCAGCGCCATGGCACCGAGTAGCGAAAAGAGGAAAACGGCGATGGTCATTTGCGCACCGCCTGCATAGCGACTTCGGGCATGCGCTCTTCGCTTTCGGCGACCTGCACCAGCTCATTCTCGCCGGCCTTGCCGCTGAGCACGCGCAGCAGGTGCGCAGCGATAACAATCAACAGCCCGATGCTTGACACTACCGCGGCTGCATGCATCACGCCGACCGGCACGCCCGAGACGGGTGCCGCGTTGTCCATGTTGATGACGGTCTGCTTCCAGCTGCCGATCAGCAGGAGCACGCAGCAGCCGAGCATCATCACGTCGCTGACCACCGCACAGAACTTCTTGCCAGCCATTGGCAGTCGCACCACCAATGTGTCCACCCCCAAGTGTCCGTGGTCGTACATGGCGACGACTGCGCCCAGAAAGATGAGCCAGACAAAGAAGTAGCGCGCAGCCTCCTCCGAAATGCTGATCCCTGAGTTGAAGCCGTAACGCAGCACCACGTTGCCGAATACCAGCACCACCATGGCGCCGACACATAGAACAATCAGCCAACGTAATACGGCGAGCGCGCCGCGACCCAATGCATCCATCTCTCGTCTCCTGTCTTGGCCTTCTTACCCACGTTGGGCAGGGCGCATGTGTGGGTATTAAAGGACTCTGACCGATGGACGTCTAATCAAATGTGGTGATAATTTGATTCCATGTGGCTATCAATTGAACCCCAGACTGGGCTTGTGCAGAGTGGCTGATTTCTGAAGAGGCATCAAAAAACCCGCCGAAGCGGGTTTTTTGATGACTCTGCGAGTTCGATTAGAACTGGTAGCCGATACCGACCGTTCCAGTGGTTGCAGATGGCTTGTACGTTGTGCCACTGATGCTTTCGTCACTGTACTCAGACTGAGCAATTTCACCTTGAAGGAACAGGTTCTTGTTCAGCTTGTGACGAACACCGATGCCGTAGCCCACACCGCTGAAGTTTTTGCTGCCACGGTAGCCAGTTCCTTCAACTTCCCCCTTCATGTTGAGGTAGGCCAACTTGCCATAGACCAAGGTCGAATTGCTGATGGCGTAGCCCGGCTCAAGGTAAATAGAGTACGCGTCTTTGCCTTTTAGGTTGGCGTTGAATCCACCGGTAGATGCTGATCCAGATTTCAAGTCACCTAGCGCATAGGTTGCACCGAGGCCCAGAACGTAGTTGTTGCCCAAGTCAACGCCATAGGCCGCCTGCAAGCTCACATTTTGGGAACTTTTGCCCAAGTCGACTGAGCCGTTGACGTTGCTCACTTCCGTCGAAGACGTGGAAGCGTTGGCATTGGCGCCAATGCTGAAGCCGGTGAAACCGCTGGCTCCGTTGGTTTGTGCAAACGCCTGAGGAGCGATGCACGAGGCTGCTACGGCAGCTGCGATCAGAACTTTTTTCATTTTAATTTCCTGTATGGTTTTTAAAGCTAAATGACTGTCGTTTTGCTTGCTGCAGGAATTCATGTGGATTTCTGAGAAGCATCATTTCTTGTCATTTGTTATCTTAATTTTTCAAGTAACAAGTTCATTCTGCTACCTAACATCTCTAATAATTTAGATCATAGGTATTAACCATTTGATCGGTGTGTTCTCAGCAGTGGTGACAAACGAGGGATTTGGTTTTGTTGGCGAGAAATCATCAGGCCGCGTCGCCTGCTGTCCTTCGGCACTGCCGCGTGGTCATCTCAGTAGGTGATGGTCAGTGTGTGGGTTTGCGGCACGATCGTGCCGCTCTGGCCCGGCTGTGCAGCGTCCATGGAGCCGTTGATGTAGTGGGTAGAAGACCCGGTGGCGTTGCCCTGCGCGGACAAACTGGTAGGCCCCGTGTTGCTCGCAGTACCTGCTGCGTCCAGGCTTAACCCCAAGGTGTAGTGCAGTCCGCCAACCGCGCCCGAGACCGGGTCAAGCGTCATGGTGTACGGTAAAAAATTGGTGCAATTGGCCTTGAAGCTTGAGCCCGCAAAGACAGCTGTTGGGCTAAAGGCGTTGTAGCTGAAGGTCAGGGTGCTGGGGCCATTGCTGATGCTGCACACCGCTGGAGCGTAGAGGTTGACATAAATAGCGGCAGTCGCCGCGTTGCTGCTGCCGGCGTAAAGCGTCAGATCCACGCGGTCTGTGTATTGCCCTGAGGGGTAACTGCTGATGGACTGAGCTGTGGGTTTGCAGGCCCAGTACGGAAATGTACTGGTCACAGGCATATTCAGGGTCGTGTTTGAAATCGTGGCGTTTATTCTCGTGCTTGAGTTGTTTGCCCAAGTGGTGCTACAGGCGGAATCCTTGAAGAAGTCATAGCTGATTTTGTAGTTATTCCCGCCGGAAACTAGTTGAGCGTTGTTGGTTGATCCGTTTTTATTCAGCCCGTCACTGACGGCGAGGGACAGTGAGGTTGAATCGCCTGACGATGTTCTGGTGCAGGTCACGCTGACCGCGCCTTGCTGCACATTGGCTGGACTGGTGTTGTCGGAATTGGCCACATAAGCGAAATTGACCGCCGATGGTGGTGTGATGCTGCAAGTGATGGCGGCTTGGGCTGTCAATCCCCCCACGCTAACAGCCAAGATGGCGAGCAGCCTCAAGCCGTGTAGGCGCGCTGACTGACGGTAAAAATGAATCAACGCTTGACCCCTTTGCACTTCAACGGCCCGAGTCGAACAACATCTTCTGCGGACTTCGCTGGCAAGTCGACCTGCAGGCTGCATTGCTGCTCCTGCCAGTGAAGGGTGACACGGTTGTTGGCTCGTAAGCCGGACACAAAAGCCTCGCCACGACGTGCGACATAAAAAATCTCGCTATCGCCACTAATGCTCACCGTCGCGCCAGCTGGCGCTGGCTCTCCATCGTCCATCACGATGCGCAGCAGAGCAGCCCGGCCACCGCGAACTGGAAAGACAATCTTCACGCCACTGCGCTGGCGTGGCACACCGATTCTTTCGATCGAGTCGAGCTCAGCGCTGAGCGGCACCTCCGACGCGTCCAAGCGAATGGAGTTTTGTTGGTAAGGAACCAAGCGTGGCAGCAGGGCCAGGCCGTTGCTGTCTGTTCGCGTCAGCATGGAGCTGCCAAGACCCACACCCACATCGGGATAGCCAGCCAGTTCAACCAAAGCAAAGCTGTCGTCCAGTCGTTGCGATGCAAAGAGATTATTTTCAGCGAACACCAGCGCGCCCATGGCTCCCAATCGCACGGCGGTTTGGTTGTTAGTTGTACTCAGGTCGCCGTTGATTTGTCCGTAGCGTCCAAGGTAGTAAAGCCCGCCTTCAGCCCGACTGACTTCACTTTGTCTGCCAGCCAGCAGTCGCCAGCTCACGGGCTGATCCTGATCCTGGTTTTTAGAGGCTGTCAGCAGCAAGTCATTGGCACCGTCATGATGTTGCACGGAGGCTGTGCTGATGATCTTGTTACCCAATGGAATCACCAGCGTTGCCCCAATCGCGGTGCCTCGCGGACCTGATATCACTTTGCTGAGGACAACACTGAGGCTGACCCGGTCTGAGATTTTGGTGGCGTAGTTGCCGGTAGCCGTGGTGATACGTTGCGCCGCTTGAGTGGCATTGGCGTATGAATTGATGTTTGCAAAACCTACGCCAAAGGCGCCGAGTGTTCGGTTCATGTAGTTCATATTGCCCGCCAGCTGCAGCCGGGGCGCGGATGTCCCCAAACCGAGTTGCCTGAAATGCTCGCTCGCACCTTGTGCCTGTAATGCGCCGCTGGTCGTTAGCCCGGGGGCTTCTAGTCCTAGCAACCATTGCCGACCATGGCCCTCGGTCTGGCTGCTGGATGCACCCAGCGCTGCTTGCCCCAATGTTTGCCATGGCAGCGTCGTCACCATCCCTAAGCTGCCGCGGCGCAGGGCGGCGGTAGCTTCGGCTTGACCTTCCAGAGTCAGCCGGTCGCTGATGCCACGACGCCATAGCCCGGCACCAAAGCCCGCACCATAGTCACTTTCCGCGGTGCCCAGATTTCTTCGCACACGTCCGGTAGACAGATTCCAGTCGTCAAGTCCGGGCGCCAAAAGTTTGGTGTTGGCAAAAAAAGATTGCCTCACGACGGTCTCACGGCCTAACAAATCGCGCACCACCAATCTGGCCTCGCCGCTGCCGGTCAGCACGGGTAAATTCTCCAACGCAAAAGGGCCGGTCGGAACCGAAGACACCTGCCGCAGCACATCATTGACATACAGTTCCACCGTCGAGGGCGCGGATGACAAGCCGTTAAGTGCGGGCTGTGGCTGTGTGACAAAGCCGGGACTGAGGACGTAGTTAGTGCCAAATTGAACGCCGCCGAAATAAGTTTGTCTGCCCAGCATCCCAAGACGGGTCATCCCATCGCCCAAGCGAAGCGTTTGATTGGTATCCGGATAATTCCGGACGAAGCTGGTCTCCAGCCTTGCCCAATTAGCGCTGCCGCCCAGTGTTTGATCATTCGTCAGGTTGCGTCCTGCAAAACTGCTCGTAAAAACTCCGTAGCCACTAGAAAAACCAAGCTCACCCAGCATCCCTAAACTTTCCAATGTCGGCGCGTTTCTCAAGTAACTGCGGTTGTAGCTCACGTCATAGTTCACAAAGGCACTGAGCAAGGTCGGATCCAAAATCAGTTTGGGACGCCGCTCTTCCATCAGCCTTGTTGCGGCGAAAGCTTCTGCCGAAAAAATAAGCTCAATGGATTGATTTTCATCATCGATCTTGGCCTGAAATCCCGGGACAGACGCTATCGCAAAGTACGGGCTTCCGAGCACGTTAATTTTCAGCGCATTGGGGTTGCGCTTAACCCGCCACTCGTCAAAAGCTTCTTGCGGTGCGTACAGCGTGCCCGCTCTTTCTGCAAAGACCCAGGCGCCGACTTTGGCACCATTGACCGAGACGTCAAACGGACGCATCAGGTCGTTGCTGCTTTCGGCAATCGGTGTGGGTGAAAACATGGCAGTCAGCCCCGGGTTCGCTGTCTCAACTGCGCCGGCAGTTGGGCACAGTCCTACGGCGATAGCCGCTGCTAAGCAGCGGTACCGTGGTGGCGTCATCCTTCGGTTACTCGGGAATGGTGACTTCAAAGGTTTGTACGGCGCCTGTGTCTTGCTGCACCACCAGCTGGGCGGCCCCGGCTGGAATCCTGTCGCTTGTCGGTGCCAACAAATCAAAACCACGGCGGATGCCGGGCAGGACATACCCGCCAGCCGCTTTAGCTGCCAGTTTGGTGCCGTCTGCACCTTTGAGCACAAAGTCAATTGGCTGCGCATAGGCGTTGCCTTGGTTTTCACAGAAGGCGCGAACGCTGTTGGATGCGCTACGCTCTGCCGTACACAGCAACTCACGCTTTGACCCCGGAGGGGAAATGAAGATCGGCAAGGAAAAAGCCATGGCAATTTGCAACTTCACTGCACCCTCAGTGACTTGGGCTTCAGGGATTTCGCGAACGATGAGTCGGTAGGTCTGTTGTTCGCCACTTGGTACCGGACGTAGCCTGGCCAAACGCACGACTTGGCGTGAATGCGGCGGCAACTTGAGGATGGGCGGTGAGAGAATCATGTCCTCACTGAGTTGCAAGTCGTCCTGCCCGTCAGGTTTTTGCTTCCACTGGTAAATATCCGCCTGCATCACCAGGTCGGTGTCGCCTTCATTGGTGAGTGTGATGGCTGTTGCCCGATCTCGGGCTGCCATCTGGATACGCAATGGGGCGACCGAAAACTGTCCTGCATGCGTCTGCGTGACCGGCAGTATCAGGGTGAAAGCTGCGCAAGCTGACAATGCGAGAGCGCCTGTTTTTCGCAATGATAAAGGCAGGGTGTGTAGGGACTTCATACTTCATTACCAACCTAAAGTGAGTTCAACGTATTCTTGATTTTCGAGTTTGACGACTTGCCAGCCAGTGATTGTTCCGGTGCCGGTTTGCGTATCAATCTCGCCAATGGTCTGATTGCCTCGCGTGACCTGCAGCAGGTACCGATAAGCGCCACCATTGATAGCAGTGAAGCTGCCAGGCCCTGCGATGCCGACGACTGAACCTGTGGAACAAACCACGGTGACGGTTGCGCCGTAACTTCCGGCGCCTGCCTGGCTATTGCAAAAGACGCGAACCGGAGCGGAGGGCGCCCCGGTCACGCGTATTTGCAGGTCTGTGCTGGCTTGTCCTGCCTGTGCCTGCAACGGCATTAAGGCACTGAGTCCCAGTCCAACAGCAAGTGCAATTGCTCTTGGATGTCCCACACAACTCGCAGAGCGAGCCGAGGAATAAGTCAGCAGTGCTGAGACCATATTTGCACTTACCCCAGTGACCTGTCAGTACGAGACGGTCAGGGTGCGGGTCTGGGTTGCCGTGCAACTGTCGCCGGAATTACCTGCGTTGGTACAACCTGCTTGACCACCGGCCATCGTGCCTGTGACTACGTAGGAAAACACGTCGCCGGTTCCCGTCGAGGTTGCACTGGCAGCCGTACCCGTGGTGGATTTAACCCCTGCGGCAGTGGCCAAGGTGTACTGCAAACCGGCGACCACACCGCCAGCCGTCGGGTTGGCCCCAGCTGCCCCGCTGCTGGCGACGGTACCTGAGGTGTCAAAGACGGCGCTGACAATTGTGAAAGCGCGCGAGCATTTGAAACTAACCGTTGTGGTTGGCGCTGTATTGGCCGCCGTGCCGTAGGCCGTGTAGGCACCAAAATCAATGGTGGAGGGCGCTGCATTGTTAGTGACACAGCCCGGGGTAAACGTGGTGCTGACCGTGAAGGTTTGAGGCACTGTGGCCCCTATCGCCGCGGTTGCATACACAGTTGGAGCCAAAATGGCGGCGATAACGACAGACGTAAAAGTGCGAAATTTCATGAACATTCTCCAAAAATTGATAAGGAGTTGTGAATTTAAATTACAAAGTTTTGTCGCAATGTCTCATCAGGTGTTTTTACCAACTATTACTTTATTGACAATTAACATCTGCAAAAGTCTCCTTGATATGGGAGTACTTCGTGTTTGAGTACGGGTGTTGACGTCGGCTAGGCTGTTCGTGTCAATGCAAAGTTAACTCCGCCGGATCAAATGCACTCCGGCACCCAAAGCCGAAACTTTGTTTTAACGGGCTGAGTCGCCTTGAAGGTCTCGGGCAACATTGGTGGAATGGTGCCGTGCTAGGTGCGTATGATTTTGTGACATCACCAACAACAAGGACGAGAGCCAACGTTCTGTGATGACCTTGGCGGTGGGGACCCAGTTTGTTGTTGAACTGCGCGTCGGCAAACACCGATACGGCTGCAGTGCTGATTTTTTGCTTGGTGACGAAACGGTACAAAACCGTGTGCTGCGGGCGGCACAGCGCAGGTATGCGCACAAAAAAAGGTCTGCTGCTAAATGAATAGCAACAAACCTTGATGTTGATTGGTGCCACTTGTCGGAGTCGAACTGACGACCTTCTCCTTACGAATGATGGAATAACTGTATTTGTCCATGTTGATTGAAGTAGTAGAATATATGTAAATCAACAACTTACGTGATTTGTACTGGATGGGTAGCCAGTCATGATGTTGATTAAAATTGCTCAATATTCGAAAAATGTTCTTACATCCGCCGTTACATCGTGACGATGTAAGACCAGCCAAGGGGTCACCATGGGAAAGATTACGTTCACCGGCCCCAAGGTTGCCGATTTCAAATGCCCGTCCGATAAAAAGCAGGCTTTTCTTTGGGACTTAACTGCGCCGGGGCTGGGATTACGTACTACTCCAGCGGGTGAACCGGCCTATGTGTTTCAGAGCGTGTACCAAGGGAAAACCATTCGATTGACGATAGGAAGCCCTGACGTATGGCAATTAGAGGACAGCAAGCGGGTTGCGCCCGACGGGAGCGAGGCAGTAATTCAGGGAGTTCGTAGCAAGGCTAAATCACTCCAACGCCTGATAGACGATGGCAAAGACCCTCGCGACCTAAAGCGCGACGCGCTAGCCGCCAAAGAAAACAAAGTCACCGCAGCCGCCACCAAAGCAAAGGCAGACAAAGCTCAAGCCCTCACCGTGGGCGACCTGTGGCAGCAGTACTTAGCTGAAGGCAAACCTAAGCGCCGCCCAGCCTGGAAGCCGCGCTACCGTGCTGACATTATTCTTATGTCGTCACCCGGTGGCGTTAAGAAGGTGCGAGGGCAGGGCGTCACGCGAGTGGGGCCGCTCTACCCGTTGCTGGCGCAGCAGTTAACCCAGATAAACGAAGACACACTGAAGGCGTGGCACGACGACGAAGCGAAGAAGGGGCCGGACTATGCCGCGCGCGCCTTGATGATGTTTCGCGGATTCCTGCGTTGGGCTGCAAGCAAACCAGAATACCGAAGCCTTGTGAACCGCGCAGCAGGAGGCGCCCCCGCGATTCTCGACTCACTACCCAGCACCAAGGCGAACAAGCGCAAAGATTGCCTAGAGGTGGCGCAGTTGCCCGGCTGGTTCGCTGGCGCTGAAATGCTGGGGAATCGCACGATTGCTACCTACTTGAAGGCGCTGGTGCTGACTGGCGCACGCCGTGAGGAAATGGCCGGGCTGCGCTGGGAAGACGTGGATTTCAGGTGGAGCCGTCTGACACTGGCCGACAAGGTGAACGACACCCGGATTATTCCCTTGTCGCCGTATCTGGCGCAAATGCTGGCAACCCTGCCGCGCGTGACGAACAAGGATGGCAGAGCGAACCCGTTCGTTTTTGCCGCCAAGTCTGCCAGCGGGCATATCGAGGAACCCCGCTCCAATTTCAGCAAGGTGAACAAACACGCGGGTGTCGTGAAGCTGACCATCCACGGGCTGCGTCGTTCGTTCTCGCTGCTGGGTGAAGCTGCCGGTGCACCCGCTGGCGCGATTGCGCAAGTGATGGGCCATTCGCCCGATTCAATTGCAGAGGGTTACCGGCCGCGTTCCATTGATGCCCTGAGGCCATACCTCGCACAGATTGAAGCGCACATTCTGGAACAGGCCGGGATTGTGTTCGACGCCAAGGTTGCACCCGGTGCGCTGCGCGTCGTAAATCACTGACTTGTAAATCAAGGCTTAACAGTTTATGATTCTGTCATTCCGACACAAAGGCCTTGAAGCGTACTTCAAGACTGGCCGCATGGCGGGCATTCAACCCATTCACGCCAAGCGCCTGCGCGAGTTGCTGACCGCTCTGAGCGTTGCCAGTGCGCCGCAAGACCTGAGCCGTCCGTCGTGGCGCTTGCATGGTTTGTCTGGCGACCGTGCCGGGTTTTATGCGGTGACCGTGCAAGCCAATTGGCGACTGGCTTTCCGGTTTGTCGGTGCGGACGTTGAACTGCTGGATTATTTGGATTACCATTGAGAGGCAAATCATGAACATGCACAACCCTGCACATCCCGGCGAACTGCTGACCGGTTGGCTGGATGACCTGAGCGTCAGCGTGACCGGCTTCGCTGCCTATATCGGTATCAGCCGGGTCATGCTGTCGCGCGTGCTGCACGGTCACGCCGCCGTCTCTGCCGACATGGATTTGCGCCTGTCCGAAGCGTTGGGCACGACAGCGGGCTACTGGCTGGCGCTGCAAACCCAGCGGGATTTATGGACTGCACGCCAGACCGCCAAAGACCGCAAGCGCATCAAGCGCATGGCCGCGCCGGAATCGTTGGCTGGCTAAATCGCAAAGTAGCCAGACTGCGAACACATGAAGACCACGACACACTCCGCCCGGGAGGATGGGGCCACCGCCATCGTTACCGCCGTGACAAGCCTGAACAGCGGCGAGACTGTGAAGCTGCCCGCTGTGTCGCGTGACCTCGAAGACGAGCGACTGGCCCTCATGCACTACGGGCATGGCGAACGAGTGACATTGATTAATTTTCGTCGGCCTGAAATAACTTGGCCAGTGCGACCTACAACACTGCTTGGGCGTATTAAGTGGCACCTGATGCCGTGGACTCGGCCACCGCTGACGCTTGAACAACGATGGGCGCTCAAGCAACTCGACTAAACCAGTTTTGCCCCAGCTAGGTTTTGCGGCTGAAAAGCAGGAATCTTCACCCGGCTGCTGGGGCTCCTTTCTGAAGTGACACCTTGAGGGGGTGCTATGCGTGATGATGAACTAATTCGGGTGGACGAGTTCGCCAAAAATCTATGCCGTGAAATGGGATGTTTAGGGGCTGAATTTGCTCTTGAGGTTGTAGGCACTCAGAACGCGGTGCTATTGCGCGCAAAACAAGGCGACTTCACCTTGTACCGTGAGAGTAGGCCGTATCCATTTGCACTTGATGGTCTTGAAGAAGTTCACGGCGCGTTGAGGATTTCACTTAATGATGCTGCCGTGCTTAGTTGCGGGTTTATGGGTAACCCTGACCATAAACAAGCGCTAGAAACGCAAGCCGTAACGCCTGCGCCCGTGGCTGAAGTCGAACTGGATGAACCCACCAATACCGGGCCTAAATTCAGCATGACCAAGGCCGCGATGGTAGAGCAGCATAAACACCAATGGCCCACCATTGAACGAGATATGACCGATGCCAGCAAAAATAGGCTTGCATCTGCAAAAGCTGGGAAAAGGGGATGGAATGAAGCTGATGCGCTGGCGTGGGCGAGGGCAAACAACAAACTGGTAAATACGTCAAACACTGTCTCGTCACTGACACAAGGAGTGAACAGCATGAGCAGTTTGCCGGGCCGTAAACACACGCAAGAGCGCTGATTCTCCGGACTTTATACGGGAGTTCTCCGGACTATCTCCGATGTTTTTCCTTTGCGTAGATATGCAAAGAATTGGTTTCCATACAACGGCATTCGTCGGTGTTTTGGAACTAAACCATCATGCAAACCGCAACTCTTTCAAGCATCCAAGCCCCGCAACAGTTCACCGCACCATTCCCCGCGCTGGCGCTGGTCAACAAGCCGAACCTCACGACCGCTGAGACTGCTTACTACCTGAACCGCCGCCCGCAAACACTAAGGGGCTGGGCGTGCCTTGAAAATGGCCCACTGCGTCCAACCCGCATCGGTGGCCTTTTGGCTTGGAGTACTGCGACCGTCAAGGCACTGGCCGGGGTGGCTGCATGAAGAAACGCCCGACTCCACAAAAAGCAGAATCGAGCGCCCTAGACAGGCGCAAGTTTATCGGCACAGACAACCCACGCCACTTGCGAGTTATTTGGGCTCTGATGACTCGACCACTACCGCGCCAGCAACTCGACAGCGTGGCCGGTGCCAGCAATGGCCCTGAACTGGTGGCGGAACTTCGTCGCCGGGGGCTGGAACTGCTTTGCACCCGCACCAAAAAGATAGACCGTGACGGGTTCGATGTGCTGCCCGGCATTTATCACTTCACCCGGCAAGACCGCCGCCGAGTAAATCGGTGGCTGTCCGGGCGCAAGGCTTAACTCCAATGGCAAACGCTCGTAATCCGAAACGCAAGGGCCACGACACAGGCCGCGACCAAGGTGGGTTTATCGCCTTACCTTGGTCAGTGCTTGATTGTCCTGCCTACGCCAGTCTGAGCCCCCCGGCTAAGGCATTGCTATTTGAGTTTGCACGCCAGTTCGTGAAAGACAACAACGGGCGAATGCTGGCGTCCGGCGCATACCTTGCGAAACGAGGATGGAAAAGCGCGGATGTCATTACACGGGCAAAGCGAGAGCTCCTCGACGCCAGTTTTATTTTTGAGATGGTCAAAGGATGCCGCCCAAATAGAGCCAGTTGGTACGCAGTGACCTGGAGGGCTTTGGACAAACTGACGGGTTATGACGATGGCATGGCGCAACTGTTTGAACGTGGCGCATACCAAAAAGCCGCACCGCTGAAAAAAAGTCATACGCCGCCTCACGGTGTAGAGAGCCCCGTCATAGCACCGCCTCACGGCGTAGGAGACATGCCGCCTACACCGTCTCACGGTGCGATCAGGGTCACTTTAGCCCCTCGCTCTACACCGCCTCACGGAGACCATCTAGATATGCCATCTATTGCATTCAATCCTGACCACGGAACCTACCGACGACTGACTGCAAATCCAGTCGGCTTGTTCACAAACCTGATTCACTGAAAGACCACCAACATGAAAAACTTAAACGCCAACTTTCCAAACTTGAAGATTGAATTAATGACCGAGGGCGAAAGCGACGGCCTGATTCTGCTCGAACAAAGCAGTGGCGGAAACATCGACCGCGTAGCAATCCATCCAATTCACATTCGACACATGGCCGAAAAAATGGGTCTCATTGAAACGAACGACCCGACAGCACGCAAGACCATTGCAATACTCGCGCGCCGTATGCTGGCGCTGAATGACCGCATCATTCACATGGCCTACTGGCTGACGAACCATTCGGACAGCAAGCACGCTGACCTGTCTTATGAGCAGGAGTACGCGCTTGCAACCTCAGACATTGCCGCTGAGTTTTGCGCTGAGCTGGTGGAGACGGAGACGCCAATGATGACGCCAACCCCAGCACCCACGGTAAGGGCTAGTTTGATACCCAGTCCGACAATTTGAGCTCGACGTCGTAGACGGGCATCGCTCCCCCGCACAGCGTCATTGGCGGCAAGTCGGGTCGCTGAATCAGCTCGTCTATCGTCAGGTTGTGTGGGGTCGTAGGGGCGTCCATTTGTGTCAGTGTAGCCATATCCGTTTCTTGGGCACATAGCCAACTGCTCTACATCGTTGGCACCTGCACCATGCGGGCACGGTGTATCTAAGGTGCAAGCGCCACTTGTCTGACCGATGGCACGCCATGACCCGCCAGACCTGCATGTGCAGCTTGTATGTGAAGAGGTGGGGAGTAGAAGGCGACATGACAACTCGCCCTTCAATCGTCGTGTTCTCCTTGCGTGAACGGAAAAACTCAGCCAGGTCAAAATAGTTGTTGGTCTAAAACACTGCGTGATGTACCGTCGTGCTGTATGGAGCCCTACAAAAGCAAGCAAGACCAATGGGGCCACCTTTGGGTGGATGAAGCGGAGCGGTTTGAGTGTGACGGCGACGACTTGGACACAGTCGAATGCGCTGACCTTGCAGACGAACTCTGGCATCACCGGGTAATGGCTGAAGAAGACCCGAGTTTTCAGCGCGAACTAGACGAGTGGCACGACTACATCTATGCAAAGGATATCTTGCTGCCCCTAGAACAATCGTGCTATCAGGGCGTGCTTTTAACTACCGGCCAGCGGGCGATTCGTCTTGAGTCCTGCCCGGAACTAATGCTGTCCCATCTTCGGTGGTTTTTTGAGCTTTGTCCTACTCACGTCAAATCCCATCTGGCCCTGCGCATCTCTGTCCTGGTTCGGCTGGACCGGGCCAGGCGCACGGGAAACCCAGACTGGCGCCCTGAGTCTGCGCTGCCGGCCCCGGAGGAGCCCGTCTTCTTTCGACCCGCTACATTGAAATTCAGAAGTTACGGACGCTAAGAAAAGCCTGCGCATTGGAAATTCTCAAAGTAAGCGTCTTGCTAATTATGTTAATTTTTTGGAGAAGACATGGACACAGAGGAGACAAATTCTGCACACGCAGTGAAAAGGAAGGCAGCGTTAATCAGGCAATTGTGGTGGGCGCTTCTTGGGGTAGTGGTGGCCGTCAATGTCGCTTACTGGACTTGGAATTTATGGCCCCAGCAGACGTTCGGAAAGTGCCTAGTAAAAATGGCAGAGAAGGCACAGGGAAGCACTTACATCTTCAATTCCCTTTTACGCACAAATTGCCACCATCTTCCGCGCGAGGGCGCTTCAGTCCCTTTGGGTGAGTAGCGCATTTGACCGGATGAAAAGTAGACCCGTCGCAAGGCCAAAAATCAAGAGTTGAAGCCTGTTGGCAAGCGTTGTGATGTGCAGCCACTGACAGCGTGGCGTGGCTCAAGTTCAGTGCGGTGAGAAACCAAGAAAGCCCATGACGCAATACGCCGGCATTTGAAAACAATCAATCAATCAAATCAATCAAAAGAATCAGAGCCCTGACCTAGACTTAAACCGCTGAGTTTTTTATTGGATGGGGCTTGTGTCAGTCGGCGCTGCATTTGGGAAAGCTGTATTACATCCGCCGTTACATCGCCACAAAACAAAAAAGGTCTGCTGCTAAATGAATAGCAACAAACCTTGATGTTGATTGGTGCCACTTGTCGGAGTCGAACTGACGACCTTCTCCTTACGAAGGAGCTGCTCTACCAACTGAGCTAAAGCGGCACAAGGCCAAAATTATAGCCCAGCGTGGTAGGCGGTGATGCGCTCGACTTCGTTCTTGGAGCCCAGCACCACGCTCACGCGTTGGTGGAGTTTGTCGGGCTGAATGTCCAGAATACGTTGCTGGGTGTTGGTCGCGGCGCCGCCGGCTTGTTCGACCAACCAGCTCATGGGATTGGCTTCGTAGAGCAAGCGTAGCTTGCCGGCTTTTTCGGGTTCGCGTTTGTCCCACGGGTACAAAAAGACGCCGCCGCGCGTGAGGATACGGTGCACGTCGGCGACCATCGCTGCGACCCAGCGCATGTTGAAGTCTTTGCCGCGTGGGCCTTCTTTGCCTTGCAGGCATTCATCGATGTAGCGCTTGATGGGCTCATCCCAGTGGCGCATGTTGCTCATGTTGATGGCAAATTCCTGGGTGTCTTCCGGGATCTGCACGTTCTCTGTGATCAGCACAAACGAGCCTTGCTCGCGGTCAAGCGTGAACATGGCCACGCCGTCGCCCACCGTCAACACCAAGGTGGTTTGTGGGCCGTAGATGCAGTAGCCTGCCGCTACTTGCTGCTTGCCGGGCTGCAAAAAGTCTTGCTGGTCAACGCTGGTGCTGCCTTCTGGCTTTTTGAGCACGCTGAAGATGGTGCCAATACCGCCGTTGATGTCGATGTTGCTGGAGCCGTCGAGTGGGTCAAACAGCAGCAGGTATTCGCCTTGCGGGTAGCGATTCGGCACGACGTAGATGTCGTCCATTTCTTCAGATGCCATGGCGGCCAAGTGACCGCCCCATTCGTTGGCTTCGATCAGGACTTCATTGGCGATGATGTCGAGTTTTTTCTGGACTTCGCCTTGCACGTTTTCGCTGCCGGCGGAGCCCATGACGCTGTTTTCGCCGCCCAGTGCGCCTTTGCTGACGGCTTGGCTGATGCCCTTGCAGGCGCGCGCGACGACTTCAATCAGCAAGCGAAGTTGCGCGGGGATGTGCCCGGCAGAGCGCTGTTGTTCGACGAGGTAGCGGGTGAGGGAGATTTTTTGAGACATGTTTTTTCCTGGTCAATCAGCCAAGGCGCGCGAAACAACTTCGCGCACATCGTTGCTCAAGTCTGAGCGGGCCGCGACGCGGGCGATGGCTTCTCGGGCGGCAGTGCGGTAAGGCTCAGCGAGTTTTTTCCAGCGGTCCAGTGCACGTGCCAAGCGGGCCGCGACTTGCGGGTTCATGGCGTCGAGCTCGATCACGCGGTCCGCCCAGAACACGTAGCCGGCGGCGTCGGCGCGGTGAAACGCGCCGGGGTTGCCTTGGCAGAAGGTGCTGATGACACTGCGGGCTCGGTTCGGGTTGCGCAGGCTGAAGTCGGCGTGCTTCATGAGCTGGCGCACGGCGGGTAGCACGTTGCCGGCGCGGTCGGTGGCACCGGCTTGCAGGCTGAACCATTTGTCAATCACCAGCGCTTCGTCTTTAAACAGCGCATGAAAACGCGGCAGTGCCACGTTGGCCAAGGCGTGACCGCTGGAGGTCAGCGCTGACAGTGCATTGAAGCGGTCGGTCATGTTGCCGGCGTGGGTGAAGGTCTGCAGTGTGCGCTCGGGCCAAGTTGGCTCGCCAGAGGCTTGCGCCGCTAAGCAGAGATTCGTCAGCGCCATGCCGGCCAGTGCGCGGCGACCGGCCGACAGTGGATCGGGCGAATACGCACCGTTGTCGTTGCAGCTTTCGTAAGCCTCAGCCCAGTCGGCTGCCAGTGCCACGGCCAACTGCAGGCGCATGGATTCACGCACCGCGTGAATGCGCTGCGGGTCGACCACATCCAGCTGCTCGGCCAGATAGGTTTCAGATGGCAGTGTCAGCACCAGCTCTTTGAAGGCGGCGTCTAGCGTTGGGTGCCGCAGCACGGCGCGCATGGCTGCTACGTAGCTGTCGTCAAGCGCCGCAGCGCTGACAGGTGCAGCGGTGTCTGTGATCGACTGGATTGCCAAGCGAATCGCCAGACGCTGGCCGGCTTCCCAGCGGTTGAAGGCGTCGCTGTCGTGGGCCAGCAGGTGCAGCAGTTGTGCGTTGCTGTAGCCAAACGCCAGCACCACCGGCGCGGTGAAACCACGCAAGATGGATGGCACGGGTTCGGCGTCGATGTTGACAAAGGTGAAGCTTTCGCTCGGCTGCGTCAGCACCAAGGTGCGCGGTGCAGGCGCGGCGCTGTCTTCGCCGGTCAGTTGCAGTGGCAAGTCAGTGCCGTCTGCGCTCAGCAGGCCCAAGCCGACCGGAATCACAAACGGTTCTTTCACGCTCTGGCCGGTGGTCGGGGCGCAGCTTTGCGACAGCTGCAGCGTGTAGGTGCGGGCGGCTGCATCAAAGCGTCCTTCAGCCTGCACGCGCGGCGTGCCGGCTTGGCTGTACCAGCGCTTGAATTGCGGCAGCAATTGCGCCAGTTTGGAGTCGGGGTTGGCATCGGCCAGTGCTTGCACAAAGTCATCGCAGGTCACGGCGTGACCGTCGTGGCGTTCGAAGTAGAGCGTCATGCCTTTGGCAAAACCATCGCGGCCGACCAAGGTCTGCATCATGCGGACAACTTCAGCACCTTTTTCGTAAATCGTGACGGTGTAGAAGTTGTTGATCTCGATGTAGCTATCGGGCCGCACCGGGTGCGCCATTGGGCCGGCGTCTTCGGGGAACTGGGCGGTGCGCAGCACGCGAACATCTTCAATGCGCTTGACGGCGCGGGCCGACGCTTCGCGGCAGAGGTCTTGCGAAAACTCTTGGTCGCGAAACACCGTCAGGCCTTCTTTCAGGCTCAGCTGAAACCAGTCGCGGCAGGTCACGCGGTTACCGGTCCAGTTGTGAAAGTACTCGTGGCCGACAACGCTTTCGATGTTGCCAAAGTCGGTGTCAGTGGCCGTGGCTTGACTCGCCAACACGTACTTGGTGTTGAAGATGTTCAGGCCCTTGTTTTCCATCGCGCCCATGTTGAAGTCGCTGGTGGCGACGATCATGAAACGCTCCAGATCCAGCGGCAAACCAAAGCGCGCTTCGTCCCAGACGACCGAGGCCATCAAGGAGTTCATGGCGTGCTCGGTCTTGTCCAAGTCACCCGGGCGCACATAGACCTGCAGCAGGTGGTCTTGTCCGTTGCGGGCCTTGATGCGCTGTTCGCGCGCGACCAATTGACCGGCCACCAACGCAAATAAATAACTTGGTTTTTTGTGCGGATCAACCCACTTGGCAAAGTGCCGGCCTTCGTTGCCGGTGCCTTGCAAGTCGCCATGCTCGACCAGATTGCCGTTGGACAGCAGCACCGGGTACTTGGCTTTGTCGGCGCGCAGCGTCACGGTGAAATGCGTCATCACATCCGGGCGGTCCAGAAAGTAGGTGATGCGCCGGAAACCTTCGGCTTCGCACTGCGTGAAAAACGAATCGTTGCTGACGTAGAGGCCCATCAGCTTGGTGTTTTTGGCGGGGCAGGTGGTGGT
>CANFXC010000011.1 GCA_947450765.1 Comamonadaceae bacterium | reverse complement strand
TCAGCGGCTGTCGGCGTTGAGTTTGGAGCCGCGCACGGTGCTGGCCATGCCTGATCCGGTGACTGGTCGACTGACGATTCGCATGAGCACGCAAATGCCGTCGGGTGTGCGCAATTCGGTGTGTGACGCGTTGGGTCTGGCTCGCGCCGATGTGCGCGTGGTGGTGGGCGATGTCGGCGGCGGCTTCGGCATGAAGACCGGCGTTTACCCGGAAGACTTGGCGATTGCTTTTTGCGCCCGCGCCCTGAAGCGCCCCATCAAGTGGGTGGCCGACCGCAGCGAAGAATTCATCTCAGCCTCGCACGGTCGCGACTTGCAGACGACGGCCGAATTGGCACTCGACGCCAGCGGCAAAATTTTGGCGTTGCGGGTGGCTTCGCTGGCCAATGTGGGCGCCTACCCGACCGGCACCGGCGTGACGATTCAGCTCTTGATCGGCCCGTGGGTGCAGACCAGCGTCTACGACATTCAGACCATTGATTTTCATTTCAAGGCGGTGCTGACCAACACCTCTCCGACAGGCGCTTACCGTGGCGCGGGTCGGCCTGAAGCCATTTTCAGCATGGAGCGGTTGATGGACGAGGCTGCGCGGCAAACCGGCATCGACCGCGTGGCACTGCGCCGCCGCAACTTCATTGCGCCAGCGCAAATGCCGTACAAAAACCCGATGGGCCAGACCTATGACTGCGGTCAGTTTGAATCCATCATGGACCAAGCCTTGGTGCTGGCGGATTGGTCTGGCTTTGCGGCGCGCGCGGCAGACTCGGCTCAACGCGGCTTGTTGCGCGGTCAAGGCATCGCTACTTTCCTGGAGTGGACGGGCGGCAATGCGCTTGAAGAAACTGTCACGGTGGCGGTGCAAGCCGACGGCATGATCGAGGTTTTTTCAGCCGTCAACGGCATGGGGCAGGGCATCTTGACCTCGCTCGCGCAGTTGGTGGTGGACGCCTTTGGCGTGCCGATTGAACAAGTCCGCGTGGTGCTTGGCGACACCGACCGCGGCGACGGTTTTGGCAGCGCCGGTTCGCGCTCGTTGTTCACCGGCGGTTCGGCCATGCGTGTTGGCGCTGACCGCACCATTGCCGAAGCCAAGCGGCTGGCCGCGCTGGAGTTTGAAGCCTCAGCGGCAGACATCGAGTACCGCAACGGCCGTCTGCAAGTGATCGGGACTGACCTGAGCACTGACATTTTTGCGCTGGCCGGGCGGCAAGCCGAGCAACGCATTTTCATGAACTCTACCTCGGCTGCAAGCGGCCCGAGCTGGCCCAACGGCTGCCACATCAGCGAAGTCGAAGTCGACCCGCTGACCGGCCATGTAGCGGTGGTGGCGTATGCCTCTGTCAACGATGTCGGCCGGGTGGTGAACCCGATGATCGTGCGCGGCCAGCTCGACGGCGGTGCGGTTCAAGGCATCGGTCAAGCGCTGTACGAGCAAGTGGTTTATGACCGTGAAACCGGTCAGCCTTTGACCGGCAGTTTGATGGACTATGTCGCGCCACGCGCTGAAGATTCCCCCGACTTCAAGACCGAAATGGACATCTCTGTACCGTGTCTGAACAACCCGCTCGGCGTCAAAGGCGTGGGCGAACTCGGCACCATCGGCGCTGGCCCGACGGTGGTCAATGCGGTGGCCGATGCACTGGCCCGCGCCGGCATGGCCGGCAAATCACCGCTGCTGCAAATGCCGCTGTCGTCAGCCCGGATGTGGGCTTTGATGCAGCAGTGAGCTCAGACCAAATGGCGCATTCCCTGCGCCGTTTCGCTCAACACGTTCAGCACGCGCCTGACGGCGTCGTCACTCGACTCGTGGCCCATCGGCATGGTCACACTCAGCGCACCCATCACTTGGCCGTGCCGGTCGCGTAGCGGCACGGCGATGCCGCGGTAGTTGAGTTCGAGTTGCTGCTCTGACAGCGCCCAACCTTGCGCCCGCACACGAGCCAGTTCAAGGCGCAAGCGATCCTTGCTGGCAATCGTGTGCGAGGTGTAGGCGCTCAGGGCGTTGTGGGTCAGCCAGGCTTCAACCCATTCGGGGCCACGCAGGGCCAGCAGCATCAAACCCGCCGCCGTCACCTGCGCAGGCACCCGCGCGCCGAGCACGTAACCGGTGTTCATGACGCGGTTAGAGCCGTTGCGGGCGATGTAGACGATGTCGTCACCGTCCATCACGCTGACAAAAGCGCTTTCTTGCGTGCCGGCGGTGACGCGCTGCAAAAATGGCTGCACGATGCGCGGCAAGCGCGCCGACTCGAGGTAGGACTGGCCCATTCGCAGCACCCGCGGCGTCAGCCAAAACAGTTTGCCGTCGGTGGCGACATAGCCCAGATGCGCCAGCGTCAGCAAGTACCGCCTTGCCGCCGTCCTAGTGATGCCGCAGCGCAGCCCGGCCTGACTGGCGGTCATGCGCGGGTTGGCATCGTCAAAGCTCTCGATCACCGACAGGCCTTTTTCAAGGCCGGCGATCCAGTCGCGTTTGTCCAAAGCGGTGCGGATGTCGGTGTTGGCAGGCTGAGTTAGGGTGTTGGGCATATGGGTGTAACCCGTATTTCGATCGATTATCGAACATTATCGTTCGTTAATCGCGCAAATGATGAACTTCATGGCATTTTGAAAGTGCCAAGCCGCTAAAGTTCGTTCCCATCACACCGGTGAGTTACTGCGCTGCACGGTTTAAACAACATGAAGGAGATACAAGCATGAACAAACGATTCGCACTGAAACTGCTGGCCGCTTGCGCCATCGCCGCTGCCAGCACGGCCGGTATTGCGCAGAATGTCATCAAAATTGCCAACGTCATCGAGCTGTCTGGCGGGGGTGCCTCGGCGGGGACCAACTTCAAGAATGGCGTCGAACTGGCGGTCAAAGAGATCAACGCGGCAGGCGGCATTCTGGGTAAGAAAATCCAGACCACCACGGCCGATACCCAGAGCAATCCCGGCGTTGCCAAGGGTCAGACGCAAAAAGTCATTGACGACGATGTGTTCGCAATTTTTGGCCCGGTTTTTTCAGGCTCCATCATGGTCAGCATGGCGGAGTCGCGCCGCGCCGGTGTGCCCAACTTCACGGGCGGTGAAGCGGCGAGCATCACCGAGCAAGGCAATCCGTTCATCTTTCGCACCAGTTTCACGCAGGCCACGGCCATGCCCAAAGTGGCGCGCTACATCAGCGACCAAGCCAAGCTCAAAAGCATGGCGGTTATTTACGTGAACAACGACTTCGGCAAGGGCGGCCTCGACATGATCAAGAAGGCCTTGGCGAATTCACCGACCAAAATACTGGCCGAGATATCAACCGAGCCGAGCCAGGTCGATTTTTCAGCCGCGGTGTTACGAACCAAGCAAAGCAATGCTGATGGCGTGTTCATCTATTCAAACGAAGAAGAATCCGCTCGTTTGCTGCGCGAATTGCGCAAGCAAGGCTGGACTAAACCCATCATTGGTGAAACCACCCTGACGGGTCAAAAAGTCATCGAGTTGGCCGGTGACGCGGCCAATGGTGCCGTGGCTCACGTCGGCCTGACGGTGGACGCGCCGCTGCCGGCTATTCGTGCCTTTCGCTCTAAGTTCGAGAAAGAATACAAATACATCTCCGATCACAACGGCATGAAAGGCTATTCCGGCGTCTATATTTTGAAGGCCGCCATTGAGAAGGCTGGCAAGCTGGACCGCAAGGCTGTGGCCGATGTGCTGCACACCTTGAAAATCCGCGCCGCCGACCAACCGGGTGTGCTGATGGATGTCGCTTTCGACAGCAAAGGTGACCTGGACCGCGAGAGCTTCATGATCGAAGTGAAAAATGGGCAACAGGTCGTCATCGCTACGCTGCCGCCGCTGGGTGGACCGATCGGCGGCCCGGCTGATAAACCAGCTAAAGCGGCGCCCGCCAAGAAATAAAATCATTTTTTAGTTTCTGGACTTCCCCCCCAAAGCCATGACCGACTTTTTACAACTCTTTCTATCTGGCCTAGCGACCGGCAGCATTTACGCGCTGGCCGCCTTGGGCTTTACCTTGCTCTGGCAGGCCTCCGGCACGATCAACTTCGCCCAAGGCGAGTTCGTCATGCTGCCGGCTTTCATGATGCTGGGCTTCATGTCGCTGGGCGCGCCCGTGCTGGTCAGCGTGGTCTGCACAGTGTTACTGGCGGTGCTGCTGCTAGGCTGGGTTTTCAAACGGGGTCTGGTGGACCCGCTGTTCAAGTACGGCATGATGCCGATCGTTGTGGCTACCATCGGTTTGTCGATTGCCATGCGCAACGGCGTGCGGGCGGGCTACAGCGCAGAGGCGCATCCGTTCCCCAGCCTCTTTGCCGACAAGATCTACAACATCGCGGGCGTCACCGTCACTTTGCAGGACGTGGGGACTTTTGTTTTGGCGCTGATCATCGTCTTAGCGACGCAGGCTTTCCTGGCCAAGACGGTCACCGGCCGCGCCATGCAGGCGGTCGCGCAAAACACCGAAAGCGCGTCCGTGCTCGGCATCAATGTGCCGCGCATGATTTTCTACACCTTCGCCATCAACGCGGTGCTAGCGGTGGCCGCGGCGATGCTGGTCACGCCCACTTACCTGGCCAAGTTCGACATGGGTGAGGGCCTCGGCAACAAGGCCTTTTTTGCAGCCATCATTGGCGGCTTCAACAACTCGCGTGGCGCTCTGCTGGGCGGGCTGATCGTTGGGGTCTGTGAAAACCTGGCCGCAGCCTATATTTCCCCGGCCTACAAAGATGCTGTGGCGCTGGTGATTTTCATGGTCGTGATTTTGTTCAAGCCGCAAGGCCTGTTGGGCAAGAAAGAGGAGCGTAAGGTATGAAGCTCTTGCAACACAAGGTCGGCCTGGCCGGCATATTGGCCGTTGCTGCACTGCTACTGGTGGCGCCGCAGTATCTGAAGAACTATGGCGTTTATTTGCTGAGTTATTGGCTGGTGTTTGTCATCGCCATCATGGGCCTGAATCTGACCACCGGTTATGCCGGCCAAAAGTCGCTCGGCCATGCAGCCTTCTTTGGTATCGGTGCCTACACCGTGGCCATCTTGATGAAGGCGGGTTTCAGTTTCTGGCTGGGTTTGCCAGCGGCCGCCTTGATCTGCTTTATCGTCGGGCTGGTGCTGGGCTTTCCGGCGCTGCGCGTGCAGGCTATTTATCTGGCTTTTGCAACGTTGGGCTTCAACACCGCGATCTGGCTGGTGATGCGCAACGAGGAGTGGCTCACCGGCGGCACTTTCGGCATCAACAACGTTGCGCGACCTTCCTTGTTGGGCTATTCGCTGGAAGGTAATCGGCCTTATTACTACTTCGTGCTGGCGGTCACCTTGGTGATGGCGGGTCTGCTGTGGGGCTTGCTGCGTTCGCCCTGGGGCAAGGCCTTCAAAGCACTGCGCGACAACCCGATCCGGGCTGAAAGTCTGGGCATCGACATCCGAAATTACACCCTGCTGAGCTTTGCCATTGGTGCTGCTTATGCCGGTGTGGCGGGGGCGCTGTTTGCATCGCTGGTGCAGTTTATCGAGCCGGCCCCTTTCACTGTGGGCGCGTCGATCATGATGTACCTGATGGTCGTGGTCGGCGGTGCGGGTTACTTTCTGGGACCGGTATTGGGTGCCGCAGTGGGCGTCGTGTTGCCGGAGTGGATGCGCGATGTCCCTGGCGTGGCTGCTTGGTATTTACCGATTTTTGGTGCCGCCGTGGTGTTCATGATGGTTTGGTTGCCTGACGGCTTGCTGAGTATTCCGGACCGCTTGAAAGAGCGTCGTGTCGCACGTGAGGCCTCGGCACTGCGCGCTGCCAAGGCTGCAAAAATGAAGGCCGGATCATGAATCATCCTTTGCTCAAAGTCACCGGCTTGAAGAAGGCCTATGGTGCCATTCAAGCTGTCGGGGGTGTCTCTTTTGAAGTCATGCCCGGCGAAATATTCGGCGTCATCGGGCCGAACGGTTCGGGCAAGACCACCATGTTCAACAGCGTGTTGGGGCAGATCACGCCCGATGCCGGCGCCATTGAACTGAATGGTCAGAGCATCAGCGGGCTATCCCCGTTGGCGCTGAGCCGGCGTGGTGTCGGCCGAACTTTCCAGACTCTGCAGGTCTTCGGAAAAATGACGGTGCGTGACAACCTTATCGTCGCTGCGCAAGAGCATCAAGGCAGTATGCTGAGCCGCATTTTTGCGCCGGGTGACTCGGGTCTGGGGGACAGGGCGGACGCCTTGATCGATCAATTCCGGATTCGCCACGTTGCCGACACGCTGGCCGGTACCTTGAGCTACGGGCAGCAAAAGCTGGTCGACATCGCCATGGCCTTCATGGCCCAACCGGCGTTGGTGTTGCTCGACGAACCCTGCGCGGGCGTCAACCCGAGTCTGGTGGGCGGCATTTCCAATCTGCTCAAGGAGCTCAATCGAAATCCGACCTTGGGACGCCAGAGTTCGTTTGTGGTGATTGAACACAACATGGACTTCGTCATGGACTTGTGTCACCGCATCATGGTGATGGTCGAAGGTCAGGTCATGGCGATTGGCACACCGGCAGAGATTCGCGCCAACAAAGCGGTGCTTGACGCCTATTTGGGAAACTGAGAATGACAAACGATATTTGCATAGAGTTTGACGATGTGGTGGCGGGTTACAAGGATTTCATGATCCTGAACAATTTGTCTTTCAAGGTCCGGCGGGGCACCATCACTTTGCTGCTCGGCCCGAACGGGGCCGGTAAATCGACTGTGCTGAAAACCCTTTTTGGTTTGCTCAAACCGCGCCAGGGCCGCATTCTGCTGGACGGTGAGGACATCTCCGGGGTAAGTCAAAAAGAGCTGTTGGCCAAAGGGATTGCCTTTGTGCCTCAGGGGCGTAACTTATTTGGTCAGCTGACAGTTTTTCAGAACCTTGAACTGGGCGGCATCACGCTGGGCACCAAGACCACGCATGAGCGCATCCCCGAAGTACTCAACTTTTTCCCGCGTGTGAAAGAGCGTTTGCATTCGCAAGCGTCTGCGCTGTCGGGGGGGGAGCAAAAGCAGCTTGAAATCGGCCGGGCACTGTTGTTGCGGCCCAAAGTACTGTTGATTGACGAGCCTTCGATTGGCTTGTCGCCCTTGGTGGTGCAAGATGTCTTTAAATTGTTGAAAACTTTGGCAGCTCAAGGCACGACAGTGCTGATGGTCGAGCAAAATGTCAAAAGCGCGCTGAAGATTTCAGACGATGCCATTGCGCTAGAGTCTGGCCAGATGGTGCTGCACAAGGCTGCATCAGAGTTGCTGGCCGATCCGCACATAGAACGCTTGTTTCTTGGTGGCGGCCACGTGCCACAGGCTAGCATTGAAACCGCAGCGTGAATTTCCAGCCCTATTTTTATTGAATTGTTATTTCAGGACGCGCCATGAGCACCCATTTACAAGCGTTGTCGTCAGCGCTTTCCGCCGACCGCGAAGCCATCCCAGAAGCGGCCAACCCACTCGGCCTGGACGGAATTGAGTTCATTGAATACACCACCAGCAAGCCGCAGGCGCTGGGTCAAGTGTTGGAGATGATGGGTTTTCGCCCTGTCGCACGCCACCGCTCGCGGGAGGTGTTGCTGTACCGTCAGGGCGCCATCAACATCATCGTCAACGCGCATGCGTCAGCGTTACCTGATGGTGCTGTGCCGCAAGACAAGCCGGTGATTGCCGCCATCGGCCTGCGCGTGCGCGACGCCGCTGCGGCTTACCGCCGGGCGCTGGAGCGTGGCGCTTGGGCGGTACCGCCGCGGGTCGAGGTGATGGAGCTGAACATCCCGGCGATTCATGGCGTCGGCAAGAGCCGCATTTACTTTGTCGACCGTTACGACAAGTTTTCGATTTATGACGTTGACTTTGTGCCGATCCCGACGGTTGAGCAGCACCCGCCGGCCATTGCTGGTTTGCATTTCTTTGGTGTTGTGCAATACATCGGTAACGACCGCACCGAAGACTGGGCCGAGTTTTACCGTGAGCTGTTTGGCTTCACGGATTTGCCGGACGACAAGCGCTTTGGTGTCTTGCCGAAGGGCCGTATTTTGCAAAGCCCGTGCCCGGCGGCTTCGCGTTTTTACGTGCAGCTGATCGAGCCTGATGCCAGCGTGCTGGACGTCAAAGACGACGAAGCCTTGCAGCGCATTGGTCTGGGTACGGCCGATGTTCGCGCGACGGTGGCCGAACTGGCTCAGCGCGGCGTTGAATTTGTGCAGTCACGCGGCGTGCAGACGGAAGACCGTGGCGCGCTCACCCGCACCTGGTTGCAAAGCGTCAGCTTTGAGTTGGTGCAAGACCAACGCAGCACTACGCAAACCAGCGAGCGGAGCTGAGCCATGCACTACCGCGGAAACATCAGCGACTTCGGGATGGACACCATCTCGTTGGCCGGACCCCTAGAGGCCAAGTTGAAGGCCGTGCGCGAGGCTGGCTTCACGCAGATCATGCTGTCGGCCCGGGATTTGGTCGGCCATCCGGAGGGTCTGGAGGCGGCCGTGCTGGCGGTCAAGAGCAGTGGCCTTCGGGTGACTGGCTTTCAGGTGCTGCGTGACTTCGAAGGACTGTCAGGCCATTTGCATGAGTACAAAATGGACATCGCCAAGTCGATGCTGGAGATGTGTCACGCGCTCGATTGCCGCGTGTTGCTGATTTGCTCGTCGACTTCCGTACACGCCACCGGCGACACGCAGGCGTTGGTCAAGGACCTGCGCAAGCTGGCCATGCTGGCGATTCCGATGAACATCAAGATCGCTTTCGAAGCCCTGTCCTGGGGCCGTGTCATCAATGAGTTTCCGCAGGCTTGGGACATCATCACCCAAGCCGACATGCCGAACCTCGGTCTTGGTTTTGATTCGTTCCACATGTTCGCCACCAACACCTCGCTGGACGAACTAGACCTGCTGGACCCGAACAAGATTTTTTTGGTTCAGCTGGCCGACTTCATGTGGACTGAGATCAAGTCCGTTGAAGAACGCATCACCACAGCGCGGCACTTTCGGGTGTTTCCGGGTGAGGGCGTGCACAGTGAAGCGCTGGCCGCTTTGGTGAACAAGCTGCACAGCCTGGGTTATCGTGGCGACTACAGCTTTGAAGTCTTCAATGACGACTACCAGCAAATGCCGCTGCCCACGGTGGCGCAACGGGCTTGGCGCTCAGCCCAGTGGCTGGGCGAAGATGTGTTGCGGCGCTCTGTGCCCTTGCCGAACCAGATTCGTCTTAAACGTTGATGGCTCGCTGAACTCTTTCATTCACCCCAACAAAAAACGCCCCCGACCATGAGTATTTTTGAAGGCTTTTTGTCCACCCCTGAGATTCTTGAGGCTTTCAGCGAACGTGATTTTCTGGCGGCCATGTTGCGCTTTGAAGCTTCGCTGGCCAGAGCTCAGGCCACGGCCGGGTTGATTCCCGAAACCGCTGCGCAGTCCATCATCGGCACCTGCAAGGTGGAGCTGTTTGACGTCAGCAAGATCGTCCGCGAAAGCGGGCGCGCCGGCACCCTCGCTATCCCCCTGATGAAAAGCCTGAAGGAAACGGTCGGCCTGTTCAATCCGGAGGCGGTGCGCTTTGTGCACTTTGGCAGCACCAGCCAAGACGTGATTGACACAGCGCTGGCGCTGGTCACGCGTGACGCGCTGGCCTTGGTGCAGGCCGATGTGCAAATCAGCATGGATGCCTTGATGCTGCTGGCTGAACGTCACGCCGCTGACCCGATGCTGGCGCGCACTTTGTTGCAGCCCGCTTCTGTCACCAGTTTCGGCCTGAAGTGCGCTGGCTGGGTCGCGCCCTTGATCCGCAGTCAGCAGCGTTTGCAGGTGGCCGCCGCCAACGCGCTGTGTTTGCAACTCGGCGGCGCGGTCGGCACCTTGGCCCAAATGAAAGCGCAAGGACCTGAGGTCATCGCCCTGATGGCGGCAGACCTGCAACTCAAAGCGCCGATGGCCACCTGGCATACGCAGCGTGACGAATGGGTCGCGTTAGGTTGCGAGCTGGGTTTGCTGGTCGGTAGCCTTGGCAAGATCGCCCGCGATATCTCGCTGATGGGGCAATTCGAAGTCAATGAAGTGTCTGAGCCGACAGAGCCGGGCCGTGGTGGTTCGTCGGCCATGCCGCACAAGCGCAATCCTGTCGCCTGCATGGTCGCGCTGGTGGCTGCGCAGCGCGCGCCTCAGCGTGTTGCCGCCTTGTTGGCGTCGATGCCGCAAGAGCACGAACGCGCTCTCAGCCACTGGCAAACCGAGCTGGCTGAATGGCCGGGCCTGTTGATGTCTGCTCACGGCAGTGCGCGCGCCATGGCCCAGGCTTTGCCCGGTCTGCAGGTGGACACCGCGCGCATGCTGGCCAATCTGCAAGCCCTGCGTGCGGTGCTGCCTGCTGAAGCCGCCGACGAGTGGTTCAGCCCGGCACTGGCGCTGCATGCGGCCGGCGTCACGCGGACCCAACTGGATGCCTTGAAGGCGATTCAGGCGGGTGACAAATCCAAAGCTAATATGAAAGCGAAATCATGACCGATCACGACAAGAATCATGACCAGGATTACGCCGACGGCATGCTCAATCGTCGCCGCGTCTTGGGCCATGCCTGGGTCGATAAATCGCTGCTCAATGTCAACGACTTCAACGGTGAGTTTCAGAACTTGATCACGCGCTACGCGTGGAACGAGGTTTGGGGCCGACCTGCCTTTGGTGACAAGACCCGGCGCCTGATGGTGCTGTCCACCATGATCGCGCTCAAAGCTTACGAAGAGTTTGCCCTGCATGTGCGCGCAGGCCTTGACGGCCCGCCAGAGTCGCGCTTGACGCCAGACGACATCAAGGAAGTGATCTTGCAGGCGGCTATTTACTGTGGTGTGCCCGCCGCCAATCATGCGTTTTCAGTGGCCGGAGCCATCTTGCGCGAAAAGGGATTGATGCCGTCCACTGAATCGACAGCATCGCCCCAACTCCATTGGGTCCGTGAGGGCCAAGGCCCGGTGGTGATGCTCAGCCACGCGCTTGGTTGCGACCTCAGTATGTGGGACGCCGTGGTTGAACGCCTGAAGCAGCGCTTCACGGTCTTGCGTTATGACGCCCGTGGCCACGGCCGCTCAGCAGCACCCGCAGGGCCCTACAGCATGGAGATGCTGGCCGACGACGCTGCTGCATTGATCAAGGCAGAGGCCACAGGTCCGGTGCATTTCGTCGGCCTGAGCATGGGCGGCATGACCGCGCAGGCGCTGGCCGCACGGCATCCGCAACTGGTCAAGAGCATCACGATTGCCAACGCTGCGAATTTTTACGGTGAGCCTGCCGGTGCCATGTGGCGCGCCCGCATGAACACGGTGCTGACCCAAGGTGTTGCTGCCGTGGCCGAAGGCGCCATCCAGCGCTGGTTCACGCCAGAGTTCATCGCCGACACGACTGGGGGAGGTGCCGCCCGCGTGGCGACGCTGCGCCAAAAGCTTGAACAACTCGCGCCAGAGCCTTATGCCGCGAGTTGCGGTGCGGTGGCCGCGATTGATTTTCGCAGCAGCAACCAGCGCATCTCCTGCCCGACGCTGGTCATCGCCGGCACTCGCGATGAAGCCACGCCACTGGCGCTCTCCGAAGCGATTGCCAGCAGCATCCCAGGCGCCCAACTCGCGACTTTGCCCGCAGCTCATTTGAGCGCGGTCGAGAAGCCGCACGAGTTTGCGGTCTTGCTGGAAACGTTTTTGGATGGCTTGAAGTAGTCGGTTATTGCAACGGCTTCAAGGCCGTTCACAATTCAGGCCATGGCTACTATTTCCCATTACCCTGTTGATGAGCGCGAGGTCGAGTTCAGCGCGATTCGTGCGCAGGGTGCGGGCGGACAAAATGTCAACAAGGTTTCTAGCGCGGTGCATCTGCGCTTTGACATCGCGGCGTCGTCGTTACCCGTCGAGATCAAGGAGCGGCTGCTGTGCCTGAGCGACAGCCGCATCACGCAAGGTGGGGTGCTGGTGCTGAAGGCGCAGCAGCACCGCACGCAAGAGATGAACCGCAGCGATGCGCTTGCCCGCTTGCAGGAAGTTGTCGACAGCGTGGCGGTGCCGCCAAAAGCCCGACGCGCCACCAAACCGACCTATGGTTCGAAGCAACGCCGGCTCGAAGGCAAGAGCCAGCGTTCCAGCATCAAAAGTTCACGCGGCAAAGTGCAAGACTGAGACGGGTATAAACGCGGGATGACATCTGTAACCGACTCTTCAGCCGAGGCATCTTCAGAAGCCTCACAAGCCTCACAAGCTCCACAAGCCTCAGATGCCTCAGAGGCATCGCAACTGTCCCCACTTTTCCAGAACGTCGACTACGCCCAAGTCTTGCAGGCTGCGCGACGCGTACACACGCCCTGCGGCGCAGGCCAGCTGGTCTGGCATATTTGGGGCGAACAGGACGCCAACTCAGCACTGCCGCCGCTGGTCCTTTTCCATGGTGGCAGCGGCAGCTGGACTCACTGGCTGCGCAACTTGCTGCCGCTGGCCGCCTCCGGTCGCTGCGTGTACGTGCCTGATCTGCCCGGCTTTGGTGACTCTGCTTTGCCGCCCGGTGGCGGTGATGTGGATGTGATGCCTGAGCCGCTGGAGGCTGGGCTGAAGCAGTTGCTGGGCGACACGCCGTGCGACCTGATGGGTTTTTCTTTTGGCGGCATGACGGCCGCTTTACTGGCGCATCGCTTTCCAGCCCGGGTACTGCGGCTGATACTGGTCGGCGCGCCCGGCTTTGGCATCGAGCCACTGGTGCCCTTCAAACTCAAGGGCTGGCGCCATCTGCCCAGCGCCGAGCAGCAATTGGCGGTGCATCACCACAATCTCCAAGCTCTGATGCTGCACAACCCCGCCGCCATCACGCCATTGGCCTGCCAACTACAGGCGGCGAATGCGCTGCGTGACCGCATGCCTGGAAGGCGCCTGTCACGCACCGACATCCTGGCCCGCGCACTGCCCGAAATTCAGAACCCGCTGTATGTGTTGTACGGTGACCAAGACCCGTTTTACTTGGGGCAAGTGGGCTTGTACAAAGCCGCGTTGCCAGCCGCAGCCAAGTTCAGGGCCTTGCGTGCGATTCAGGCCTCAGGCCACTGGGCGCAGTTCGAGCAGGCCGAAGCCTTCAATGCTGAAGTGCTGTCGATACTGCACGACACCCTCTGAGGGCTGGGCCCATACAGCCACGTTGAAAGTGGCGCTGCACTTTTCTATTTGTTCTATTGACAGAACAAACGCTTGCGTGCAATAGTTGCAGCACTTATTTCATTGAAAGACCGCCCGCATGGAAGCCTCTAGCAAGACCGCCCGACAGCTGTATACCGATGTCAAGACCAATCCCACCCGCAAGCGTTTTGGTTTTGGCAAGATGCCGGCCCTGGTCAATATCGATCTTCAAAAAGCTTACACCAACGTCGGTGAATTTGCGACGGCCTACGAAACCGATCCGCGTCAGCTGGAGTACGTGAACACGCTGGCTGAAGAATTTCGGACCAAAGGTTTCCCGGTGGTTTGGACCTATGTGGCGTACATGGAGTCAGGCGAAGACTGCGGCGTTTGGGGTACCCGCACCAACACCCCTGATTCACTGCAAAACATCAAGGTTGGAAGCCGCCGTGCCGAATTTGACGACCGCCTGGTGATTGACCACAAGCGGGACATCATCGTGAACAAGCGCATGGCGTCGGTCTTTTTTGAAACCAACCTCGGTTCAGTCTTCAACTTTCACGGGGTCGATACCCTCGTGGTGACCGGTGGTTCGACCTCGGGCTGCGTGCGTGCCACCGTGGTTGACAGCATTTCGCGGAGTTTTCGCACCATCGTCCCGGAAGAGTGTGTGGCCGACAAACACGAGGCCCCGCACTTCGCTAATTTGTACGACATGGCGCTGAAATACGCCGACGTGTTGTCGGTGCAAGAAACCATTGAGCAGTTGCGCCGTGTGCCTTCTGCTGCGGGGAAAAATCAGTGAAACGCGATCCGGCCCTTTACGATTACTTGCCCTACAACGCTGATCGGCCCGTGATTCGCTGGCCGGGTGGCGCACGCGTGGCCTTTTGGGTCGCGCCGAATGTGGAGTTTTATGAGCTCAATCCGCCGCGCAATCCGGCCCGTCCGCCGTGGGCCAGGCCTTCGCCCGATGTGCTGAATTATTCCTACCGTGACTACGGCAACCGTGCTGGTTTCTGGCGCATGCTGGAAGCCATGAAGCGTTGCAACGTGCGTGGCAGTGTGTCCTTGAATGTGGCCATGTGTGAGCACCACCCTGAAGTTATCAAGGCCTGCGCTGACAACGGCTGGGAGTTTTATTCACACGGCACCTACAACACGCGTTACCTGATGGGTATGAGCGAAGCCGAAGAACGCGCCGTGATTCAAGACTCCATCGACACCATCCGCCAACACACCGGTCAAAAATTAGACGGGTGGTTAGCCCCCGCGCTGACCTACACGCCCAACACGCTGGACCTGGTGGCCGAGATGGGTTTGACCTATATTTGCGACTTGTTTCATGACGACCAGCCGGGCCCGGTAAAGGTCAAGCAGGGTCGCTTGACCAGCGTGCCGTACTCGTTGGAAATGAACGACACCATCGTCTACAACGTCAATTTGGTGCAGCCGCGGCGCTATGCCGATATCTTGAAACGCCAATTTGACCGCTTGTATGAAGAAGGTGAGGCGTCTGGGACCGTCATGTGTATTCCGCTGCATCCTTATTTGGTGGGGCAGCCTTATCGCATGGCGGCGTTTGAAGAAGCGCTTTCCTACATCACCAGTCACGACAAGGTCTGGTTGGCCAACGGCCGCGAGATCGCCCAACATTTCAACGACCATTACTTTGATGCTTTTGCGGCCGCTGCCCAGCCCGTGGGAGAAGCCCCATGAGCACGACGAATCCAAAAGCTTTGCCTGAGAATTATCTGGACTATCCGCTGCGCCGCTACGGCATGGACCATGACCGTTACGACTGGTCGATGCTGCCTGAGCGCAAACCGGTGGTCTGGCCAAACAACGCCCGCGTTGCCTTGTGGGTGGTGCCGGCGTTGGAGTGGTTTCCGCTGAACATGGCGGGCGTGCCCTTCAAGCCGCCAGGCGCGATGCAGACGGCGTACCCCGACCTGCGTCACTACACCCTGCGCGACTATGGCAACCGGGTGGGTATTTTCCGGATCATGAAGGCGCTCGAAAAACACGGTATCCGTCCCACGGTGGCAGTGAACGCCGCGGTCGCTGTGCGCTACCCATCGCTCATCAAAGAGTGCACGCAGCGGGGTTGGGAGATCATGGCAAATGGTCTGGACATGGACCATTTGCACCACGCGGGTCTGGCGCTTGACGATGAGAAAAAGCTGATTGACACCACGCTAGAGATCTTGCGCCGGGCCAGTGGCCAGGCGGTGAGGGGCTGGTTGTCGCCAGCCAAGTCAGAGTCGGCCAGCACTTTAGACTTGCTGGGCGCTGCAGGTATGGATTACGTGTGCGACTGGGTCAATGACGACATGCCTTACGCCATGCGCACGGCCAGTGGGCCGATTCACGCGATGCCGCACCCGATCGATATGGACGATCACACCATACTGGTTCAAAACCACCACACCGAAGATGATTTCAGGGACCAGCTCTGCGACCAGTTCGACGTGCTCTACAAAGAGTCGGCCACGGCGGGTGGCCGGGTCATGGCGATTTCGCTGCACCCTTGGGTGATCGGCCAGCCTTACCGCATGCGCGCGCTAGAAGAAGCGCTGGCGCACATCATGCGTCACAAGGGTGTGTGGGCGGCGACTGGAAGTGAGATCCTGGATGCCTGGAAAACATCGCAGGCTTGAACCTTCAGGCGGGCGTCTGGGCTTTGACTTCCGCCAGGTCATTCCAGACGTCTTGCCGACGAATTTGTCCATCGGCAATTTCAAAACGGTCGATGAAACGGATGTCCTTGAAGCTGGTGCCGTCGAGCCAGAGACCGTTCAGGGTGCCCGAGCAGTACACCACGGTGACACCATCGGCCCAGCTCTCGTCAAAGCGTTCGTAGTCTTTGGCGATGCGGCTGTAGCGGACCTTGGCCCAAGCCACCAATTCGTCGAGCTGGTGCATGCGTGCACCGCCCGGAAACTGCATCACAAATTCCGACGCCAGCAGGGCGCTGGCCGCCTGCAAATTGCGCGCTTGCATCAGCTCCAGAAATTGACGCACCAGCGCACTGGCGTCGGCACATTCCGGCCCGCCCTTGGAGAACACCCGGCCATCGCGTTGGTAAGTGTGGGCATGGTTCACGAACACCGTGGTGCCCGCGGCGGCCGCGGCAATCACAGAGCGTGCAGCCAAGGCGACACGGCCCACCAGCCGCTCTTCGGCCTGCGCGCTGTAGCCGGGTAACAAGGTGATGGAAATGACGGGCATGATTTATCTTTGGTTGGGTTCACGGACGTTGCATCATGCCTGCTTTTGAAAAGCCTTCTATGGCTTCTGTGGTTCCCTTTGCGTCCAGCCCGCTTGAACGGATTGCCTACTCTGCCGCGCCAGACCGCAGGCCCCTGCGTTGGCCGGGCGGCGCGCGCGTGGCCTTGTGGGTGGCGCCGAACATCGAGCATTACGAATACCTGCCGCAGCAAGAGAGCGTGCGCAACCCTTGGCCACGCACGCCGCACCCTGACATATTGGGTTACGGCTTGCGCGACTACGGCAACCGAGTAGGTGTCTGGCGACTCATGGAGGTCTTTGATCGCTACCGTTTGCCTTGTACCGTGTCGCTGTCCATGTCGGTGCTCGACATGTACCCGGACATTGCCGAGGCCATGCTGAACCGGTCTTGGGAGTTCATGTCGCACGGGCTGTACAACACCCGCTATCACTGGAATCTGAGTGAAGACGAGGAACGTGCCGCCATTGACGCTTGTCAGGAGATTCATCGACGGGTCACCGGACACTCTTTGAATGGTTGGTTTTCGCCAGCGGCATCGAACACCTTGAACACGCCCGATTTAGTCGCCGAGGCGGGCATCAGCTACTTGTGTGATCTGTACCACGACGACCAACCCACACCGATTCGGGTGCGCAGCGGTGAGCTTTTCTCCTTGCCTTATTCGATGGAAGTCAATGACAGCATCGCCTGGCGCCGGGGCCAAGAAGCCGCCGCCTTTGCACAAAAAATATGCGATGAATTTGACACGCTGTATGCCGAGGGCGCTGAACACGGCAAGGTGATGAACATCGCCGTACACCCCTTCATCATGGGGCAGCCGCACCGCATTGAGCACTTGGCGCGGGCTCTGGACTACATCCTTGGACACAGCGGCGTGTGGTGCGCTACCGGCTCTGAGATCGTCGCCAGCTACCGGGCTCAAATGCTGGGCGTGCCAACGGCCAACTGATTTTTTTTGATACTTTTAAAGAGGACTTTCCATGTCGACTCCTGCTGACTACATCCGCGCTTTCATGCCCGATCGACCTGTTCAACCCAGCCGCGCAGCGCTGGTGATCATTGACATGCAATACGCCACGGGTTCGCGTGTGGGTGGTTTGGGCCGCAAGCTCAAAGCCGATGGCTCGACGGTCGGCGACTACCGCTTTAACCGCATTGAGCAGTCGGTGCTGCCCTGCACCTTGCGTTTGCGGGCACTCTTCAACCAACTCAAACTGCCGGTGCTGCACGTCACCCTGGGCGCCGCCAATCCTGACGGCAGCGATGCGCCGATTCACTTACGAAAACTGTTGGTCGAATTCAATAACTTCGTTGGTAGCCGCGAGCATGAAATTTTGGACGAGCTCAAACCGCTGCCTGGCGAACATGTGCTGCGCAAGACGACCATTGGTGCATTTGCATCGACCAACATCGACAGCCTGCTGCGCGCATTGGGTGCTGAGCAGCTTTATCTGGCGGGCGTGTCGACCAATATGTGCGTTGAGACCACGGCGCGCGAAGCTGCAGACAGGGGCTATCTGGTGACGCTGGTAGAAGACGCTTGCGGCACCACGCACGAAGATCTGCACCAAGTCACGATGCGCAACTTTCAGCGCTTGTTTGGCCGGGTCCGCTCGACCGATGAAGCCTTGGTCGAACTGCAACTGCCGGCTTGATCGGCCTTGAATTCGGAGTCATTGATGAAAAAAGTGTTAACCATTGTTCCCTTCGCCATGTCGGCAGACAATTTGGCGTTGCGACAGCAGCAGTTGCAAGGTTTGCAGTTCGGCCCGGACCTGCAGTTTGAATACCGTTCGGTCAAAGCCGGGCCGGTGAACTATTCCAGCCACCATGACTTTGTGTTGGCTGATGCGTCTATTTTTGAAGCCGGCTGCAGAGCACAAGAGGAAGGTTTTGCGGCTGTCTGCATTGACACCATGAGTGACTCCGGTGTGGCCGCGTTGCGATCGGTGCTCGACATTCCCGTGTTCGGTCCGGGCAAGGTGGCCATGTTGACGGCGCTCATGCTGGGTGACAAGTTCTCAATTCTGACCATGGCCAGCCGCTGGAAGCCGCTGTATAAAAAAGCGTTGGACGAGTTGGGGATGCATCACAAATGCGCATCGGTGCGGGCGATTGAAGTCAGTCCCGACAACCAGGGTTTGCTGTCGGGCAAGGAAGAAGAAGTTTTTCCTTTGCTCGAAGCGGCTGCCATGAAAGCCATTGAGATCGATGGCGCGGACGTCATCATCCTCGGGTCGACGACGATGCACCAAGCCCACAGCTATTTGCAAAGCCGCTTGCCGGTGCCCGTGATCAATCCGGGTCCGCTGAGTTACAAGATGGCCGAAGCGGCCTTGGCCTTAGGGCATTCACACAGCCGAACGGCCTACCCGCGGCCCATGCATCCGCGCTTAGACATGCTCACCGCCATGATGGATGCGGCGCAAAAATCGTTGAGTTAAGACCGCAGTCCAACCCATAGGAACCGAGTGCATGTCACGGTTTGGGTCGCGCTGTCAGACGCCAGTGTGCCAGCGGGTTGCATGCGCGCCTTGCCTAGCAGCCACCACTGGGGCGCTTTTGAGCATGATGCCAGTCGGGGCAGGGCAGATGTCGCTGCACCACACCGACCTGGTTCACGCCTCAGGCGCCAATCAGAGTGACGACCGTCGCAGCGGCTGGAGGCCGCACTGTCGCCGCTGGCCTATCAGCAGCATGCGGGCTTCGAAACATCCACCCATCATCAAGAAAATAGACAAGCATGAATGAATCACGTCCCCCATTGACGGCGCCTGAGTTGGTCGAATTGGCCGAGCGTTACTTTGCCGCTGTTGACCGTCACGACGTGCCGGCGGTACTGGCTTGCTTTGCCCCCGACGCGCGTTTCAGTATCGCCACGTATTCGACCTTGTACACCGGACGTGACACTGAATTGCGCGCCATGTTCGAACGACTCAACGAGCGTTATGCCAAGGTCTGGCATGGTCATTTTGAGCATGTGGTCGACGTGGCAAATCAGTGCATTGCCAGCCGTTTTGAAGTGGAAAACATCACCCACGACGGGCAGAAGTTGTTGAAGAACAACTGCAACTTTTTTCGCCTGCAAGACGGCTTGTTTGTCGAGGTGTTTGTTTACATGAGTGGCGACAATTCTTTGGGCTGAATGGTCGCCAGCACGGCGTTAACCGAGCTTGGGTGCTTGGCTCAACAAGGCTGTCCATTCCGGCAGCGAGCCTTTCAATGCCGCCAAATTGAGCGTGGCTTCGAGCACGTTGTGGGCATGTGCGGCAGGCCACACACGCTGCGTCAGGTTCATGAACTTGTGACGCAATTCATCGCGGGTGTAGGGCGCAGCATCATCGCCGCGGTTCACGCCGGCTTCGCCGGTGACTTGTTGGCCGTTGTGCAAGGTGATGACTACTTTGGCCGGCCGTTCCAGCGGCAGGCGTTGCGTCATGCCGGGGTCTTCGGAGACGTCAACTTTTTGCGCCAAGGCCATCACGGCCGGATCACGAACAGCTTCCCAAGTGAAGCTTGACAGCGCGCTGCTGCCGTTGATCAGTCGCGTCGCCACGGCAAACGGGACTGAGAATTTGGCCGCCAGTGTGTTGCGCGGAGCTTTGTCCTTGAGCTCTGCCGCCAAGTTGTAGGTGGCCACGTCGATGCGGGCAATGTCGGAGGGCGCGGGCAGGGCGCCTTGGGCAGCCAGTTGGTCAATGGCGTCGAGCGTACCGTGGTTGTAGCGGCAGCATGAATGCAGCTTGAAGTAGTTGCGCATCAAATGCCAATCTTGGCCGAGACCTTCGATCAGTCCAACGGTATCAAATTTGTCAGAGATGATTTTGCCGAGCAGTGAACTCAGCCCATCGTGTTCGCCGGTGAAGCCACTCTCGGTCAGTTGCAGGGCCAGCAAACCATTGCGGTTGCTGAGGCCCGCGTAGACATTGCGAACCAAGCCGCCTTCCAACATGGTTTGCTTGGACGAGGCAGTGGTCATCGACGCACTGATGTTGATGGTTTCGCGCATGGCTGGGGCGTCCATCCCGGCGATCCGGGCGCAGGCTGCTGCTGCGGCAATCGTGCCCCACGTGCCGTGCGGGTGCATGGCCCCCCGCAAGGCCGACGCGGCGCCAAGGCGTGAACCGACTTCGTAGCCGGTCACGACAGCTGACAAAAAATCTGCTGCCGAAGTGCCGCGTTCCTGGCTCAGCGCCAGTGCCGCCGGAATCACGTGGATGGCGGGGTGGCCGCGTGAAAATCGATTGCCTTCGTCCATCTCCAAAAACGTGCCGGCGGTCCCATTGATGAGTGCCGCGACATCGGCAGAAGCGGTACGGCCCAGCCCGACCAGCAGCGCCGCTGTTCCCGGGACTTGCTTGGCGGCCAGTGAGCGCAGCTCAGGTTCGGCCGACCCAGCGACCATGGCTGCGAGGGTGTCGGCCAAAATCCAGCCGACCTGCTCTTGGATGCTGCTGCTCAGCGCTGGGTAATGCGTGTTGGCTGCAAAGCTGCTGAAGGTGTCGAGGTAGTCCATGGGTTGACCTTGTGTGGTTTCAGTGGGGGGTGTTTTGAATCGCGTCGAACAGCGCACCAGGGTGGGTCCACGACACGTCGTTGCGTTGTTTGAGGTCTGTCAGCAAATCACGCAAGGCCGAGATTCGACTGGACATGCCGCATAGCCACGGATGCAAGGGCAGCCCGAAAACGGCGGGTCGCTGGTGCGCACGGCACTCGTCAGCCAGACGGTGGAAGGCGGCGCTGGCCAGCGCCGCGTGCGCTCTGGGTTCCATCTGTCGAAACCACTGACATTGCACATCGTCCCACTCGGCAGACAGCGGGATCGACAGCAGCCGTTGCGCGCTGTCTGGTGCCGGGAGCATCCAGTAGGGCTGGTCGTCGTTGACCCAGTCAAGCGTGTAAGCCATGCCCGCTTCGGCCAGCAGTTGTGACGTCTGCGGACTGCTGCCCCAGTCTTGACTGAGCCAGCCACGCGGGCGTTGTCCGGTGGTCTGGTGAAGCGTGTCGATGGCGCTTTGAATGTGCTGGCGCTGTTCGTCCAGAGATTGCGCCGAATGCATCATGCGCGTGGCAGCCATGCCGTGACCCAACCACTCGCAACCCCAATCATTGAAGCGCTGCACCAGTTGCGGCAGGCGCTGAACAGCCATTGCATTGGCGGCGATGACTGGACGAATGCCCGCGCTGAGCAAGGCATCGATGACCCGGAAAATACCTATTCGTAAGCCATATTCACGTTGCGACCAGCTTCGGTAATCGGGCTGAAAACTGCCGAAATCACCGACAAAACGAGGGTCGCGCAGGCTGCCAGGCGGCGACTCAAAGTCCCAGTGCTCTAAAAATAAAACTGCATAAGCCGACAACACCGGTGGACCCAAGACCTCGGTTGTTTGACGCAGCGGCAAGGCGGAGTAGGTGTAAAGGGCGTGGTCCATGGGCGGGTGTGAGTGGCGCGGCGAAAAGGTATTTTTATCAGGGTGACTTTAATGCTTGACTTGATTTGAAGTTGCCGACATAGTCTAGGGTAATTGTTCTAATGATGGAACAATTAAATTGATCCTAATTTCCAACCTTTTCGTTTGTCTTCTTTTGAGGATTTGCCCATGACTACCCATGCCAAGCTGACTCGTCGATTGATCCTTCAAGCTGGTGCTGCCAGTACTGTTCTTGGTGCGCCAGGCCTGTTGTTAGCGCAACCCAAACCGGTGCGTATCGGCTTGCTGCATCCCGTCAGTGGTGCCCTGTCTTACAGTGGTGCGCAATCCCGCATGGGTGCCATGCTGGCCATCAACGAGATCAACGCTGCTGGCGGTATCAAGTCGATGGGCAATGCCAAGCTCGAAGGTATTTTGGGTGACTCGCAGTCGCGTCCTGAGGTGGGTGTGTCTGAAGTCGAGCGCATGCACCAGGAAGGTGTTTCTGCTTATGTCGGTTGCTTCTCCAGTGCCATCGCTTTGCCTGCAACGCAAGCGGCCGCCAAGTACAACACGCCGTTCATGATCGACGTCGGTGTGTCCGATGCCTTGGTCAGCCGCGGTTTGAAAAATGTTTTCCGTCTGGCGCCCGGCAACGGTAAATGCGTTGAAGACGCTTTCGCCGGTTTGGCTGATGTCAACAAAGCGTCTGGCGGCGTCGCCAAGACCGCCGTGATCGTTCACGAGGACTCCGAGTTCGGCACCAGCACGGCCAAGATGCTGGCGGGGAAATTGGCGGCCATCGGTCTGGAAGTCAAAGAAGTTCTCAAGCACGCCACTCCTACACGTGATTTCTCCAATCTGGTGTTGCGCATCAAGTCCTTGAAGCCTGATCTGGTGATCATGAGCAACTACCAAAATGAATACGTCTTGTTAGCCCGTACGCTGTACCAGCAAAAGGTTGATTTGGCGGGTATGTTCACTGTGCTGGGTGGCGGCTTCAACTACAAGTTCGTCAAAGAAATGCCTGAAGTGGCTCAGTACACGATGGACTTTAACCATTGGTACAACCCGCGCAACCCGAAGGCACTGGAGATGCGCAAGCGCGTGGAGGCCAAGGGCGACCTGTTCACTTTCGAGGTGTACTGCTCTTACAACTCGGTCAAGTGCTTTGCCGACGCCCTCGAGCGCGCCAAGACCCAAGACAAAGAAAAAGTCATAGCCGCGCTAGAAGTCAGCACCTGGTCTGACCACTTCATGCCTTACGGTCCGACTAAGTTTGTCAACGGTCAAAACACCGGCGGTCGTGCAGTGCTGTTGCAGGCCACAAAAACTGACATCGACGTGGTCTGGCCAAATGAGTTCGCGGCTGTCAAGCCAGTGTTCCCACGGCCGAAGTTCAGCTGAGGTTGACGTGAGCGGTCAAGGCCTGACCGCTTTTTTCTTTCCTTCCTTTGTCTATCGAGCACCGCGCTGACGTTTGAGTTAGCGCGGTCCGTACTTCATTTATTGCCGAGGGCTATCCGTTGGACATTTCAATCATTGGCGCAGCTGCCATCAACGGTTTGTTGATGGGCGGCATTTACACGCTGGTTGCTTCGGGGCTCACCCTGATTTACGGTGTGCTTCACATCATTAATTTTGCGCACGGCAGCTTGCTCATGCTGGCCATGTTCGGTGTTTATTACCTGTTGATGAATCTGGGAATAGACCCGTATTTGTCCATCGTCATCATGGTGCCCGCCATGTACGGCTTGGGATATTGTCTGTACCGATTCCTGATCGGAAAGCTGTCGAGCGGCAAGGACGAAAACATTCTGCTCATCACCCTGGGTTTATCGATCTTGATCGAGAATTTAGCGTTGATGTTTTTCAAAGGCGATTCGCGCTCTATCTCGCTGTCCTATACCGACAAGATGATCGAGATTGGCCCCACGCTGGTGGCTTTGCCTAAGCTCATTTCTTTCGTTGCAGCTATGTTGTTGTGCGCGCTGCTCGGCTTGTTCATCACCCGTACCGATGCAGGCAAAGCGATCCGTGCTGTCGCCAAGGAACGCAAGGGAGCACGGCTGGTGGGTATCGATGTTGAGCGTGTTTTTGCGATTTCTTTCGGCATCGGTCTCGCCACGTTGGGCGCTGCTGCCTGCTTGTTGATGCCGATTTTTTACATCTCCCCGACCACTGGCCATGTCTTTGTGATGGTTGCTTTCACGGTCGTGGTGTTAGGCGGTATGGGTAGTTTCTTGGGCGCTGTCGTTGGCGGCTTGATCGTCGGTCTGACCGAATCGTTTGGTGGACTTTTTCTGGGCGAAAGCTTGGGTCAGATCGGCATTTCGTTGATCTTTATCTTGATTTTGTTGTTCCGTCCCTCGGGTCTGTTTGGAGCTAAAAAATGAGCAGTCTGAGTACGCGCCAGTCCTGGTTGTTGCATGGCAGCATCCTGAGCATCGCCGTCATTTTCCCCTTCGTTTTCAATTCGCCGTTTGCTGTGAACTTTGGTGTGCTGGCTTTGTTTTATGCTTTTATCGGCCAATCGTGGAATATCTCAGGCGGGTTCGCTGGGCAGTTGTCGTTTGGCCACGTGGCATTTTTCGGGGTCGGGGCTTATGCGTCGACCATCGTCCAGATGCGCTTTGGCTTTTCACCTTGGCTGGGTTTGCCAGCGAGCGCCTTGGCGGGTGCGCTGATTGGTGCGGTCATTGCAGTGTTGTCTTTCAGGGCGGGACTCAAGGGCTCTTACTTTGCACTCATCACGCTGGCCTTCGCCGAAGTTCTGCGCATCCTAGCCAACTCCGTTGAGATCACCGGCGGCGGTTTGGGCATGTTGATTCCCATGAAGCAGACCTTGGCCAACTTCCAGTTTTCAGATCGGTTGCATTTTTACTTTGTCATTCTGGCGCTGGCTGTTGGATCCGTGGCACTGGCGGTGTGGCTCAAAAACTCCCGCTTTGGTGCTCGACTGGCCGCGATCCGTGAAAACGAAGACGCCGCGATGGCGTTGGGCATCCATGTTTTTGCTGAAAAAGTCAAAGTCATGATGCTGGCGGGCGCTATCAGCGGCATGGGCGGTTGCTTTTTTGCGCAGTATTTTCTCTACATTGATCCGTCCATCGTGTTTGGCATCGATAAATCGGTGGAGATGTTGTTGGTCAGCATGATTGGCGGCGCCGGCACGGTGTACGGACCGCTGATTGGTGCGGTGTTGTTGGCTGGTTTGAGTGAATACACCCGCGCTGTCACGTCTGTGCAAGGCCTGTCGCTGGTTCTTTATGGGACGCTGCTGGTCATCATCATTGCCTTTTTACCCAACGGGCTGGTTGATCTTTTCAAGCGTCGCAAGAAGTCTGCGGCAGCTGTCCAACCGGTCCAGCCTGAACCATTCAAACGGGAGCCCTGATGCTTAAAGTGAGCGGACTCACCAAAATTTTTGGCGGCTTGCGTGCCGTTGACGACGCCTCGCTCGTCGTGCCGGAAGGGCGCATCGTCGCTCTGATCGGACCGAATGGTGCGGGTAAGACCACGCTCTTTGCGTGCATTGCGGGCTTCTTGCCGGTTAATGGCGGGCGAGTCGATTTCAGGGGTGAGAACATCACCGGTCTGCCGGTGCATCAGATCGCCAGACGCGGCATGGTGCGCACATTCCAGATCACGCAGCCTTTTGCAAAACTCTCCGTGCTGGAAAACATTGCTGTGGGTTCGCATCAGCAGTTTGCCCGGCGCGAAGACGCCCTAGAGCACGCCCGTGGCATTGCCGGGCAGGTCGGCATGGGACACATGATTGACCAACCCGCGGCCCAACTGACGGTGGCTGGTCGCAAGCGGCTTGAACTGGCTCGCACGCTGGCCACGTCGCCCAAATTGCTGCTGCTCGACGAGGTCATGGCGGGTTTGAACCCACAAGAGATTCTGGAAATCATCGCCATCATTCGGCAGATCCGCGACAGCGGTGTCACGGTGCTGCTGATCGAACACGTGATGCACGCAGTGATGAGCTTGTCGGACCACATCTACGTTTTGTCTTACGGTAAGGTCATTGCCGAGGGCAAGCCGCAGGAAATCGTTACCAACCGCGCCGTGATTGAGGCCTATCTGGGCCGCGGTGCTGCCGATCAAATGGCGCAGATGACTGACACATCGCCAGCCTCAGAGGGAAGTGCCCATGCTTGAGATTCGACAATTGCGCGCCGGTTATGGCAGCGTTGAAATACTGCGCGGCATCGACCTCGATGTTGCCAGGGGCGAGATCGTGGCGGTGCTCGGCAGCAATGGTGTCGGCAAATCCACGCTCAACAACAACATTTCTGCGCTCTACAAACCATTTTCCGGATCGATTCGTTTTGAAGGCGAGGAGATTTCAGGATTGAGTTCGAGTGACGTCGTCAAGCGCGGGGTGATCCATGTGCCCGAAGGTCGGCATGTGTTTCCAAACCTCAACGTGCTCGAAAATCTGGAGCTCGGCAGCTTGGTTAGAGCCACGGCCCGGCGTCAGCAAAACCTCGAACGAGTGGTCACTATTTTCCCGCGCTTGAAAGAACGTTTTAAGCAACTGGCCGGCACCTTGTCTGGTGGCGAACAGCAAATGCTGGCTATCGGCCGGGGTCTGATGTCCGAACCCGTGTTGCTGATCATGGACGAGCCGTCACTGGGTTTGTCACCGTTGCTGGTGGAGCAGATGTTTGGGTTGATTCAGCGCATCAACAGCGAAGGCCAGGCCATCTTGCTGATGGAGCAAAACGCAGTGCAAACCCTGGCCATTGCAGACCGCGCCTACATCATCGAAAACGGTGTAGTGGCCATGCAAGGGCCGGCCAAGGACTTGGCCAAAGACCCTGATTTGCGCAAGAACTACCTGGGTCTCTAAAGAATGACCGCTCATGCTTTGGCTGGCCCTGAGATGGCGGGACGACACGCGTTGGTCACTGGCGCTGGCTCAGGTATCGGTTGGGCCACGGCCTGCGCACTGAGTCGCAGCGGGGCCCGTGTGGCAGCTGTGGTTCAAAACAACCATCAGCATGAAGCCTTGCGCAGCGTGCTGCCGGATGCCGTTGTCTTTGTGCAAGACCTGCTGGACGATGCCGCCTGTGCCGGCTTGCCAGCGCGTGCCGCTGAAGCGCTGGGGGGGCTGGATGCCTTGGCTTGTTGTGCTGGTATTTTTTACAAAAAAAGCTCTGATGAAACGACGCTTGACGAATGGCGCAAGACCCTTGGATTGAACCTTGACGCGACGTTTGTTTTGACACGTGCCGCGGTTGCGCAGATGCGGCAGACCCGGACTGGTGATGCCAGCGTGGTCGTGGTCACCAGCCAAATTGGTTTGGTTGGCCATGCCCGCGGCGCTGCTTATGCGGCGTCGAAGGCAGGCTTGAATGGCATGGTTCGGTCGCTGGCGCTGGAGTGGGCCGCTGAAGGCCTGCGGCTGAATGCAGTGGGGCCGGGTCCAGTGCAGACGCCGATGGTCGCCGGGGTGATGCAAGACCCGGCTGGTTTGGCGACTATGTTGTCGACGATTCCGATGGGCCGGCTGGGTCAGCCGGACGAAATCGCTGAGCTCATCAGTTTTTTGTTGTCAAGCCGGGCTTCGTTCATCACGGGTCAGGTGATCTGCGCTGACGGTGGCTTCACTGCGCGCTAAAGCGTCATCACCGTTGCCCATGAACCGCATCAAACTGACGTCTTTGGCCCCTGTGATCCGCAGCAAGAATGCCGGTCCAACCCAGCTGACCATTGATCTATTTTTTCGCGATGCCGCCGCCTATGAGCAAGCTGCCGCCAGCGCTGCATTGTCCAGTAGCGCTGTGGCCAAGTTGTACCTGTTGGGTTCGGAGCAGGTTAAGCGTTTCGACTTGCCGAGCATTTTGGCGCTGAAGTTTTCCATGCCTCGGCAGCGTGTGGCGGGCAGCCCTGGCGATGGCGATGTGTATGGCGCGCAGCAGCATGCGCCATTTCTTGAGGTGCTGATATGAGCACGCCGTCCAGGGTCACCGCAACTCAGCACTTGTTGACATCGCACCGCCCAGGCGCTGAGCCACTGCGGGTCTTGTCTGCATCCGGGCAACTTGGCTATGGCATACCGCAGGCTTCGTTCGAGCTGGGTTTGCAGCGTCAGCCGCACTTCATCGGTTGTGACATGGGCTCGATTGATCCCGGCCCGTTTTATTTGGGATCGGGGCAGATGGCCGCACCACTGGCCATGGTGCGGCGCGACCTCGAACTGGTCTTGTTAGGCGCTGTGAAGGCCGGCATCCCCTTGATCATTGGCAGCGCCGGGACGGCCGGTGCGCAGCCTCAGTTGGATGCCACGGTGGCCTTGGTGAAGGACATTGCGCTGCGCCAAGGTTTGGTGTTTCGGCTGACCACGATTGCCAGTGATGTGTCTGCCGCACACGTTGTGGCCGCTTTGCGTGACGGCACACTCCAGCCTTTGGCTGCTGATGCTGGCGGCAGTGCGTTGTCACTGCCGACCGAGGCCGAGGTGCTCAACTGTCGCCATATCGTCGGTCAATGTGGCACCGAAACTTTCAAGCGCGCTTTGCAAACTCTGCCCGACGTTTTGATCGCCGGCCGGGCTTGCGACACCGCTATTTTTGCGACGCTGCCGGAGATGCTGGGCTACCCGCCAGCGCTGTCTCTGCACATGGCGAAGATCATCGAGTGCACGTCGTTGTGCTGCCAACCTGCCGGGCGCGACGCCATGTTGGCTGAGCTCAGTCTGGATGGCTTCACGCTGGAGAGCATGAACGCGGCGCTGCATGCCACGCCGGCGTCTGTGGCGGCGCATGCCTTGTATGAGCAGAGCAATCCCTTTGAAGTCGAAGAGCCTTCGGGTACGTTGCATTTGGCGGATGCCCGATACCACGCCATGGACGCACATCGCACGCGGGTCAGTGGTGCTGGGTTTGAGCCTCGCCTGCAGCCGACACTGAAAATTGAAGGCGCCGCTTGGGTGGGCGCGCGGGCTGTCTTGTTGGCCGGAATTGCCGACCCAACCATGCTGCAGCATTTACCCGAGGCGCTGGTGGTGGTTGAGCAAAGAGTGCGTGGGTTGTTGCCCGGTGACTGGACGATGTACCCGCACGTTTATGGGCAAGGGGCAGTTCGCCCATTGCCCGAGGCGCAGCACAGCCGCCATGAAGCAGGTCTGGTGATCGAGTTCATTGCCGATGACGCCGACCTGGCCCGAACGGCGGCGGGTGTGGTGAAACAAAATTTGCTGCACTATGGCTACCCTGGCCGTGTTTCGACGGCAGGCAACCTGGCCTTTGCTTTCACGCCCAGCGAGATCGATGCTTGCGACGCCTACCGCTTTGTGATTTATCACGTCATGCAGAACGCGCCGATGGCTGATATTTTCAACCTTCAGAGCCTAGAGGTCGGTGAGCCGATGACTGCTGCATAGCATCGTGTTTTTTTGACTATGTCCCATATTCTCCCGCTGACCAAATACCACCAGATCTATCTGGTGCTGCGTGAGCAATTGCAAGAAGGGCGCTTTGCCAACGGCATGCCTGCCGAGATGGTGTTGGCCCAGCAGTTTGGCGTTGGTCGTGTCACTGTGCGGCGGGCGCTGGAGCAGCTGGTGAGCGAAGGGTTGATCGTTCGCACGGCCGGTCGTGGCACTTGGCCCGCAGCTGGCCAGCCCGTCCGTACGTCGATCCCCCTGGGCAAGGGCGTTCAAACCCGACTGACAGGGCTGATGGAAAACATCGTCAGCACCACCCGCCAGACCACCGTGAAGGTGCTGGACTGGCGCGTGGTTGACGCCTCGGCAGAAGTTGCTGAGATGCTGCAAATTCCTGTGGGTGCCAAGGTCAAAAAAGCGGTGCGCAGGCGCAGCTCGCAAGAGGGGCCGCTGTCGTACATCACGACTTATATTCCCGAGCATTTGGCTGTCGGCTTTGGCCGGCGCGAACTGGCCACCACGCCGATCTTGCAGTTGTTGGAGGAGTCCGGTGTAGAACTCGGACGCGCTCAGCAAACCATATCTGCTCGCCAAGCCGATGCCGTGGTGGCCGTCGAATTGGGGGTGCCCATTGGTGCGGCCTTGCTGGCTGTCCGGCGCCTTGTTTTTGATATTCATGACAAGCCGGTGCAGTGGCTGCAAGGTCTTTACCGGCCCGACCGTTACGAGTACCAATTGGAAGTCTCACAGGTGGGCAGTATTGATGCCCGTATTTCGGTCAAGGACAAACCAGCCGGCTGAGGTGGTCACCGGCGTCCGTGTTCAACCTTCATCCCATCACACCATCACTGAGTAACAGCTGCATGACTCAACTTCATTTGCCCACCCAAACGCCAGGCCAAACGCTGGCCCAAAAACTGTTAGCCAAATCTGCCGGCCGCACGCAGGTGGCGGTGGGCGACATTCTTAATTGCCGGGTCGACCTCGCGATGTTTCATGACTCGTCAGGCCCGCGCCGCCTCAAGCCCATGTTGGAAGAGCTGGGCGCTGACATTTGGGACAAGTCCAAGGTCGTGCTGGTGATGGATCACTATGTGCCGGAGCAAGACGATGATTCGCGCCGCATCGTGCGCATCGCTCGTGACTGGGCCAGCGAGCAGCGCTTGCCGCATGTCTACGACAGCATTGGCATCTGTCACGTGGTGGTGCCGCAAAAAGGGCATATTCGGCCGGGCATGTTTTGCGTTGGTGGTGATTCTCACTCCCCCACGGGCGGGGCTTTTGGTGCCTACATGTTCGGCATTGGCAGCACTGAAATGTTGGGGGTGATGGTCACTGGCGAGCTCTGGGTGCGGGTGCCCGAAACCATTCGCATGCAGTGGGACAACACCTTGAGTCCGGGGGTTGCCGCCAAAGACATGATGCTGCACATGGTCGGGCGTTTTGGCATGAACGGCGGTCAATACCAAGCGGTGGAATTTTGTGGCTCTGGTGTGCAAGCGCTGTCCATGCAAGAGCGCATGACGCTGTCGAACATGAGCGCTGAGATGGGCGCTCAGGTGGGTTTGATTGCGCCCGATGAAACCACCCGGCAATGGTTGCTCAGCGCAGGCGTTGCGGCCGCCGCGGAGATGGACCTCAGTGGCTGGACGACCGACGCAGGCGCGACCGCTACCACGCATGTTTTTGATGCTGCGACGCTGGCGCCGCAAGTTGCTGCACCGCACAGTCCGGCCAACACCCAGCCGGTCCAAGCCTTTGACCAGGTCCGTGTGGATGTGGCTTACATCGGTGCTTGCACGGGCGCCAAGTTAGACGACTTACGCTCCGCTGCGCAGGTTTTCAAAGGCCGCAAGGTCGCCACCGGCGTGCGCCTGATGGTGGCTCCAGCAAGCCAGCAAGACCAGCAGCTGGCTGAGTCCGAAGGCATCATGGCGACGCTGCGCGAGGCGGGGGCGGAGGTTCTTCCCACGGCTTGCGGCGCTTGCTCAGGCTACGGCGGCAGCATTCCCGATGGTGCCAATGTGATCGCCACCACGGCCCGCAATTTCAAAGGCCGGATGGGTTCGGCGACGGCACAGGTTTATTTGGCATCGCCTTTTACCGTGGCGGCTTCTGCCCTGCGGGGACTGATTTCTGATCCTAGGGAGATATTGGCATGAGCACTCACCGCGTCTGGAAATTTGGCGCCGACATTGACACCGACGCCATGGCGCCCGGTGCCTACATGAAGCTCAGCATCGAAGGCATTGCACCGCATTGTCTGGAGTCGGTTCGGCCGGAATTCGCGGCCTCGGTTCAGCCTGGCGCAGTCATCGCTGCCGGGCCCAACTTTGGCATTGGGTCGTCGCGCGAACAAGCTGCTGCTGCCTTGGTGCAGCTGGGGGTCAAGGCCGTGATCGCGCCCTCGTTCAGTGGCCTGTTTTTTCGCAATGCCTTCAACCTCGGATTGCTGCTCTTGACCACGCCCGACGCTGAGCACCTTGCGGAGGGTGAACTGGTTGAGCTCGACCTGCAAACGCTCACGCTGACACGCCCCTCTGGCAAGCACTTGCAGTGCGAGCCGATTCCCGACTTCTTGCTCGCCATGGTGGCTGCAGGGGGTCTGATGAACCAACTCCGCCAACGGCCAGGACGAACAGCATGAGCACCCTCCATCACCCAGAGGTCACTGCTGTGGCCACGCGCATTGTGCGGGCGGTCAACATGCCAAGCGACACGCCCCACGTGCCGGTGGTGATTGTGGGTGCCGGTGCCTGCGGTCTGACGGCTTCAGTGCGTCTGCGCGATGCCGGCATTGATTGCGTGCTGCTGGAACGCGACAGCATGTCCCGGGGCTCGACAGCCTTGTCGTCTGGCTTCATTCCGGCGGCCGGCACGCGCTTGCAAAAATCGTTGGGCATTGAAGACTCGGTCGAGCGTTTTGCCGAAGATATTCAGGCCAAAGCCCACGGCGATGCAGCACCGCATCTGGTGGCCGCCTATTCAACCGGCGTGGCCCAAGCGATCGACTCTCTAGAGGCGCACGGCATTGGCTTTGAAGTGCTGGATGGTTTTTTGTATCCCGGACACCGTGCGCGCCGCATGCACGCCTTGCCCGAGCGCACTGGTGCTGCGCTGATGGCGCAGCTCGAGCGCACCGCCAGCGCTGTGGGTGCGGATGTGCTCAATGAAGCGCTGGTGCGCGAGCTGTGGATGAATGACGATGACATCGTGCAGGGCGTGGCTTACCAACGTCCTGATGGCGCGATGGAGTACCTCGCTTGCGATGTGTTGCTGTTGGCCTGCAATGGTTTTGGCGGTAATCCGGACATGGTCAGCGAACTGTTGCCAGCCATGGGTCAAGCCTTGTTTGCCGGGCACGTCGGCAATGACGGCAGCGCCATCACGTGGGGTCAAGCCATGGGCGCCAGACTCGCCGATTTGGGGGGGTACCAAGGCCACGGTTCTTGGGTCACGCCGCAGGGGGCACTCATGAGCTGGGCTGTGATGATGGAAGGTGGCGTACAGATCAATGCGCGCGGACAGCGTTTTCACGACGAATTTCAAGGCTATTCAGAAGCCGCCGTGCACGTGTTGGACCAACCGGGCGGCATCGCCTTCAATGTGTTTGACGCGCCTTTGTTGGAACTGGTGCGGACCTTCCCCGACTTTGTCGAGGCCGAAGGCGCTGGCGCAGTGAAGGAAGCGGCTGATGTGCAGGCGCTGGCGCACTTGATCGGCTGCGACGCCGAGACTTTGGCGCAGACCTTGTCGGCGGTTGTGCCGGGCTCCACGGATGTCTTTGGCCGCAGCTTTAAGCGCGCCTTAAAAGGCCCTTTTTACGCTGTCAAAGTCACTGGCGCTTTGTTCCATACCCAAGGTGGTTTGGACATCGATGCGGACTGTCGCGTGCTGCGGTCCGACGGTACGCCCTTTCCTAATTTGTTGGCAGCCGGCGGGGCCGCTCGCGGTGTCTCGGGCAATGCGGTCTGGGGTTATTTGTCTGGCAATGGTCTGCTCAGCGCCGTTGGCGGGGGCTGGGTGGCTGCGGGGACGGCAGTTTCGCAGTTGGTTGCTCCATAAACGTCACTGCATCGCCATTTCAAGTCCCTGTCATTTATCGTTAAGGAGAGCTATGTCTACATCATTTAAACAACGCTTAGATCAGCCGAAGGTGCTGCTGGCACCGGGGATTTATGACCCGCTAACTGCCTTGATTGCCGAGCAGGCCGGCTTTGAAGCGCTGTACCTGTCGGGTGCGTCCATCGCTTACACCAAGCTTGGCCGATCAGACATTGGTCTGACGACCGCGACCGAAGTAGCCGACACCTTGGCGCGCATCACTGAGCGCGTTAGCATCCCGGTGATCGTTGATGCCGACACCGGTTTTGGCAATGCGCTGAACACGATGCGTACCGTGCGTGCTTTCGAACAGGCTGGTGCGGCCATGTTGCAACTCGAAGACCAGACATTCCCCAAGCGCTGTGGTCACCTGGACGGAAAAAGTGTCGTCCCCACGCTGGAGATGTGCGGCAAGCTGAAGGCGGCACTCGACGCCCGTAAATCCTCCGAGACACTGATTCTGGCGCGCACCGATGCGCTGGCGGTCGAAGGCTTTGACGCGGCGATGGAGCGCGCCGAGGCTTATCTGGCCTGCGGGGTAGACGCGCTATTCATCGAGGCCTTGCGCACGCCTGAACAAATGGCGCTGGCTTGCGCCCGCTTTGCCGGCCGCATCCCTTTGCTGGCGAACATGGTCGAAGGTGGCAAGACGCCGGTGCAAAGTGCCAAGGTCCTGGGCGACAAGGGCTTTCGCATTGTCATTTTCCCCGGTGGCACGGCCAGAGCCGTGGCCTTCACCTTGCAAAAATACTATGCCAGCTTGCATGCGCACCAGACCACGGCGCCCATGCAAGACCAGATGCTTGACTTCAATCAGTTGAACGATGTCATCGGCACGCCGGAGCTGCTGGCCTTGGGCCAGCGCTACTAAAGCGCACGGAGATCTCTGCGCTGAGACTCAAGCCAGCTGGCTGGCGAAAAAGCCGAGTGTGCGTTCGCGCGCCAGCTGGGCCGCCGCTTCGTTGTAAGCGCCGCGGTGATCGCAGTTGAAGCCGTGGTCAGCGTTGTAGATATGAACAGCCACCTCAGGGTGTGCTTTTTCAAAGTCTTCAACGCCCTCCATCGGCACTGAGTGGTCATGGTCGCTGAAATGCGCCATGACCGGGACTTTGGGTTTCCGGGCCATCTCAGACTCGACGACCATGCCGCCACCGTAGTAGGGGACGGCTGCGCTCAGGCCATTGAGCTTGCAGGCGGCTTGCCAAGTCAGCAGGCCACCCCAGCAAAAACCGATGATGCCCACCTTGCCACCACTGGTTTTTCCTGCAAAGTCGATGGCTGCCTGAATGTCTTGCAGCACCGCGTCAGCGGGCAAAGCCATGGCGGCGGTTTTCAGGGCGATGCCCTCTTTGATGGTGTTCTCGTCGTAGCCTAGGTCAACACCGGGCCTGACCCGTTCAAAAGCTGCCGGTGTAATGGCCAGATAGCCCTGGGCTGCAAAACGGTCGCTCACTTCCTGGATATGCGCGTTGACGCCAAAAATTTCTTGCACCACCACGATGGCACCTTTGGCTTGGCCGGCGGGTTCCGCTACGTAAGCTGGCAGGCTGAAACCGTCAGTCGATTGGAGTGTGATGAATTTGCCCATGATGAATGTGTTCTTTTGAAAATGAGTCAGTCTTGACGGGTTACTTCTCAATCGCCAGCAACTCGACCTCAAAAGTCAAGGTGGCGTTCGGCGGCACCACACCACCGGCACCGCTGCTGCCGTAAGCGGTGGCTGGCGGGCAAGTCAGTGTGGCCTTACCGCCGACTTTGATTTTTTGCATACCTTCAGTCCAGCAAGACACCACCCGATTCAGCGGGAAGGTGGCGGGTGTGCCGCGCTTGTACGAGCTGTCGAATTCGGTGCCGTTGGCCAGCGTGCCACGGTAATGCACCTTGACTGAATCAGAGGCCTTCGGGTTGGCGCCTGTGCCGTCTTGGGTGTGAGTCACCTTCACGCCGGACGGCAGCGTTTCGGCTGGTGCGGCGGCAAAGGCGGAGGCACTGGCAAGTGCCAGCGCGGCTAAGACTGGGGACAGGCGGAAGCTCAAAATGGTGTTCATGGGTTGCTTTGGAAAGTTAAGAAATTCAGTCGATGCTCAAGCGTAATCTGCCACCGGCACGCAGCTGCAAAACAGGTTGCGGTCGCCGTAGACATTGTCGACGCGGCCCACGGGTGGCCAGTACTTGGCGTGCTTCAGGCTGGCCAGCGGAAAGCCACCGATTTCACGCGAATAAGGGCGGTCCCATTCTGCGCCCAGCAAGCTGGCAGCCGTGTGCGGTGCGTGTTTGAGCGGGTTGTTGTCTTGCGGCCAGCCGCCGTTTTCGATCACGCGGATTTCTTCCCGAATGGCGATCATGGCGGCGATGAAGCGGTCAATCTCGGCCAGCGTTTCGCTCTCAGTCGGCTCCACCATCAGGGTGCCGGCCACCGGAAAGCTCAAGGTGGGCGCATGAAAACCGTAGTCCATCAAGCGTTTTGCGACGTCTTCGGCGCTGACGCCGCTGCTCTCCTTCAAGGGCCGCAAGTCCAGAATGCATTCGTGTGCGACGTGGCCGTTGGCACTGGCGTAGAGCGTGGGGTAATGGTCTTTCAAGCGGGCGCTGATGTAGTTGGCGCTCAAGATCGCCACTTCGGTTGCGGCTTGCAGACCTTCCGGTCCCATCATGCGGCAGTACATCCAGCTGATCGGCAGCACCCCAGCATTGCCCAGCGGAGCTGCAGAAATCGCGCCGACGCCGTTGACCGGGTAACCCGCCGTGGCATGGCCGGGCAGGTAAGGCACGAGGTCAGCGACCACGCAGACTGGGCCCACGCCCGGGCCACCACCGCCGTGTGGAATGCAAAAGGTTTTGTGCAAGTTGAGGTGGCTCACATCGCCGCCAAACTCGCCCGGTGCGGCCACGCCGACCAGCGCATTCATGTTGGCGCCGTCGACATACACACGGCCGCCGTGCGCATGCACCAGCTGGCAGAGTTCCTTGACCTGCGTTTCAAACACGCCGTGGGTGCTGGGGTAGGTGATCATCACCGCCGCTAAGTTGGCGCTGTGTTGCTCGCACTTGGCTTGCAGGTCGGCCATGTCGACATTGCCATCGGCGTCGCAGGCGGTGACGACCACGCTCAGGCCTGCCATTTGGGCACTGGCCGGGTTGGTGCCGTGGGCTGACGACGGAATCAGGCAGATGTTGCGATGGCCTTGGCCGTTGGCGTCTAAATAGGCTTTGATGACCAGCAGACCGGCGTACTCGCCTTGTGAGCCGGCGTTGGGTTGCAGGCTGATACCGTCGTAGCCGGTGGCTTCACACAGCCAATCGCGCAGTTGGCGGTCGAGTTGGGCGTAGCCTTCAAGTTGGTCGTGCGGCGCAAACGGGTGCAGACCTGCAAACTCGGGCCAAGTGATCGGGATCATCTCGCTGGTGGCGTTGAGTTTCATGGTGCAGCTGCCGAGCGGAATCATGCTGCGGTCAAGCGCCAAGTCTTTGTCGCTGAGTGCGCGAATGTAGCGCAGCATGCTGGTCTCTGAGTGATGCGTGTTGAAAACCGGGTGCGTCATGAACGGTGTGCTGCGGCGCAGTTCAAGTGGAATCAGGGGCTCAATGCCGTTTTCAAAGTCGCTCAGACGCGGCATCGGTTCGCCATCTTTGACGAAGAAAGACCAGAGCATGTCGATGTCGCTGCGGGTGCTCGTTTCATCGAGCGAAATACCCAGATGGTTGTTCAGGCGGCTGCGCAAGTTAGCCTGTGACTGCCGTGCTTTCGCGGCAATGCTGGCGGTGGCGTCGCCGGTTTTGACGGTGAGCGAGTCAAAGGCGTAGTCGTTAGCGACTTGGTAGCCCATTTGCTGCAGGCCACGCGCCAGAATCGCGGTGTAGGCGGCAACCCGTTCAGCGATACGACGCAGGCCTTGAGGCCCGTGGTAGACCGCGTACATGCTGGCGACCACGGCCGGCAACACTTGGGCCGTGCAGATGTTGGAAGTGGCTTTTTCACGGCGAATATGTTGCTCGCGTGTTTGCAGTGCCAGCCGATAGGTTGGGTGGCCATGCACATCGATGCTGACGCCGACCAATCGGCCCGGCAGAGAGCGCTTGAACTCGTCCCGGCAGGCCAAGTAAGCCGCGTGTGGGCCGCCATTGCCCATGGGCATGCCAAAGCGCTGCGTGGTGCCGAGCACGATGTCTGCGCCCCATTCACCAGGTGGCGCAAGCAGTGTCAGTGCCAGCAAATCAGCCGCCACGCAAAAGGCCGCACCCTTGAGCGCTGCATGGCCAGCCAGCGGCCGCAGGTCATGGATCATGCCGTTGGTGGCCGGGTACTGCGCCAACACGCCGAAGTAGTCGCCGCTGGACATCAGCTGCGGCAAGGGCTCGGCCACGGTGCTGACTTTGACCTCAATGCCAAGCGGCTTGGCGCGGGTCTGGATCACTTCAATCGTCTGCGGGTGACAGTCGCCGGAGACCAAAAAGACCATGCTTTTACTTTTGACGCTGCGCTTGGCCAGCGTCATGGCTTCAGCCGCTGCGGTGGCTTCGTCGAGCATGGAGGCGTTGGCCACCGGCATGCCCGTCAAGTCGCAAACCATGGTTTGGAAGTTGATCAACGCTTCCATCCGGCCCTGCGAAATCTCCGCCTGATAAGGCGTGTAGGCGGTGTACCAAGCCGGGTTTTCAAGAATATTGCGCAAGATCACGCCGGGTGTGTGGGTGTCGTAATAGCCTTGGCCGATGAAGCTCTTGAAAACTTTGTTCTTGCCGGCCATGGTCTTGAGTTCTGCCAGCGCGGCGGCCTCGGTGATGGCTGCCGGAATCGCCATGACGCTACTGCGTGCAATGGAGCGCGGCACGATGCCGTCGATCATCGCGCGCCGCGAGGCTGCGCCGATGGCGCTGAGCATCAGCGTTTCATCGGCTGCATTGATACCGATATGGCGAGCGACGAACTCGTTGGCGTTTTCAAGTTCGCGCAGAGGCTTGGCAGCTTGCATCAATCGAGAACCTTTTTGAAAATTGAATCAGCTGGCAGAAAATGCAGCGTAAGAGGTCTCGTCCATCAGAGCGGCCAACTGCGCTGTGTCAGCCAGCTTGACCTTGAAAAACCAGCCAGCGCCCAGCGGGTCACTGTTGGCCAAAGAAGGGTCATCGCGCAGGGCTTCGTTGACTTCAAGCACTTCGCCGGTGACAGGCATGTAAACGTCAGCCGCGGCCTTGACCGACTCGACCACGCCGGCCGTGGCTTTTTGGACCAAGGTGGTGCCGACTTCAGGCAGGTCGACAAAGACCACATCGCCCAGCGCGTCTTGCGCGTGGACCGTGATGCCGACCGTGGCGATGTCACCATCAATGTTGAGCCATTCGTGGTCTTCGGTGTACTTGATCATGTTGTGCTTTCAGTCAAAAAATGTTGCGTTTATTGTGAACGATATGCGCGAGGCTGAGGTGCGGCAAAAGCTCAGCCGCGGTGGTAGCGGTTGGCGACAAAGGGCAAGGGGCTCACTTGCATGGGTACTGGCTTGCCGCGCACGATAGCGTTCAGGCGGGTGCCCAGTGCGGCGTGGACTGGCGTCACATAGGCCATGGCAATGGCTTGGTTGATGCTCGGGCCCAGCAGCCCGCTGGTGACTTCGCCTGCGCGTTCGCCGCCAGGTGTTTGTAGCTCAGTGTGTTCACGCACCGGCACGCGTTCCAGCGCGATCAAACCGACGCGTTGACGGGTCAGCAGCGTGGGGTCAGCCAATTGGGACAGCACGGTGTCGACGCCCGGAAAACCGCCAACGCGCTCACCGCCGATGCGTCTAATTTTTTGGATCGCCCAGTTGAGATTGGCCTCAACTGGCGTGGTGCTGGTGTCGAGGTCGTTGCCATACAGACAGAGGCCGGCTTCTAAGCGCAGCGAGTTGCGCGCACCCAAACCGACCGGCTTGACTTCGGGCTGGGCCAGCAAGGCGCGGGCCAAGCTTTCAGCCTGCGTTGCAGGCACCGAAATTTCAAAACCGTCTTCGCCGGTGTAGCCGCTGCGTGTAATGAAGCAGTCGCAGCCCGCCACTTGAAAGGCGCCGCCGCTCATGAACACCAGTGAGCTCACGTTAGGTGCAAGCCGCGTCAAAGCGCTCACAGCCTGCGGCCCCTGCAAGGCCAGCAGCGCCATCTCTGGCATGGGGATGACATCACAGCGTGTACCGATTTTTTGCTGAATATGCGCGATGTCGCCAAGCTTGCAGGCGCCATTGACGATCAGGAACAGGTCGCCGCCGTGGGCTACGTCACGGTTGACAAACATCAGGTCATCAATGATGCCGCCCGCGTCATTCAGCAACAGTCCGTAGCGTTGTTTACCGACTGCCAAGCCCATCACATCCATGGGGATCAGGCTCTCCAACGCGGCAGCAGCGCCAGCGCCGACCAGACGCAGCTGGCCCATGTGAGACACATCAAAAAGGCCGGCGGCGGTGCGTGTGTGCAGGTGTTCGGCCATCAGTCCGGATGGGTATTGCACCGGCATGCTGTAGCCGGCAAATGGCACCATGCGAGCACCCAGTTCTGCATGCAAGGCGTGCAGCGGGGTGTTCAAAAGTGTCTCAGAAGCAGGGGTGGTCACAGGCGGTTCTCCGGGGGCTGAGTGCGAGCCCTTTGCCCCACTTTACCTGAGAGATGCGCTCGGCAATTTAAATCCCAGCTGCCGCTCGCGTATGTCAGTTGCAACAGTTTTTGTCCTACATCTGTTGAGTTGTGGCGTCGAAATAATCCCCAATCTGGAGATATATCAGATGGAGAGGTGCCCTGGCATGACGACAATTTCGCAAGCAGTCATCGCATCGCGTGCAACCAGAATGTTGCCGTGGTTCGCTCTATCCCGTGAGCCATCAACTCTTGTGGGACGAGACAAAAACCAGTTTCATGGGCGATTCGCAGTGTTGTTTGAATGGCGCTCACGCGCTTGCTGTTGATGGCCGAAAGTCCTGCGATCAATGGTGCCGCATCTGGGCTTGACGGACGTGGGTCACGCGCCGCTGGTTTGGGGCGCCATCATGTGCTGCGTGTCATTGAGGCGACATTGGATCCGCTCGTTCTTGTCTTGACTCTGTGGATCCTCACGATCTATGGGACTGGGCGCATGTCATCGCCCTATCTGGTCTTGGGCGTGATCGTTTTCTCACTGGCATTTCCCGGCGCTTCACAGTTGGGAGTCGCCGTTAAGAGAATGATTTTCAATATCTGTGCCAACTGGGTATGGATCGCAGGACTGTTGTTGGTGATCGGTTTTTCGACGGGCTACATCCAAGGATTTTCTATCGACGTGATCGGCCACTGGTTGTGGCTGGCGCCTCTCAGTCAAGTGCTGACGCATCTGACGTTGCGCCTTGTTGCACCGCAGTTGATTCGTCTTCAGGGGGGATTGCCGCGAGCTGTGGTTGTGGGCATGAACCCGCAGGGTGAAGCGTTGGCCCGTGGTATCACAAGTTCTGAGTACGCGGGCATCAAGTTGCTCGGATTTATCGACGACCGGGGCGATCAGCGATGTGCCAGTCGTGGTGAATTCAAGTTGGTCGGGAAAATTGACGAGCTTCCCGACTTTGTCAAACGGAACCGGGTGCAGCTGATTTACCTGTCGCTTCCCATGACGTCGCGCCCGAGAATTCTGCAGGTGCTTGATGGGCTGAAAGACACCACGGCCTCTATTTACTTTGTCCCCGACATGTTCATCACCGACCTGATTCAGGGGCGCAGTGATTCGGTTTGCGGGGTCACGGTGATATCGGTCTGTGACACACCTTTCAGGGGCTACAACGGATTCCTCAAACGGCTCAGTGATGGATTGTTGGCCTTGCTGATATTGCTGATGATCTTGCCGTTGTTGCTGCTGATTGCCGTCCTGGTGAAGCTCGACTCCCCTGGCCCCGTGATCTTCAGGCAGCGACGTTACGGTCTTGATGGGGAAGAGATTGTTGTCTATAAATTTCGAACGATGCGGGTCAACGAAGACGGGGATCAGGTTGTACAAGTACAAAAAAATGATGCCAGAGTGACCCGGCTCGGGGCTTTTCTTCGTCGCACCTCCCTCGATGAGTTGCCGCAGTTTTTGAATGTCTTGCAAGGCCGGATGAGCGTGGTGGGGCCACGCCCCCATGCTGTCGTGCACAACGAGTTGTACCGCACTTTGATCAAGGGTTACATGGTGCGACACAAGGTCAGGCCCGGCATCACAGGTTGGGCGCAGGTGAATGGTCAGCGCGGTGAAACCGACACCCTGGAAAAGATGCAGGCGCGTATCGATTTTGACTTGGACTACTTGCGCAACTGGTCTTTGCAATTAGACCTTTACATCATTTTGAAAACCATACGACTTGTCTTTAAAGACAGCACGGCTTATTGACCATCCCCGATCTATTTAATTTAACCGCCAGATCAGCAGCACCACCCAGAGGACTATTCTCATGACACCCGTAGCCAGACCAGCGCCAGTCATCCAGCCGTCGATCCCTTTCTCACTCTGCCTGCTGAGCTTGTCGATGGCTGTGATCACGCCATCACCGTCGCTGGCGCAGCAGAATCCGATCGACCCAAACTGGGTGCAGCAGCCGCGGCTGCCTGAGCTCCCGCCGATGAGCAACCAGCCGCCGTTGCCAGACACCTTGCAGTTCCGAATCGGGCAAACCCTTGAACATGACAGCAACATTTTCAGGTTGCCCGTCGGCCTAAGTCGGCAAGCGGACACCTATGGCGTGACAACGCTGGGTATGAAGTTCGACAAACGCTACGGTTTGCAACGCATTGAACTCGATGTGAATGCGCAGGATTACCGCTATAAAAATAATTCGCCGCTGGACTTCACTGCCATCAATTACGCGGCCGCCTGGCGTTGGAGTCTCACGCCCAGATTCATCGGTAACGTGACCGCTGACAGGCGTGAGTACATTGACAACACGTCCTTGGTGCAAAGCACGGGGGTTGTCAATCGCCGCACCGAGGAGGCCAAACGGGTCGATGGTGAGTATGAAATAGGCAGCGCCGTGCGTCTGCTGGGTGGGGTTTTTGAGCGAAGCGTCAACAACAGCGCGGCAGTGAGCGCGCTTTCTGATGCAACGGTGACGGGGGGTGAAGCTGGTGCCAAGTATGTTTTTCTCACGGGAAACACACTGGCTTATCGGTATAGGAAAGGCAACGGCGACTACAGCGGACTGCCAACCACAACCGTACCGTCCAGACATTTTTCAGACGTGGAGCATGAGTTCAGCTTTGAGTGGACGCCTACGGGCAGTACCACTGTGCAGGGACGTGTGGCGCACTTAGAACGCAAGCGTGATGCATCTGAAGGCAGTGAATTTTCGGGTGTTGTTGGGCGTGTGAATGCGAACTGGACTGTCACCGGCAAGACGCGCATCGAGGCGGGCGTGATCCGCGATATTGCAAGCTATCAGCCCAACGCCAGCATTCCCAGTTACTACATCGGCGACCGCGTTTACATCAGTCCGGTTTGGAATTTGACGGAAAAAACAGCGATTCGCCTGCGTTTCGACCAAGGCGTTCGCTACTACAAAGGCAGTTTGGAGCCCGGCTACGCCGGACGTCGCGACATCCTCAGTCAGGGCGGTTTGAGCTACGAGTGGGAGCCTAGGCGCAACCTCAAGCTGCTAGCGTCTGTGGCCTACGACAAGCGCAGCTCCAACATTCAGAACCTTGACTACAAGGCGAATCTGCTGGGCCTTTCAGCCTTGCTGAAATTCTGATGGCCTGAATTTATAGGCTTCCATTTTTCTGACTCGATGATGAACATGAGGTGACACGATGAAATCTCTGTGGTGTATTTTTTTGGCAGTTTTCATGACTTGTATGGGTCTGGCCGCGCATGCGCAGATCAGCGCAGTTGAGCAGGCTCCGCTGGCGCTTGAGTCCTCAGCCAGCGTTCTGGCTGCGTCCACGCAGGACTATCGGCTCGGTTCTGGCGACTCGATCGGGGTGCAGGTTTTTCAGAATCCGGACTTGACGGTCGAGGCGCGGGTCTCCGAAAGTGGAGTCATTCGCTACCCACTGATCGGCAATGTGCAGATTGGCGGTTTGAGTCTGGCCGATGCGGAGAAAACCATTGCTGATGCCTTGCTGTCAGGCGGTTTTGTGCGCTCACCGCAAGTCAACATCAGCCTGAAACAAGTGCGCGGCAACCAGGTCTCGGTGCTCGGCCAAGTCAATCGGCCCGGGCGGTTTCCGCTGGAGACGGGCAACACGCGGGTCAGCGACATGCTGGCCACGGCCGGTGGTGTGACGCCAGCGGGTGACGATGTGTTGATTCTCACCGGCCAGCGCCAAGGCCAAGCGTTTCGTCGGGTGATTGACATTCCCGGCCTGTTCCTGAATCAAAAACCAGAAGATGACATGGTGGTGGCTGGTGGCGACACCTTATACATCAACAAAGCACCGGTTTTTTATATTTATGGTGAAGCGCAACGGCCTGGCCCTTATCGAATTGAACGCGGTATGACGGTGATGCAGGCCTTGGCCCAGGGCGGTGGGCCGACGGCGCGCGGTAGCCAGAACCGCCTCAAGTTGCACCGTCGTGACGTCAACGGCAAGGTGATTGAAACAGTCCCACAACTCACCGATGTGGTGCGTCCCGAGGATGTCATTTATGTCCGCGAAAGTATTTTTTAGGAAGCGTCAAAGATGTCACTTCATCAATTCCTCTTGATATTGCGGGCGCGCTACAGACTGGCGCTGTTGATTTCTATCGGCTCTGTTTTGTTGGCTCTGTTGCTTGGTTTTTTGCTGCCGCGGCAATACACAGCACAAACCTCCGTGCTGGTGGATTTGCGCACGCCTGACCCTGTTGCCGGCGGCTCGCTGGCTGGTGTTGTGGCGCCCAGTTATTTGGCCACACAGGTCGACATCATCACGGGAGACCGGGTCGCCCAGCGCGTGGTGAGCATGCTCAAGCTCGACGAAAAAGCTGAACAACGGCAACGCTGGCTAGCCGAGACAGAGGGCCGCGGTTCGTTGCAGGCTTGGTTGGCGGAATCGTTGCAGAAACGACTCGATGTGCGTCCGGCACGTGAGAGCAATGTCATCAACATCCGCTACAAAGGCGGCGACGCTGAGAGTACAGCGCAAATTGCCAATGCGTTTGCGCAGGCTTACTTGGATATCAACTTGGCACTGAAGACCGAGCCCGCGCATATTTACGCGGTGTGGTTTGACGAGCAGGCCAAGGCGTCGCGCATCAATCTCGAAGACGCCCAGTCACGCTTGTCCGACTACCAGCAAAAAGCGGGCATTGTCACCAGCGACGAGCGCCTGGATTACGAGACCGCCAAGCTAGGGTCGATTTCATCGCAACTCACCGACGTGCAGGTGGCCACGACCGACAGCCAAAGCAAGCGCTTGGCCCGCAGTGACAGTGTGGCCGAGGTGATGGACAGTGCGCTGATCAATGGACTGAAAGCCGATATGGGTCGCATGGAAGCGAAGGTGCAGGAGAGCAGCGTCAACCTTGGTCCGAACCATCCGCAGTTGCAGCGCATGCAGTCTGAGCTGGCAGCGTTGCGGCAGCGACTGGCCATTGAAACCCGCAGCATCGGCGCCTCGATCAACACCGCTTATCAGGTGGGAAAAGACCGCGAGCGCGAGCTGCTGGGTGCCGTGGCAGCGCAAAAATCGCGCGTCTTGAAAATCAACAAAGATCGCGATGAACTCAATGTCTACCGTCGTGATGTTGAGGCGGCCCAACGCGCCTACGAGGAGGTCAGCAAAAATGCCTCGCAAACGCGTCTGCAGAGTCTGACCAACCAGACCAATGTGGTGCGTCTTAATACCGCCCAGGCACCACTTCAGCCGTCCAGTCCAAAGACGGTGCTGAATTTGTTGATTGCGGCTTTTGGCGGTACTTTGTTAGGTATCGCCTGCGTGTTGTTGCTGGAATTTTCGAACCGACGTGTGCGTTCGGTTGAAGATATCACCCAAGTGTTGGACTTGACAGTACTTGGTCGTATCAGCAGTGCACCACGCTCGATATCAAAGAGCAGCAATCCGCGCTTGCGTGGATCGGGTCGACTGGCCTTGGGTGCGATCAAATTAGACAATGGAAAAACCGTATGAGTCTCAAACACTCGCAAGTGGTACGTTCGGTTCCGCTGCCGATCCCAAGACAAAAAAGCACCGAGTCGGGTCGTTTGATCGGCGATATTTTGATGGATGCAGAACGTCTGAAGCCCGTCGATGTCGATCGAATCATGTCGTTTCAAGAAGGCACGCACGTGCGTTTTGGCGATGCCGGCCAAGCCTTGGGCTTATTGACTGAAGACGATGTGCGCTACGCCTTGTCGGTGCAGTTTGACTATTCGTATTTGCCGGAAGACTGTCTGCTGAGTCGCGAATTGGTCGCCGCTTACGAGCCGGCCAGTCAGGTGGTGGAGGATTTTCGTGCCTTGCGCAGCCAACTCATGCTGCGCTGGTTTGACACCGGTGCAGAGAACCGTGCTTTAGCCATTGCAAGTGCTGGACAGGGCGATGGACGCAGCTACTTAGCGGCTAATTTGGCGATTGTGATGTCGCAATTGGGTGAGCGCACCTTGCTGATCGACGCCGACTTGCGCAGGCCCCGGCAACACAAGTTGTTCAGCCTCGGCGCGCGAGCTGGATTGTCCGACATGCTGGTCTGTCGGGTTGGTCCTGAAGCCGTTGTCAACATTCCTGAGTTGCATGATTTGTCGGTTTTGACAGCCGGCGTCATACCGCCTAATCCGCAAGAGTTGTTAGCTCGCCAGTATTTCTCCACCTTGTTGCAGTCGATGCGTGAATCCTTTGATGTCATCATCATCGACACGCCTGCGGCCGCTGCCTTTGCGGATGCGCACACGGTTGCTGTGCGTGCGGGGGCGGCTTTGTTAGTGGCGCGCCAGGGCAGTAGTTCGGTGCCGAAAATGGCGCAGTTGACGCAAAGTCTGCGCGAGTTTGGTGTGGCGGTTATCGGCTCAGTGTTGAACGATGCTTGAGTATTGCCGCACGATGTTTTATCCGCCATCCAGCCTGCGTTGGTGCGCCGCTCTGATTTTTCTTGCAGTCGCTGCAGGCTTGTATGTTGGCGGTGCGCTACCTCTGGCGGTGGACATGTTCACGCCGCCGTGGGATTTGCTGGCGCACGCCAGCGTGTTTGCCTTCGTTGGCGTGGCAGCGGGCGTGGCGTCTGGCACACGCGGCTGGCGATTGTTGCTGTTCAGCCTGTTGGGGGCGCTGGTGATTGGTTCTTTGGACGAATGGCACCAGTTGCATTTGCCGGGTCGTCATGCTGATTGGCAAGATCTGTTGGCTGATCTGATCGGCGGCTCCCTGGGTGTTTTTTGTCTGGGGATGGTCTATCGTTTGGCCGATGGCGACGCATGGCCCAAGCGCTGGCAGGCCTTGCTGCAGAAAATTCATCGCCTGCCAGTCGATACCAACGACACCAGCTTGCTGCGTCGGCTCAGCCAGCCGACACGGCCGACGGTGCTGGCCTTTGTCAACGCGCACGCCATGAACTCTGCGGTTCACGATACCGATTTTTTTGCGTCTCTGATCTCGGCCGACACCTTGCTGCGCGACGGATCAGGCATGGCCTTGCTTTTTAAAATGCTCGGTATGGCGCCAGATCAGAACCTCAATGGCACGGATCTGATTCCGCGTCTGATTCGTCAATTCCATGGCCGGCCCATCGCGTTATTGGGCACGCAAGAGCCCTACCTGAGCCGCGCTGCAGGCGCTGTTAAAGATGATCTCGAGCATGACCGGCTTGCCGCTAAAGCGCACGGATTCATGGGACCGGGGTACTACCTAGCCTTGGTTCGCGCCCATGAAAGCGAGCTGATTGTGTTGGGCATGGGCATGCCGCGGCAAGAGGAAATGGCCTGCGCTTTGCGCGATGCACTGACCCAACCGTGCTTGATTGTGTGCGGTGGCGCGATCATCGACTTTTTGGGCGGAAAGACAGCTCGTGCGCCGATCTGGATGCGTCGTTTCGGTTTGGAATGGCTGTATCGGCTGGCGCAAGAACCGGCGCGGCTGTTCCGGCGTTATATTTTGGGTAATCCGCTTTTTTTACTGCGCTCGCTGCGGCTCAGATGGGATCAGCCGCGCTGATCGCTCTGGTATTGCCGTCGCTTGACGGATTCGGTTGACTTTGCGCCGAGACGCCGAAATGGCGTTGATGCAGACGGGAGATTTCTGAAAAAAACCGCTGCACTGAGTAATTTTTTGCATAAAGTCGGCGGCCGTTGATCTCCAGCGTCTGTCGTAAAACCGGATTCCGAAGCACACGTTGCAAGCCCGCAGTCAAGGCGCTTGGATCGCCCGGCGGCACAAATACAGCGTCGACGCCATCGGTCAGTACAGAGCCGATTTCGCCGACCGGGCTGCAAACCACGGCAACACCATTCGCCAGCGCTTCCAAAATCACCAGTGGCAGGCCTTCGTCATAAGACGGCAACACCAACACGTCAGCCGTGGCCATCAGTCGCGCTACGTCAGGCTGGTCAACCCAGCCTGAAAAATGCACCAAGTGCTTCAGTCCCAAGGCGTTGGCGCGCGCTTGGTACTTCGTCACGTCGCCGCCACCGGCGATCAGCACGTCGACTTGGCGTCTGTCAAAGCCGGGCAGGGCCAGCGCCGCTAGCAGGTCTGACAGCCCTTTTCTTTCAGACAGATTGCCCACGAACAAGACGCGTTGTACCCCATCAGGATCAGATTCACGTCTGGCTTCGGTCGGTTCCGGCACACCGTTGTTGACGATCTCCACGCGCTGCGCCGGCACGTCGAGTTCTTCAATGACAAACTGACGACTGACCTGTCCCAGCACCACGCAGCTTTGTGGCAAAGAGAAAACCCAGCGCGTCAGCGACTGCAGCGGCCAGGGCAGGCTAGGGTAGACATGATGCAGCTGGGCCGCGTGTAAATGCAGCACAACCGGGACACCCAGCGCGCGGCTGGCGACGATCAGCACGCCTTTGCGGAACAGGCTGAGTCGCTCGGCCACATTCACATGCACGCCGACCAGCTCGCCGCGCAGTCGGCACAGCAGCAGCTTGCCAAGCGCTAGCGTCAAAACAGCCAGAGATGACAGCGCACTGCCGTCACCACGCGTGTCCAGCAGACGCAATTCAGCTTGGGTCATCGCCGAGGTCTGGGCCGACACAGGCCGCGTTTGAGACTGCACCAGATAGTCGGCGACCTTGAACATACCGCCGCCTTTGGGCGTAGAGGGGCCGGCGATGAAGATCGTGCGTCGCCGGTGTTTGGCCAGCGCAGAATGCGGCAAGGTGTCAGTGGGCATACATGCTTTCTGGGCGGGTTGTCGAGGTGGTCGAGTTGGTTGATGTCGTCGCTGGTGTGACTGACCGCGGCTGGATGGGACGCGCATCTTGCAGCTGGTGGCCGTCAACAATGGGTTGTGAGAAACGCGGTTTTTGCAGCAAGCCGCGCAACATGCCGGCCGCATTAAAGCACCAGGCGGTCACGGCATAGAGTCCGCGGGCCAGCGAGCGTTTGCGCCAAGTCATCAGTGCCAGCGGTACCAGCAGCAAGGCGGCCGCAGCGACGCCGCGAACCGTGGCCGATGTCGGCAACCACAGCAGCGCCAACAAAACCACCCACCACATCAGTACGGCGACGTACAGACGGATTTCGCGAACTTCCAGCAAGGCCAGACGCAGCCGTTGCCGCGGCCCGCAGGCGCTGGCACGCAGCAACTCCCCGAGTCCCCAGAGGTAGCCGCCGTGCCAACGCCGCCAGAGCAACTGGTAGGGCTGGGTGGTGTGACCGAAATGGCTGACGGCGTTGACAGGCAGGCGCCACAGACCCCAGCCGAGGGTGCGCAGACGTGCGGCCAGATCAAACTCTTCATAGCTGTGCAAATTGCGATCAGAGAAATAGCCGGTGGCTTCAATCGCGCTGCGCCGGTAAAGGCCGCCGCAGTCAAGTCGGCCCGATGCGCCTGATTTTTCTTGCGTCCATCGATCGTTGCGGGCCTGGTATTCAGGGTTGCCAAGGTTCATCTCCAACACGCGGCCACCGACACCGGCAATGTCTGGGTGACTGCGCATGAAGGACAACGCTTGTTCCAGAAAACCGTCTACCAGTTGCATATCACCGTCTACCAGGTAAAGAAATTCGCCTCGTGCCCACTGGAATCCCAGCTGCGGACCGACGCCACAACAGCGCTCGTCCGGGTGCACCAGTTGCACGATGCGGACTGGGTAACCACGAGCGATCTCTACGGTTCGATCCGTGGAGCACGAGTCGGCCAGAATCACTTCTCCGCCAACGACGCTGAGCGCGCGCAGCGCGCTTTCAAGCGTGGCCGCAATGCATGCTTGTTCGTTCAGCGCCTTGATGATGATGGACACTTGACAAGGTCCGTCTGCGTTTGGTGGGGGTTTTTCGCAACTGATGTTGTCGGTCATGGGGGCGTTGTTCATGGCTTCATCCAGCCTCGTTCATGGGGCTGACTGGCCGATTGCTTTGGATGCGCCAAGTTTGCCAACGGCTGACCAAGTGGCGGGAAAAAAAAAGCGTCATGGCCAGCGTCAGCCACCAGCGCCGTCCGCGCGCTGCATGCCGGCCGCGCAGCAGCCAGCGCAGGCCGAGCGCACGCTCTCCCGCAACGACCGCCATCCGTGCCAGCGTGACTTCATGCTGGGCTACCAGCCACAGGGCCGAGTGGCGCTGGGCCGGCGTCAACTGCCCCGACAGGGCGCGACTCCGTATGCGCTCAAAAAACGGCGGAACGTTTGATATTTTGTGCTCCGTGCTGAGGCTTCCCGGAACGGCCTCGCGGTAGGCTGCCAACGGCAAATGGACCAGCGCGATGGGTGTTTTCTCGCTCAACCGAAACCACAGATCAAGGTCTTCGCCAACCGACTCACCCACTGGGAAACACGGCTGCATGGACTGCAACAAGTCGCGCCGCACGGCCACCGTACTGGCGCACAGTGAAGGGCCTTGCATCCAGCGCGCAGACAGGTCGGTGATGCGTTCGATCTCGGGCTGACCGCTTGGCAAGGGCCAACGCGGTGGCCATGCGCCTTGGGTGTGTGGAAATCTCAAAAAATCGGTGGCCACTGTCTGGGCTTCTGGACAGGCTGTTTGAGCCAACACCAGGGCTGTCAAAAAACCAGGGTGCAGCCAATCGTCGGCATCTAAAAAAGCCACCCAATCTCCGCGCGCCTCTGCGATGCCTCGGTTGCGTGCCGCCGAAACCCCTGCATTGCGCTGATGAATCAGCTGTATTCGGCCGTCCGAAAAATCTTCCACGACCCTAGCGCCAGCATCCGTGGACCCATCATCGATCACCAAAATCTCAAAATCGGTGAAGGTCTGCGCCAACACCGAGTCAATCGTGTTTCGGATGTATGCGGCCTTGTTGTAGAGCGGAATCAGGACAGTGAATTTCATGGTTGAAGCCTTGCTGTTGTCAAGCGGCCGTGGGACGGTCTGTTCAATGGTGTTGAGGGCGCTGTGGATGAACGCGGCCTAATGGAGGCGGCCGAATCATTGGTAGAAATAGGTCTTGCTCTGTGCGCTTCTTGGGTTGCAGCGGCTAACACGAGGAGCAGCAGCACATGAATAAACATCTCTGTTGAATATCCAAACATCAGCAGCGGGACCTCGCTGATGGAACGCAACACCAAAGTCAAAAACAGGGCTAAAGACAAACCCTGCGTCGCGCGTGTGAAGCGCAGTGAAAGGAGCAGTAAAAAGATCGCGTAAAGCGTCAAGCCGGTCGCCCCCACCGTGCCTGCGCGAGACAACGTGTCCATGAATTGGTTGTGACCGTGCGTAGCGTTAGCCATGCCGATGCTGGCTCGAAAGGCTTCATCCCAGATGCTCGGACCGTAGCCAAACACCGGGTTGCGCTGCCATTCGTCGAGGGCAATGGCCCAGATGCGGTCGCGCCCCGTGAGAGAGGTCAACTGGGCGCCCTCCGGTGTATTGATGAAAGCACTGATGCGATCACCGAAGTCGCCAGAGATCAGTACCACGGCCAGCATCATCACACCCAACATGACGCCAACCAAGGTCGCCATGCCGACCGCAGGGCGCAGCGGGTCGGACAAACGGCGCCATGCAGCAGGCCCACGGTCTACCGCTAGCAGGGTCACGAGGCAGAGAATAAATGCCAGCCAAGCTGTTTTGGACTGCGCCAAGTAAAGGCTCGTCAGTCCGACCGTCCAGGCCAGCCGATTGAGCCAGCGGCGTTGGTAGGGGCGCGCCATCAAGCACAGGAGTCCCAACTGCGACAGCAATCCCATGCTGACGGGATGTGGTGACAGTCCGGCCAGACGCGGCAGCCCTGGGATCAGGCCTTGTGTGTAGGCACGATCCAGCACGATGTTGGGGCTGATCGGCAGCACTAGCAAACCCAGCAACATGAATACAAAAATGGCATCGCGTGCGGCCTTGAGCCCTTGGTCACGTTCCACTCGTGAGGCCAGACTTGCGGCAACCCCGATCACCAATGGGTAAAGATCGTCATGCGACAGTTGAGGGTGCGCACCGAACAGGGCTGGCGCTGCAACCGTGCTGGTCCAAAAGCCAATGAAAGCGATGAGAATCAGCCATGCCGGTGGCACTTTATGTCGCTGCAACCAATGGGCAATGACACGCTCCCCACAGACCCCCAGAATCAGCAAGGAAACAAGCGGTTGCAAAAGGATCATCAGCGGGTGGGTGGCGTCGGGAAGCGCCTGCTCTTCGGTCAAAAAGTTGCTGGTCATGTCACGCCCTGACAGCAGACTGCCGGCCGCCACCGCGAACAGCATGGCGTGAAAAATAAACTGCATATAGCCCTGCTCGCGCCTGGCCACGACGTGAACCGTGCCGGCCAAGCTGATGCTGGCCAACAGTGCGGCCAGCATGGCACCGCCGACCATCACCAGAGTGCTGAGTGCGTTGTGCATTGCGATATCTTGACGTTTTAAGTCGGTTGTTTGCCGACGACATCACTGTGTGACGTCAAGTCGGTGTGGTTTAAAAAAGGGCTGCATCGCGGGAAAAATCGAAGCACCATCTCGATCGTGGCCGCACCCAGCAGCTGTGGTCGCCATATGATCGGAACCCCTACCGCTAACAAAGTCAGCAGTCCACAGGCCAGCAGCGACAACCACGCGCTGTCAAACTCAGTCGTGGTGATGTGCCCGGCCCAAACCCCTAAAAAGCAGAGGCCGCTGAGCAGTGAGCCGCGAAGAACATCGGGCAGCAAACGCGTCACGTGAAGTTGCAGCGCTCGCATCGCGGCCAGGCTGATGACCACGGCACGCAACACCAGCACTGCCGCAGCCACTCCAGCCGCGCTGCGCAGGCCTTGCCCCGCGTAGGCATAGAAGCCAGCGACACCGACAAGAACCAGCGGCAGTTGCAGAGCAAACTCAAAGTGCTGTCGGCCGGTGTTCCACAGCACGGGTGTTGACAAACCCCACACCACATAAGCTGGCATGCAAACAAACAATATCTGCAACACCCAGCCGGCGTCACGCCATGCGGGGCCATACAACAGGCGCAACAGATCATCCGAAATCAAGGCCAAAAACACAAAGACCGGCAAGACCAGTACCAACACCGTCGCCAACATGTTCAGGTAAAAACGTCCCAAACGCGGCAGCTGATCTTGCAGTTGCGCACCCGCTGCCAAAAATGCCGGTTGCAGTGCCCCCAGCAGCAGCGAGTTGGGCAGGGTGGCCATGTTGTAGGCTAAGTTGTATAAACCCAGGGCATGCGTGTTCAGCAAGCGCCCAATCAAGATTCGGTCCATGTTGTTAAGCAACCAGTTGACGATGTTGGTGATGAAAACCAACCGCCCCGTGCTTATGGCCGTGGCTGCGCCCGCGTACCAGAAAAGTGGCTGCAAGGGATGCGGTTTTAACGCGTAGCTGGCCACTAGCACGACACTGGCCTGTACCAGCCATGCGGCGACGAGCGAAGCGGTGCCTGCGCCCAGCAAGGCCATGGGAATGCCGACCATCAGGTAGCCCGCGCCGTAGCTGCCGACCTGAATCAGTCCAATCGCCCGAAAGTTGAGGTCGCGCTGTAACAGGTACGTTGAAGGTCCCGCTGCAGCTGTCAGCACGCATGCCAATGACAGCCACTCGATGACAAGTTGCACCCGGGGTTCTTTAAAGTACAGCGCCAACCAAGAGGCTAAAAAATAAACCCCAGCCATGGTGATCACGCCGACGATGACTTGCCAAGTCAATGCAAAGCGAATGTCTTCTGTCTGTACAGTAGCGCGTTGCAGCAGGCTCCAGCTGAAGCCGAATCCGGAGATAAAACTGGCGAAAGTCAGCACCACCATGCCGATGGCGAAGATGCCGAAAACTTCCGGTCCCAAGGTGCGCGCCAGCACCACTTGGACGCACAACTGAAGAATAAAACGGACAAGCGTGGTGCCAGTGCTCCATTTCACCGCCGTCACGCCAAGTCGACCCAAGCCACTCATGCTCAGGACTTTCGGTTGCGGCTGCGTCTAAAAGCAATTGTTGCCATCACGATCAAGGTCGTGAATAGCGCCCCATAGATACTCGCGTTGCTGTCATCCTCAGCGCTCACTCGGTCTTTATTTGAGCCCACTGACGTTGCCGCTTCAGCGCCCACTCCCCGAGCAGCCTGAGCAGCCTGAGCGCTATGGGTCTCAATCCGAGTGCCTTCTGTCATCCGGGCAAACATCAGAGCTTGGTCCGGATGTGTTGGCGCAACGTTTGCCGCCATAGCGGTCAAACTGCCGGCCGCGACCAAGATGAGCAGTATGCGGCGCATGATGAGTCCTCTGGTGAAACTGATAAAAATCAAGTCTCCGGTTTCTTCCAGAAAAAGCTGTCAGTGCAAGCCTCCTGCCCACGTGGGAACGGTGATATCCAAGCAGATTTAAACATCTGTCATCAGGGACATAGACAAAAAAACGCCTGCCACCACAAGGGTAGCAGGCGCTTCAGACGCTTCAGGTGCTTTGAACGCTGAAGTCAGTTACATCGTGTCGATGAAGCTGCGCAGCTTGTCGCTGCGGCTCGGGTGCTTGAGCTTGCGCAACGCCTTGGCTTCGATCTGGCGAATCCGTTCGCGGGTCACGTCGAATTGCTTGCCAACTTCTTCCAGCGTGTGGTCGGTCGACATCTCGATGCCGAAGCGCATGCGCAGCACTTTGGCTTCGCGTGGCGTCAGGCTGTCGAGGATGTCTTTGACCACGTCGCGCAGACCCGCTTGCATCGCCGCTTCGAGCGGTGCGGTGTTGGCGCTGTCTTCGATGAAGTCACCCAAGTGCGAATCGTCATCGTCACCAATCGGCGTTTCCATGGAGATCGGCTCTTTGGCGATCTTCATGATCTTGCGGATTTTCTCTTCAGGAATCTCCATCTTCTCGGCCAGAACGCTAGCGTCTGGCTCAAAGCCGAACTCTTGCAAGTGCTGGCGTGACAGACGGTTCATCTTGTTGATGGTCTCGATCATGTGCACCGGAATACGGATGGTGCGGGCCTGATCAGCGATCGAACGCGTGATGGCTTGACGAATCCACCAAGTGGCGTAGGTCGAGAATTTGTAGCCGCGGCGGTATTCGAACTTGTCGACCGCTTTCATCAGGCCGATGTTGCCTTCTTGGATCAAGTCCAAGAACTGCAGACCCCGGTTGGTGTATTTTTTGGCGATTGAGATGACCAGGCGCAAATTGGCCTCGATCATTTCTTTCTTGGCGTCACGCGAGTTGGTCTCGCCTTCGTTCATGCGCTTGTTGATGTCTTTGAGGTGCGTCAAAGGCACAACGACGCGCGACTGCAGCTCGGCGAGGTTGGTTTGCAGCTCTTGGATTGGCGGGATGTTGCGGGCCATCACGACCGACCAAGGCTTGTTCGACGCGACTTGCTTTTCAACCCATTTCAGGTTGAGCAAGTTGGGTGGGAAATCTTTGACGAAGGTTTCTTGCGGCATGCCGCACTTGTCCACAATGATGCGGCGCAGTTCGCGTTCTTTTTTGCGAACGTCGAGCACTTGGCCGCGCAGCAGATCACACAATTTTTCAATCGATTTGGCCGTGAAGCGAACCGTCATCAGCTCATCGCTGAGGGCTTTTTGCGACTTCAGGTAGGTTGGCGTGCCGTAGCCTTCTTTGTCATAGGTCTTGTGGACTTTTTCAAAGTGCTGGGCAATTTTGTCGAAGCGGCTGAGGGCTTCTTTCTTCAGCTCTTCGAGTTTTTTGGTCAGCGCTTTAGAGCCGCCCTTGCCGTCGTCATCATCTTCTTCATCGAATTCGTCGAAGTCTTCCTCGGCCACGTAATCGTCGGCTTCGTTGGGGTTCGAAAAACCGTCGACCACGGTGGAAATGACGATCTTGCCTTCGCGAATTTCTTCGGCCAAGCGCAAGATTTCTGCAATCGTGGCCGGGCTTTCCGAGATGGCTTCCATCATGCGCATGAGGCCGCCCTCGATGCGCTTGGCAATCTCGATCTCGCCTTCGCGGGTCAGCAACTCGACCGTGCCCATTTCGCGCATGTACATGCGGACCGGGTCG
>CANFXC010000010.1 GCA_947450765.1 Comamonadaceae bacterium | reverse complement strand
TTTTGGTGGGAGATGCAAGTTTCGAACTTGCGACCCTTGCAGTGTGAATGCAATGCTCTACCCCTGAGCTAATCTCCCTGTGCTTTTCAGCAAGCCTCAGATTATATGAGTTTTTCGGACGATCTCGACAAGGCCAATTGATTTTTCAAGCAGCCAGAGCGCGCCAGACCGTCTTACCTTTGCTGGCCTTGTCGATGCCAGCCAACACGGCGTCATGAGCCATGTTCTCTTGATCGTTCGCCATGAGAAGAGGCAACTCAAAGGTGCTCAGATCTACTATTTGAATAGCGCCACCGGCCTCGGGCTCAGTGCCCATGTCCATCACCAAGCTGTTTTGACCACGCGTCAGATTGATGTAGACATCGGCCAGTAGCTCGGCGTCGAGCAAGGCACCGTGCAAGGTCCGGCCGGCGTTGTCTACTTCTAGACGGTCACACAAGGCATCTAGCGAATTGCGTTTTCCAGGGAACAACTCCTTGGCCATCATCAGGCTATCGACCACTTTGGCCACGCAATGTTTCAGCGGCGGCTTGCCGATCAGTGAGAGTTCTTTGTTCAGAAAACTGACGTCGAACGGTGCGTTGTGGATGATGACTTCTGCGTCAGCCAGATAGGCGAGCAACTCGTCAGCGACCGCTGAAAACTTCGGCTTGTCACGCAAAAATTCGTTACTGATGCCGTGCACTTTGAGTGCATCCTCATGGCTGTCTCGGCCGGGGTTGAGATAGAAATGGAGGTTGTTGCCGGTCAGCTTGCGGGCGACCAGTTCAACGCAGCCAATCTCAATGATTCGATCGCCGTTTTCGGCAGAAAGACCAGTCGTTTCGGTATCTAGAACAATTTGACGCATAGCCTGAATTATCGCTCTGCCTCTGCCCTGACATCAGCCCCAACACACATGAAGTTCAATGCAGTTCTTTGGCGTGGTTGACGGTGTATTTAGGGATTTCAACGGTCACGTCTGACTGAGCCAGGAAGGCTTGGCAACTCAAGCGCGAATTCGGCTCCAGTCCCCAAGCACGGTCTAGCAAGTCTTCTTCGTTTTCGTCTGGAGCGTTGAGGGAATTCAAGCCTTCACGCACGATGACATGGCAAGTGGTACAGGCGCAGCTCATGTCGCAGGCGTGCTCGATGTTGATGTGGTTGTCCAGCAGCGCTTCGCAAATAGAGGTGCCGGCAGGCGCACTGATTTCAGCGCCTGTTGGGCAGTATTCTGGGTGCGGCAATATTTTGATGATGGGCATGGTTTGAGTGCTCTGATAATTTTTGGGAATGGAGCGGTCGGCGTCAGACCGCTGAGATGTTTTTGCCGGCCAGGGCTTTTTGAATCCCGCGGTTCATTCGCTGTGCCGCGAAGTTTTCGGTGCCTTTGGCCAAGGCTTGGTTGGCGGCTTCGATGGTGGCGGCGTCTGCATCGACACGGGCGCTGGCAACTGCGGCCATCAGCGTGTCGATGTTCGACTTTTCATCAGCTTCGAGCAAGTCTGCATCTGCATACAGCGCGCTTTGCGTTGCCAGCAACATGCGGTCAGCGTCGACGCGGGCTTCTGCCAGTGCACGTGCCTGCATGTCTTGCTGGGCTGTTGTGAAACTCTCTTGCAGCATACGGGCGATTTCATCGTCCGAAAGTCCGTAAGACGGCTTGACGTCAATCTGCGCAGCCACCCCGCTGCCCTGCTCTTTGGCGCTGACGCTCAACAGGCCGTCAGCGTCGACCGTGAAGGTCACGCGGATTCGCGCAGCGCCTGCGGCCATCGGTGGAATTCCGCGCAGCTCAAAGCGAGCGAGGCTCCGGCAGTCGGCGACCAAGTCGCGCTCGCCCTGCACCACATGCAATGCCAGGGCCGTTTGGCCATCTTTGTAGGTGGTGAAGTCCTGCGCCATCGCCGTCGGGATGGTCTGGTTGCGCGGCACGATGCGCTCAACCAATCCTCCCATGGTTTCAATGCCCAAAGACAGAGGAATCACATCGAGCAGCAACAAATCGTCACCGGTGTGATTACCCGCTAATTGATTGGCAGAAATAGCAGCGCCCAGCGCCACCACTTCATCTGGGTTCAGGTTGGTCAAGGGCTCACGACCGAAGAAGTCGGCCACGGCTGACCGGATAGCAGGCATGCGGGTTGAACCACCGACCAACACGACACCCTGAATCTCGTCTTTGCCGAGCTTGGCATCACGCAAGGCTTTGCGTACAGCCGTCATGGTCTGCGCCGTCAGGTTGGCGGTAATCTCTTCGAAGTCGGCGGGCGTGACGATGGTGTCAATGCGCGTGTCCGTCAGGTCTAGCTGAAAAGCTACCAATTCCTGCGTGCTCAGCGATTCCTTCACGGCACGCGCTGTGCGCAGCAAAGCGGCCTTGTCGGCGGCATTTTCGACCTGAGGAATGGCTGTTTGTTCCAACGCCCAGTCAGCCAAAGCACGGTCGTAATCGTCACCGCCTAGGGCTGAGTTGCCACCCGTTGCGACCACCTCAAACACGCCTTGTGTCAAACGCAGAATCGAAATATCAAAGGTACCGCCGCCCAAGTCATAGACCGCAAAAACGCCTTCGCTGTTGTTGTCTAAGCCGTATGCAATGGCAGCGGCTGTGGGTTCGTTGATGAGTCGCAGCACATTCAGACCGGCCAGTTGCGCGGCATCTTTGGTGGCTTGACGCTGGGCTTCGTCAAAATACGCAGGCACGGTGATGACAGCACCAAAAACCTCGTCGTCAAACGTGTCTTCAGCACGAAAACGCAGGGTCGCCAAAATCTCGGCACTGACTTCGACCGGGCTTTTTTCGCCGGCGGCGGTGTGCAAACCCACCATCCCCGACTTGTCAATCAACTTGTAGGGCAGGCGAGTCGGGTCGGCAATGTCGTGCAGGCCACGGCCCATCAGCCGTTTGACGGAGGCGATGGTGTTGTGTGGGTCTTCGACCTGAGCGGCCAGCGCCTCAAAGCCAATTTGACGTTTGTCGGCGCTGAGATAGCGCACCACGCTCGGCAGAATAACGCGACCTTGTTCGTCGGGCAGGCATTCGGCTACGCCGTTGCGCACGCTGGCCACCAGCGAGTGGGTGGTGCCGAGGTCGATGCCCACAGCGATGCGCCTTTGGTGCGGATCTGGTGTGTAGCCGGGTTCTGAGATCTGAAGTAATGCCATGTGCGTGTGTGTTCTTTTTAGGTGGCGAGCTGGTCGATACGGGCTTCAACCTCGGTGCCGAAACGCTGGATGAACATCAAGCTTCGAACATCATTGGCGGCCTTGCCATGGTCTTGTGCAACGTCCAATGCCTGCGCAATGACAGCCAGCTGAGCCTGTTCTGCTGCGGTGGTTTCTTCGGCGATGGCTTCGAGCTGCGCCAAGGTCGTTGCATCTTCAAGCGCTTCACGCCATTCCATTTGCTGGATTAAAAAAGCCGGCGGCATGGCGGTGTTGTTTTCCGCGTTGATGTGCGCTCCGTAGAGTTCACACAGATAGCTGGCGCGTTTCAACGGGTCTTTCAGGCGCTGATAAGCCTCGTTGATTCGCACTGACCATTGCATGGCCAAACGCTGCGCGGCGGCACCTTGCGCGGCGAACTTGTCAGGATGGGCTTCGCGTTGGAGTTCTTTCCAACGCGCATCGATCAACGCACGCTCCTGCGCAAACTGCACGGGCAGTTGGAACAATTCAAAGTCGGTAGATTGCAGGTTCATATCAAGAAAAAGCCGCCAGCACCGGGGGTGAAGGCGGCAGCCGGTTCAGGGCCGGAAAGTGAGCCTCAGACTCGAAAGCTCTCTCCGCAACCGCAACGGTCACGTTCATTCGGGTTGATGAATTTAAAGCCTTCGTTGAGACCTTCACGGACGAAGTCCAGTTGAGTCCCATCGATATAAGCCATGCTCTTGGGGTCGACCAGCACCTTGACGCCGTTGTCTTCAAAGACAACGTCTTCGGGCGCAATCTCGTCGGCATATTCCAGCTTATAGGCCAGACCCGAGCATCCCGTGGTCTTGACACCCAGCCGAACGCCCACGCCCTTGCCACGCTTGGTCATATAACGCGTCACATGGCGCGCTGCAGCATCAGTCAGTGTTACGGACATAGTGGCGGAATCAATCTGTTAATCAAGCAGCCAGTGCGTGCTTGAGTTTGTAGTCGTTGACCGCTGCCTTGATAGCATCTTCGGCCAAGATCGAGCAATGGATTTTGACAGGTGGCAAGGCCAGTTCTTCCGCGATGGCGCTGTTTTTAATGCTGGCTGCTTCGTCCAGCGTCTTGCCCTTGACCCACTCGGTGACAAGCGAGCTGGATGCAATGGCTGAGCCGCAGCCGTAGGTCTTGAAGCGTGCGTCTTCAATCACGCCGGTCAATGGATTCACTTTGATTTGCAACTTCATGACGTCGCCGCAAGCCGGCGCGCCGACCATGCCTGTGCCGACTGTGTCGTCACCTTTTTCAAAGGAACCGACGTTGCGTGGGTTTTCGTAGTGGTCTACTACTTTTTCGCTGTATGCCATGATGAACTCCTGATATTGATGAGGTTAGTGTGCGGCCCACTGGATGGTCGACAGATCGACGCCATCCTTGAACATTTCCCAGAGCGGGGACAATTCGCGCAGTTTGGCTACATTTTCTTTGATGGTCGCTACGGCGTAATCGATTTCTTCTTCCGTGCTCCACCTGCCAATGGTCATGCGCAAGCTGCTGTGGGCTAATTCGTCGCTGCGGCCAAGGGCGCGAAGCACATAGCTGGGTTCTAAACTGGCCGAAGTACAGGCCGAGCCACTGGACACCGCCAGGCCCTTGATACCCATGATCAACGACTCGCCTTCGACGAAGTTGAAGCTCATGTTCAGATTGTGCGGAACGCGTTTTTCAGCATGACCATTCAGGAACACTTCTTCGACGTCTTTCAAACCGGCCAACATGCGTTCGTGCAGACCGCGAATTCGCTTGTTTTCTTCGTGCATTTCAAGCTTGGCGATGCGGTAAGCCTCGCCCATGCCGACACATTGGTGCGTTGGCAAGGTGCCGGAACGCATACCGCGTTCGTGACCGCCGCCGTGCATTTGCGCTTCGAGCCGGATACGCGGCTTGCGACGCACATACAAAGCGCCAATGCCTTTAGGGCCGTAGGTCTTGTGCGAAGTCAGGCTCATCAAATCAACCGGCAGTGTGGTCATGTCGATATCAACACGGCCCGTGGCTTGAGCTGCGTCAACGTGGAAGATAACCCCGCGTTCGCGGCAGATTGCACCAATGGCCGGTATGTCTTGAATCACGCCGATTTCGTTGTTCACGTACATCACGCTGACGATGATGGTGTCTGGGCGGATGGCTGCCTTAAACGTGTCCAGATCGAGCAAACCATCGGCTTGCACGTCCAAATAAGTGACTTCAAAGCCTTGGCGCTCAAGTTCGCGGCAAGTGTCTAGCACCGCCTTGTGCTCAGTTTTCACCGTGATCAGGTGTTTGCCCTTGCCTTTGTAAAAATGCGCAGCACCTTTGAGAGCGAGGTTGTTGGATTCGGTCGCACCGCTGGTCCAGACAATCTCACGTGGATCAGCACCGATCAAGGCAGCAACCTCGTCCCGGGCCTTTTCAACAGCGGCTTCAGCCTCCCAGCCCCACGCATGACTGCGCGATGCCGGGTTGCCGAAATGCTCACGCAGCCAAGGAATCATGGCGTCCACTACGCGCGGATCGCAAGGATTCGTGGCGCTGTAGTCCATATAGATGGGGAAGTGAGGCGTTTCCATGTGTGTGTCTTCGATTAAGGCTGGTTTATCAGGGAATAGGGATCGGATAACGGGCGTTAGGTAGCCAGTCAACCCTTTGAAAAAGCGTTGCCTAAGGCAAATACTGAATTTGGTGCATTGATACGCATCGGTTTGGCAATTGGCGAGCTGAAAATCGCTTTTTTCACTTGCGGAGTGCTTTCAATCACAACGCCTTTAGCGAGTTGGTCGTCCACCAGCTTTTGCAAAGTGACCGAATCTAGGAACTCAACCATTCGGCTGTTCAAAGAAGCCCACAACTCGTGCGTCATGCAGCGTCCAGCTTCACCCATGCAATTTTCTTTGCCCCCGCAATGGGTCGCATCGATCGGTTCGTCCACCGAAACAATGATGTCGGCGACGGTGATCTTGTCGGCTTTACGGCCGAGTGAGTAACCACCACCAGGGCCACGAGTCGATTCGACCAGTTCATGGCGGCGTAGTTTACCGAAGAGCTGCTCCAAGTAAGACAGGGAGATTTGCTGCCGCTGACTGATGGCCGCCAAAGTGACGGGACCGTTGTTCTGGCGCAAGGCCAAGTCAATCATGGCGGTGACCGCAAAACGGCCTTTGGTTGTGAGTCGCATATTTAAGCTCCTGTAAATGTTGGCTTGACTGCCAATTTGTCTCACCCTGCGGCTTATGGCCCCAAGGACGTCTTCCCTACTGCCCCAAGCCACCCTGTATGTTTCACTCCAGTGGCTGCGACGGGGGTTTGCTTCGAATTCTGGTTCTCGACTAATTTCGTCAAGTATAGCAGAGAGTCCGACTGTTTTAGTAGGCTAATTGTCCTAGGCGGCCATGAGGCAACGGCCTACAAAGCTCAGCACCAGCCCGAACTACAACTTCGCGCCGTCGACGGGTGCGGTCAACAAAACATTGTCCTTGCCCGCAGCACCAAAGGCTTGTGCCTTGATCTGACTGAGCTGGTCGCGCACACGGGCGGCTTTCTCAAACTCCAGATTTTTTGCATGCTCGATCATCAGTTTTTCTAGGCGCTTGATTTCGCGGGCCACGTCTTTTTCGCTCATGTCCTCGACCAGCGCCTTTTGCATTTCAAACTTCTCAGCTTCTTTGCCGGATTTTTCGCTGTAAACGCCGTCAATCAAATCCTTGATGCGTTTCACCACACTGCGCGGCGTGATGTTGTTTTCAACGTTAAATGCGATTTGCTTGTTGCGCCGACGCTCGGTTTCATCCATCGCCCGCTTCATCGAATCAGTGATGCGGTCGGCGTACAAAATCGCCCTGCCGTTGAGGTTTCGAGCGGAACGGCCGATCGTCTGAATCAAGCTTCGCTCCGAGCGTAAAAAGCCTTCTTTGTCGGCATCCAGAATAGCGACCAGACTGACCTCGGGAATGTCGATACCTTCCCTGAGCAAATTGATACCGACCAGCACGTCAAAAGCACCCAGCCGCAAATCGCGCAAGATCTCAACCCGCTCGACGGTCTCCACGTCACTGTGCAGATATCGCACTTTGACGCCGTTGTCGGTGAGGTAGTCGGTCAGCTGCTCAGCCATGCGTTTGGTCAGCGTGGTGATCAGCACACGTTCACTCTTCTCAACGCGAATGCGAATTTCCTGAAGCACATCGTCAACTTGGTGCGTGGCCGGTCGGACTTCCACTTGCGGGTCAACCAAGCCAGTGGGCCTGACCACCTGCTCGACGACACGACCTGAATGCGTTTGCTCATAAGCCGCAGGCGTGGCCGAGACAAACACCGCTTGGCGCATCTTGCCTTCGAACTCCTCAAACTTGAGCGGCCGGTTGTCCAGCGCGCTAGGCAACCTGAAGCCGTATTCGACCAGCGTCGTCTTGCGAGCCCGGTCGCCGTTGTACATGGCGTTGAGCTGGCCGATCATGACGTGGCTCTCGTCGAGAAACATCAACGAGTCTTTGGGCATGTAATCGCACAGCGTCGACGGCGCCGAACCCGGTGGCGCACCGCTCAAGTGCCGGGTGTAGTTTTCAATGCCTTTGCAATGGCCGATTTCACCCAGCATTTCCAAATCAAACCGTGTGCGCTGCTCAATGCGCTGCGCCTCAACCAGCTTGCCTTCACTGATGAACTGCTTGACGCGCTCAGCCAGTTCAAGCTTGATGGTTTCCACCGCGATCATGACCTTGTCGCGTGGCGTCACGTAATGGCTTTTGGGGTAAATTACGAAGCGGGGAATTTTTTGCCGAATGCGTCCGGTCAGCGGATCGAACAGCTGCAGCGATTCGATCTCGTCGTCAAACAGCTCAATCCGAATCGCCAATTCAGAGTGCTCCGCCGGGAAAACGTCGATCACGTCACCGCGCACGCGAAACGTACCGCGTGCAAAGTCTTGGTCATTGCGGCTGTACTGCATGCGGATCAAACGCGCAATCACATCGCGCTGACCCATCTTGTCGCCCAGCCGCGCGATGAAACGCATCTGCGTGTAATCCTCAGGTGCGCCAATGCCGTAAATTGCACTGACGGTGGCGACGATGATGGTGTCGCGCCGCTCCAGCACACTCTTGGTCGCAGACAGCCGCATCTGCTCAATGTGCTCATTGATGGCGGAGTCTTTCTCTATGAAAAGATCACGCTGCGGCACATAGGCTTCAGGCTGGTAATAGTCGTAATAGCTGACGAAGTACTCGACCGCGTTCTTCGGGAAAAACTCACGGAACTCGCTGTAAAGCTGGGCCGCCAGCGTCTTGTTAGGCGCAAACACAATGGCCGGCCGGCCCATCTGCGCGATCACATTGGCCATGGTGAAGGTCTTGCCAGAACCGGTCACACCCAGCAAGGTCTGGAACACTTCGCCGTCGTTGATCCCCTCGACCAATTGCGCAATGGCGGCTGGCTGGTCGCCCGCTGGTTCATAAGGCATGAACAGCTCAAAAGGCGATCCCGGAAAGCTCACAAAGTGGCCGGGCAAGGCCCCTTCTACCGACGCATCGGCCGGGGCAATCACAACTTCATTGACTTCTTGCATAAACCTCAATCCTGGCCCGTTAAAATTCCGGACAACCAAACAGAATACGACATTCCGTAGCTTGACGAAAAGATCGTCCCAAAGCCCCGGCCTGTTCAGACCGTTTCATTATTTTCAAAGGATTTTTCCATGTCTTTGTTCACCGCCGTCGAAATGGCACCGCGCGACCCCATCCTCGGGCTCAATGAGCAGTTCAATGCGGACACCAACCCGTCCAAAGTCAATCTGGGCGTCGGCGTTTATTACGACGACAACGGCAAGCTGCCCCTGCTCGAGTGTGTGAAAGCCGCCGAAAAGCTGATGGCCGCTGAGCCAAAGCCACGTGCTTACTTGCCGATTGACGGCATTGCCGCCTACGATGCTGCCGTGAAGAACTTGGTATTTGGGGCTGACAGCGAACCCGTCAAGAGCGGCCGCGTTGCGACCGTGCAAGGCATTGGCGGCACTGGCGGCCTGAAAGTCGGCGCTGATTTCCTGAAACGCCTGAACCCCAAAGCCAAATTGCTGATCAGCGACCCGAGCTGGGAAAACCACCGCGCGCTGTTCACCAACGCCGGCTTTGAAGTTGACACCTACCCTTACTACGATGCCGCCAAACGCGGCATCAACTTCTCCGGCATGCTGGCCGCACTCAAAGCAGCCGCGCCAGGCACCGTTGTTGTGCTGCACGCTTGCTGCCATAACCCGACCGGTTACGACATCACGCCAGCTCAGTGGGACGACGTCATTGCCGCCATGAAAGCCGGCGGCTTGGTGACCTTTCTCGACATGGCTTACCAAGGCTTTGGCCACGGCATCACTGAAGACGGCGCGGTCATCGGCAAGTTCGTGGCCGCTGGTCTGGACTTTTTTGTCTCGACCTCTTTTTCCAAGAGCTTCAGCCTGTATGGCGAGCGTGTAGGCGCCTTGAGCGTGCTGTGCGAAAGCAAGGAAGAAGCCGAGCGCGTGCTGAGCCAGCTGAAAATCGTCATCCGTACGAACTACAGCAACCCGCCGATTCACGGTGGTGCGGTGGTTGCTGCGGTGCTGAACACCCCTGCCCTGCGCGCCCAATGGGAGCAGGAACTGGCCGTCATGCGCGAACGCATCAAACAAATGCGCATCTTGCTGGTTGAAAAACTCAAAGCAGCAGGCGTCAAGCAAGACATGAGTTTCATCACCACCCAAATCGGCATGTTCAGCTACTCAGGCCTGACCAAAGACCAAATGGTGCGTCTGCGCAATGAGTTCGCTGTTTACGGCACCGACACAGGCCGGATGTGCGTCGCTGCGTTGAACACCAAAAACATCGACTACGTCTGCACGTCGATTGCCAAAGTCATCTAAGCGCAAGGCGTGAGGCACTGAGAAATCAGGCCTCACCCCAAATCATGGATCGCATGGAGATCGATGCCAGTTGAAAACTGGTGTTGAAAAACTTCACCCGCTCACCTGAATCCACAGCGCCGGCCGCGTACAGCAAGGGCAACAAGTGCTCGTACGTCGGATGGGCCATAGTAGCCAGACTGCCGAGCTTCTGGAAATTCTGCAGCGCATCCAGGTGGCCTTGCTGCACATAGCCGCCGATGGTTTGGTCAAACTCCAGCGCCCAGTCATAGGCTTGGCTTGAGGCTGCGCCGCGCTGTGCCTGTTGCAGGTTGTGAACCACGTTGCCGCTGGCCACGATCAGAACGCCACGCCGACGCAATGCCTTGAGTTGCCGCGCCAGTGCATAGTGTTCACTGGGCGCACGGCTGTAATCCATGCTGAGCTGCACCACGGGCACATCGGCCTTTGGGAACATCGGCTTGAGCACTGACCACGCACCATGGTCAAGCCCCCAGCTGGTGTCCAGTCCTAAAGGCAAAGACATCCGCTGGCGCACAGCCCGGCTGATCTCAGCCGCCGCTTCGGGCGCACCCGGCGCGGGGTACTGCTGGTCAAATAATTCCTGGGGAAAACCACCGAAGTCGTGGATTGTCTTGGGCTGCGCCATGGCGGTCAGCCACCAACCTTCAGTCAGCCAGTGAGCAGAAATACACAAAATCAGCTGCGGCATGGGCCAGTCGGCGCCAAAACGTGCCCCCAGTGCTTGCCAGCTGCGCCGGTACTCGTTATCGGTCACTGCGTTCATCGGGCTGCCATGGCCGACAAACAGGACGGGCATGGTATCAGTCTGTTTCAATTTTTCGAAATGGGGACTGGAGCTGGTGGCCATATCACTTTTGTCTTTCTTTGATCTTGAATTTCTGCGGCTGACTCATTACTTTGAATAGTGTCGTATGAAAGCGGTCCGGAGAAGCTTTCACCAAGTTGACAAATGTCGCCTTGCGATGCACCGTATTAGTGTTTCCTCTCCTAAAAAAGAGCTCAGCTACTGGTATATTGCACTGCAACATTATCAGCCGTCACACCAAAAAGGGGCTACGCCATGCTTTACCAAGTCTATGAAACGCAACGCACACTGATGGAGCCTTTCGTCGACTTTGCGCAGGCTGCCGCCAAGCTTTACAGCAACCCGTTGACGCCAGCAGGACAAAATCCGTTTGCACAGCGTGTTGCCGCAGGTTACAGCTTGATTTATCGCTTGGGTAAAGATTACGAAAAACCGAGCTTTGACCTGACCACGGTCGACGTTGACGGCACCAGCGTGGCGATTCATGAGCGCATTGAGTTGGACAAGCCTTTTTGTGAACTGCGCCGCTTCAAGCGCTTCACCGACGACCCGGCCACGCTGACAAAACTCAAAGGTCAACCTGTGGTGCTGATCGTTGCACCGCTGTCAGGCCACTACGCCACACTGCTGCGCGACACGGTCAAGACCATGCTGAAAGACCACAAGGTTTACATCACAGACTGGAAAAACGCCCGTATCGTGCCGCTGTCTGAAGGCAGCTTTGCCTTAGACGATTACGTCAACTACGTGCAGGAATTCATTCGCCACCTGCAAGGGGCTTATGGCAATTGCCACGTGATCAGCGTGTGCCAGCCGACAGTACCGGTGTTGGCCGCGATCTCATTGATGGCGACCCGCGGTGAAACAACGCCGCTGAGCATGACCATGATGGGCGGCCCGATTGATGCACGCAAGTCACCCACGGCGGTCAACAACTTGGCCATGAACAAGAGCTACAGCTGGTTTGAAAACAACGTGATCTTCCGTGTGCCCAGCAACTTTGCTGGCGCTGGCAGGCGTGTTTACCCTGGTTTTTTGCAGCACACCGGTTTTGTGGCCATGAACCCTGATCGTCATGCCAGCAGCCATTACGACTACTTCAAAGACTTGCTGAAAGGTGATGACGCCAGCGTCGAAGCGCATCGCAAGTTTTATGACGAGTACAACGCGGTTCTCGACATGGACGCCGACTACTACCTAGACACCATCAAGACGGTGTTTCAGGAATTCAAACTGGTCAACGGGACTTGGGACGTGCGCAACGAGCAAGGCGTTCCAGAGCGCGTGCGTCCCGAGGACATCACCACCACAGCACAGTTCACCGTCGAAGGCGAGTTAGACGACATTTCAGGCTCAGGACAAACCAAAGCCGCCCACGGCCTGTGTTCCAACATTCCCAAGGCCAACCAGCAGCACCTAGAGGTCAAAGGGGCTGGGCACTACGGTATTTTCAGCGGCCGCCGCTGGCGCGAAATCACCTACCCAGCAGTGAAAAGTTTCATTTTGGCGCACAACCAAATGTCAAACACGGCCAATTCCACCAAATTGGTTGCCAGTACGCCAGCCAAGCGGAAAACAGCCTCAGTCTCTATTGCCGCTGCAAAAACCCGTCCGGCAACTGCGGTTAAAAAAACCTCAGTTCGAAAATAAACCCTTGTACATTGCGGCGGGTTTAACTTCGTGAGTCTGACCGAACGCCTCAACGCCCTGCTCCCGCAAACCCAGTGCACGCGCTGCGGCTACCAGGACTGCAGGGCCTATGCCGAGGCCATTGCAACCCAGGCAGCACCTATCAATCGGTGCCCACCCGGTGGCGACGAAGGCATCAACCGATTAGCGGCATTGACCGGCCAGCCTGTGCTTTCGCTGGATTTAGAGCATGGTCAAGAAGGACCGCGCCATGTCGCTGTGATCGACGAAGCTTGGTGCATTGGCTGCACCTTGTGTTTGCCGGTCTGCCCGACCGATGCCATTCTCGGTAGCAACAAACTCATGCACAGTGTGATTGAAAAACACTGCACCGGCTGCGAACTGTGCATTCCCGTCTGCCCGGTGGACTGCATCAGCTTGGTCAATGTCACAGCGTTTGAGACCGGCTGGAAAGCCTGGTCCCCGGCGCAGGCTGAAGTCGCGCGCAGTCGTTATGCGTTTCACCAGATCAAGCAAGTGCGCGAAACACGTGTGCAAGCCGATCGATTGGAGAAAAAAGCAGAAGCGGCGTTGGCTGATGTCGCGGCCCATTCAAAACACACCGACAGCGCCGTGCTGGACGCCAAGCGTGCCGTGATTGAAGCAGCGCTGGCGCGGGCCAGAGCCCGCCGCAGCGCAGCAGACTAAACGACTACAGCGCCGGCAGCTCCGTCAGTCCCAACACCACCGGCTCAAAAGCGTGCAATGAAGGCGCGCCACCGGTGTGGATGAAGAGCACTTTTTCGTCTGGTTTGAAGTAACCTTTGCGGGCCAGACCAATCAGGCCAGCCATGATTTTTCCGGTGTAAACCGGGTCCAGCAAAATCGCTTCGGTGCGGGCCAGCATTTGTACGGCTTCGACCATGGCTGCGTTTGGTACGGAATATTTAGGCCGCCACCAATCGCCAAAACTCAACACGGCCTCGCGCGGCACGGTCATGTTCAGCCCCAGCAAATCAGCCACGGCCTGCGCTTCTTTGTGCACCAGCGGGTCTTGGTCTACCGGGTCGCGACTCACGCCGATGCCGATGATTGGAATCTGGATGTTGTTGCCCAGGAAACCGGCCAACAAACCGCCGTGCGTGCCAGAACTGCCTGAGCCGACAACCACTTTGTCGATCTGCACGCCTTGCTCAAAAAACTGCTGCTGCAACTCTTGTGCGCAGGCCACATAACCCAAGCCGCCGACCGCGTTAGAGCCACCGCCCGGCACGATATAACCCTTGCGACCCAAAGCGGCCAGCTCAGTGGCTACCTGCTGCATGGCCGCCAGCATGTTGGTGCCAGCTGGCACCACCGTGACGGACTCCACGCCCATCAGGCGAAACAGAAAATTATTCCCGCTGGCGTCTGCGTTGTAGCTGCCAGGCACCCGCTCTTCGATGACGAAGCGGCACTTCATGTTTTCTTTGATGGCAGAGGACAAGGTAGCTCGGCAATGATTCGACTGCGGGGCACCGCAGGTGATCAAAGTGTCTGCGCCTTGCGCCATGGCATCTGCGGCCAAAAATTCAAGTTTGCGGGTCTTGTTGCCACCGGGCGTCAGACCCAGCATGTCATCGCGTTTGATCCAAATCTGTGGGCCTTGTCCATCCGGGCAAAGCTCAGCCAACGCGCGCGTGAAATTCGGCAGAAACTCCAGCGGCGTGGCGCCAACGGTATAACGGCGGCGGGGGAAACGGGACAAATCCATGTGTGTGAGCTCCAGAAGTGATCAGACCAATGCAGCGCCTTTTTTGTCATTCAGGCGGTGCAACCAAACCACTATTGTGCCCCTGTACATCACAAGGTTTAGCAAGCTTTCCCGAGTGCCAATGATTTCAACTAGAAGAAGCGGCCATCGCCGCAAAAGCCTTCACCACCTCAGGCGGCGATTGCACCAATTCCACCAACACGCCTTCACCCGCAATCGGGAATTCGTCACTCGCTTTGGGGTGCAAAAAGCAGATGTCAAAACCAGCCGCACCTTGGCGAATGCCGCCGGGCGCAAAGCGCACGCCTTGCGCAGTGAGCCAACTCACCGCTTGCGGCAAGTCGTCAATCCAGAGCCCCACGTGGTTCAACGGCGTGGTGTGAACGGCTGGTTTTTTATCGGGGTCAATCGGTTGCATCAGATCAACCTCGACTTTGAAAGGACCAACGCCCATGGCGCAAATATCTTCATCAACGTTCTCCCGTTCGCTGACGAAATTTCCCGTCACTTCGAGCCCGAGCATGTCGACCCAGAGCTTGCGCAGTCTGTCTTTGCTCGGGCCGCCGATGGCGATTTGCTGGATACCCAGCACTTTGAATGGACGGTTCATGCTGATGCCTCAACTATTTAAACGAATTCAACAATCGGCTGATCCACGGTGAGTGACTCACCCTTGGCTGCCAATACCTTGCCGACCACGCCATCAGCGATCGCAAACAGCACGTTCTCCATCTTCATCGCTTGAATCACGGCGATGCGCTCACCGGCTTGAACTTTCTGGCCAACCGTTACAGCCACATCGACCAGCAAGCCGGGCATGGGCGACAACACGTAACGGCTCATATCAGGTGGTGCCTTGAAAGGCATCATCTTGTAGAGTTCAGCGGCGCGTGGCGATAGGACCAACGCATCCAATCGGGTGCCGTTGTGGATCAAACGCATCGCCAGTGGGTTCTTACCGACGCCGCGCTCCACCTGAGCAGAAAAGTCAGTACCGTTGACCATGCCACGAATGCGTGCACCGCCTAAATGCCAGCTGCTGCAGATCTCATAAGTCTTGCCGCCGGTCTCGACTGCACTCGAACCTGATACCGTCTGATAGTCACGCACCAACACCGGCTGCGCTGTGTTATTGCCGACCGCGCCCATGCCAATCACCACAAAATCTTCACTCACGGTGATGCCGTGGCCCGGCAGCTGACCGCTGATACCTGCCGCCCGACCCAACAACCGGCGGTTGACGTAAGCGGCCAAGGCGACCAGAAAATCGGGGTCGTCATGCGGCACGTCTTCGGCGCGAAAGCCTTGGCCATAGTTCTCCGCGATGAAGCCGGTGTTGAAGTCTCCAGCGACAAATTTCGGATGCGCCAGCAAGGCGGCCTGAAACGGGATGTTGCTGCTGATGCCGCGAATCACAAACGAGTTCAGCGCTTCCCGCATCTTGGCGATGGCATCTAGGCGGTCTTTGCCGTGAACGATGAGCTTGGCAATCATCGAGTCGTAATGCATCGGGATCTCGCCACCGTCTTGCACACCGGTGTCCACGCGCACACCTTGCAACTGCGACATGTCTGCCGCAAACATGGTTTGTGTTGGCGGCTGAAAACGCACCAGCCGCCCCGTGCTCGGCAGAAAGTTGCGAAACGGATCTTCGGCATTGATGCGGCACTCCATCGCCCAACCGTCGCGCTTGACCTCGGCTTGCGTCAAGGGCAGTTTTTCACCTGCCGCCACGCGAATCATCAGCTCGACCAAATCCAAGCCGGTGATGCATTCAGTCACCGGGTGCTCGACTTGCAGGCGGGTGTTCATTTCCAGAAAGTAAAAGCTCTGGTCTTTGCCAACAACAAATTCGACTGTGCCAGCGCTTTGGTACTTCACAGCTTTGGCCAACAGCACGGCTTGCTCGCCCATGGCTTTGCGCGTGGCTTCGCTGATGAACGGGCTTGGCGCCTCTTCAATCACCTTCTGGTGGCGACGCTGAATCGAACACTCACGCTCGTTCAGGTAGATCACATTGCCGTGGCTGTCGCCAATCAACTGGATCTCAATGTGGCGTGGCTCTTCAACAAATTTTTCAATGAAGACACGGTCATCACCAAAGCTGTTTTTGGCCTCGTTACGGCAGCTGGTGAAGCCTTCAAAAGCCTCCTTGTCATTGAAGGCAACGCGCAAACCTTTACCGCCACCGCCAGCGCTGGCTTTGATCATCACCGGGTAACCAATGCCCTTGGCAATCTCAACCGCTTTTTCGGGGGTTTCGATCGCGTCGTTGACCCCGGGAATGCAATTGACACCAGCCGAACCGGCCAGTTTTTTAGACTCAATCTTGTCGCCCATGGCGGCAATCGAGTAATACTTGGGGCCAATGAAGACCAAGCCTTCTTCTTCAACGCGCTTGGCGAAGCCGGCGTTTTCACTCAAAAAACCGTAGCCCGGGTGCACGGCTTCGGCGCCGGTTTGTTTGCAGGCGGCAATGATTTTTTCGGCTTGCAAATAACTGTCACGACTTGGCGCTGGGCCAATGTTGACAGCTTCGTCGGCCAGCTCGACGTGGCATGCATCTTTGTCAGCGTCGGAGTACACCGCGACTGTTTTGATACCCATCTTGCGAGCGGTGAGGATGACGCGGCAAGCGATTTCGCCGCGGTTGGCGATCAGGATTTTGTTGAACATGGTGTTGCTTTCGATCAATTTTTTATGCACTGCACGCGGCGTGATGACTTGCTCGCTTCGCCTTGGGCGCGGTTCGCTCCGCCTTGAGCGCGGTGTATCTACCTTCGCTCATGTCCCCCGGCCTGCGGCCTCCTCCTTGACTTCGCTGCGGCAGACACACCGCGCCCAAGGCTACGAAGGTGGTCTTGCACAGTTCCCACAAACACGGCACATCTAGGACTGGGGTGCCCGGGGTTTTTGCGCAGGTCAAGGAGGAGGCCGAAGGCCGGGGGACACGGAGCAAAAACTCCGGGCACCCCAGTCCGGAGCGAGAAGCTCGGGTGTGAAATGCAAAGTTCTTCATGACCATGCTCACAGCGGAATGTTGCCGTGTTTGCGCCACGGATTCTCAAGCTTTTTGTCTTTCAACATGACCAGCGAACGGCAGATGCGCTTACGCGTTTCGTGCGGCAAGATGACATCGTCAATAAAGCCCCGGCTACCCGCCACAAACGGATTCGCAAAGCGGGCTTTGTACTCGGCTTCTTTGGCGGCCAGTTTGACCGGGTCGCCCTTGTCTTCACGAAAAATAATTTCAACCGCGCCCTTGGCACCCATCACGGCAATCTCGGCATTCGGCCAAGCAAAGTTAACGTCCCCGCGCAAGTGCTTAGAGGCCATCACGTCATACGCGCCGCCATAAGCCTTGCGCGTGATGACGGTGATTTTTGGCACTGTGCACTCAGCATAAGCGTAGAGCAATTTCGCGCCATGCTTGATGATGCCGCCGTACTCTTGCGAGGTGCCGGGCATGAATCCTGGCACGTCGACAAAGGTGATGACTGGAATGTTGAACGCATCGCAAAAACGCACAAAGCGCGCCGCCTTGATTGAGCTCTTGATGTCCAAGCAACCGGCCAGCACCAGCGGCTGGTTGGCCACGATGCCGACGCTTTGGCCTTCCATGCGTGCAAAACCAATCACGATGTTCTTCGCGTACTCGGGCTGAATCTCAAAAAAGTCACCGTCATCAACTGTCTTGACGATGAGTTCTTTCATGTCGTAAGGCTTGTTGGCGTTCTCGGGCACCAACGTGTCCAAGCTCATGTCCATGCGGTTGGCCGGGTCTGCACTCGGGCGCACCGGGGCTTTTTCGCGGTTGTTCAGCGGCAGGTAGTTGTACAAACGGCGCAGCATCAAAAGCGCTTCAACATCGTTGTCAAAAGCCAGATCGGCCACACCGCTCTTGGTGGTGTGTGTGATGGCGCCGCCGAGCTCTTCTGCGGTGACTTCCTCGTGGGTCACGGTTTTCACCACCTCGGGACCGGTCACAAACATGTAAGAGCTGTCTTTGACCATGAAGATGAAATCGGTCATGGCGGGTGAGTACACCGCGCCACCCGCCGACGGGCCCATGATCATGCTGATCTGCGGAATCACGCCACTGGCCATGACGTTGCGCTGAAAGACATCGGCGTAACCGCCGAGTGACGCGACGCCTTCTTGAATACGCGCGCCGCCCGAGTCGTTCAGCCCGATGACGGGTGCGCCGACCTTCATCGCTTGGTCCATCACTTTGCAAATTTTCTCTGCATGGGCCTCGGACAACGCACCACCAAAGACCGTGAAGTCTTGGCTGAAAACGAACACCAGCCGACCATTGATCATGCCGTAACCGGTGACCACGCCGTCACCAGGAATCTTGTTGTCTTGCATGCCGAAGTCGTTGCAGCGGTGCTCAACGAACATGTCCCACTCTTCGAACGTGCCTTCGTCGAGCAACAGCTCCAGCCGTTCACGGGCCGTCAGTTTGCCCTTGCCGTGCTGCGCGTCAATGCGCTTTTGCCCGCCGCCGAGGCGGGCTGCAGCGCGTTTTTGTTCGAGGATGTCCTGCATGAATTGCTTTCTTTATTGAATGGATTTTGACGCTTGATCCAAATGCGCTGCCAGCAGCTTGCGAGCTGCGATTGAGGCGGGAATTTCACCGCTGACGACCTGCGTCATCAGCGCCGGCAGCAGCGCACTGACAGCCGGGTTTTGCTTAAAAGTTTGCTTCAGTCCGGCATCAATGCGTTCCCACATCCACGCCAGCGACTGCTGTTGACGCCGGTTGGCGAATTTTCCGTTGGCAGTTTGCCGGGTCCGAAACTCAAGCACTTCTGTCCAAAAAAGTGCCACGCCCTCGCCTTTCAAGGCACTCAGCAGCATGGCTTTGGGGTGCCAATTGGTTTCCAGATAGCCGCTGAACATACCCAACAACTGCATGGCCGATGTGATTTGAAGTTGTGCGCGCTGCGCTGCAATAGCGTCAATGTCGGCCTTGTTGATGACGACAAGATCAGCCAGCTCCATCACGCCTTTTTTGATGGCTTGCAAATCGTCGCCAGCATTTGGCAGCTGCATCAGCACAAACATATCGGTCATGTTGGAGACCGCTGTTTCGCTCTGGCCAACACCGACGGTTTCGACGATCACCACGTCGTAACCGGCAGCTTCGCAGACCAACATGGCTTCGCGGGTTTTCTCGGCGACACCGCCTAAAGTTCCGCTGGAGGGACTGGGCCGAATGTAAGCGCGTTCATGGACGGAGAGCTGCTCCATACGCGTTTTGTCGCCCAGGATGGAGCCTCCGGAAACGGTGCTTGACGGGTCGATCGTCAACACCGCAACCCGGTGACCTTGCGCGATGAGGTACAAGCCCAGAACTTCAATGAAGGTGGACTTGCCGACGCCCGGCACGCCGCTGATGCCCAAGCGAAACGATTTCCCCGTGTGCGGCAACAAGGTGGTGAGCAAGGCATCGGCTTCAAGCCGATGATCAGGCCGCGTCGACTCAAGCAAGGTGATGGCCTTGGCGATGGCGCGGCGCTGCACGACGGCATCGCCTTGCAGAATCGATGCCAACAACGCGGGCGAGCTCACTTCAGGCAGGCCTTGATCTGTTCCAGCACATCTTTGGCGCTGGCCGGAATCGGCGTGCCGGGACCGTAAATACCTTTAACACCAGCCTCGTAAAGCATCTCGTAATCTTGGCGCGGAATCACTCCGCCGACAAACACGATGATGTCGTCAGCGCCCTGCTTTTTCAGCTCGGCGATGATCGCCGGCACCAGTGTTTTGTGACCTGCTGCGAGCGTCGACACACCGACCGCGTGAACATCGTTTTCAATCGCTTGGCGCGCGCATTCTTCAGGCGTCTGGAACAGCGGGCCCATGTCAACGTCAAAGCCCAAGTCGGCAAACGCCGTGGCCACAACCTTGGCACCGCGGTCATGACCGTCTTGCCCGAGCTTGGAGATCATCACGCGGGGGCGACGGCCTTCTGCTTCAGCAAAGGCGTTGATTTCTGCTTTGAGGGTTTCCCAGCCTTCGGCGGAGTCATAAGCGGCAGCGTACACACCGGTCACCTTTTGCGTGTCGGCGCGGTGGCGCCCGTAAACTTTTTCCAGTGCGTCGCTGACTTCGCCCACAGTGGCGCGAAGCCGCACGGCTTGAATGCTCAGGTCCAACAAATTGCCGCTGTTGCTTTCAGCTGCTGCGGTCAACGCGTCCAGCGCGACCAGTACGGCTGCGTCGTCGCGCTTGGCCTTGATCGCTTTCAGGCGCGTGATCTGACCGTCGCGCACGGCGACGTTGTCGATGTCGCGGGTTTCAATCGCGTCTTCGGTTTTAAGTTTGTATTTGTTGACGCCAACGATGACGTCCTTGCCGCTGTCAATACGCGCCTGCTTTTCAGCGGCTGCCGCTTCGATCTTCAACTTGGCCCAGCCGCTGTCCACGGCTTGGGTCATACCGCCCATAGCGTCAACTTCTTCGATGATTTTCCAAGCAGCATCGGCCATGTCTTGGGTCAGCTTTTCCATCATGTAGCTGCCAGCCCATGGGTCGATCACATTCGGAATGTGAGTCTCTTCTTGGATGATGAGCTGCGTGTTGCGCGCGATGCGTGATGAAAATTCGGTCGGTAGCGCAATGGCTTCGTCAAAGCTGTTGGTGTGCAGGCTTTGCGTGCCACCGAAGACGGCGGCCATGGCCTCAATGGTGGTGCGCACCACGTTGTTGTAGGGGTCTTGTTCGGTCAGGCTCCAACCGCTGGTTTGGCAATGCGTGCGCAGCATTAAGCTTTTCGGGCTTTTGGCGTTGAACTCTTTCATGATGCGGCACCACAGCAAGCGCGCAGCACGCATCTTGGCAACTTCTAAGTAGAAGTTCATGCCGATGGCCCAGAAAAAACTCAGACGTCCGGCAAAGGCATCGACATCCAAACCCTTGGCAATCGCAGTTTTCACGTACTCTTTCCCGTCAGCCAGCGTGAAGGCCAGCTCGAGCGCTTGGTTCGCACCGGCTTCTTGCATGTGGTAACCCGAGATGCTGATCGAGTTGAACTTAGGCATGTGCTGCGCCGTGTACTCAATGATGTCGCCGATGATGCGAATGCTGGGCGCCGGCGGGTAAATATAGGTGTTGCGCACCATGAATTCTTTGAGAATGTCGTTCTGAATGGTGCCGCTCAACTGAGCCTGCGAAACGCCCTGTTCTTCAGCCGCCACCACGTAGCCGGCCAACACCGGCAACACCGCGCCATTCATCGTCATGGAGACCGATACCTTGTCCAGCGGAATCTGGTCGAACAAGATTTTCATGTCTTCAACACTGTCAATGGCCACGCCAGCCTTGCCGACGTCACCCGTCACACGCGGATGGTCTGAGTCGTAGCCGCGGTGTGTCGCCAAGTCAAACGCCACTGAAACGCCCTGCCCGCCTGCAGCTAGCGCCTTGCGGTAAAACGCATTGGATTCTTCGGCAGTCGAAAAGCCGGCGTACTGCCGAATCGTCCACGGGCGGACGGCGTACATCGTGGCCTGTGGACCCCGGATGAACGGCTCAAAACCCGGCAGTGTGTTGGTGTAGGGCAAGTCCTTGACGTCTTCCGCTGTGTACAACGGCTTGACGCTGATGCCATCGGGTGTGTTCCAGTTGAGCGCGTTCACGTCGCCACCAGGCGCCGACTTAGCGGCTGCACGCCCCCAATCTTCTAGGCTGGCTGGATTGAATTCGGGGGCTGCAGGTGGTTTTTGACTCATGGCGCACCAAGGTTAACTTGTCTTTAGGAGAGCAGCAACGCAGCATCTGCGCAAACCGCCGGCATTCTTCACAGCGGGCAGTTTACATCATTTATAATTATAAATTCAGAATTAAGATCGTCAGGAATTGACCCATGGCCGCTGCCTCACTGACCCCACGTGCACTCTACCAAGAAGTCGCTGAGCTCTTGCGTCAGCGTATTTTCAACCGCGAACTGACACCGGGCAGCTGGATTGATGAACTCAAGTTAGCCGAGGAATACGGCATCAGCCGAACACCGCTGCGCGAAGCCTTGAAAGTGCTGGCAGCCGAAGGTTTGGTGACGATGAAAGTCCGCCGCGGCGCCTACGTAACTGAAGTGTCAGAGCGTGACCTGACCGACGTCTACCACTTGCTCGCCTTGCTGGAAAGCGATGCGGCAGCCGTGGTGGCAACAAAGGCTAGTGACACGCAGCTGAAAGAACTGCAGACTCTTCACCGCGAACTGGAAAAATCAGTCAGCCACCGAGAAAAGTTTTTCCAAATCAACGAGCGCTTTCACATGCGCCTGCTGGAGATCGCAGACAACCGCTGGCGCGACCAGATGGTCGCCGACCTGCGCAAAGTCATGAAGCTGAATCGGCACAACTCGCTGCTGAAAAGTGGCCGTATTCAGGAGTCTCTAGACGAGCACCAAGACATCATGACGGCGCTGTTGGCCCGCGATACGAAGGCATCGGCGCAAGCCATGCAGACCCATTTCAACAACGGACTACAAGCGGCCGCTTGACGGATTAATCGCTTCTTAATCGCTTAAGTTAAGCCAGCTGCACCGCCGCCACCAAGCGCTCCGCGCAGTTCTTGGCTTGCGCCGCATCTCTGGCTTCAACCATGATCCGCAGCAAGGGTTCGGTACCACTGGCGCGAATCAAAATGCGCCCCGTCTCGCCCAACTCGACTTCCACGGCTTTGCTCTCTGCTTGCAAGGCCAAGCTCGACTTCCAGTCTTGACCGGGCCGTAATCGCACATTCAGCAGAATTTGTGGAAACAGCGTCACGTCAGCCAGCAGTTCGGCCAGCGGTTTGCCACTGCGCACACACGCTTGCAGCACCTGCAACGCGCTGATCAGGCCGTCTCCAGTGGTGTGTTTGTCGAGCGCCAGCAGGTGGCCAGAGCCCTCGCCGCCCAACAACCAGCCATTTTTTTCAAGTTCTTCCAGCACGTAACGGTCACCGACCTTGGCGCGTACAAATTGCACACCACGCGCTTTCAGGGCGACCTCCACAGCCAAATTCGTCATCAAGGTGCCGACGGCGCCTGGGACGACTTCACCACGGGCCAAGCGCTCGCTGACCATCAAAAACAAAACTTCATCGCCATTGAAAAGGCGGCCGTTCGCGTCGACCAGTTGCAAGCGGTCAGCGTCGCCATCGAGCGCCACGCCGTAGTCGGCACCGTGCGCCTTGACGGCCTCAATCAAGGCTGCTGGATGTGTCGCACCCACCTCATGGTTGATGTTCATGCCGTCGGGAGCGCAGCCGATGCAAACGATATCCGCGCCCAATTCGTGAAAAACTTCCGGCGCCACTTGATAAGCCGCGCCATGCGCCGCATCGACCACGATCTTCAGGCCCTTCAGCGTCAGGTCGTTCGCGAAGGTGCTTTTGCAAAACTCGATGTAACGGCCAGCCGCATCGTCAAGCCGCCGCGTTTTACCGAGGTTTGCCGAGTCAACCCACACTGGTGGCTGGGCCAATGCCGCTTCCACGGCCTCTTCCCAAGCGTCGGACAACTTGGTGCCGTGGGCACTGAAAAACTTGATGCCGTTGTCGGCAAAGGCGTTGTGGCTGGCGCTGATGACCACGCCAAGACTGGCGCGCTGCGTGCGCGTGAGGTAGGCCACGCCAGGCGTTGGCAAAGGGCCAAGCAAGACCACATCGACACCAGCCGAATTGAAGCCTGATTCCAGCGCACTTTCAAGCATGTAGCCTGATATGCGCGTGTCCTTGCCAATCAACACCGTAGGACGCTCCTCGGTCTGCTTTAGCACGCGACCCACAGCATGGGCCAAGCGCAAAACAAAGTCTGGCGTGATGGGGGCTTGCCCGACTGTGCCGCGAATGCCGTCGGTGCCGAAATACTGTCTGCTCATTTGAAGAACTCCCGGGCCATGCCCTTGCTTGTTATTTTTTTACCTGCAAATCTCTCTCAAATAGACGCGGCGGTCCAGACTTTGAGGGCTTGCACTGTCTCGCGCACATCATGCACCCGAACCACCCGCGCGCCACGCTCAACAGCCAACAATACGGCGGCGATGCTGGGCACCATGCGCTCGGTGATCGGCAAGGGCGTCGGCGGTTCAATGCCCTCAACCTCATCTGCACACAGCATCGCCAGCGATGATTTTCGCGACCAACCTGCCAACAAGGGGTAGCCCAGATTCAGCACGTCTGACTGCCGCTGGAGCAGCGACAGGTTTTGCGCCACGGTTTTGCCAAAGCCGACACCGACATCGAGCACGATGCGAGAGCGATCGATACCTGCGTCCTGTAGACCTTGTGCAGCCAACTGCAAAAAATCCCGGACCTGCTGCACCACATCGCCAATCATCGGGGCAGTTTGCATGGTGAGTGGTTCACGGTGCATGTGCATCAGACAAACCCCGCATTGAGGGTGCCCAGCCACCACCTGAACCACACCCGGTTTGCGCAAGGCCCAGATGTCATTGATGATGTCAGCACCCAAGTCCAGCACAGCCTGCATCACTTCAGGCTTGTAGGTGTCGACTGAAACGGGCACACCTAATTGCACCACAAGACGCACCACCGGCAGCACACGCGCCAGTTCTTCGTCCAACGGCAAGGCTAAAGCACCGGGCCGGGTTGACTCGCCACCAATGTCCAGCATGTCAGCGCCGTCTTTGAGGAGTTGCTCGCAATGTGCCAACACACCAGAGGTGCTGCGGCTTGAGAAATACGCACCGCCATCAGAAAAGGAGTCGGGCGTGGCGTTGACGATGCCCATGACCTGAGGCTTGGTCAGATCAATCTGAAAACGGCTGGTTTGCCAGAAAGGATTCATCACCACACGCGCCTCCTGCGCCACTGTATTGAGGGAGCTCTGCGCTAGGGCAGAGACTAAGAAAAGTAGAGACCAAGAAAAACCGGGGCAATGGCCCCGGTTTATAACCCACTAGTTCAACAACTCAAGCCACTGTGGGTGCTGGCTCGGTTGCCACGGCTGGTGTTCCGCCGCTCGGAGGCGTGTTGCCGCCAACGGATGAATTGCGTGGAACCCAATCTTTGGGAGCGCGTGGCTCACGGCCGGCCATGATGTCATCGAGTTGTTCGACGTCAATGGTTTCCCATTCCATCAGCGCTTTAGCCATGGCGTGCATCTTGTCCTGATTGCTTTCAATCAGACCGCGTGCCAAGGCGTACTGCTGGTCAATGATGCGGCGTACTTCTGAGTCGACCTTTTGCATGGTCTGCTCGCTCATGTTGGTGGTCTTGGTCACCGAACGACCCAGAAAAACTTCGCCTTCGTTGTCGGCGTAGACCATCGGGCCCAAGGCTTCAGTCATACCGTAGCGGGTCACCATGTCACGGGCGATAGACGTTGCACGCTCAAAGTCGTTGCTGGCGCCGGTGGTCATTTGGTTCATGAACACTTCTTCAGCAATCCTGCCCCCAAATAGCATGCTGATCTGGCTCAGCATGTACTCGCGGTCGTAGCTGTAACGGTCTTGTGCCGGCAGGCTCATGGTCACGCCAAGGGCACGGCCACGTGGAATGATGGTGACTTTGTGAACCGGATCGCACTTAGGCAGAAGCTTGCCCAGCAACGCGTGGCCAGACTCGTGATACGCCGTGTTGCGACGCTCTTCTTCAGGCATGACCATGCTTTTACGCTCAGGGCCCATCAGGATTTTGTCCTTGGCCTTTTCGAAGTCTTGCATCTCAACCACACGGGCACTGCGGCGGGCAGCCATCAAAGCGGCTTCGTTGCAGAGGTTGGCCAAGTCAGCTCCCGACATGCCGGGCGTACCGCGCGCAATGATGCTGGCGTTGACGTCTTGGCCGAGTGGCACTTTGCGCATGTGGACGTTGAGAATCTGCTCACGTCCGCGAATATCGGGCAGCGTCACGTAAACCTGGCGGTCAAAACGACCCGGGCGCAGCAAAGCCGCATCCAGAATGTCAGGGCGGTTGGTGGCCGCCACCACGATCACGCCAACGTTGGTTTCAAAACCGTCCATCTCGACCAGCATCTGATTGAGAGTTTGCTCGCGCTCGTCGTTGCCACCGCCCAAGCCTGCGCCACGTTGGCGACCGACGGCGTCAATCTCGTCAATGAAAATAATGCAGGGGGCGTTTTTCTTGGCGTTCTCGAACATGTCACGGACACGGGAAGCTCCCACACCGACAAACATTTCAACGAAGTCAGAACCGGAAATAGAGAAGAAAGGAACTTTGGCTTCGCCGGCAATACCCTTGGCGAGCAAGGTTTTACCCGTGCCCGGTGGGCCGACCAGCAACAGGCCGCGCGGAATGCGCCCACCCAGCTTCTGGAATTTAGAAGGGTCTTTCAGGAAGTCGACAATTTCTTTGACTTCTTCTTTGGCCTCGTCGCATCCGGCGACGTCAGCAAAAGTCACGGTGTTGTTCGCCTCGTCGGTCAGGCGGGCTTTGCTTTTACCAAAACTGAAAGCGCCACCTTTACCACCGCCCTGCATTTGGCGCATGAAGTAAACCCAGACACCAATCAGCAGCAGCATCGGCCCCCAGCTGACGAGCAGGGTCATCAGCATCGAGCCTTCTTCACGCGGCTTGACGTCGAACTTGACATCATTGGCGATCAGGTCGCCGATCAAACCGCGGTCGAGATAAGTGGCCGTGGTGCGGATGCGGCGGTCGTCTGTGGTCACAGCAGAAATTTCAGTTCCGCCCTGACCTTCAGCGATGGTCGCTGTTTTGATTCGCTTGCCACGAACTTCTTCTAGGAAGTCTGAATAGCCCAAGGCGTTTGAGCTGGCGCCCGTACGTGTGTCAAATTGCTTGAACACGGTGAACAGCACCATGGCAATCACCAGCCAAACCGCAATTTTCGAAAACCACTGATTGTTCAAGGAGTACTCCGTTGTAAGAACAGAAATGCAGATGCGACCCATTTTAGGGGTTTCAAGAGCCCAGCTCCAATGAACTGAACACTTCAGCCCCTTGGCGAAAGCGGGTTTTTCGCTATTTTGCGCCTGATCAGGCGTCTAAAGGCGAATGCGAAGTCGCTTGCGCCGGCATGTCCTTCAGGCCCATACCAATCAAAAACGTCTCCGAAGAACCAGGCCTCGAGGCCTTGGGCTTGATTGGTTTGACGACCCGAAACACCGATTTAAAGAGTTTCACCAAGTCACTGTAACCGTCGCCGTGGAACAGCTTGACCACCAATGCGCCATCGGATTTCAGGTGTTTTTGCGCAAATTCAACCGCCAACTCCACCAAATGCGAAATTCGTGCAGCATCCGCCGCGCCAATGCCTGAGAGATTGGGAGCCATGTCCGAAATCACCACGTCCACCTTGCGACTCTTGTCCAGCGCTTGCTCCAACTGACTCAGCACGGCGTCTTCGCGAAAGTCACCCTGAATGAAGACCACGCCCTCAACCGGGTCCATCGGCAACAGGTCTAACGCAATGATCTGGCCATTGAGTGCGCCCACCGCCGCGCCCACCGGTGACAGCTTACGCCTGACGTACTGACTCCAAGCACCCGGTGTGCTGCCCAGATCGACCACGCAATAGCCGGGTTTGATGAGCCCGAGGGTGTCGTCAATTTCCTTGATTTTGTAGGCTGCCCGGGCACGGTAGCCCTCTTGCTTGGCCAGTTTCACATAGGTGTCGTTGACGTGGTCGTTCAACCATGCCTTGTTCACCTTCTTACTTTGAGTCTTGACTTTCATAGCCCTATTGTCCCTCGCCGATGAGCCCCGTGCTGCTTTGATATCGCTTTGATTCAAGTTGCGTCGATAATTGCACATGGCCAAAATAATCCTCACCCCTGCCCAGCGCAAAGATCACCGCGCTGATGCGCACCACCTCAACCCGGTCGTCATGATTGGTTCCGACGGTTTGACCGACGGCGTCAAGAAAGAAATTGATGGCGCGCTCAATGCCCACGGCCTGATCAAAATTCGGGTCCTGTCAGACGACCGGCCTGGCCGCGAAAACATGTTCCAGACCTTGGCTGATGAGCTCAATGCTGCGCCGATTCAGCACATTGGCAAGTTGCTAGTGCTCTTTCGCACGGCCATTCCGAAGGAAAAGAAAGTCAGCGAAGACCGCATGGCCGGCCCGCGCGATGTCAAAGTACTGAAGAACAGCAGCCGCTACGGTCAACGCCCAGAAGTCAAAACCCTGCGCGTTTTGGGCAACCAACGCTTGACGCCGGGCGGCAATGTTCGTCGCGCCAAGAAGCCTAAACAGCGCAGCGCCAAGAAGTCCGCCCAAGACTGATCAGGCCTTCGAGTCCTTTCGGGGCTTTAGTTTGAGTGAATCGCCCATAGCTAATCTCATGACCAATCCACTGCTCGCTAATTCCCCGCTTCCACTTTTTGACCAAATTCAGCCCGAGCATGTCAGCCCGGCCATGGATGAATTGCTTGCCCGCACTGAGACAGCATTGACCGAGGTGACCCAAGACGCGTTTCCGGCCAGCTGGCCTGAGATCGCTCGGGTACTCGACGTCGCGACTGAAAAGCTCAGCAGCGCTTGGGGCGCTGTGAGTCACCTCAACAGCGTGGCCGACACGCCCGAGTTGCGCGCCGCCTACAACGCAGCTTTGCCGCGCGTGACCGAGTTCTGGACGCGACTGGGCGCGGACGAACGCTTGTACGCCAAGTACAAAGCCATCGACGTCAACAGCCTCAACACCGAGCAACGCCAAGCGCACAAAAATGCGGTTCGCAACTTTGTGTTGTCAGGCGCTGAACTCGTTGGCGAGGCCCGCGTGCGCTTTGCGCAAATACAAGAGCGGCAAGCCGAGTTGAGCCAAAATTTCAGTGAAAACGCACTCGATTCGACTGAGGCTTTTTCTTATTACGCAGGCGCAGACGAACTTGACGGCGTGCCAGCTGACGTGCAGGCGTCAGCCCGCGCTCAAGCGGTGGCCGAAGGCAAAGACGGCTACAAACTCACGCTGAAAATGCCGAGCTATTTGCCGGTGATGCAATTTGCAAAAAGCAGCGCCCTGCGCGAAAAGCTCTACCGCGCCTACAACACGCGCGCCAGTGACCAAGCACCAGCCGAACACAGCGGCTTTGACAACAGCGCCATCATGAAAGAAATTTTGGCTTTGCGACTTGAAGAGTCGCAACTGCTGGGTTACCGCAATTTTGGTGAAGTCTCCGTCGTGCCCAAAATGGCCGAGTCGCCAACGCAAGTCATCACCTTCTTGCGCGACCTCGCCCAACGCGCCCGCCCCTACGCTGAAAAAGATGTGGCGGACTTGCGCGCTTTTGCCGCTGAACACTTGAGCCTCAACAACCCGCAACCTTGGGACTACGCCTACATCGGCGAGAAGCTCAAGGAAGAGCGCTACGCCTTCAGCGAACAAGAAGTCAAACAATATTTCACCGCGCCCAAGGTGTTGGACGGCCTCTTCAAGATTGTCGAAACACTCTTTGAAGTCAGCTTGTCTAAAGACACCGCGCCAGTCTGGAAACCGGGCGTCGAGTTTTACCGCATTGAGCGCGCCGGCCAACTCGTCGGACAGTTTTACCTGGACCAACCGGCTCGCACCGGCAAACGCGGTGGCGCTTGGATGGACGACGTGCGCGCCCGCTGGTTGCGCCCTGACACCGGCCTGTTGCAAACACCCGTCGCGCACCTGGTTTGCAACTTCGCCGAAGGTGTGGCCGGCCAACCCGCCCTGCTCACGCATGACGACGTGACCACGCTGTTCCACGAATTCGGTCACGGCCTGCACCACATGCTGACGCAAGTCAACGAGCGCGATGTCTCCGGCATCAGCGGCGTTGAATGGGACGCTGTGGAATTGCCAAGCCAGTTCATGGAAAACTTCTGCTGGGAATGGGATGTGCTCAAACATATGACCGCTCATGTGGACACCGGCGAGTCATTACCGCGCGTACTGTTCGACAAGATGACAGCTGCGAAAAACTTTCAAAGCGGCATGCAGACGCTGCGCCAAGTGGAGTTCTCGCTGTTCGACATGCTGCTTCACACCGAAGAGAATCCGAGCAAAGATGTCATGTCGCTGCTGGCTGATGTCCGCGCCGAAGTCGCCGTGATTCAGGCTCCGCCGTACAGCCGTCCGGCACACACCTTCAGCCACATCTTTTCAGGTGGCTATGCAGCTGGGTATTACAGCTACAAGTGGGCCGAAGTGTTGTCCGCAGATGCGTACGCAGCCTTTGAAGAATCAGCCGCTGGCGATGCCGCACAAGGGACCGTCAACGTCGAGACAGGCCGCAAGTACCGGGAAGCCATTTTGGAAGCTGGCGGTAGCCGGCCCGCAATGGAATCGTTCAAAGCATTTCGCGGCCGCGAGCCGTCGATTGACGCCCTGCTCCGGCACCAAGGAATGGCTTAACGCCGCATCCAACCCAGCCCGGCACTGGTTCCGCCGGGCTGTGCGCCATTGAGCGGTCGGTATTCGCAACCGATCCAGCCGTCCCAACCGCATGCGGCTGAGACCTCATCAATGACCTTGAACAAGTAGTCGTAATTCACCTCACCGATGTCGGGTTCGTGGCGCTCTGGCACACCGGCAATCTGGAAATGCCCCACCGCGCCAGTTGGCAGGTACTGGCGGATTTTCATGGCGACGTCGCCTTCAACGATCTGGCAGTGGTACAGGTCCATCTGCACCTTGAGATTGTTGGCGCCGACGGCTGCCACCACCTCATGCGCATGGTCTTGTCGATTCAAGAAAAAACGCGGCACATCGCGCGTGTTGATCGGCTCGATCAAGATGTCACGGCCACGCGCGGCGGCTTGCTCTGCAGCCCACTGCAAATTAGCCAAATACAAAGGCTGCAAAGCATCCCGCAACTGACCGTCTGGCAGTAGGCCGGCCATGACGTGAATTCTGGGGCAATCAAGCGCGTCGGCATAGTCCAGCGCCAGCTGCACACCGGTGCGAAACTCAGCCTCGCGCCCGGCTACTGCTGCGGTACCGCGGTCTCCTGCTTTATCCCATCCGTGGGCGATGCTGGCTGCGTCGGTGCCGCCCGGGGGTGCATTGAAAAGCACCTGCTTCAAGCCGTTGCCTTTCAGCCTGGCGGCAAGTTCTTGCTGACTGTAAGCGTAAGGAAACAGATACTCCACCGCTTTGAAACCGTCCTTGGCAGCCGCTTCAAAGCGCTCCAAAAATGGCAAGTCGGGGTACATCATGGAGAGGTTGGCGGCGAATTGAGGCATGGGTCAAACAGGTTGAGGGTTGTTGATGTATTCAGTGCTCACCAGATGGCATTGAAAGTCTGTCGCAGCTCGTCAATCTGCGCTTCACTCAAAGGCTTGGGCGGCGACTTGCAGGTCAGCATCAATTGGGCGGTTTCTTCAAGCTCTTCAAGCGTGGCCATGGCTGCGGCTGGGCTGTCGTGCCAGACGTTCGGTCCGAGGCGGTCCAGCATGAGCGCACGAATCGGCGTGCCGCGCTGACCATAACGACTGATCGTCTGGCTCACCAGTGCAGCCGCCGCAGGGTCTCCGGGGCGGTGATAAGCGATCAGCGGCACATGGCCGACCTTCATCACAAAATAAGGCGTCACAGGCGGCAGCAATTCGGCTTCAGACTTGTACGAATGCTGCAAAGTCAGCGCTACGCAATGCGTGCTGTGGGTGTGAACAATACAACGTGCAGCCAACGCAAATGGAGCGGTTGCGGCATAGATGCTGCGGTGCAAAGCGATGGTTTTGCTGGCTTTGTCCCCGCTGCATTGTTCGCCACTCAGGTCCAGTTTTGCAAGGCGGGCCGGATCCAGAAAACCCAAACAAGCATCGGTCGGTGTGATGAGAAAGCCGTCGTCAAGTCGCACGCTGATGTTGCCGGCAGTGGCATGCACGTAGCCGCGCTCAAACAGGCTTTTGCCCACCCGGCAAATTTCTTCACGAGCGATAGTCTCAGCGCTACTCATCGTGGTCTTTCGGAGGAAAGTACTGTGAAGGCTTTGCTGAAGAAGTCATCAGAACCGAAGTTACCTGATTTAAGTGTCAAGTGCAGCCCGTCGGGCGCAAGCTCGCTGACGGCGTGACACCAAGGCACACCAGGGTCAATTTGCGGACCCATTTGCATTTGCATGATGCCGAGAGCCTGCACGCAAGCACCCGACGTTTCACCACCAGCCACCACCAATTGACGCACGCCAAGCCTCACCAAACCACGCGCGATGTTGGCCATGCATCGCTCGACCAACAGGCCGGCATCTTCAGCACCCAGCAGACCCTGCACGCTCTTGATGGTTTGGGTTTCAGCCGTGGAATACACCAGCACCGGGCCGCCTGACAGCAGCGCTGCAGCCCAAGCCAAGGCTTCTGCCACAACATCATCGCCAGCGGCCAGGCGCAGCGCATCGACCACAAACGCCGGGCGACCCGTGCGGAGAAAATCCGCCACTTGACGCAGTGTCGCCAGCGAGCAACTGCCCGAAACCACAGCTTGCAAACCGCTGGCTGGTGGTAACTGCCCTGCCTGACTCGACGGCAGCAGGCCGAAATTGGCCGGCAGACCAATCGCCACGCCCGAGCCGGCAGTCAGCAAGCGCATGTCTTTCAAAGCTGGGCCCATGCGCAGCAAGTCGTCGTTGGAGACTGCGTCCACCACGGCCACGCCCACACCGTCAGCGCGCAATTGTTGGATGCGCTCACGGATGACAGCCTCGCCCTGTGCGACCACTTGATGATCAATCAGACCGACTTTGCGCCGCGACTGCGACTGCATGACGCGCACCAGATTCGGATCCGTCATCGGCGTCAGGGGATGGTTCTGCATGCCACTTTCATTCAGCAGCACATCACCGACAAACAGGTAGCCCTTGAAGACCGTCCGCTTGTTGTCCGGAAAGGCCGGTGTGGCGATGGTGAAGTCAACACCCAACGCGTCCATCAGCGCCTCGGTCACCGGCCCGATATTGCCCGTGGCCGTGCTGTCAAAGGTTGAGCAATATTTGAAATAGATCTGCTGCGCACCCTGGGCTTGCAACCATTCAAGTGCCGCCAACGACTGCCTGACTGCTTCAGCAGGCGCCACGGTGCGCGACTTCAACGCAACGACAACTGCGTCAACCTCAGCACCTAAAGGACGGGTCGGCACGCCAATGGTTTGCACCACGCGCATGCCTGCGCGAACCAAGTTGTTGGCCAAATCAGTGGCACCCGTGAAGTCGTCGGCAATACAACCGAGCTTGATGTTCAGTGCCCCCACGCTCCCCGAGGGGGCCGTGCCTTGCTTGGGGCGGCCCGGCGCTGCGGCGGTCATTCTTTGGCTTTCGGCAATTCAATGCCAGGGAAAATTTTAATCACAGCGCTGTCATCTTCGCGGCCAAAACCGGCTGTCGATGCCTGCATGAACATTTGATGTGCCGTGGCCGACAGCGGCAGGGGAAATTTACTGCTGCGGGCCATGTCCAGCACCAGCCCTAAGTCTTTCACAAAAATGTCCACCGCAGACAGCGGCGTGTAATCGGCTGCGAGCACGTGGGCCATGCGGTTTTCAAACATCCAACTGTTGCCGGCGCTGTGGGTGATGACCTCGTACAAAGCGTCCGGGTCGACACCCTCACGCAAGCCCAGCGCCATGGCCTCAGCCGCAGCGGCAATGTGCACGCCGGCCAGCAACTGGTTGATGATCTTCACCTTGCTGCCAGCTCCGGCTGTATCGCCAAGTTTATAAACCTTGGCGGCCATGGCGTTGAGCAAGGGGTCAGCCAGCGCATAAGCGGCATCTTCGCCTGCTGTCATCATCGTCATTTGGCCGCTGGCGGCTTTGGCAGCACCGCCAGAGATCGGCGCATCAATGTAGAGCAAGCCCATGTCGTTCAGGCGTTTTTCGAGTGCCACCGACCAGCTCGGCTCAACGGTCGAGCACATCACAAACACGCTGCCGGGTTTCATGGCGGCAGCGCAGCCTGACGGGCCGAACAACACGCTCTCGGTCTGCGCAGCATTGACCACCACTGAGACCACCACATCGCAAGCGGCGGCCAGTTCAGCAGGTGAGCCAGCGGCCACGCCGCCTTCTTTCGCAAAAGTCTGTGCGGCATCGGATCGCACGTCATAAACGTGCACCAAGTAACCGGCGCGCCTGAGTGATTGCGCCATGCCATGACCCATGGCGCCAAGGCCGATCAGGCCTGCAGTGATCGTCATACCGTTTTCCTTGTTGCGGGTGTGTCAAATGGTTAGGTTGGCAAGTTCAACCGAGGGTGATTTTCGCAAAGTCAGCCACACGCTTCCATTTCGCAGCGTCATCGCGCATGAACGCGGTCATGGGCGCTGCGCCCAGAAAGCCGACATCTGCACCGCGCGACTCCATGGTGCGGATGACTTCCGGATCGCGCATGATTTTTTGCAGTGCTTGCTCCAAGCTGGCCACCAGCGCAGCAGGCAAGCCGGCAGGCGATGCAAGCCCATACCAGGCGCTGACGTCAAAGTCCGGTAAACCGGACTCAGACAACGTGGGTACGTCGGGCAAGGCTTTGCTGCGCTGACGCGTTGTCACCGCCAAAGCTTTGACGGCATTACCCTGAATTTGCCCCATCACCGAGGGCAAATTCTCAAACATCATGTCCACTTCACCGGCCATCAAACCTGTCACGGCGGCTGCGGCACCGCGATAAGGAATGTGCGTGATGAAAGTGCCGGTAGTGCTTTTGAACAATTCAGCGCTCAAGTGCAGCGATGTTCCGTTGCCGTTGGAGGCGTAGTTCAGTTTTGCCGGCTGGCTGCGTGCGCGTTTGATCAAGTCGGCCACCGAGTTGATGCCGCTTTTAGGGCTCACAAGCAACACGTTGGGCACACGGCCCAGCAGACCAACAGCGCTGATTTGCTCCGGTTTGTAAGGCAAGCTAGCGTACAGCGCAGGGCTGATGGTCAACGGCGGCGAAGCCATCAGCAAGGTGTAGCCATCTGCCTGTGCGCGGGCGACTTCTGCCGCACCGATGTTGCCACCTGCGCCGGGCTTGTTGTCAATCACGATGGCTTGACCCAGCTCTTGACCAAGTCGCGGCGCAACCAGCCTCGCCATCACATCAATCAAACCACCAGGCGGAAAAGGCACGACAAGGCGGATCGGCTTGTTTGGCCAAGCCTGCGCCAAAGCGGGCAGCGCCAATCCGCTCCCCATCAGTGCGGCACCCAGCACCAGCGACTGACGGCGGCTGATCGGCTTCGCTTGGGGCTCGGATTGAGCGTTAAAGTCGGGTTTAAAAGTCATGCCGCCTCCCCTTTATTTGTAAGGTCATCATACAAATAATCCACCGATTCAATGCCGGGGGTTTACCCGGAAATAAGCCGCTGGACAACACACTCAAAACCCCGTCATGGCGCTCGCAGCGACATAACTCTCAACTAGAGTGACTCAGCGCCTTACAGCGCCCGAGACCAAGCCACTCGCCAATTGCACGCCCTCTTGCGCCCAAAACGCCGGATCAGCCTGCTCGATGCGCTTGATCGCGTTGTTCATGTGCGTAGCGGCAGCGCGGCGGGCACGGGCTGCGTCAGCGGCTTCAATGGCGCTGGTGATGGCTTCGTGTTCGTTTTTGACTTGTCGAGCAAAGTCGCTGCGACGCGCTTCGTTGGCACGGGTCACGCGCGTCACACCGCGTAAAAACTGCCGGAGGTAGTCAAGGGTGCTGATCAAAAAAGGATTTTTGGCAGCGTCCGCAATAGCCCGGTGAAAAATCACGTCTTCTTCCGCACCATCGCCGCCTGCAGTTACTGCATCGGCCAAGGCGTTCATGCAGTGGCGAATACGCAGTAAGTCTGCAGCGCTGCGGCGCTCAGCCGCCAACGCGGCCACTTCAGCTTCGAGTCCCCGCCTGACTTCAACCATCTGAATCACCGCCTGCCGCGAAACCGCCAAACTGACGTCAAAGTTAAGCGGCGAAAAACCGGCAGCCCGAACAAACACACCACTGCCCTGCCGCGACTCCAGTAAACCCAGGGATTTGAGCCGCGAGACAGCTTCGCGCAACACGGTCCGGCTGATACCGAACTGCTGAGCCAGCACGGTTTCGGTGGCGAGTTTTTCGCCCGCCGCAGGGTGGCCGGCGCTGATCTGCGCAGACAAGGCTTGCGCCACCTGCTCAGCCAAACCAAGACTTGGTTTGACAGTTTTAAACGGCGTGATCATGGTGTCCGTCGACGCAAGTTGGGGTTTAAAAAACCAGCGTCTTCACGCCGACTTCAGTGCCCAACAAACACACGTGCGCTTTTTGAAATGCAAACACGCCCACCGTGACCACACCCGGCCATTGACTCACCTGCAGCTCAAATGTCCGAGGCTCCAGAATCTGCAAACCGGTCACGTCCAAAATGTGTTGGCCGTTGTCAGTCACCAGCGGCACACCCTGTTTGAGGCGCAAAGTGGCAATGCCGCCCATGCCTGCAAACTGCAACGCGATACGTTGTGCCGACATGGGAATGACTTCCACTGGGAGCGGAAATTTGCCGAGCGTCGTGACCAGTTTGCTGTCGTCGGCAATGCAGATGAATTGACGAGACTGTGCGGCGACAATTTTCTCGCAGGTGAGCGCCGCACCGCCGCCTTTGATCATGTTGCCGGCGTGGTCAATCTCGTCGGCACCATCCACGTACACATCAAGTTCCTCGACGTCGGTCGCCTCAAACACCTTGATACCCAAAGCCTGCAGGCGTTCTGTCGACGCGATGGAGCTCGACACCGCTCCGGCGATGGTGTGCTTGACCGTGGCCAGCGCATCGATGAACTTGTTGACGGTCGATCCGGTGCCGACGCCGACCAGCATGCCCGGCTGGATGTAATGCAGGGCGGCTTGGCCGACGAGGGTTTTCAATTCATCTTGTGTCATGGGTGTCCGAGTAGTTTTTTGCGACAATCAACGCTCTTGCTCACGCCACGGGACTTGCCCGCCAAAGCGTGTCGCTGCCTTGCCATTCAGCCCCGAATTATCCAATGTCCCTGCTCCCTTACGCTCTGGCCCGCCCTTTTTTGTTTAACTTGGACGCGGAAACAGCCCACGACCTGACCATGGCCGCACTGGCGCGCACGCAACACACACCGCTCAAGATGGCCTACTGCGCGGGCCGGATTGAAGACCCAGTTCAGGTTGCCGGACTGACTTTTCCGAACCGGGTTGGCATGGCTGCGGGTCTGGATAAAAACGCCCGCTGCATTGACGGTCTGGCCGCCATGGGCTTTGGTTTTGTTGAGGTCGGCACCGTCACACCCAAACCCCAGATAGGCAACCCGAAACCGCGCATTTTTCGCCTGCCCGAAGCGAATGCACTCATCAACCGCTTGGGTTTGAACAACGACGGGCTGGATGCTTTTGTCGACAACGTCAAGCAGGCTCGCTTTCGCGAAGACAGCCGCCGTCGCGGCCAAACGCCCATGTTGCTGGGGCTGAACATTGGCAAGAACGCCACCACGCCGATGGAAAACGCGACCGACGACTACTTGGCTTGCTTGGACGGCGTCTACCCGCATGCCGACTATGTGACCATCAACATCTCCAGTCCGAACACCAAAAATCTGCGCACACTACAAGCCGACGAAGCGCTGGACGCACTGCTCAGCGCCATGGCCCTGCGGCGTGAAGCACTGGCCCAAAAGCATGGCCGCCGTGTTCCATTTTTCGTCAAAATAGCCCCCGACTTGGACGATGCACAGATCGAGGTGATCGCCCGCACGATGCAGCGCTATGCGCAGGCAGACGCCGCAGGCAGCCAACTCGGCTGGGGACTGTTGGCCACCAACACCACGATCAACCGTGAAGCCGTGAAAGGTCTGGCGCATGCCGATGAAGCTGGCGGCCTGTCAGGCACACCGGTGCTGGCGGCCAGCAACCATGTGATCAAACAGCTGCGCCAGTCTTTGGGCAAAGACTTTGCCATCATCGGCGTCGGTGGCATTTTGAGCCCTGAAGATGCACTGAGCAAAATCGAAGCAGGTGCCGACGTCGTGCAGATTTACACGGGCTTGATTTACAAAGGCCCGGCGCTGGTCAAGCAGGCAGCCGCTGCCATTCAGCGCGGCACTCGCTAAAGCTTGGCCCATTACCAGCTAGCCATACCGCAAAAAGGGCTCAAACTGCTTCAAACAGCACGTCTTGAGCGCCTTCCCACAGCACCTTGTTGCCAAGCTGCCGGAGTTGCTCGCGGCCTTCCACAATGGTCAGGAAATGATTGCCGGCCAGCTGGCCCATCTTGCTGGCAAAACTGCAAGCGCCATAGGCCAGAATGATCTCGGTTTCGCTGTAGCCCCCGGGATAGAACAGCATGTCGCCGACAGACGGGTGGCTGGTGTGATTCTCAAACCCCACGCCAAGCTGAAAGTCCCCCAAGGGAACCCAGCAGCCCTCACCACTCCAGCGCACATGAATCAGTTTTTGCCGATACGGCAGGAGCTTACTGAAGGCGGCCACGGTGAGTGGCGCATCCGGATGTGTTTCGCCCAGAAACTGCAGGCCGCCAACGGTGATCTTGATCAATGACATATCGCTCTTTTCAATAAAACGGGGATCAACCCATGCTCAAGTCAGTCTTGCGCTGAGCCCAGCCCGTCATGCGGCCCTCGACCCAGGAAGACATGGCGTACAAAAATATGCCCATGATGGCCAACAGCACCAAGCCGGCAAAGACCAAGGGCACATCGAAATTACCGCTGGCAATCATCATCACCGTACCGATGCCTTTGTTGGCCGCCACGGTTTCGCTCAGCACCGTACCGACAAACGACAGCGTGATGGCGATCTTCAGAGACGCGAACAAGTAAGGCAAGGCGCGCGGCAAGCTGACGTTCCACAAGATGTCTCGCTTACGGGCGCCCAGCACGCGCAGCACGTCTTCAAGTTCTGGCTCGGTACTCGCCAGACCCGTGGCCACATTCACCACCACCGGGAAGATGCAAATCACCATCGAGGTCAAAATGGCCGGCACCGTGCCCGAGCCAAACCAGACCACGAAGAGCGGCACCACCGCCACCTTCGGAATACTCGAAAATCCCACCAACAACGGGTAGGCCACGTCGTAAGCCAGCCGTGAAGATCCAATCAACACACCCACCAGAATGCCGATCATCACACCCAAGGCAAAGCCGGCCAGCGTGGTGTACAGGGTTTGCACCGTGTGCGGCCAGAGCAAGGGCATTTTGTCAATCAAGACCAGCGCGACCTGACTCGGCCGTGGCAACACCAGATCAGAAACACCGCTGAAAAGACAAGCGATTTCCCAGAACAAAAAGAAACCGAGCAAGGTGAATGCCGACAACATGCGTTGCCGCGTTTGAGAGGTCATGTTGTTCATGCTGATACCGCCTGCGCTTGTGCCTGAGCCAAATCCATGGCGTCGCCGTCACGACGAGCTGCCGCAATGCGCATCCGCAATTGCTGCACCAAGCCTGCGAACTCAGCTGAATAGCTGTTCTCTAAAGTCCGTGGTCTGTCGAAAGGAACATCACGCACGTCAATGATGCGCCCCGGCCGGGAGCTCATCACGCAGATTCGGTTGGCCAGATAAGCCGACTCACGCAAGTCGTGCGTGACCAGCAGCACCGTCGGTTTTTTGGTCATCCACAGCGACTGCATGATGTCCCACAACTCCTCGCGGGTGAATTGGTCAAGCGCGCCAAAGGGTTCATCAAGCAACAACAACTCAGGGTCATGTATCAGAGCTCGGCACAGGGAGGCGCGCTGCAACATGCCGCCGGAAAGTTGCCACGGACGTTTGTCGCCAAAACCGCGCAGACCCACCTGCGCCAACAGCGCCTCAACCCGGTCTGTGTACTCGCCGTGCCGCTTGCGCCGGTAGTCTTGCCGAAAGGGCTGAACAATCTTCAGCGGAATCATCACGTTGTCGCGAATCGTCAACCAAGGCAGCATGGTCGGATTTTGAAACGCCAGACCGACGCGTAAACGCGGTACCTCTGACGCATTGCTGTCGCCTGGTCCCCGGGAAGCCACCGCACCGACCTCTCGACCATCGGCGATGACAGCACCTGAACTCGGTTTGAGAAGTCCGGCTACGAGCTTGAGGATGGTGGATTTTCCGCAACCACTGGGACCGACCAAAGCGACGAAGTCACCCTTGTCGATGCCCAATGACGTGTGGTCCAGCGCCACCGTGCCACCGCCGTAGCGCAGTGTCACGTCGGACAGTTGAATGAATGAATTGGTCATGACTTCTTTCACTTGATTTCAAATGCAACTGCTAAATCGCGGCGCGACTGGGCATTCGGACGATCGCGGCCAAGGGCCCGCCACCGGCCGGGCCTTGGTGCTCGGCACCGCCAGAAACGTACAGTGCGCCCTGCCCCACCACAGACGCCAAGACCGCCCCCACCACGGCGCGAGCATGGCGCGTGGAATGAATGTCCGAGTCATTCAGCATGGTGTGGCGCACACCGCGCACCAACGCGTTTGGACTGGCCTCGGCTTTAGCCAACAGGTTCACCACCCGCGCCGACACCTCCGCCTGATCGCGGTCAGGGTCTAAGCCAAAAGCATCCTGCAACAGTTTTCGCACACTGGCCGCATCGATGGCATCTGCCATGACGGTGTGTGCAATGCGCAGGGTTGAAGCGCTGCCAACAGCCTCGCCCAGCACGATCACGACATTGCCTTCGAGCTCAATGCCAGCCGACACAGAAGCCCGCTCAGAATAAAGTGTCCACTCGGTCAATACCACCGCGTCACTCACCTGCTCAGGCGTCACCTCATGGAGTGCCAGCGCTACGCCAAGGGCTGACGCACCGCGTGAATAGCCCATCGACTCGTAACTGTCATGCGTCACCGGTGAGCAGCCGCGTGACAGCGCATCCGCTGTTTTAGCGGCCGTCAGCAAAGGACATTTGACTTGCACAAAATGCACATCTGCTGCGTTGGTGATGCCTGCGTCGCGCATCGCTTCCAGCGTGGCGTCCTGTGTGGCTTTGATCTGTGCGGAGCGTCCCATTTCTTCAGGCAGGAAATCGCGCGTATGGGCAATCCCCAGAACCAAACGCTTTTCAGCGAACGCATGGCCCTCAGAAGCAGATACCCAGCGACGGGTGAAGACCGTGAAATGCGGTGACAAAACGCCCTCGGTTCCGCCAGACATCACCAAGGCCACACGGCCATGCACCTGCGCTGGTGTGCAGCCTAAGGCTGGCGCCAGCAAATGGCACCAAGCACTGCTGGCGTATTCGCGCGTGAAGTCGTTCACACAACCATTGCCCTCAGTCTTACCCATCACCGCCACAACCTCGGCAGGCAGCAACTCGCCAGAGTCAATCAGCGCTTGCACGCCCGACAAATCTCCCGGGCCACGGCAAGGGATGCGCCAGACCTCGACTTGTTGAGATTGGGTTGGAGTCATGGCTCAACTTTCGGATGCAGCAAGGCCGCCATGACTTCAGCGGATGGCAGCGCGTTCACCGGAACTCCCGCCGGTGTCTGCAAGATAGCGCTGGTGTAGTGCTCTGTGTTGCGCGGCTTCGGAGTCGGCATTTTTTGCACGCTCTTGACGGAGCGTCCCCAACCGGCGGCTTCAGCCACCAGCTTGCCGTGTTGCATGACAAAACGCCCGCGCACCAGCGTGTGCACTGGATAACCCTGCACGGCACGACCATTCCATGGCGAAATCTTGCTGATACTTTGCAGGCGATTTTGCGAGAGCACGCCTGCGAGGGACATGTCGACGATCGCAATGTCGGCATGTGCCCCGGGTGCGATGATGCCCTTGGTCCCAAAAAGTCCCCAGGCTTTGGCAGGCGCAACCGCGCTCCACCGGACATAGTCCATCAAGGTCGCGCGCGCTTTGTTGACTTCCGTCAACATCAACGGCATCTGGGTTTCGACACCCGGGAAACCGCAGTCGCAGTCCCAAATACTTTCGCGGGTTTTTTCATCCGGCGAGTGCGGCGCGTGATCGGTCGCGATCATGTCGATGGTGCCGTCCATCAAGGCATCCCACAGCGGCTGGTTGTGGCGCGCTTCGCGGATAGGCGGATTGAGCCGCATGATGCCGCCCAAGGTCCGCATGTGATCCGTGTTGAGCAGCAAATATTGCGGGCAGGTTTCAGCAGTGACATCGACACCCCGCCGCTTGGCTTCACGCAGCAGGTACAGCGAATCAGCCGCGCTGTGGTGTGCAATGTGGACGCGCGCGCCAGTCCATTCGGCCAGCGTCAGCACGCGCCCAATGGCTTCGATCTCAGCCACCGCAGGGCGGGCAGCCAAGTGGGCAAAGGCGTCGATGCGGCCAGCGGCCTGCATGTGCTGCTGGCGCCGCGACAAGATGGATGAATTCTCGGCATGCACCACGGTCCGGATACCCAGCGGGGCTAACTTCTCAAAACCTTCCAGCAGCGCGCCGTCACTGGGCGCTGGCAAGTTGCCAAAGGTATTACCCACAAAAGCCTTGAAGCTGGTGACCCCGGCGTCCAGCAATTCTTCAAGCCGGTCTACCGAGTCGTCGCCCAAGAGCCCGTGAATCCCGAAGTCAACATACGAAGACTCAGCGGCTTTCTGTTTGATGCGCAAGGCCTCGACGGTGCCTGTCGGAGGATTCGTGTTCGGCATTTCAAACACGGTTGTGACGCCGCCACAGGCAGCGGCTGCAGAACCGGTTTTCCAGGTTTCTTTGTTCGGATAACCGGGGTCCCGAAAATGAACATGGCTGTCAATTGCACCTGGCAGCAGGTACATGCCGTCGGCACGCATCTCTTGGCGCGCAGAAGGCATCACATCATCATGACCCACAGCCACGATGAGTTCACCAGCAATAGCGACTGAGGCTTCAATGATCTGGTCACCGGACACCACGCGTGCGCCGCGAATCACCAAGTCGACTTCTTTCATGGTGTGGTTCATCACAACATCGCCCATCCGCCGTCAACCGGCAAGTCCACACCGGTGATCTGGCGCGACACGTCACTGGCTAAAAACAGGCAAGCATTGGCGATGTCGGTGTCGGTTGAAACACGTCGCAAGGCGTAGTCAGCGGCATGCCGCGTCATGGCTTCGTCCAGCGAGATGCCCAGCTTGTCGGCCATGTTGGCGCAGACCTTCTCACGAAAGCGCGGGCCATCGACCATGCCGGGTGCGACGCAATTCACATTGATCCCGTACGGGCCGGCTTCCAGCGCAAAACTTTTGGTGATACCGCGCAGACCCCACTTGGAGGCGGAATACGCCGTCCGCCCAGCGCGACCCCGCATGCCAAACGTGCCGCCCACATTGACGACCTTTCCGCTCTGGCGTTCAACCATGCCCGGCAAAACAGCGTGCATGGTGTTGAAGCAGCCGGTCATGTTGAGTTCAACGATGGCAGAAAACTCAGCCGCCGTGGTTTCCCAACCCGTCTTGCCAATCGGGCCTGAGCCACCGGCCACGTTGACCAGAATATCAATGCGGCCGAATCGACTGGTGGCCGCAGCCGCCAGTGCCTCGGTCTGCTCGGCGTCGGTCATGTCACACGGCACCACCAGCACGTCGACACCCAGCGCACGGGCTTCAGCTGCCACCGGTTCGATAGCGTCGATGTCCCGGCCAGCCAGCACCAGCTTAGCGCCCTCTTGGGCGAAGGCCAGCGTCACCGCCCGGCCCATTCCCTTGGCTGGACCGGTGATCACAGTCACCTTGTCTTTGAGTTGAAGGTTCATGGCAATAGTCTTTCGATCAACTCAAAGTTTGGAAGGTCGCTCAGCACGCGCTGGCAAAAAGCTGCGGTTGAACACTTCTTCAGGGAGTGGTGTGCGGGTCAACTGGTTGGCCTCGACCACGACACCGATAGAGCGCTTCAGGCGCACAGAGTCCACATCACCCAGGCCAATTTTGGCGATCTCGGGGTGGCTCATCTCTGCTTTGAGGGTGGCGACCAGACGCTCTTTTTCAACGTCACGTTTGAGCAGCGGCTCACGCTTCATCAGCGAGTCCATGGCCAGTTCTGGGTTGGCCACGGTGTCGACGATGGCGCGGTTCAGCGCCTTCAAGAAGCCCTGCACAGCCTTGGGGTTGTCGCGTACAAAATTGCGGGAGAAAAGAATCGTGTTGGAGTAAAGGTCAAGACCGAAATCGCCATAGTTGATGAAGCGCAAATCTTTCTCAGGATCAAGGCCGACCAACTTGGCGCTGAAGTAAATCGTGTTGATATAGCCGAACACGCCATCGACCTGGCCGCGAATCAGCATTTGCTCGCGCAGATTAGGGGCCATGTTGCTGATGGCGATCTTGCTCGCGTCAAGCTTGGCGGCTTTCGAGAAGGCCGGGAACAGCTTGAGCGCGCCGTCATTGGCCGGGCCACCCACCGTTTTTCCTTCGAGGTCTTTCGGCGTGCGGATCGGGCCGTCTTTTTTAACCGCAATGGTGAACGGTGGCGTGTTGTAAAGCATGTAAACGCCCACAGGTGCTTCGGCGGGCCGTTTAGCAGCGAAGTCGATCAGCGCATTGATGTCACCAAAACCTGCGTCGTAAGCGCCACTGGCCACCTTGGCGATGGGGGCAGACGAGCCCTCGCCCTGGTCGATTTCTACGTCAAGACCTTCGGCTTTGAAATAGCCCTTGTCTTGAGCCACAAAAAACCAGGCCTGCGGACCTTGGTACTTCCAGTTCAAGACCATCTTGATCTTGGTCTGCGCAAACGATGCGGCAGGTAAGAGTGCAGCGCACAGGCTGAGCACGGCAATGCGGCGATTAAATTTCATGTGGATTCCTATGTGGTGGGTGAATGAATTAAAGAGAAGTGAGCAACGGGGAAAACTGTGAAGGAGCGACCTGCAACGGCCCCGAAACCTGAACGCCACTTTTGACAACGGCGAGCTTGGCGGCCTGCAACAAAATGGCTTCAGGCGCGGAGCGGGCATCGAACACCACCAAGTCGGCAGCACAACCGGCCGACAGACCGTGGTTAGCGAGGCGCAACATGCGTGCTGAGTTGGTGGTCATGGTTTGCCAGATTTTTTCGAGTCCGGCGTTGTGCAACTGGTGGGTGATTTGCGCCAACAGCAGCAGTGCCTTGAGCGGATCGGCATCGCCAAACCTGACAAATGGATCACGCATGTTGTCCGTGCCACAAGACACGTTGACACCCGCCTCCATCAGTTCCAGCACGCGCGTCAGACGCATGCGCGTTGGCAACACGCAGACCTGAAGATCGGCCTGTTTGATCAGATCGATGGTGTTGGCGGCTACGGCATCATTGACGTAGGCTAGGGATGCAATGTGCGAGACCGCCACACGCCCTTGCCAACCCTGCGCAATGGTTTTCTGCGCCACATAGGGCAAGGTGAAAGCGTCAGCGCTGTCCCAGTTGTCCAGGTGATAGTCAATGTCGCAGCCGTGTTTCGCCGCCAGCGCAAAGGTTTCGTCAACTTGGCGCTCGGGGTCTGAAGGCCAGAGACGTGCGTTGACGTTGCCGCCAACGATGCGCAGACCGCCCTCAATCGCTTGGGTGACGTGTGAGCCCGCACCATCTTCGATGGATCCGGCGGTCTCAAACCAACCTTCCTGAGGAAAGGCGATGACCTGCAAATCGACTTGACCCGCCAGTTCCCGTGCGGCTGTCTGAATGCCCTGGACGGCTCGTTGTCCAATGAATCGATCGACTTCGCAGTTGGTGCGCGCCGTGGTGGTGCCGTGGGCCAGACCCATTTCAAGACCACGTCGCGCTCGGTTCGCGACATCTTCAACCGTGAAGTTCGACTTGAGTTGCCTGACCGCGCGAATAGCCGTGTTGAGGTCAACCGCATCAGCGCTGCGGTCGCCGGTCAGGGCCTTGTCCAGGTGCACATGCGGGTCAACAAATCCAAGTGAGACCAAGCGACCCTGCGCATCCCAGACGGCTTGACGCTCACACGTGCCGTCAAAATCGGCATCGGCCCTGACGTCGGTGATGAGACCGGCGGCCATTGAGATAAACCAGCGGCCTTCCCGTCCGGGCAAGACCGCGTTGCGGATCGCCCAGTTCGTGTTCATGTCAGTTGGCACAGTCTGCGTCATCTTAGAAAGCCGACTTCACCAAGCGCTCAGACTTTGGCGGCAAAAAACTGCGGTCAAACACTTCGCCGGGTGTCGGTGTACGGCCGAGTTCATAGCTGTCAACAATCTGCGCGATGGCTCGCGACATGCGCGCGTCCTTGACATCGCCGAGCCCGATTTCTGCGGCTTCCGGTGTCAACACGCTGCTTTTAAGGACATAGGCCAAGCGGCGCTTTTCGATATCTTTGTTGATCAAAGGCTCGTTCTTGGCCAGGTTGTCGATGCAAGGATCAGGATTGGCAACACACTCCTTCAGGGCCCGGTTAACGGCACGGACCATGCCCGCCACCGCCTTTGGTTTTTCTTTCAACAGTTTGGACGAGACCAACACGCCATTGCTGTACAGATCGAGTCCACTGTCGTTGTAAAACATCCAGTTGATGTCTTTGTCCGGGTCCACACCCAGCGCCACCAAATTCATATAACTGGTGGCTGAAAAAACGGCCGAGGCATCGACTTGACCTCGCAGCAGCATCTGCTCCTGAAGGTTGGGCGCCATGTTGGTCCAGGTCACTTTTTTGTCATCAATGCCGTTCTTTTTCGCCAGGGCTGCGAACACCTTGAACGCCGCACCGCCAGCAGGTGAGCCCAGGGTTTTGCCCTCGACATCCTTGATCGACTTGATCGAACTGCCGGCCTTGGTGATGAGGGCAAAGGGTGCGCGGCTGTAGACCATGTAGACCATCACCGGAGCGTCGCCGGGACGCGTTGCCGCACCTTGAATGATGGCGTTCATGTCGCCCACACCCGCTTGGTAAGTGCCCGACATGACGCGTGACACCGCAGCGGCAGATCCCTCGCCTTGGTCAATGGCCACGTCCAAGTTTTCGGCCTTGAAGTAGCCTTTGTCGTGGGCCCAGTAATACCAGGCGTGAACACCTTGAATTTTCCAATCCAGCGTGAACTTGATCTTGGTTGGCTCTTGCGCAGAGGCAGGGAGCACGCAGGCCAAGGCAACAGCGCCGATACCGATGTGGATGCCGATGGAGCGCCAGCTGGGTAATTTCATGTCAGGACTTTCTGGGTTGGGTTGGAACGCGGGAATGGCTTGGTTTTCGTGTCTTGCTGATCGCCTTTAAGGCGGGCATCAGCGCCGTGGTCGTGGCGACAAAGCCATGTAATTGCTGCACGATGAAGTGAATCGCCTTGCTCACATAAGCCGGCGACGGAGTGCTGCAGGCATCCGCCAGCAGAACGCAGTCGTAACCTAAAAAACCTGCGTCCTGCAGCGTAGAAAAAACGCAGCGGTCGGTGTTCACGCCGGCGAACAACAAGGTGGTGATGCCTTGTTGCCGCAAGATGCTGTCCAGCTCGTTGTCCCAGAAACCGCTCAGTCGGTGTTTGAAAACAGTGATGTCTGACGGCGCGGCGCTCAGCTCATCAATCACTTGCGCACCCCACTCGCCCGCGACCACGGACAAGCCACGGTCGTCTGGAGAGGATTCGGCGTAGCCAACGCCATCAGCGCTGCGCTTGCCCTTGAACTGAACCGTCGGACTGAGGTTGAGCCGGTCGGGCCGAACGCCCCAGTTCAGCCAGACGACAGCCCCGCCAGCGGAGCGCCAGGCAGGCAACAAACCGGCGATGGTGGCAATCGGCTTGCGCATGGGTTTAACGCTGATGCCCTTTTGTCCAAACCAGCCTTTGGGATGGCAAAAATCGTTTTGCATGTCGATCACCACCAGCGCGCTGCGAGCGAGGTCGATCTCAATGCGCTGCGGCAGGGCGTCAAACTGCACCGGAACAGTGCTGCGCGGTTGACGCACCAGACTCACCCCTTTGTCGCTCAGTTCCCATGCGTTATGGGGCGCAGGCCCGAATAAAGTGGATTCCAACTTGGTGCGTGAGTTGCTGACAGGAGGTTTCATGCCTATGACTACGCATGAGCCATGCCTCAACAGCGCTCTTGTATGTGCTTTTTTAAGCGCCGACCGCTGCCGTAACGGCAACACTCATGGCACGGCTCATGCGTTGTTTCGACAAGCACTCCACAACATGAGCCCCCCAATGAACCACCTGCGCTTTCTGAAGTACCTTGACGAGGTCGCCCGTGCAGGCTCGATCAGGCAGGCAGCCGAACGACTGCACATTGCACCGTCTGCCGTCAACCGGCGTATTCAAGATTTGGAAGAGGAGCTTGGCACGCCCCTCTTTGAGCGCCTGCCGCGTGGCGTGCGCCTGAATGCCGCAGGCGAGTTGTTTGTGGCCTACATTCGCAGCCGTTCCGCTCACCTCGACCAAGTGCGTTCTGAGATTGAAGATTTACAAGGGCTGCGCCGCGGCAGCGTCAAGCTGGTTGCAAGCCAAGCGCTGGCGCCAGCTTTTCTGCCCAAGGCCATTGCCAGCTTTCGGGGCCATCATCCGTTGGTGGCAGTGCAAGCGCACATCGGCGACCACCTGCAAGCCGTGCAGGCCCTGCGAGACTTTGAGATGGACTTGGCCTTGGTGTTCAATCTGGCTCCAGAACCAGACATTGAGCGCATCGCGGAGTTTGAACAAAAGCTGGTGGCCACCATGCACCGTGACCACCCCTTGGCACAAAAATCTGAATTGAGAATCCGTGACTGCGTTGACTACCCACTGGTGTTGCCGGAGCAGGACATCGGCGGAAGACAGCTGCTGGATCACTTTCTGGCGCGCAGCTCGATCAAATTAAGACCTGTTGTGGAGAGCAACAGTTTTGAATTCATGCGGGGTTATCTGTATCACGAGCAAGCCATCACGTTTCAGATCGCCATCGGGGCAGTGACAGACGGCGGTGCGCTGGTGGCGAGAGAAATCTCTGACAGAGGGTTTCCAAAAGGCCAGCTGGTGCTGGCCAGTTTGCGCAACAGGCAGTTGCCCGTGCTGGCTTATGCTTTTGCAGAGCACCTGCGCACAGCTCTGGGGGCAGAAGCACAGGCGACCTTCAATCCGGCACGAACTTCAGCTTGAACTTGACTTCATCTTCCGGCAGCTCCAACGTCACCAACTGGCCCATCTTGTTGTCTTTCAGGCGGCAGGCGGCGAACAAGCTGAATTTACCTTTGAGGTAATAGCTCTCCATGTCGATCAGCATGTAGGGATACGGCACAAAAACTTCGTGTTCAAAAATCAAGCGGTGCTGGTTACGCGGCGACGGGAAGAGTTTGTAGTCGTCGGTGGTGATGCTTTGTGCGGTGGCCATGCGGGTTGTGATCCGTGAAGTCTGTCGTGAAGGCTGCACGCTGAAGTCCAGCGCGCTGTAAGCTAGGCGCTTATTTTCGCTTATGCGTCAATAACGCTTGATCTTCTTTTAAAAACTGGCGACTCACCTCTCGCCCTACCCCATGAACGAACGCCTCGCCACGCCAGACAAAGAAGCCATCGCCCTGCTCAATCCCTTCACCGGTTTGGGCCTGCACCAGATCCAACTGGTGAACACGGCGGCCCATGCGCAGCAAGCCCTGCAAGCGCTGGCGAGTGCCCGTGTGCTGGGCTTCGACACAGAGTCAAAACCCACTTTCGAGCGGAATGAAGTCTCAGACGGTCCGCACATCGTGCAACTGGCCACCGTCGACCAAGGCTATATTTTTCAGCTGAACGACGCCGGCTGTCGCCATGCGCTGGCGCAGTTGTTAGAGTCGCCGAGTATCACCAAAGCTGGCTTTGGTCTGGGTGATGACCGCCGCCGCATCGTCAGCAAACTCGGGGTCGACTTGCAAGGAGTACTCGACCTCAACATGGTTTTCAACCAACGCGGCTATCGCAAAGACATGGGTGTGCGCGGCGCGGTGGCGCTGATGTTCAACCAGCGCTTTCTGAAGTCGCGTAAAGCCACCACATCGAATTGGGCCAAGCCCGAGCTGTCGCCATCACAGCTGAGCTATGCCGCCAATGACGCGTATGCGGCGCTCAGGGTTTATGTGGCGCTCGGCTTGGGCGACTGAACGCTCGCCATCTGTTCCACATACGCACCCAGCGCCAGTGCGCTGGTCAAACCCGGCGATTCAATGCCGAAGAGATTGATCAGGCCTTTGACACCGTGCTCAGACTGGCCTTGAATCAGGAAGTCACGCGCGGCTTCTTCTGGGCCTTGAATTTTGGGCCGGATACCGGCGTAACCTGCGGTGAGCGCGCCATCTTGCAGACCCGGCCAGTACTTGCGCACCTCGGCATAAAAAGCCTCGCCGCGCGCTGCATCCACCACCAGATCATCGGGCGAGTTGACCCACTCGACGTCTGGGCCAAATTTAGCCTGACCGCCCAAGTCCAGCGTCAGGTGAACGCCCAGACCGGCAGCTTCGGGCACTGGGTAAATCAAACGCTCAAAGGGTGAGCGACCGGCCAGCGTGAAGTAATTGCCCTTGGCGTAATAGCTTGGCGGCACATGGGCGGCATCCAAACCTGTGAAATTCTGCGCGAGGGACTGCGCATACAAGCCTGCCGCGTTGATGAGCAGGGAGGTTTGCAATTCGGTGCCGTCTTGGGTCACCACGGTGATGAGGTCGGCACCGCAATTCGCCGAGGCGACAGGCGAATTCAGCGCCACCAGACCACCCGCATTTTCCAAGTCGCCCTGCAAGGCCAGCATGAAGGCGTGACTGTCGACGATGCCGGTGCTCGGCGACAGCACGGCAGCGACACAATTCAGTTCCGGCTCCAATGCCTGCGCTTCTTCACGCGTCAACAGCACCAAGTCAGGCACACCATTGGCGGCGGCTTTGGCGATGATGGCTTGCAGCTGCGGCACTTGCGCTAGGTGCGTGGCCACGATCAGCTTGCCGCAGCGGCGGTGCCCGATGCCGCGCTCAGCAGCGTAGGCGTAGAGTTGATTTTTACCGTCCACACACAGACGCGCTTTGAGCGAGGCCTGTGGGTAATAAATACCGGCATGAATCACCTCGCTGTTGCGCGAACTGGTGCCAGTGCCAATCGCGTTTTCGGCCTCTAACAGCCAGACCTCACGGCCTTGCAAAGCCAGCGCACGGGCTACGGCCAAGCCGACCACACCCGCACCGATCACCACCACGTCGACTTGCTCCATCTCTGCCCTTGATTATTTTCAAATGCCAAGCTTAAAGCTGGCGCGGATCGGTGTTGCGCAGCACATCTACCAAGGACCGTAAGTTGGCCTTGAGTGGCGCATAGCCAGCGTTCAACTCGAAGGTTTTCTCGTCCATGTAAAGCTTGCGATTGACCTCGATCTGGACACTGTGCCGGTCCTCTTCTGGTGCCCCAAATCGGCGTACCAACTCCACGCCTTTGTAGGGATGGTTCAAGGACACCTGATAGCCGAGACGGCTCAAGTGATCACGCACGAGCTCCGCCAACGCCGGACTGCAAGTCGTGTGATCGCGATTGCCAATCACAAAGTCGGCATGCGCTTCCCCCGGAAACTCGGTCGCATGGCTGGACGCAATCGCTGGCATGGAATGGCAGTTGACGTGAATGCTGTAGCCGTGTTGGACATGTGCAGCGTCAATCGCCTCAGCCACCGCCGCGTAATACGGCTGCCAGCAATTCGCGATCCGTGCCTGCACCTCAGCAACAGACAGTTGTCGATCATAAAGTGGTACCCCGTCATCAGTGGTGCGCCAGATCACACCCTTGCCGAGTTTGACTTTGGCGAGCATTTTCGGGTCGGTCGCAACGGCGTCCGGCCACGGCGCATCGAACAAACTCACATCGATCTCAGTGGTGTCGCGGTTGGCATCCAGGTAGCTGCGCGGAAACATGGCTTCAATCCAATGCACACCCAGGCCCGGTGCGAAGTCATAAAGCTTGTCCACATGCGTGTCTTCAGCGCTGCGAAGCGCCTGCAAGTCACAAGCATACGCAAAATCGGCGGGGTAGGCTGTGCCACTGTGCGGAGAATCCAGCACCAAGGAACTGCTGCCGGGGAGATAACGAATAGAGGAAGTCATGTGACTATTGTGGCCTGTGCCTAGCTGGTGAAAAAACAAAAATGAGGATGTTTGTCCTACATGCCAATTCCATGGCCGCCGACACGACTGAACCCGCTCAAACCTGACAATAAAATTTGAAGTTCGTCACTTAAACGTACTTTCATCTGCACATTCATTTTAGGAGTCACTATGCACAACGTACGCAAATTTTCCGGCCTCATTTTGGCCGTTGCCGCTTTGGGTTCGGGCGTGACAGCTCAGGCACAAAGCACGGGTATGTCGAGTTCGAATTGGGCGCCAGCTGTAGGCCAGCGCTATATCGGCTTGAATGGCGGGAGTACAGATCTCCGCTTGGGGGACAACTCCACCGCTTATGAAATCTACGCCGGTGGCATGTGGAACAAAAATTTTGGACTAGAGGTCGGGTTGACTGACTTTGGCAAAATTAACCGTCCGGGCAACACCGTGGACGCCAGCGGATTCAGCATCAAGGCTGTCGGCGTTGTGCCACTGTCTGAATCCTTCAGTGCTTTTGCGAAGCTTGGAACCATGTACACACGCACGACAGTGACCAGCCCCTCTAGCGTGAACAAAGACAACGGCTGGGGCGCAACCTACGGCCTCGGCCTGAACTTCGACATCACAAAGCAGTTTGCGGCCGTCTTGCAATGGGAGCAGGCGAATATGGATTTGGCTGGTACCAGCGATCACATCAACACCACCTCAGTGGGTTTGAAGTACCGGTTCTGAACATTCTGATTCTTTCATTGAGCGATTGGGCTTGAAGCCTGCAGCCTATTTCAGGCGGCAGGCTTTTGTGCGCTTGACGTCATTCGCCACCTTGAAACTTATGTAAGTAAGTGTTAAGTGTGAACACAAAATGCCAAAACTTGCCTTTTGAACCCTCAGAATCGGCTTTGTTACAAATAGAAAATTGAGCACCATGCCCCAACTCAACACCCGCGCCGACAAAATTCTGATTCTGGATGACGATGCACGTATTCGTGACCTGCTGCGCCGTTACTTGACTCAGGAAGGCTTTGAAGTCATTCTGGCCGAAGACAGCAAGGCCCTGAATCGCATCATGATGCGCGACGCAGTCGATCTGATCGTGCTCGACCTGATGATGCCCGGTGAAGACGGATTGTCAATCTGCCGTCGCTTGCGCGCATCCAACGACCGCACGCCCATCATCATGCTCACCGCAAAAGGCGAAGACGTTGACCGTATCGTTGGCTTAGAAGTGGGTGCAGATGACTACCTCGCCAAGCCTTTCAACCCGCGCGAACTACTGGCCCGGATCCATGCGGTGCTGCGTCGCCGTCCTGCGGTAGAAGTTCCCGGGGCACCGTCATCCGATCAGGAACTGGTCAAATTCGGGCCCTTCTCCTTTGACATGGGGCTTCGGACTCTGCACAAAAATGGTGAAGAGTTACCGTTGACCACGGGCGAGTTCGCCATGCTGAAAACGCTGGTGCGACATCCGCGTCAACCGCTGTCACGCGAAAAGTTGGCGCAAATGGCCCGCGGACGTGAGTTCGAACCCTTTGACCGAAGTCTCGACGTCCAGGTGTCGCGACTTCGCAAGCTGATTGAAGTGGACGCCGCAGTACCGCGCTACATCCAAACCGTTTGGGGGGTGGGTTACGTGTTTGTACCGGACGGAACGAACTGACACGTCAGCCTGCGGCGGCATCATGGCCGCCTGCGTCGAGTCGATAATACTTAAGAGGCACAATGCCAATTCTGTCTTATCCAATACCACCGACCTGTCTGACCTCCATATGACCATGCCGAACCAGAGTTCGCTGGAAAAATCTCCTGCCCTGTTGGACGTTTTGCCAAAACCTGGCGTCAGCTTGTTTTGGCGAACTTTTTTCTTTTTGGCGATGCTGCTACTGGTCTCTATCGTGACTTGGCTGCAAACCTTCAGCTCGCTTGAGTCTGAGCCTCGGGCGATACAAAATGCCCAACAAATCGCCTCGCTGGTCAACCTGAGCCATGCGGGTCTGCGCTACGCCGACGCCATCGCCCGTGTGTCCCTGATCAAAACACTGGCAGAACAAGAAGGTGTGCGCATTTCTCCGCGTAAATCCAGCGACCGTTACATTCCGCTAGGAACTGACCCCCTGAGCCTGCGTATCAGCGAAGAGCTTTACAAACGCATGGGCAGTAGCACCGTGGTGGCTAAATCGGTCAACGGGCAAGCCGGACTGTGGGTCGGCTTTCACATTGATGAAGAAGCCTACTGGCTGCAGACTGACTTAGAGCGGGTCGGTCCGGCACGCAGCAGCACTTGGGCTATTTGGCTGACCACGGCTGCAGTGCTGTCGCTGGCTGGCGCGGCATTTATGGCAGGATTGATCAACCGCCCGCTGAAGCAGCTTTCATATGCAACCAGTCGCATGCGCGAGGGTGATTTCGACGCCAGTTTGCTCGATGAGCAAGCCACCACCAGTGAAATCCGTGAAGTCAATATCGGCTTTAACCGAATGGCGGAGCAGTTGTCAAAGATGGAAACCGACCGCGCCATCATGATGGCCGGTATCTCGCATGACTTACGCACGCCACTGGCTCGCCTGCGTCTGGAAACCGAGATGAGTGTGAGTGATGAAAGTGCCCGAGCGCACATGGCCGCCGACATCAGCCAGCTCGACGCCATCATCAACAAGTTCATGGACTACGCCAGGCCGGATCAGACGCAACTCGAAACCATACAACTGAACGCAGTTGTCGAATCCGCTCTGTATGCCTTGTCCGACAACAAGGACTTGCACGTCACGGTGCAGATCCCGCCCAACCTGACGGTGAAAGCCGACAAAGTTGAACTGTTACGCGCCATCACCAACTTGCTTGAAAACGCCCTGCGTTACGGAAAAAGCCCAGGCGCTTCTTTCGCTACGGTAGAAGTCGTCGCCAAAACCAGCGGCCATTGGGTTCAATTGAAAATACTGGACCATGGTGTTGGCGTCCCTGAGGACAGTTTGCGCAAGTTAACGCGCCCTTTTTACCGCGGTGATGCAGCGCGAACTTCAGCCACAGGCGCTGGCTTGGGGCTGGCCATCGTCGAGAAAACCATCGTCAGCATGCACGGCGTCTTTTCGCTCGCCAATTCAGACACCGGCGGACTGGCAGCGCACATCAAATTACGCCAAGGCTGACCAGCAAGACCACCGCCCGAGCCTCCATGCTCAGGCCTTCGCCGACCGGCCCCATCTTCTCAGCTGTCTTGGCTTTGACATTCACTTGGTCAAACGCCAGTCCCAAAGCAGCGGCAATGCTGCGCTGCATGGCCGGTATGTGAGGTGCAAGCTTAGGTGCTTGCGCGATCACCGTGCTGTCGATATTGCCAATCGACCAACCTTTTTCACGCACACGTCTCGCGGCCTCCACCAACAGCACGATGGATTCAGCACCCTTGAATTGCGCGTCGGTGTCCGGAAAGTGCCGGCCAATGTCGCCCAAGGCGGCAGCGCCCAGCAGCGCATCCGTGATGGCGTGCAACAGCACATCGGCGTCCGAGTGGCCCAACAGGCCGCGCTCATAAGGCACATGCACGCCGCCAATGATGAGTGGGCGACCGGCTACCAGCGCGTGAGTGTCCCAGCCTTCGCCAATGCGAAATCGGGGCACGGAAGCGAACGAGGGCGAAATGGATTGGGCGGCGGGTTCAGGCAATGTCATGGTGTTTTGGTTTGGGCGAGGAATGGATCAGCCTTGCCGGCTCAGCAAGATGGCTTCAGCCAAGGCGAAGTCTTCAGGGTACGTGATCTTGAGATTCAGAGCGCTGCCGCGAACCAGTTTGGGCGAGAAGCCCAAAGCTTCCATCGCGCTCGACTCATCGGTCACGACCCGTCCGCTTTGTTCTGCCTGCTCCAGCGCCTGCAACAAGGCGCCGATGCGAAACATCTGCGGCGTCTGCGCCAGCCACTTGCCAGCCCGGTCCAAGGTCGCATTGACCCGCGCACCGTCCACACCGAGTTGTTCAGACTTGAGCGTGTCTGCCAAAGGCTGGGCCAACAAACCGCCGACCGCATCGCCCAAGCAACTGGCAATCAAGGCCTGAATTTGTGCAGGCGTGATCAGACAGCGCGCCGCATCATGCACCAATACCCAGTCGTTGGCGGCGGCACCAAGCGTTGTCAGTAGTGCCTGAAGACCGTTTTGTACTGAGGCCGCACGGGTCGCCCCACCGGCCCGCAGAAGATGCTCGCCCTCAGCGTTAAAGCCCGGAAAGACGTCTTCGAAGTCACGGTCCTCTGGCGAAATCACCAACCACAGCCCGGCCAACGCAGTGCCAAGCGATCGAAAGGCCTCGACCGTGTGAATGATCATCGGTGTACCAGCGATCGGCTGGTATTGCTTGGGCCGACCGGCGACACCATCAACGGCCGGCAAACCTGCGCGTGCGCCTTGTCCGGCGCACGGAATCAAGACAAAAACACGCGCTGCGCCTTGAAAGCTGGGGTAATTCCGGGATTTTTCTGCATTCTCGCTCATGAAGTTCATCATAGATTCTAAAATCACACTCTTACACTCCCATCCGTCCGTTTGGGGGTGTTTGGCGTTTCCGCCGCTTTCAGCCCTTCTTCTAGCGTTACTGAGTCGTCATGGATTTACCCAAACTCGTACCCGGCAAACGTTTCACGTTGCCCCAACCTGTCGGCTCGGCCGACGCTCTGCTGCTGGCCCGACTGGGCCTGCGCGAAAAAGCGCAAGGCAAACTCACGGCCATCATCACACCTGACGCGACCACGGCTCAACGCCTGCTCGACGAGTTGGTGTTTTTTGCCCCTGAGCTGCGCTGCGTGATGTTCCCCGACTGGGAAACTCTGCCCTACGACGCCTTTTCACCGCATCAAGATTTGATCAGCGAGCGGCTGGCGACGCTCTGGCGCATCAGCCAGCGCGACAAAGAGACCGGCGCTGACCTCGTGATCGTGCCCGCCACCACCGCGCTGTACCGGCTCGCGCCACCGAGCTTTTTGGCCGGCTACACCTTTGAGTTCAAGGTCAAGCAAAAGCTCGACGAAGCCAAGCTCAAGGCGCAGCTCACGCTGGCCGGCTACAGCCATGTCACCCAAGTGGTGAGCCCCGGCGAATACGCCGTGCGCGGCGGCTTGATTGACCTGTTCCCGATGGGCTCGCTGGTGCCTTACCGGGTTGATTTGTTTGACGACGAAGTCGACTCCATCCGAACCTTTGACCCGGACAGTCAGCGCAGCCTGTACCCGGTGCCCGAAGTGCGGTTGCTGCCGGGTCGTGAGTTTCCGATGGACGACGACGCCCGCGCCAAGTTCAGAAGCCGCTGGCGTGAACTGCTCGACGGCGACCCGACCAAAAGCCGCATTTACAAAGACATGGGCAATGGCGTGGCCACAGCCGGCATCGAGTATTACTTGCCGCTGTTTTTTGAAGAAACCGCCACCGTCTTTGACTACCTCGGCAGCCGCCCTGAAGACGCCACCATCGTGCTGCACGGCGACCT
>CANFXC010000009.1 GCA_947450765.1 Comamonadaceae bacterium | reverse complement strand
CTTCGACACGATTTTGCGGGTCTCTACAGCGATTGTTGAGCGGCAAAAAAACTTCTTCATGCACGGTGAGTTGGCCATGCGGCCGCTGGTACTGCGTGAAATTGCCGACGAGCTGGGCCTGCACGAGTCGACCATCTCGCGCGTGACCACCGCCAAATACATGAGCACGCCCTACGGTACGTTTGAGCTGAAGTATTTCTTTGGCTCAGCGCTTGGCACCGAGTCGGGCGGCAACGCATCGAGCACGGCGGTGCGCGCGCTGATCAAGCAGTTTGTCGCGTCTGAGAACCTGAACAAGCCGCTCAGCGACAACCAAATTTCCGAAATGCTGAAAGAGCAGGGCATCGAATGCGCCCGCCGCACCGTGGCGAAATACCGCGAAGCGCTGCGTATTGCGCCTGCTAATCTGAGAAAAACACTATGAACCAACTCCAACTTTTTCTCCCTTGTGCTGCGGGTGTTGAAGAACTGCTCGCGGCTGAAGTCCACCGCATCACGGGGATTGCTGGCCGTTCTTGGCGTGCCGGTGTGCAGCTGCAAGGCTCGTGGCGCGAGGCGCAGCAGCTCAATCTGCACAGTCGGCTGGCCCAGCGTGTGCTGATTGAGTTGCAGCACAAGCCCTATCGCAACGAACAAGACTTGTACAACGCCGCGGCTGAAGTCGCTTGGGAAATCTGGTTCACGCCGAAGCAGACCTTCAAGATTGAAGTCACGGCGCAGCACAGCCCCTTGACCAGCCTGAACTTCGCGGCCTTGAAAATCAAAGACGCCGTGGCCGACCGCTTTCGCAGCAAGTTTGATGTTCGGCCTGATGTCGACACGCGCTGGCCCGATGTGCGGATTTATGTGCACCTGACTACCGACACCGTGACCGTTTACATCGACACCTCGGGCGAGCCGCTGTTCAAACGGGGCTGGCGTGAAGACAAAGGCGACGCACCGCTGAAAGAAACCTTGGCTGCGGCCATGCTGGCGGCCAGTGGCTGGAGCGGTGAAGACGGTTTGTGTGAACAAGGCGTGCCGCTGTACGACCCTTGCTGCGGCTCGGGCACGATCGTCATTGAGGCGGCACAAATCGCGTGCAATATTGCACCGGGTATCAACCGGCGCTTTGCTTTTCAGAAATATCTGCCGTTTCAGGCGCACGTCTGGGACGGTCTCTTGGACCAAGCTGAGGCCGCCATCACCGAGCCGATGGCGCCGGTATTTGGCAGCGACGTCTCGTTCCGGATGGTTGACTTTGCAGAACGCAATGCCGAGCGCGCTGGCGTGGCCAACGCCGTGCAGTTGCGCGGCGGTGACGCCTTGCAACGCATGCCGCCAGCGCCTTCGGGCGTGATGCTGCTCAACCCGCCGTATGGCGAGCGTATTGACGTCGCCGGTGTGGCCGGCATCTCGGGCACGCAAGCGCGTGACGATCGGCGTCAGGGCATCGATGAATTTGGTCGCGCACTGCCCAGTGCGCGCGAGGCAGAAGCCCAGGTGTCACGTGACCGCTCAGCCAACCCCGGCCGCGAACAGGCGCAGACTGCCAGCGGTGAAGAGGTGACCGATTTCTTCCCGCAACTGGCCGCGCACTGGAAGAAAAACTACGCCGGCTGGACTGCCCACATCCTCACGCCTGATTTGAAGCTGCCGAGCAAAATGCGGCTGAAAGAATCGCGCCGTGTGCCGATGTGGAACGGCCCGATTGAATGCCGACTGTTTCGCTTCGACATGATCGCCGGGTCGGCGCGTGGCAAACCTGCGCCGACTGCCACGCCGACACCGGAGTGAGTGCTGCACCGCTGCTGATTCTCGACACCAACATTGTGCTCGATGTGTTTGTCTTCAACGACGCTGAGGCGCAGCCGATTCGTGACGGCCTCGCGGCGCGCCGCTTGGACTGGATCGCCACGACGCCAATGCGCATCGAGTTGGAGCGCGTGCTCGGCTATCCGCAGATAGTCCCGCGCTTGGCTTTTTATGCCCTGAGCGCGGCGGATGTGTTGGCGCACTTTGACGCGCACGCACGGCTTGTGCCGGTGCCAGCCAAAGCCTCAGTGACGTGCAGCGATGTCGACGACCAAATGTTCATTGACTTGGCCGTGGCGCACCGCTGTACCTTGCTGAGCAAAGACAAAGCCGTGACGTCCATGGCCAAGCGTTTGCAAGCGCTCAACGTGCGGACGCAAAAAACGCTGTGAACTCAGCGTGGCGACTGATTTGCTGAGCGAAGGAGCCGTCTCAAGCCGCCGCTAAAGCTGAAGATGCCGCAAAGCGATCTGCACTGGCTATCGGCCAATACTGCTTGAAAACATTCGGCAGCGCGCTGATGTCGTCTGCCAGCAGGGCGCCCGGTGCGATGTTCATCAGCAGGTGGGCCAGCAGCCGCACGTCGGTGTCGGTCAGGCGCCGCACGATGTGGTGGGCCGTCAAGTCGTTCGGGTGCTGCAAGCCGGCGGCCTGTACCAACTCCTTCAGCGCCTCCAACGTGCTCTGGTGAAACATCCAAACGCGCTCGGCTTTGTCGGGCACCACCAGCGCCTGTTGGCGCAGCGGGTCTTGCGTGGTCACGCCGGTTGGGCATTTACCCGTGTGGCAACTCTGGGCTTGAATGCAGCCCAGCGCGAACATGAAACCGCGACCGGCATTGGCCCAGTCAGCACCCAGCGCCATCATGCGGGCGATGTCAAAAGCGCTGATCACCTTGCCGGCGCAACCGAGTTTGATGCGGTCACGCAGACCGACGCCGATGAGCGTGTTGTGCACCAAGCTGAGACCTTCTTGAAGCGGCGCGCCAACGTGGTCGCTGAACTCCACGGGCGCGGCACCGGTGCCGCCTTCAGCACCGTCGACCACGATGAAGTCGGGTGTGATGCCCGTGGCCAGCATGGCCTTGACGATAGCGAACCATTCCCATGGGTGGCCCAGACAAAACTTGAAGCCCGTCGGTTTGCCACCACTCAGTGTGCGCAACCGGCCGATGAATTCGAGCATCTCGACCGGACTTGAAAACGCACTGTGACCGGCGGGCGACACGCAGTCGACACCTTGCGGCACGCCGCGCGCCGCAGCGATCTCCCACGTCACTTTGGAGCCCGGCAAAATGCCGCCGTGGCCGGGCTTGGCGCCTTGGCTGAGTTTGAGCTCAATCATCTTGACTTGTGGGTCGCGCGCATTGGCTTCAAAGCGGTCAGGGTTGAAGCTGCCGTCGTCGTTGCGGCAACCAAAATAGCCCGAGCCAATCTCCCAGATCAGGTCACCACCGTGGGTGCGGTGATGTGCTGAGATAGAGCCTTCGCCGGTGTCATGCGCAAAACCGCCGCGCTTCGCGCCGGAGTTCAAGGCCAAAATAGCGTTGGCCGACAAGGCTCCAAAACTCATCGCCGAGATATTGAACACACTGGCCTCATAGGGTTGCGTGCAGGGCAAGCGTGAGAGCGATACAGCCTCCGGTGAGCCACCAATCCAGACCCGAAAGTCATGCGACGCGACCTTGCTGGGCTGCATCGAGTGGTTGATCCATTCGTAGCCTTGGCGCGACACATCAAGATGCGTGCCGAAAGGCTGGTTGTCCTGATCCCCCTTGGCGCGTCGGTAGACCAGCGAACGTTGGGCTCGTGAAAAAGGCGCGGCCTCGCTGTCACTTTCAATGAAGTACTGGCGAATCTCAGGGCGAATGAACTCCAGCAAAAACCGCAGATGCCCGATCACTGGGTAGTTGCGCAACACCGCTCGGCGGGTCTGTCGCAAGTCGTGCAGTCCGACGGCCACGAGCCCGGCAAACACCAAGAACGCCAGGAAGCCCACACCAAACCCCACCAAGGAAAACAAGGCCAGCAAGCCGCCAAAAAAGCAGGCCACCAGAAAGCTGTAACGCACGGGCAGCAGGGCACTGAGTCGCTGCGTGTAGCCGTCCAGCTTGAGCAGTGGAAGACGCAAGTCTGGCCAAGGGATGGTCTTGGCAAAGTGGATGACACGGCGCATGGCGGGGCTTTCAAAAGGTTAGCGTCAGGGGCAGATACACTTTCCACCATCAGCGAAGCTCGACCGTTATACGCTACTGTGCCCAATCTTTGAGAACTATTTCATGCCCACACAACCACCCTCCACCGCTGTGACCACGACCGACCACAACGCGGATGACTTTCTGCCGCCGGAGACGTTTGACGAACTGGACGCCATTCTCGATGAGCTGCGCACCCGCTATGACGAAACCCCGCAATGGGAGTTTTGTGAAGGCTTCATGGCCGCCTTGATTTGTGGCCGGCGTGCGGTGCCTGCTGCGGAATATTTCCCAGTCTTGTTGGGACTTGGTGAAGAGGGCGCAGCCACTGAAGACGCGACACAAGAAGATGAAGCAGAAGGCTCGTTTGCCAGCGACGAACAACGTGAACGTTTCACCGCCTTGTGGCAAGCGCGTTGGGCCGAAGTGTCAGCCGCGCTGGACGCCGAATGCAAGACCCTCGAAGATGACGATTGCTACCACCCAGAGGTGATGGACGTGCGTGCCGCAGTGGCCGAACTGCCTGCCGAGGAACAGGTCAACTTCAAGGCCGATGAACTGCCGGCCTTTGCACAGGTCTGGGCCTTGGGCTTCATGTTCGCTGTTGAAAGCTGGCCTGAGGACTGGGCCACACCGCGCGACAAAGACGCTGCCAAATGGCTGGATGGTGCACTTGAAGCCGTGGTCGCCATGACCGAAGATGACACCGGAAAACCCGAAGTCTCACCGTTGCTGGAAGAAGGCTTGCCGAGCACCAGTATTGCCCGCTTGAATGCGTTTGGCGAAGCCATCTGGGCGGTCTATGACCTGCGCGAACTCTGGCGCACACTCGGCCCACGCGTCGACACCGTGCGCAAAGAAGTCACGCCCGGTCGCAACGATGTGTGTTTTTGCGGCAGCGGGAAAAAATACAAGAAGTGTCACGGGGCGACTTGAATTTTCAAGCGGTCCAACGCCATCTAAAGCGGCATCACTGCGTCTGAAAAGGCCGCGTCGTACTGGGTGCCATATTCCATTGGTTGGAAATAGGCCCTATCGCGCACAGGGCTTGCAGCCTACACTTTGCCGGACACGCAGACGTCAGGCGTAACGATCCCCATCGGCGGGTGAAATTGGGTTGACGGCTGATCAACCAAGGGGCATCCCATGCAAAGAATTCTTGTCGTCCTGTCCGCGAAATCTGCGCGCGCGTTCAGTCTCGTCGTGGCCATCAGCGGGCTGTGGGTAGCGCCTGCACTGGCTGCATTTCCCGACAAGCCCGTCCGCATCGTCGTGCCGTTTTCACCAGGCGGCGGAACAGATCTGATCGCCAGAACCATGGGTGTTGCCATGGCGCAAGACTTGGGTCAGCCCGTCATCATTGACAACAAGCCCGGTGGCGGCACGGTCATCGGCACCGATGCCGTCGCCAAGAGCGCGCCGGATGGCTACACCCTTGTCATGGCCACCATCGCGCATGTGGTGAATCCCAGCATCTTGCTGAAGTTGCCCTATGTTCATGAGAAAGCCTTTGCGCCTGTGATGCTGGTTGGACGCTCGCCTAATGTGTTGGTTGTGCGCGCCGAGAGTCCGTTCAAGTCGGTTCAGGACATCATGGCTGCCGCCAAGGCTCAGCCGGGAAAATTGTCCTTTGCGTCGCAAGGCGCTGGAACGTCGGCACACCTGGCCGGTGAGTTGTTCAAAAATTTGACAACCACGAACCTGACCCATATTCCGTATCGGGGCGCGGGCCCGGCCCTCAACGACTTGCTCGGCGGGCACGTGGACATCATGTTTGCAACGGCGTCCGCTGTAGGGTCGTTCGTTGAAGCTGGAACGCTGCGGGCACTTGCCGTGACCACGGCTGAGCGCTCCCCGGCGCTGAGCTTGGCCAAGGTGCCGACCGTCGCTGAAAGCGGCGTTCCTGGCTATGTGGCCGACAGCTGGTACGGGCTGTTTGCCCCGGCGGGCACACCGCCAGCCGTCATTGCCCGCTTGAATTCAGCAGCCAAAAAGGCCGTGCAGTCGGAGGCCTTCAAAAAGCGGGTGGAGAGCGAAGGCCTGGTCATCAGCGCAGGCACACCCGAAGAATTTGACCGCTACGCCAAAGGTGAAGAAGCGCGCTGGCGCAAGGTGGTCAAGGCCGCCAACATCACCGCCGATTAAAGCCAACGAATACTGAGCTCCACAAAATTTTCAACAAGGCCCCATGACATGACCTCCTCCTTGATCGACCTGCAGGTTCACGCTGGCATTGCCACTATTTATTTGAACCGACCGGACAAGCGCAACGCCATGAGCGACGACATGCGCACCGAGTTCATCACCGCGCTGGAGCATGTCGCGAGCGACAAAGCCATCCGCGCCTTGGTGCTCACCGGCAACGGCAAAGGCTTTTGCGCGGGTGGTGACGTCGCCGGCATGGAGCGCCGCATGAACGCACCGACCGGCGACATTGCCTTCAACGGTTGGCACCGGCAGCAACGTGTGCACCACACGCAATCTTTGTTGCACACCATGCCCAAGCCGACCATCGCGGCGGTCAACGGCGCGGCCTCCGGTCTGGGCGCAGACACCGCGCTGGCCTGCGACTTCATCATCGCCAGCGATGCGGCCAGTTTCACCTGGTCTTACATCCATCGCGGCATCATTCCAGACGGTGGCGGCATGTACTTTTTACCGCGTCGCGTCGGCTTGTCCAAAGCCAAAGAACTGATCTTCACGGGCCGCAAGGTAGAGGCTGAAGAAGCTTTGAAGCTGGGCATTGCAGACCGCCAAGTGAGCGCCGAAACACTAGTGACCGACGCTCAAAAATGGGCCACTGAGTTGAGCCAAGGCTCAGCCACCGCACTGGCCTTGGGTAAAACCATTTTGAATCAGACCTTCGAGATGTCGGCCCAACAAGTCTTCGCCCAAGGCAGCCAGGCACAGGGCATTTGCTACACCAGCACCGAGCACCGCGAATCGGTCATGGCCTTCCTGAGCAAGACGGCTGCCAAGAAGTAAAACCATGAACGCTATGTCACGACTTCTCCAACCGCGCAGCGTTGCCGTCATCGGTGCCTCAGCGGATGCCAGCAAGACAGCGGGTCGACCGGTGGCCTATCTTCGCAAGCATGGCTTCAGCGGCGATATTTACCCGGTCAACCCGCGCGTCGACAACATCGACGGTCTGCGCTGTTACCCGGACATCGCATCGCTGCCTGCTGTGCCCGACGTCGCCATCGTCTTGCTCGGTGCTGAGCGGGCTCACATCGCCGTGCGCGAACTGGCCGAACGCGGAACGACAGCCGCCATCGTGCTGGCCAGCGGCTACACCGAGACCGGCGAAGCGGGTGCGCGCCGTCAGGCGCAGCTGATGGAAGCCGCAGGCAGCATGCGCATCCTCGGCCCTAACACCATCGGCCTGGTGAACTTGACCGACAACATCGTTTTGTCGGCCAGTGGCGCGCTGGAAATGGCCCACTTCCCAGTCGGCTCGATTGGCGTGGTGTCACAAAGCGGCGGCATCTTGGGCGCACTGCTTTCTCGGGCGGCAGCGCGTGGCATTGGTTTGTCCAAGCTGATTTCCACCAGCAACGAGGTCGATCTGGAGTTGGCTGATTTTGTCGACTATCTGGCGGACGACCCGGCCACCAAGGTGATTGCGCTGTATGTCGAAAGCGTGCGCCATCCAGAAAAATTTCGGGCCGCAGCACTCAAGGCGGCGCGTGCCGGCAAGCCAATCGTCGCCTTCAAAATTGGCCGCTCTGAGGCGGGTGCTCAGGCGGCGGTCTCCCACACCGGCGCGCTGGCAGGTGCAGACCGGATGTACGACGCGCTGTTCAAACAGGTCGGCGTGATCCGGGCGCAGGCCTTCAGCGACTTGCTGGACATCCCCGTGGCGCTGTCGACCGGGCGCGTGTTGCGCGGCAACCGTGTTGCCATCCTGACCTCTACAGGCGGTGCCGGCACCTTGGTCTCGGACAGCCTCGGCGTTTCTGGTTTTGAAACCCCGGCACCCGACGCCGAGACCGCCAGCCGCTTGCGTGCGCTGCAAACAGGCGACCATGCCGCACTGGACCGAAACCCCATCGACGTGACGCTGGCCGGCTTGCAACCCGAGTTGTTGCGTGGTGCCATTCGGGCTTTGCTGGACAGCCCGAGCTACGACGCCCTGACCATCATCGTGGGCTCCTCCAGCTTGGCCATGCCGGAGCTGATGGCGGGCGCTATACAAGACTGTCTGCCCGGCAGCGACAAACCGGTCATCGCCTTCGTCAGCCCGCATGCGCCAGACGTTGCAGCCCTCTTGACGCAACGCGGTGTACCGGCCTTTGCGGCGGCTGAAAGCTGCACGGTGGCCTTGGCCGGCATGCTGCAAACCGCACGCTGGAAAGCACCACCGGCGGCATCGATCGCCAGCGCAACGGTGTCGATCGATGACTTCCCGGCAGGCGCACTGGACGAAGCCCAAGCGAAGCAATTGTTCGCGCGATTCGGCCTGCCTTGTGCACGCGAAATCGTGGTCACCACGCCAGCCGAAGCTGAAGCGGCCGCAGCGGCCTTCGGTGGCCGCGTGGTGCTGAAAATTCTCTCCAATGAGATCACGCACAAAAGTGATGTGGGCGGCGTGGCCGTCAACCTGACGGCCGACAATATGGGCGCACAACTGATGGCGATGACCGCCGAAGTGCAAGCCAAAGCGAGCATCGAGCCCAAGCGTTTTCTGGTGCAAGAAATGGTCTCGGGCGGCACCGAGCTGATTTTGGGCATGCACCGCGATCCACTTGGCACCGCTGTTTTGCTGGGCATGGGCGGCATCACGGCCGAGCTGTTCAAAGACACCACGCTGCGCCTGCTGCCCGCCCAAGGTGGCCTGAGCCGCGAAGAAGCGCTGGAGATGGTCAAAGAGCTCAAGACCTGGCCCTTGCTGGATGGTTTTCGGGGCCGGCCCAAGGCCGATGTTGACGCGCTGATCTCCACCATCGTTGCCTTCTCGCACATGACAGCTCAGTTGGGCGAGCGCTTGCTGGAAGCTGAAATCAATCCGCTCTTCGTGCTGTCCGCAGGTCTAGGCGTCTGTGCCGCCGACGGCGTGGTGGTGCTTTCCGAACAAGGTTGAGACCGCTATGCCCCCTGACAACGCGTTGGCACAGTCATTGATCACGCGCTTAACGAACCAAGCCAAAAGCGAGTTCGTCGGGCATGAAGGCTTGCGGATTTGCTGGCATAAATTTGGTGCCGGGTCGCCGCTTGTTCTGCTGCATGGTGGACATGGCAGCTGGTTGCATTGGGTTCGCAATATCGAAGCCTTGGCCGCGCACCACACCGTCTGGGTGCCTGATCTGCCCGGCTATGGCGACTCTGACGAGCCCTTGCCCGGCGGCGGTTTGGCTTCGCTGGTAGAACCGACGCTGGCCACGCTGAACCAGCTGGTGGGTGCCGACACGCCGATTGACTTGGTCGGGTTTTCTTTTGGTGGCTTGGTGGCTGCTCAGCTGGCGGCGCAGCGCCCACGGGTACGCCGCTTGGTCTTACTCGGGCCGGGAGGTCACCAAAGTCGCCGCCGGCCACTTGGCGAATTGCGCAGCTGGAGGGCTGCTGCGCAGTCCGCTGACGCCGTCGCTTTAGACGACGTTATGCGCCACAACCTGGCCATGCATATGTTGCACACAGCGGCTGAAAAAATGGACCCTTTGGCCGTGCAGATTCACACCGATGCCTGCCTGCGCACACGCTTTCGCAGCAAATAAATTTCCCAAGGTGGCGGGTTGTTGAACGCACTGATGCAACGCTCCGGCCCCAGCTTGCTGGTCTGGGGGGCACATGACGTGACGGCTGATCCGGAAGTGATCGGCCCAGCATTGGCCAACAGCTTGCCCGATGGCGTCGCCCAACTCATCGACGGTGCGGGACACTGGGTGCAGTACGAACGTGCTGACGAGATCAATGCCTTGTTGTTGGGCTGGTTTTCACCGCCAACGCACTGTCTATGACCTCAGGTCGTGCCCGCGCTGTTGGCTGACAGCGCAACCAGCGTTCAGCCTCTGCAGTACCCGTGTAGATCGAATCAGACTGTCACTTGTCGTGCCGGCTTATCTGCTTGTTGTGTCACCGGCGGAGCTCGTTTGTAAAAAGGAACGCCAACATGAAGTTCAGCCAACACCCCCGGCCTGCACCGTTGCCGGGTGGGCCGCCACCGCTGGAGGATCCGGAGAATCCGGCGCACTTGCCGGTTGAGCCTGACGACGGCAGTATGCCGCCGCCGGCGTTGCCGGAAGAAGATGGCTTTGGCTGGAAGCCGCAGGTTTGACTTGAGGCTTCAGTCGCCGCATTTCTGCGCTTCATCACGACGGTCATCAAAGTAGGTGGTGGCTGACGTCAGTTCGGCTTGCGGGCTTCACCTGCATTGAACGTCGTACCTCTAAGGTGACGCCATGCGATTGATCATATGGCGCGCGAACTCACCCCACGATGCTGCCTCGTCGGTTCAGGGCGGACGGGGTGCTCCGCGAATGGTCGGTAGCGGTGGCGGGCTGGCTCCAGGTTCTAAGGTGTTTTGCAAGGGTCTTGGCTGGGCGGTCGAATCGTTCTCGGGTGCTTCAGTTTTGCCTTTTGTCGGATCGGGTAAGGGCAAGGTCGCGGTCACCGCACCTTGCAAGCTGTCCGCCAGCTGGACCTCACGCTGCGTCACCGCTTTCAAGACAAAACCCGGTGCAACGTTAGACCCGACCATAAAAGGCCGCGGCGGCTGTTTGTCGACAGACAGCAGCGCGGTGCCTTGGCCCGAAGCGCTGGCAATCACCCCGATAGCGCGAAATCGTTCGGCCGGGCTCATGGCCGCACCGGCCAACGTCGGGCGCGGCGCACCCAGCACGCGCGCCAGTTCAGCCGCCGTGCCCGCCACCACGGGCACGGCGGCAGGGACAGCCGCCACGGCCTGTGTTTTTTCGGCGGACAGCACCACGCGCGTCCAATACCCGGCACACAGCAAAGCGATGACCAGCAACAGCACGCTAACCCAGCGCCGTCTCGATTCAATTTCAAAATTTATCATGATCAAGACATCATCCACCCGCAGCGATCTTCCATGCAAGCGCTACCGGGGAGGTTTGGCGCACGGCTTCACCTTGATCGAGTTGATGGTGGTGCTGGTCATCATTGGCGTGTTGGCGGCTTTGATCGTGCCGAATGTGTTGGACCGCGCAGACGATGCGCGCGTGGCGGCCGCACGGGTGGACGTCAACAACCTGATGCAGGCGCTCAAGCTGTACCGGCTCGACAACCAACGCTACCCGACCGCTGTGCAAGGCCTGCAGGCGCTGGTGCAACGGCCCAACGCACCGCCCATTCCGACAAACTGGAAAATCTACATCGACAAGCTGCCGAACGACCCTTGGGGCAACCCGTATGTGTATCTCAACCCGGGTCTGAAAGGCGAGGTTGACGTGATGTCGTATGGCGCTGATGGCCAAGCCGGCGGCGAGGGCAAGGCCGCTGATATTGGTAGCTGGCAATGAGGATGGCGTCATTTAACACTTCAACACCCACCCGCAGCCAGGGCGTGACGCTGCTGGAGCTGATGGTCGTGGTGTCGATCATGGCTTTGGCCGCGGCTGGGGTGAGCTTCGCATTGCGTGATGCGCCCAACGCTCAGCTCGAGCGCGAGGCCAACCGGCTGGCGGCGCTGCTCGAAGCCGGAAGGGCCGCTTCCCGCGCCAGCGGTGCGCCGGTGCGCTGGGTGGTCACGCCTGACGGCTTTCGGTTTGATGGGCTGCAGCCACAAACGCTGCCTGAGAACTGGTTGGCCACAGGCATCCGCGTGCAGCCAGCGCAGTCGATCTTGCTCGGACCCGAACCGATCATCAGCGCGCAAGTCCTTGTGTTGTCAATCAGCGAAGCGCCAGCGCGCACAGCGACTGTCGCCAGCGATGGCTTGCGGCCGTTCACGGTGCGGTGAACAGGGCGCTTGAGTGAATGCAAAAGTGAAAAAAAATGAAGCCAAAACAGGGTGTCCATGGTTTTTCCCTGATCGAGGTGCTGGTGGCTATCGGCATGGTGGCACTGGCACTGATGGCGGGCATGGCGGTCAGCATGACGCTGACGCGCTTCGCTGAAAGGCAACCCGAACTGGTGCTGGCACAGCTGTGTGCACACAACGATGGGGTGCGCTTGCGCTTGCTGCATCAACTGCCGCCCAGCGGTGAAAGCACCAGCACTTGCACGCAGGCGGGTCGGGACTTCAGCGTCAGCTTGCGTGTGATGGCCACCCCGAACCCGGACTTTCGCCTGGTCCGCAGCCAGGTGCAAGCCGTTGGTGCAGAGACCTATGAAACACAAGCGGTGCTACTGAGTCTGACCACCGTGATGGGGCGCTATTGATGCGGTCGATACCTGTTCAGCGTTTGAGAGGTTTCACCTTGGTCGAGGTCTTGGTGGCTCTGAGCCTGATGGCATTGCTGGCCCTCATGAGTTGGCGCGGCTTGGACGCGATGCTGCGCGTCGCCCAAGTCACACGCGACAGCAGCGCCAGCATCGGTGGCTTACAGATAGGCTTGGCGCAGTGGGCCGTCGACTTAGACCGCCTGGTGGAAACGCCGGATGTGAATGCGCTGGACTGGGACGGTCACGTGCTGCGGATGGTTCGCAGCAGCCCTGTTGGCAGCGCTGAGGCTTTGTTGGTGGTGGCTTGGACGCTGCGCAGCGTGGCCGGATCGCCGCAGTGGGTGCGTTGGCAGTCTGAACCGCTGAGCCAGCGCACCGAGTTGATTAACGCTTGGCAGCAGGCGGCCGTGTGGGCGCAAACAGATCGTGATGAGCGCGATGACAACACGGCTGCCAGCGGTGGCAGCGCAGTGGCGGTGACACCGCTCAGCAGTTGGCAGTTGGCCTACTACGCGAACGGGCAATGGGTGCCGTCGAACACGCTGGTCGGATCGGGTGGTGGCCGGCGCGCCTTGCAGGCCAATGCCGTGGTGGCCAATTTGAGCGACACCCCCGAAGGCCTGCGACTGCTGCTTGAATTGCCATCGGGCGGGGCTTTGTCTGGTAGCCTCCGCAGCGACTGGTTCAACCCTGCATCGGTGGTGATGCGATGACGACGGACAAGTGTCGCAAGGTCTGGCCCGTGCCGCGTTGGCCACACGCAGCCAGAGGCAGTGCGTTGTTGGCAGCTTTGCTCACGGTGGCACTGGTGGCGGCTTTTGCAAGTCAGGCGTTCTGGCTGGAATGGCGCAGCATTGAAGTCGAGACCGCTGAGCGAGGTCGTTTGCAAGCCGGCTGGCTGTTGGATGGCGCGCACGACTGGGCGCGCGCCCGGTTGCGCGATGAGGCACCCGCGGGGGCGCAAGCGGTTGTCAATATGCCGCTGGATGCTTTTTGGGCGGGTGGTCTTGCCGAGGCGCCATTGAGTGCACCCGTGGCACCATTTGTATCGCAACGACTCAGCGACGCGCAGGGGAAAATGAATCTGCTCAATCTGTTGGAAAACCAAGCGCTGTCGCCAGTGTGGCTGCAGGCGTTTGACAAGTTGTTTGAAGTTCTCAAGTTGCCGCCTGAACAACTGGTGACCTTATCTCGCAATCTGCGGCTGGCCAGCTCCGCGCGCAATGTTGCAGGCGCTGGTACGGCATCCGCTGGATCAGTGCTGCTGCCGCAACAGATGTCGCAACTGGTTTGGCTGGGGCTGGCGCCGGCCACCTTGGACGCGCTGCAAGCGCATGTGACACTGCTACCCCATCGCACGCCAGTCAACCTCAACACGGCCAGTGTCGAGGTGCTGCAAAGTTTATTGCCCAGTTTCAAGCGTGCGGAGGCTGAGCGCATCGTGGCTGAGCGGCTGTCCACGCCATTCAAAACGGTTGCGGACACCGGCATCTTTGATCTGCAGAGCGAGGGGCAATACAGCGTCAGCTCGCGCTTTTTTGAGCTGCACACCGAGATCTGGCTGGGGCCCGTCAGCGTGGCCGAGAACGCCTTGTTACAGCGAGATGGCGGCAGCGTGCAAACCTTGTGGCGCCGGCGCACTGTCGCGGCAGAAAATCCACTGCGCAAGACCACGCCGGCATGGCCATCAAGCCCATGAGCACCCTGATCATTTCGCTGCCACTGGAGGCCGTCTCAGCGCAGACTGAATTCGATTTCGTCGTCACGGATGATGGCGTGACTGCGGCGCAGTCCGGTCGGGCCAGGGCCGAGGCGCTCCCGTTGATCGACAAGCTGGGTGATGTTTGCATGGCCACCGCGCCGCTGCGCGCGTTGTCATGGCACCAAGTGACGTTGCCCGAAGGGGTGACGCCTAGCTCGACCCGTATGCGCGCAGTCCTCGAGGGTCTGCTGGAAGATAAATTACTGGATGACTCCCGTGTGCTGCATTTCACCTTGCCGCCCGTTTTCAAGCCGGGCATGACGCAATGGGTGTCCGTCTGTGATCGGCGCTGGTTGGCCATGGCGGTGCAAGGTTTGGAGGCGGCCAAGCGTCCGGTCTCGCGTGTGGTGCCCGAATGGGGGCCGCCAGCGGCGCCCATTCGGTTGCACGTCACCGGCACTCTGAAAGACCCGCAAGTGGTGGTCAGCGGTGACATCGGTCTTGGTATGTTTCCATTGACTGCAGAGCTGCTGAAGGGATTTGGGCTGACGGACAACGCCAGTATCAGCGTCAGCGCCGAGCCTGCGTTGGCTGCGCTGGCCAGTCAGATCTTGCTGCGGCCAGTCACGCCGCTGTCGGCGGCAGAGCGCATGCCTCAAGTGATCGCCTCAGCCTGGGATTTGTCTAAGCGATTGCAGATGCGCAACCTCGCTGATCGCGGCAAACTCGAATGGCTGAGAGCGCCCCGCTGGCGACTGATGCGCTGGGCGGCCATCGCGGTGGTCAGTGTCAATGTGCTTGGCTTGAATGCGCTGGCTTGGGTGGGGCAACAGCAACTGGCGGTCAAGCATGAGGCGATGAAAAACATGCTGACGCGCAGCTTCCCCAATTTGAAAACCATCGTCGATGTGCCCGTGCAAATGGGCCGTGAGGTGCGGCTGTTGGAGCAGGCCCACGCGGCACCTGCCGTGGCTGACTTGGATGTCATGCTCGGCGCACTGAATCGTGACTTGCCGGCCGGTAACAGCCTCAAAGGCTTGGACTACACGAGTGGTCAGCTGCGTTTGATCGGGCTCGAGCTGAATGCGGATGAGGCCAGGACGCTGAGCGTTGGCTTGACTGCGCATGGCTACAGCATCAACCGCGACGGTGTCCATTGGTTGATGCAGCCCAGTGTCGCATCCTCAGCGACGCTCGCCACGTCAGGGCGGCGTTGATGCCAAGCTTGTCAGAACGCTTCGCTGTGCTCGGACTGCGCCGGCAGCGGTGGCTTGCGCTGGGTGTCGGTGTGTTGGGTTTGGCGCTGCTGATCGGCGTGGGCGTGTTGCCGGCGGTGCAGAGTGTTCGCGCCAATCCGAAGGCGCAGCAGCAAGCTAACGCAGAGTTGCAGACCCTGCGTCAATTGCAAGTCCGCGCTCAAACCTTGCAGGCGCAGCCGCCACTCGACCAGGCAGAGGCCATCACCAGATTGCAAGCGTCGATCAGCCTGTTGGGCGGCAACACCGAGATCAGCATCAGCGATCAGCGTGCCCATCTGGTGTTGCGGGCGACACCGGCCCAAGCTGTGGCTGAGTGGCTGGCCCGCGCCCGCACAGAAGCGCACGCTGTTCCCATAGAAGCCCGACTCGCCCGCGAAACACAGTCTGAAGAGGCGCTCTGGAGCGGCACGCTGGTGATGACACTGCCGCCGCGTTGAGGGTCAGCGCACCAGTTGATTGAGCTGGATGATCGGCAGCAACACAGCCAGCACAATCAGCATCACGGCGCCCCCCATCAGGACGATCAGCAGCGGCTCCAAAATAGTCGCCAGATTCATCGCGCGTCGCTGTACCTCGGTCGACAACTGAGCCGCGGCGCGTTGCAGCATCAGGGGCAATTCGCCGGTCTGCTCGCCAAGCCGCGCAAACATGCTGAGCAAACCCGGGAAGCGTTTTTTGTGTGCGATGGCCAGACCAAACGGCGAGCCTTCGCGGATCTGTGTCAGGACGTCCAATGCGTCGGCGCGCATGGCCTGGTTCGAGAGCGTTTCAGCGGCCGCTTGCAAGGCTTTGAGAATCGGCACGCCAGCACCGACCAGCATGGCCAGCGTACCGGCGAAACGCGCCGCGTTGTAGTGACGCGCCAGCCGCCCGATCAGCGGTAGCCGCAGCCAGCCAGCATCGAAACGCACTTGCAGAGCCGGCTTGCGCAGCGCAAGACGTGCAGCCATCAGCGCCAGTGCCAGCGCGCCCAGCAGCGCCAAGCCCCACGCCCGTACAAAGTCACTCAGCCCCAGCAAAGCCACGGTGAGAAATGGCAGAGCGCGTTTGCTGCCGATGAACACCGACGCCACTTGCGGCACCACATAGCTGACTAGGAAAATCACAATGGTCAACGCCACCAGCGTGACGATGGCGGGATAAATCGCAGCCCCCAGCAGCTTGGCTCGCAGGTTGCGAGCTTCTTCCAGGTCATCCGCAAGGCGCTGCAGGACCTGCCCGAGTTGGCCGCTGGCCTCACCCGCACCGACCACGCTGACGTAGATCAATGGAAAATCACGGCTGTGGTGCGAGAGGGCGGCGGCAAACGACGATCCGGCATTGACATCGGCGCGCAACGTCGCGACCAAGTCACGCTGGCGCAGGTCTTCTGCTTCTTCCGTGAGAGCTGTCAGGGCGCGTTCGATGGGCAGACCGGCATGGATCAGCCCGGCAAGTTGGCGTGTCCAGACTGACAACTCGCTGGCGCTGAAGGTGCGGGAGGCGAAGATGGCATAGTTCAAGCCAGTGCCACGGCTCACGGCCTCGATGTGCAACGGGATCAGCGTTTGCGTGCGCAACACGCTGCGCGCTGTGCGCACGGTGTCAGCTTCGACCACGCCCTTGCAGAGCCGCCCCTGGAGGTTGAGTGCTTCGTATGAAAAAGCCGGCATGAAAAACCTGCGTTGCCTTGATTGTCTTAATCCCGCGTCACGCGGGCGACTTCAGCGGCAGACGTGATGCCGGCATCAATCAAGCGCTGCGCGTCATCTCGCATGAGGGTCATGCCCATTTGAACGGCTTGCGCGCGGATATTGGCTTCTGAATCACCACGGTGAATCATGGCGCGGATGGCGTCATCTGCCACCAATAATTCGAACACGCCGGTGCGACCGGCGTAGCCCGTTTGGGCACAGCTTGCGCAGCCTTTTCCCGCGCACACATGACAGATTTTGCGCACCAAGCGTTGGGCTAAAACACCGAGCAGTGACGAGCTCAGCAAGTAAGCATCAACCCCCATGTCGATCAGCCGAGTGACCGCGCTGCTGGCGTCGTTGGTGTGCAGTGTCGCCAGTACCAAGTGGCCGGTGAGGGAGGCTTGAATGGCGATCTGGGCCGTCTCAAAGTCACGTATCTCGCCGATCATGATGATGTCCGGGTCTTGCCGCAAGATGGCCCGCAACGCCCGCGCAAAGCTCAACTCAATGCGCGCATTCACTTGGGTTTGGCCGACGCCAGGAATTTCATATTCGACAGGGTCTTCCACCGTCATGATGTTGCTGGTGTCGGCGTCAAACAGACTCAACGCGGCATACAAGGTGGTGGTCTTGCCCGAACCCGTCGGGCCGGTGACCAGCACAATACCATGCGGCTGCTTCAGCAGTCGCGTGAAGCGTTGCAGCGTGTTGCCCTCCATACCCACGGCTTCGAGGTTCAGCTTGGCACTGCTCTTGTCGAGCAGCCGCAGTACGGCGCGTTCACCATGCGCGTTCGGCAGCGTGCTGACCCGCACATCAATCGCACGGGTGCCGATGCGCAGCGAAATCCGACCGTCTTGCGGCAAGCGCTTTTCAGCGATGTCGAGGTCAGCCATGATCTTCAGGCGCGAGATCAGCGCGGCGTGCAGGGCGCGGTTCGGCCTGACCACTTCACGCAGCGTGCCATCCACCCTGAAACGAACCGCCGAGTGTTGCTCGTAGGGCTCGATGTGAATGTCGCTGGCGCCCTCACGCGCAGCTTGCGTCAGCAGCGCATTCAGCAGCCGGATGATGGGTGCGTCGCCGCTGGTGGCCAGCAGGTCTTCGACGGCCGGCAACTCTTGCAGCATCTTTGAGACGTCGACATCGCTTTCAACTTCACTCGCCACGGCTGCTGCGCTGGATTCCTCTTGTGCGTAGGCGGTACTGATGCGCTGCGCGAGCAGGGCCGATTCGCATCTTTCGAATTGGCTCACGGTGTATTTGCGCATGACTTCACTCCACGCTCCGAGAGCAGGTTTGCCAGAGTGCCGCAAGGTGAGCATGTCGCCATCGATTTCAAGGAGCAGTTGAAATGTGCGTGCAAAAGCGTAAGGCAAGGGGTAGCGTGGCAACATCTCAGCGTTTCTCTAGAATCGGCGCTTCGTTGATGGGCAACAACAAGCTGCGTGCAGGTTGCGCATTTTGTTGTTGCCCACGCATCAGTTCATAGCGATCGGTCGATAGGCTGTCGGTCGCTGTAGCGTCTCGCACCACCACGGGTCGGATAAAAACCATGAGGTTGGTTTTTTTTCGGCTTCGGGTCTGATTTTTAAACAAGTTTCCGATCAGTGGCAGGCTTCCCAAGAGCGGCACTTTGTCTTCATTTTCGGCGAACTGATCTTGCAGCAAGCCACCGAGAACAACAATGCCACCGTCTTCGACCAGCACCGTCGAGTCGAAGGAGCGTTTGTTGGTGATGAGGCCGGAAGCAGAATTGACGGAGGTCGCATCCACACTGCTGACCTCTTGAGAGATGATTAATTTGACGGTTCCGTTTTCACTGATCTGCGGCCGCACACGCAAGGTCAGCCCAACGTCTTTTCGTTCAATGGTCTGGAACGGGTTGACCGTGCCGCTGACTGTTGTGCCTGTGTTGGCATAGAGACCCGTGATGAAGGGGACGTTTTGGCCGATGACGATTTTGGCCTCTTCGTTGTCGAGCGTCAGCAAGTTGGGCGTGGACAAAATATTGCCCGAGCCGGTTTGCTCCAGTGCACGGGCTAAAAACCCCAAGGCATACACACCGTTGCTACGCTGGACCGCACCGATGTTCAGACCCGCGCCAGGGGTGACGCCGTTGGCCGAAACACCGCTGAGCCCTTGCGTCGACAGCGCCAGGATATTTTTTCCTGCCGTGCCAAAGTTGGTGCCTAAGAAACCAATCACGTTGTTGCCGGCTTGTCCCAGTGGCCCTTGCCACTGAATGCCGAACTCGGCGGCCTTGTCGGTGTTCACTTCGGCGATCAAGCTTTCAACATAGACTTGGGCTCGCCGTGAATCCAGTTGCTCAATCACGGCACGCAATTGCCGGTACTGCGGGTCCGGAGCCGTGATGATGAGCGAGTTGGTGGACGGGTCAGCCTGTATTTGGCCTCCGGTATTCGGTTGTCGCACGGGTGATGAGACTGCCGCCGTCGAGAGGCTCACATTGGTGGCGACGGGCAGACGCGCGGCGGCTGTGGGCAGGGTGCTCGTCGAGAGGGCGCTCCCGGCATCGCTGGCGATGGCTGCGCGCAGGGTCACCGCCAATTGCGCGGCATCCGCATTTTTCAAATACACAACATGAATATTGCCGCTGGGGTTCTCGCCCTGTTCAGGCGGACGGTCGAGCTTGTCGACGAGGGACCGGACCAGTGCCACGCGGGCTGGATTGGCAGCCCGCAAGATCAGCGAATTGCCACGCGGCTCAGCCAGCAATGTGGTGCGGTAAGCGCTTTCACCCGGCGCCGACCCGCCTGGTTCCAGCAGCTTGACCAGCAGTGGAACAAGGTCAGTTGCCAGTGAGTTTTTGAGCGGAATGATGTCGATGTCGCTGGCGTTGGCGATGTCCAGCGCGGCAATGATGCGGGCCAAGCGCTGCAGGTTGTCGGCATAGTCGGTGATCACTAGCGCGTTGTTGCCAGTGTCCACGCTGATGGTGTTGTTGGGCGGGATCAGCGGCCGGAGCACGGGCAACAAGTTGTTGGCCGCTTCATGTGTGAGCTTGAATATTTGCGTGACGATCTGATTGCTGCTGCCCAGCACCGCACCGGCTGAGACTGAGCCGCCCTGCATTTTGGCCTCGGCCTCGGGCACGATCTTGTAAAGACCTGCCGCGTCAACCACGGCAAAGCCTTGAACCCGCAGCTGTGCCGCAAACTGGCCGAAGGCTGTCAACGGCGCCACCGGGTTTTCAGTGATCAGTGTCAGCGTACCTTTGACGCGCGGGTCAACCACCACGTTGCGGCCGGTGATGGTCGCCATGGTGCGGGCGACGGCGTCGATCTCAGCGTTGACGAAGTTCAGCGTGACCGGTTCACCAAGGCGCGGCGTGATCTGCGGACTTTTGACCGCTTGCGCCATGGCCAAATTGCACACGCTGGCGGCGATCAGCCATGTGAGCAGCGCGTGAGCGCAAGCGTCTGCGAGTGCGCGCCAAGGAGGTCGACAAACAAGGGTTGAATTCATAGAAATCAGCAAGGACATCACGATAGCCGCAGTCACACAAAGAAAGATCCGCTCAACACTCAAAGACTTTAATGTCCGACGGCATGTTGCTGTTGTCCCCGTACGTGTGTTGACACACACAAATTGGAGCGGCGGCCGATGGGTGGTGTGTGTCGCTGGGAACGCCGAGCGCAGCGCGGCAATCTATGCCTGCTTTTATGTGCTGCTGAGTGACCTGGCCAGTCAGTAGCTCAGCACGCCACACAGGGACCTGTGAAAAACCCGTGTGCAATCGTTAAGACACCGACATATCCCGACATACAAGCTACAGAGCGTTACGAACTGTTGGGCGCAAGCTGAAGCTGATTGCAGTTGCAATGACTTTGACGGCTTGTTTCAGCGTGTCAGCCCGCGTCAGATGGAGGAGAGTTGTGGTGCAGAAAAATTTGTCACTGGCGAATCAATTGATTGCCGCTTTGCCGCCACAGGAGCGCAGTCGGCTGCTCGCGCACAGCGAGCTGGTTGAGCTTGAATTGCACGAGATGGTTTGCGCGGCTGGTGAACTGGCAAGGCATGTGTGGTTTCCTGTCGAGGGATTTGTCTCCATCATCTTGCCGGTGCCAGCGGCGGCCGACATGGCTGTCGCGCAGGTGGGCCCTGAAGGCATGTTCCACACCTCGGCGATGTTTGACGTTGAACACTCAGCGTTCCACGCCCGCGTGCAGGCGGCGGGGCGGGCCTTTCGCATGACGCGAGCATGCTTGCAGCAGCACCTGCAGCACAGCAGTTACCTGCGTGAGGTACTCAACCGCTATGCCAATGCGCGCCTCAGCCAGCTGGCGCAGCAGACGGTTTGCATCAACCACCATTCGGTTGAGCAACGGCTGGCGCGCGCCTTGTTGATGACGCGCGACCGGCTCACCTCAAACGAGATTTTTCTGACGCATGAAGTGTTCTCTCTGATGCTCGGTGTGCGGCGTGAAAGCGTGACGCAAGCGGCCAGCGCTCTTCAACGGCGCGGCCTCATTAGCTACAGCCGGGGCTATGTCATGTTGTTAGACGAAGCTGCACTGAAAAGCATGTCCTGCGGCTGTTATGAGGCCGACCTGCACACTTATGAACGGGCTTTTCCGGAGGCCGGATTCATCGGTGCGAGACGGCCGGGGGTGGCCATTTTTTCTGTCTTAGAAGACTCGCCCTCAGCGGTCACCAGCAGGTGAATGAAGTGCAACTTGGCCACCACCTCGCGCGGTAGCACGAAGGGGTAAAAGTCGGGTTGCCCCATAGAGCGCGACATCTCGTTGAGCAAGGTAGTGAGCCGCGTCCAGTCATTCAAGAAAGCCAAAAACCGTTTAGCCTTAGGGTGCTTGGGCAGGTACAGCGCGTCGATAGAAAAAGGCGTGAACTCAAGCTGCATTTTCTTGGCGCTCAAGCCAAAACTCGATGCAGTGTCGACCGTGTCACGCATGTGCAGGTAATGCGCCCAGCACTCGGCCCAGTCTTCCCACGGGTGCGTGCTGGCGTAAGCGCTGACGTAGTGCTGCCTCCAGTCGGGTGCGGGGCCGTTGTCATAGTGGCGTTGCAAGGCTTCGGCGTAGTCGGTGGTTTGATCACCAAACAAGGTGTGAAAGCCCTTCATCCAGTCGGTGCCCCAAACCAGCCGGTCCCAGTAATAGTGGCCGACTTCATGGCGGAAATGCCCGAGCAGCGTGCGGTAGGGTTCGTGCATGGCTTGGCGTGCGGCTTCACGCGTTGCATCGTCGGCCTCGACCAAGCTGATGGTGATGAGGCCGGTGTCATGCCCGGTCATGACGTGGCCGCCTTCGCTGTCTGAACGCAAAAAATCAAACATCAAACCGTGTTCGGGGTCTTCGGTGAGTTTGGAGGCGACGGGCAAGCCCAACACCATGAGCGCGGACACTAGGCGCCGCTTGGCCAGCTCGACCAAGCCCCACAGCCGGCCGTTATCAGGGTGTTCCGGGTCATTCAAGTCCGGGATCTGGTGATTGAGTTGACAGGCACGGCACAGGCCGGTTGTGCAGCCAAATGCGTCAGTGCTGGGCACTAGCCAGTTGCAGGCTGCGGGGGTGGTTAGATTCAGGCAGCGACGGTAGCTTGCAACTTCCAAAGTCGCGGGCACTTGCCACGCCTGCCAAAGCTCCGGCGCGTCAGTTGTTGCCGATGCCTCGACGGGCATCAACGAAAGCAATTGGGCGCTGTGCGGGTCGTAGCCCAGTGGTGTGCCGCAGGTTAGACATTGGCTGTTTCTGAAAAAAACCGGGCGGCCGCACTGGCAGCTGTAAGCGCGACCGGCCAAGCTTGGCAAATGAGGATTGTTGACGCCAGCGCTGCGGGAAGAAAAATGGGAACGGGGGTAAGGCAATGCGAAGGCTTTCGATGGGCAAGCGAAAAAAGTGCAAAAGAATCAAAAGGCCGGCGTGCGGATAGGCGCCTTGTAGCACCCAAGTTTGACAGGTTGAGGCGCCAGCCGCTGGCGCCTCAATTTTCAGGCGGTCCTGAGATTAGGGTCTGCGGGCTTTTATCATCTAGAGTTGACCGGTGGACGCATGTCCATCTCGACTTCAACCCGCTCGCAAGGACAACTATGCCCACGTACCACATTGAAATGTTAGAAGGCCGAACCCCCGAGCAAAAGAAAAAGCTGGTGACCGAGATCACCCGCGTCACGGTGGAGGTGCTGGGCGGCTCGGCTGAATCGGTCGACATCATCATCACCGACGTCAAACGTGAGAACTGGTCGACGGGCGGGCGTCTGTGGTCAGAGCCCCGAAACTGATGCGGCTGGTCGCCAACTGAATGGCTTATCCCACAACGCTGGCTGACATGCAGGCGCATTACGGCCAGCGTTATCGTTGGCTGTTGCTGCTGGCCGTCATGGTCGGCACGATGGCGTCGATCATGTCGTCGACCATCGTCAATGTGGCGATTCCGGACATGACGCGCACCTTCACGCTCGGTCAGGAGCGCGCGCAATGGGTCTCCTCAGGCTTCATGGCGGCCATGACGGTGTCCATGCTGAACACACCCTGGCTGCTGGGGCGTTACGGTTACCAGCGCAGTTACATCGGTTGCATGCTGCTGCTGATGACGGGGGGTGTGGTGGGCGGGCTGGCCGGAAATTTCGATCTGGTGCTGGCGGCACGTGTTGCGGAAGGCTTGGCTGCGGGCGTCGTGCAGCCGATTCCGGCGATCATCATCATGCGGGCTTTTGCGAAGCATGAGCAAGGTCGCGCCAGCGGAATTTTTGGCATGGGCGTGGTGCTGGCGCCAGCGCTGGGGCCGAGTATCGGCGGCGTACTGGTTGACTTGTTCGGTTGGCGTTCGATTTTTTTCATGGTGGTTCCGCTGTGTCTGACGTCGATCTGGCTGGGGTTGCGCTATGTGCCGGTGTCTGCACCGGGCGGTGGCGCCACCAGCCGCGACGTGGCGCTCGACTGGCGCGGTTTGCTGCTGGCGGCGGTCGGCACGCTGTGTCTGTTGACTGGCATGGTCGAGATGCACAGCCGTGGCGGACTTCGCGCGGCCTTGTTGCTGGCTGCTGCAGCGACGGTCTTAGTGGTCTTTCTGGCTTGGCAAGGGCGGCTGACCCAGCGCGGCGGTGAGCCGCTGATGAACCTGCGTTTGTTTGCCTCGCGTCCGTTTGCGATGGGCGGCATGGTCGCCTTCATCTACGGCATGGCCTTGTTCGGTTCGACCTATCTGCTGCCGGTTTACATGCAGCTGGCGCTTGGCATGTCGGCCTCGCATGTGGGTCTGGTCTTGCTGCCTGCTGGCGCCGTGCTGGCGGTCACCATTGCGGTGGTCGGCCGCCTGGCCGACCGGCATCCGACGTACCAACTGGTGAGCATGGGCCTGGCGCTGTTGGCGACTTCGTTCGCGTTGATGGTGACAATCACACTGGACAGTGTGATTGGGTGGCTGATGCTTTGGGCGACGCTGGGCCGCATTGGCTTGGGCTTCATCTTGCCGTCGCTCAACCTCGGCTCGCTGCGGCCCTTGCCTCAGACCTTGCTAGCGCAAGGCGCCAGCGCAGTCAATTTTTTACGCATGCTGGGTGGCGCGATTGGGGTGAGCTTGTGCGGCATCGTGCTCGAATGGCGGCTGGCGGTGCATGGCGACACGCTGGCGCAGACGGCCAGCAGTCCGGCGCGGTTGGCTGCTTTCAATGAAACTTTTTTGATGCTGGCCGCGTTCTGCGTGTTGGCGATGTTCGCGGCTTGGCGGATACGCCCCGATCCGCAGTAGGACTTATGGACATGTGCCAGCTGCTTGGAATGAACTGCAACACCCCGACCGACGTGACCTTCAGCTTCGCCGGCTTTGCCCAGCGCGGCGGTCACACCGACCTGCACTCCGATGGTTGGGGCATTGCATTTTTCGAGGGCCAGAACAAGGTCGGTCAAGCCGGGTCTGAGGGCGACAAAGGCCTGCGCCACTTTGTCGACCACCAGCCCGCATCGGAGTCGCCGGTGGCGGCGTTGATCCGCCGCTATCCGATCAAAAGCCGCAATGTCATCGCCCACATTCGCAAGGCCACGCAAGGCCGTATTGCGCTGGAAAACTGTCACCCTTTCGTGCGTGAACTGTGGGGACGCTATTGGGTGTTTGCGCACAACGGCGACCTGAAAAACTTTCATCCGCGCTTGCACGCTGGTTTCAAACCGGTGGGCGACACCGACAGCGAACGCGCCTTTTGCTGGATCATGCAAGAGCTCGCCAAGTCCCATGCGGGCGTGCCCAGCGTGGCTGAACTCACGTTGACGCTGCGTGAACTGGCCAAAGAAGTGGCGCGGCACGGCACCTTCAACTTCATGTTGAGCAACGGCTTGGCGCTCTGGGCGCATGCCTCGACGAATCTTTTTTATGTCGAACGCCGACACCCGTTTGCGCATGCCACTTTGAGCGACGAAGACCTGAGCATCGACTTCGCTGAACACACTGAACCGACCGATCGTGTGGCGGTGGTGGTGACCGCGCCGCTCACCACCAACGAAGCCTGGCTGCCGTTTGCTGCCGGAGAATTGAAGGTGTTTGTGGACGGGGCTTTGGTCGCTTAACCTGCGTTCAGGCCGGGGTGGCCAGCGCCGCTTCAAGTGCGTCGATGAACATCGCCGCCACGTCAAAATCGGTCTGGTCAAAGATTTCCTGAAAGCAGGTCGGGCTGGTCACGTTGATCTCGGTGATGCAGTCGCCGATGACGTCGATGCCGGCCAGCAACAGGCCACGTGCGGCCAGCACCGGGCCGACCGCTTCGGCGATTTCACGGTCGCGCGCTGACAGCGCTTGCGCCACGCCCAGACCACCGGCGGCCAGGTTGCCGCGCACCTCATTGCCTTGCGGAATACGTGCCAACGCAAAGGGCACGGGCTTGCCGCCAATCACCAGCACGCGTTTGTCACCCTTGACGATCTCTGGCAAAAACTTTTGCACCATGACGCTTTGCGCGCCGTCTTTGTTCAGCGTCTCGATGATGCTGCCCAGGTTCATGCCGTCGGCCTTGACCCGAAAAATACCCATGCCACCCATGCCGTCGAGCGGCTTCAAGATGATGTCTTGGTGCTCGGCGTGAAAGCGTTTGATGTCTTCTGCATCGCGTGTCACCAGCGTCGGGCCGATGAATTGTTGAAACTCCATGATGGCGAGTTTTTCAGGGTGGTCGCGCAGTGCGCTCGGCTTGTTGAAGACGCGTGCGCCTTCGCGTTCGGCTTGCTCCAGCAAGTGTGTGCTGTAGAAAAACTCGCTGTCAAACGGCGGGTCTTTGCGCATGACGATGCAGCCAAAGTCACGCAGCGCCTGCGGCCGTTCGTCAGGGTGCTGCTGCTGGGCGACAAACCAGTTTTGTTCGTCGCCGGTGAGGTGAATGTCACGCACAAAAGCCGTCACCGGCATGCCGCGCTGCCACATGATGTCTTTTGTCTCGCAAGCGCTGATGGTGTGGCCGCGCCGCTGCGCTTCCCGCATCATGGCAAAGGTGGTGTCCTTGTAAATCTTGAAAGACTCCAGCGGATCGGCAACGAAAAGAATGTTCATGGTGTGGGGCTGAGGTTCAAAAGAGGGGAAGGCCGTTGCGTCATCGCAGCTGTCGATTTTGGCAGGTTGCCGGGCTTGTGGTCGAGTCTGCACCTTGTAGCCTCACCAGCGAAAAGGCGAACCTTTGCGTTCTAAGCTGCCAACCCAAAGATCAAATCTCGATCTTCGAGCCCAGCTCCACCACTGAATTGCTTGGCAACTTCAAAAAGTCGGCCGCGCCACTGGCGTTGTGGTGCATCTGCGCAAACAGCTTTTCGCGCCACGGCGCCATGCCGCCACCGATGGTCGGAATGACGGTGTCACGCGACAAAAAGTAGCTGGTGCTCATGGGGTCGAGTTCCCAGCCACGGCTCTTGATGTTCTTCAAGGCCTTGGGCAGGTCGAGGTCATTCTTAAAGCCGTAATGAACCACCACTTGCCAGCAGTGGTGCCCCAGCGATTCAATTTGCAAGCGTTTGTCCATGCCAATCCACGGCACTTCATGGTTTTGTACGGTCACAAACAGGTTTTTGGCGTGCAGCACTTTGTTGTGCTTCAGGTTGTGCAGCATGGCGTTTGGCACGGTGCCGCGTTCGGCGGTCAAAAACACCGCCGTGCCTTCAACACGAACAGGCGGGCTGACAAACACGGACTCCAAGAAAGAAGGCAGGTCTAGCGCGTCGGCGCGCAGCTTGCTGTTGAGCAAGACCCGACCGTCTTTCCAAGTGATCATGAGTGTGAAGACGGCACCACCAATGACCAGCGGAAACCAGCCACCCGCAAACAGTTTCATCAGATTGGAGGTAAAGAAAGCCAAGTCCACCACGAAGAAAACACAGGTTGCGGCCACGCACAGCCAGAGTGGGTATTTCCACGCGTGGCGAATCACGAAAAAAGTCAGGATGGTGGTGATCAGCATGTCCAGCGTGACGGCAATGCCGTAGGCCGAGGCCAGATTGCTCGACGAACGGAACATCACCACGGCCAGCACGATGGTCACAAACAGGCCCCAGTTGACCATCGGCATGTAGATTTGGCCGGTGTCGCGCACGCTGGTGTGCAGGATGTTCAGGCGCGGCAAATAACCCAGTTGGATGACTTGCTTGGTGACGCTGAAAGCCCCGGTGATGAGGGCTTGCGAGGCGATCACGGTGGCCATGGTGGCCAGCAACACCAGCGGCAGCAAGGCCCACTCGGGCGCCATCAGAAAAAACGGGTTTTTGACGGCGTCTGGGTTCTTTAACAGCAGGGCGCCTTGGCCAAAATAGTTCAGCGTGAGCGAGGGCATGACGACTGAAAACCAGGCCAGGCGGATGGGTTTTTTGCCAAAGTGGCCGAGGTCGGCATAGAGCGCTTCAGCGCCCGTGACGCACAACACCACGGCCCCCAGAATGATGAACGTGGTGCCCGGGTTGGTCCACATGAACATCACCGCGTAGTGCGGGCTGATAGCCGCGAGGATGGCCGGGTAGGTGATGATTTGCGAGATGCCCAGTGTGGCCAGCACCAGAAACCAGACCAGCGTGATCGGGCCAAAAAACTTGCCAATGCCGGCAGTGCCGCGTTTTTGCACGGCAAACAGACCAAACAAAATAACCAGCGTTGCTGGCACCACGTATTGCTTGAAGGCGGGTGAAATGATTTCCAGGCCTTCGACCGCCGACAGCACTGAAATCGCTGGCGTGATGACGCCATCACCGTAAAAAAGCGCAGTGCCAAAGATGCCGATGATCAGCAGCACACGCCGCAGTTCGGGTTTGTCTTTGACAGCTTGCGAGGCCAGCGCCAGCATGGCTACCAGTCCGCCCTCGCCGTTGTTGTCGGCGCGCAGCACCAGTACCACGTACTTGATCGAGACGATGACGGTCAGCGTCCAGAAGAAGATGGACAAGATGCCGTAAACGTTGTCAGGACTGAAGGCGACATGCCCTGAGCCGAAGACTTCTTTGACCGCATACAGAACGCTGGTGCCGATGTCACCGTAGACGACACCGATGGCGCCTAAGGTCAGCGCCGTGAGGGAGGATTTTGAGCTGGTCACAAATGAGTCCCACGGCTACGACGGGGCTTGGGTCGGGCGCTGGTCATGCGGAGGATTTAGTTATATTCGGGAGCGCTATTTTGCACTCTGACGGGCTGCTTCAGCGGCCGGTCAACGACTGACTGCTTGAAAACAACAAAATCAATTGAGCCTCGGATGCAGCCCGTTTTGCGGTTTTAAATTTCCACCTTGCTACCCAGCTCCACCACGGCGTTATTGGGCAAGTTCAAAAAGTCGGCGGCTGAACTCGCATTTCGGTGCATCTGCGCAAACAGTTTCTCGCGCCACTGCGACATTCCATCACCGATGGTTGGGACCACCGTGTCGCGCGACAAAAAGTAGCTGGTGGTCATCGGGTCAATTTGGCAGCCTTGGCCTCGCATCTGCTTCAGCGCGCTCGGCACATCAGGGTCATTTTTAAAGCCGTAGTTCAACACCACTTGCCAGCAGTGGCGCCCTAAGGACGTGATTTCCAATCGTTTGTCCATGTTGATCCAGGGCACTTCATGGCTGCGCACGGTGACAAACAGGTTGGTCGCGTGCAGCACTTTGTTGTGTTTGAGGTTGTGCAGCATGGCGTTTGGCACAGCTCCGGTCTCACTTGTTAAGAATACGGCGGTGCCTTCAACGCGCAGTGGCGGGCTGACAAAAACAGCTTCCAGGAAGCTTTTCAGGTCAATTGAATCGGTGCGCAGTTTTTTGTTCAGAATGTAGCGCCCCTCTTCCCAGGTGACCATCAGGGTGAAGATCGCGCCGGCTATCAAAATAGGGAACCAGCCGCCTTCGACAAATTTGAGCGCATTGGACGCCAGGAAAGCGAAGTCAATGGCGAAGAAAACAGCAGTCGCTGCAACGCACAGCGCCAGCGGGTATTTCCAACCGTAGCGGATAACGTAAAACGTCAAGATCGTGGTGATCAGCATGTTGCCGCAGACCGCGATACCGTAGGCCGTTGCCAGCGCATCGGACGACTTGAAAAACACCACGGCCAGAGCGATGGCGACAAACAAAGTCCAGTTGATGAAGGGAATGTAGATCTGACCGGTTTCCTTGATGCTGGTGTGAACCATGTACAGGCGCGGCAAATAACCGAGCTGAATGATTTGTTTGGTGGCGCTGAACGCGCCTGAAATCAGGGCCTGCGAAGCGATCACGGTGGCCATGGTGGCCAGTCCGACCATCGGCAACAAAGCCCACTCGGGCATCATCAGGAAAAAAGGATTTTTAACGGCGTCAGGGGTGCTCAGCAGCAAGGCGCCTTGGCCGAAATAGTTCAGCGTCAACGCCGGCATGACCACTGCAAACCAGGCCAGTCGAATCGGCTTTTTGCCGAAATGCCCCATGTCGGCGTAGAGTGCCTCGGCACCGGTGACGCACAGCACAATGGCGCCCAGAATTAAAAAAGTGGTGCCAGGGCTGTTCCACATGAAGAGCAGCGCGTAATGCGGGCTCAGGGCTTTCAAAATAGCTGGATTCTCGGCGATTTGAAGCGCTCCCAAGACGCCGATGGCGACAAACCAGATCAGCGTGATGGGGCCAAAAAATTGGCCGATGCCGGCAGTTCCGCGTTTTTGCACAATGAACAGCAACAACAGAATCACCAGCGTCAGGGGAATCACATACTTGGTGAATGTGGGCGAGACAATTTCCAAACCTTCAACAGCGGACAGCACGGAAATGGCAGGGGTGATGACGCCATCGCCATAAAAAAGTGCCGCACCGAACATGCCGACCACCAACAGTCGCCGGCGTAATACCGGCTTGTCCTTGACGGCATTGGATGCTAACGCCAGCAGAGCCGCCGTACCGCCTTCGCCATGGTTGTCAGCCCGCAGCACCAGCAGCACGTATTTGACAGAGACGATGAGCGTCAGCGTCCAGAAAAAGATCGACAAAATACCAAAGATATTGACCGGGTTCAAGTCCACGTAGCCCGTGGCAAAGACTGTTTTAACCGCGTAGAGAACGCTGGTACCGATATCGCCGTAAACGATGCCGATGGCGCCGAGGGTCAGCGCTGAGAGGGAAGATTTTGAGCTTGTCACAAAGAATTCCCCTCAACTAAGGCAGAGCCGATGTGCGGCGCCAGCCATGCTCAGGGAATGGTTGCTGATGGGAGCGCTATCTTGCTCTCAAGCTGGGCGGACGTCAGTGAGGGGAAACCGCAGCGGGCTTAAATTCTCGGGTTTTGTTGCAGTGCAACAACTGTCTCTTGGCGGTGGACTGAGCTTGGAGCAAGCGAATCGCTGTCAAGCTCAGCCTCATTCGAGAATCAGTCGTAGACCTCAGCGTCGGGGTCGGTGGCTTCCAACTCGTAACTGGCAGCCAGCATGGCGAGGCGACCGATCACACCGTACATGTAAAAACGGTTGGGGCTGCTGGAGCCGGGCTTTTGGCCCGGTTGCGGCAAGCGGCCGCTGTCGGCAAAGGCCAGTGGTACAAAGCTGGCACCGGGGGCATTCAGGTTTTCGTCCACGCCGCGCTCGGCATGGACGCGGTAAAAACCGCCGACCACATAGCGGTCCATCATGTAGACCACGGGTTCGGCCACGGCGTCGTTGACGCGTTCGTTGGTCAGCACACCTTCCTGGATGATGACGTCCGTCAGCGCCTGGCCGTCTTTGGTCAGGCTCATCTTGGTTTTGCCCTTGCTACTCAATGCGTCGAGGTCTTTGACGTCGCGCACCGTCATGATGCCCATGCCGTGGGTGCCGTTGTCGGCTTTGACCACCACGAAGGGCTTTTCGTTGATGCCGTATTCCTTGTACTTGCGCCGGATCTTGGTCAGCAAAGCATCGACGTTGGTGCGCAGGCAGTCCATGCCCAAATCTTCTGCGAAATTGACTTCGCCGCACTTGGCGTACATCGGGTTGATCAGCCAGGAGTCCATGCCGAGCAATTTGCCGAAGCGTTTGGCGACTTCTTCGTAGGCCTGGAAGTGGCGCGACTTGCGCCGTACCGACCAGCCGGCGTGCAAGGGCGGCAGCAGGTACTGCTCATTCAAGTCCTCCAGCATGCCCGGAATGCCGGTCGACAAGTCGTTGTTCAGCAAGATGGTGCAGGGGTCAAAGTCTTTCAGCCCGAGGCGCCTGTCAGTGCGGATCAGCGGCTCGATGGTGATGGTCTCGCCGGTCGGCAACTCCTGGGTGGTCGGTTCCTTGAGGTCCGGGTCAAGCGAGCCAAAGCGAACGTTCAGGCCGGCCTGGTGAAAGATGCGCTTGAGTTGCAGCACGTTGGACAGGTAAAAACTGTTCTGCGCGTGGTTCTCTGGCACCACCAGCAGGTTTTTGGCTTCCGGGCAGATCTTTTCAATTGCCGCCATCGCCGCTTGCACAGCCAGCGGCAGCATTTCGGGGGTCAGGTTGTTCCAGCCGCCTGGGAACAGGTTGGTGTCTACCGGGGCCAGCTTGAAGCCGGCATTGCGGATGTCCACAGACGAGTAAAGCGGCGGCGTGTGTTCCATCCACTCTAGGCGGAACCAGCGTTCAATCGCAGGTGTGGAGTCGAGGATGCGTTGTTCCAACTCGTTGATGGGGCCGTTCAGGGCGGTGATGAGGTGCGGGACCATGCGGTCACTTTCAGGTGAGTTGTTGTTGTCAGTGCACAGCGGTTAGTCTGCGTTGGCACATTATGAGTCTGCAAGACCTCAAGTTAAGTGAGGACATTTGTCCTGCTTGCAAGTGCCGCTAAGCACGTGAGGCGCTTCAGCCGCGCACTTCGCCTTCACCCAACACGACGTATTTCAGTGAGGTCAGGCCTTCAATGCCGACCGGCCCACGGGCATGAAACTTATCTGTGCTGATGCCAATTTCGGCACCCAGCCCAAACTCAAAGCCATCCGCGAAGCGAGTGCTCGCATTGACCATGACGCTGGCAGAATCGACTTCGCGCAAAAAACGCTGAGCGTGACCGTGGTCCCGCGTGATGATGGCGTCGGTGTGGTGGCTCGAATAGCGGTTGATGTGGGCAATCGCCTCGTCGACGTCCGCCACCACCTTGATGCTGATGACCGGCGCGAGGTATTCCTCGTACCAGTCTTGTTCAGTGGCCGGCCTCAAACTGGCCTTTGGCAAGGCTGCACTCAGCAGGCTGAGGGCTTCGGCATCGCAGCGCATCTCAACCGCTTTGGCCGCGTAGATCGCACCAATCTTCGGCAGAAAATCAGCCGCCACGGCGCGCGCCACCAACAAGCCTTCGGTGGCATTGCAAGGGCTGTATTTTTGTGTTTTGGCGTTGTCGGCAATCTTGACGGCCATGGCGATGTCGCAAAAGTCGTCGACATACACGTGGCAATTGCCGTCCAAATGCTTGATGACCGGCACTTTGGCGTCACGGCTGATGCGCTCGATCAAGCCCTTGCCGCCGCGCGGAATGATGACGTCGACATATTGCGGCATGGTGATCAGGTGGCCGACGGCTTCGCGGTCGATGGTCGGCACAAGCTGCACGGCCTCGGCCGGCAAACCGGCTTGCGCCAGCGCTAGTCGCACCAGCGCGGCCAGCGCTTTGTTAGACTCAATGGCTTCAGAGCCGCCGCGCAAAATGCAGGCGTTGCCGCTCTTGATGGCCAGTGATGCGGCTTCAATCGTCACGTTCGGGCGGCTTTCGTAAATCATGCCGAAGACGCCGATGGGCACGCGCATCTGGCCGACACGGATGCCGCTGGGTTGCTGCTTCATGCCGATGATCTCACCGATCACGTCGGGCATGACGGCGAGTTGTTCGCAACCGACCGCCACGGTTTCCAAGGCATCGGCGCTGAGCTTGAGGCGGTCCAGCATCGGGCCATCCAAGCCAGCGGCGGCCGCGCGGTCGAGGTCGCGCTGGTTGGCTGTTTTCAGCGCAGAAAATTGCTCGCGCAACAGACCGGCCAGCGTCAGCAAAGCCTGGTTTTTCAGGGCGGTGGGCGCTTTGGCCATCAGCGCCGAGGCGGCTTTGGCTTTGGCGCCGAGGGCGTCCATCAGGCGTGCGACGTCGCCGTCGCGGGACAGTTCTTCAGGAGTGGCGGTCAAAATCATGGCTGTATTTTGCCGCAAGCGTCCATTTACCCGCAGCTTCCCAAATGGCCACATTGCGTGCAGTACTCGCAGCCGTCTTTGCGAATCACCGCATGGGCGCCACATTCGCTGCATTTGCGGCCGGCCATGACGGCGGGCGAGATGGCGTCGGTCGCCGCATCTGCGGGTGCTGCGGAGAGCACTTCGGCCTGGGTCGACCGGCTGTTGATGATGTTTTGCACCGCGTAGGCGATGGCGGCGACTTCTGAGTCGTGCCACAGCGGCACCTGCGTGCCGTCAGCCTTGCGGTAAGTGCCCAAGCGCACGGGGCCACGGTCCCAAGCCACTTTGCGCATGTCGCTGAGGGCGCGGTCCAGAAAGCCGCCGCGCGCGGCCAATGACAACAGGCGCATGCTGGACGTGATCCATTGCTGTGACTCGCCGCTTTGACCGACCGGCATGAAAAATTCAATCGCGCGTTCGACATGGCCGCCATCGGCGGTGGCCAGTGGCATGAAGGACACCAACAGGTACAGCGTCTTGTGGCCTTCTTGCGTCCAGTAGTCGACTTTCTCCGCCACAGCGGCCAAGGCGCCGGGTGGCCGCCGCTCGATCACGCTGCGCATGGGGTCGGCTACGGGCAGAACGGGGACGGCCACTTCCGGTGCGGCATGGACCTCCAGCACCGAACCCAAAATGCTGTTCGGTCGGTAAGTCGCCAAGCCCTTGAGCTGCGCCCGCCACGCTTGCAGGTACAGGTCTTTGAAATCAGCGTAAAGGTAGTCCGCCGGCACGTTCACCGTTTTCGAAATGGCGGTGTCGATGAAGGGCTGCACGCTTTGCATCATGGCGATGTGGTCGGCAGCCTTCATTTCCAGCGCTGAGACAAAGTAGTCAGGCAAATTTGTCACGTCGCCGCCGAGTTCGCGGTAAAGGCGCCAGGCGTGGTCTTCGACTGCGTAGTCGGTGGTGCTGCCGTCAGCCTCGCGTTTTTTGCGCCGGTACATCCACGAAAAAGCCGGTTCAATGCCGTTCGAGGCGTTGTCGGCGAAGGCCAGGCTGACGGTGCCGGTCGGTGCGATCGACAGCAGGTGACTGTTGCGGATTCCGTGCTTGCGAATGTCTGCTTGCAGAGACTTGGGCAGGCGGCTGGCAAAAGTACCAGTGGCCAAGTAGCCGTCGGCATCAAAGCGCGGAAAGGCCCCTTTTTCGCGTGCCAGCGCGATGGACGCCGCGTAGGCGGCCGTCATCATGTGCTCGGCGATGAGGGCTGCTTGGGCGCGACCCTCGGCGCTGTCATAGCGCAGACACAGCATCGTCAGCGCATTGCCCAAGCCGGTGAAACCGACGCCGATGCGGCGCTTGGCGGCGGCCTCTTCGCGTTGCTGCGGCAGCGGCCAGAAAGTCAGGTCGAGCACGTTGTCGAGCGCGCGAACTTGGGTTGCGACAGAGGCCTCAAAAGCCTTGAAGTCAAACACCGCTGTGCCGCCAAAGCCGAAGGTATGGCGCACAAAACGCGTCAGGATGATCGGCCCCAAATCGCAACAGCCGTAAGGCGGCAGCGGTTGCTCGCCGCAGGGGTTGGTGGCGCTGATGGACTCGCAGTAGCGCAGGTTGTTGTCTTGGTTGATGTGGTCCAGAAACAAGATGCCGGGTTCGGCAAAGTCGTAGGCCGACTGCATCACGCTGTCCCAGAGTTCGCGTGCGGCGAGGGTTCGGTAAACCCACAGCCCGTCCGGGCGCTGAAAGCCGCCGTTCGCCAAGATGGCAGCGCCCGGCGCGGCTTTGTGGACCAGCTCCCACGGCTGGTCGTCCAGCAGCGCTTGCATGAAGGCGTCGCTCATGCCGACCGACACATTGAAGTTGTTCCAGCGCCCGGGCGTGCGCTTAGCGGTGATGAACTCGAGCACGTCCGGGTGGTCGATGCGCAGCACGCCCATTTGCGCACCGCGCCGTGCGCCTGCGCTTTCTACCGTGGCGCAGGACTGGTCAAACACATTGATGTAGCTGCACGGACCCGAGGCCATCGAGGCCGTGCCTTTGACGTCAGCGCCGCGTGGCCGGATGCGTGAAAAGTCATAGCCGACACCACCGCCGCGGCGCATGGTTTCGGCGGCTTCGCGCAGGGCTTCGTAAATGCCGGGGTAACCCTCGTCATCCATGCCTTGAATACAGTCGCCCACTGGCTGCACAAAGCAGTTGATCAGCGTCGCCTGGATTTTTGTGCCGGCCGCGCTCATGATGCGGCCTGCGCCAATCGCGCCGGCATGCAGGTTGGCTAAAAACAGCGCTTCGTGGTGAGCGCGTTGGGCTTCCGGTTCGACCGATGCCAGCGCCTGTGCGACGCGCCGGTAAACGTCTTCTGCGCCGGTTTCACCAGCCTTGAGGTATTTCTCGCGCAGCACGTCTAGGCTGATCGGCTGGGTCGCGGTGAGGTCTTGCGGACGTGATGGAGCCATCTTTTAATTACCTGAGTTTGATTGAGGTCGAAGCCATGCATTGAGCTTAACGATGCCAAGTGAATGTCACTTTGTCGTGCATCAAAGACCCGTTCTTCTGTGCCGGCAAACAGCACGGCCAGCCGCAGGTCAGTGCCGCGCGCCCACCGAGCCAGACCGGGACGGCGCGGAAGACACCGTGCATTGCGCACACAGCAGGCTGGCCAGCCGATGCAGCGCTTGCCAGCCGTCTGCTGGCCAATCAGGTTGTTTGAGGCCTTTGACGATGCCGTCTACCTTGTGTGCTGCTTGCAGCAGGTTGGCCAGCGCGGCGTCGTCTATTTGCGGCAGCACCCGTTCAAAGAGTTTTTCTTTCGCGCCCCAGACGCGGTTTTCTCGCAGCGCCATGGGCATGGGCCTGCCGGCGGCCATGGCGTCTTTGACGCGCTTCAGGTTGCGGATGTCTTCGGCCAGCGCCCAGTGCACCAGCACCTCGGCTTCGCCTTCGGACTGCAGGCCGTCGAGCATGCGCGCCACGCGCACGCCTTGGCCGGCGAGCACGGCTTCCGAGAGTTTGAAGACGTCGTAACGGGCGACATTGAGCACCGCGTTTTCGATCTGGTCAAAACTCAGCACGGTGGGTTGGCGGGGATTCAAGGTCGGGTAGAGCAGGGCGAGTTTTTGAATTTCCTGATGGGCTGCCAATAGATTGCCTTCGACCCGATCGGCAAAAAACTGCAGCGTGCGCTGACCTTCTTCGCCGGCTGCGACTTGCAAGCTGTGCTGCTGCATCCTCTGAGCGATCCAAGTTGGCAAGTTGCGGCGGTCAATCGGGTCGAACTTGATGCTGAAGCCATAACTTTCCAGCGCACCAAACCAGGCGCCCTTGGCGGTCGCGCTGTCGAGCCTGGGCAGCAGCACCAGCGTCAAGGTGGAGTCGTCGCCTTGCGCGCGCTCGGCTATTTGCTGCAGCGCGACCGAACCCTCTTTGCCGGGCTTGCCGCTGGGGATGCGGATTTCAACGATCTGCTTGTCGGCAAACAAGCTCAGCGAGCCGCCGCTGGCGAGCACTTCGCTCCAGTCAAAGTGTGCGCCTGCCACGGTGAATACCGTGCGTTCGGTGTAACCCTGCGCGCGTGCGGTGGCGCGCAGCGCATCGGCGCATTCTTGCACCAGCAAGGGCTCATCACCGTGCAGGACGTACAGGCTTTTCAGCCCGCGCTGAAGGTGTTCGGAGAGTTGCGCGCTGGCCAGTTGCATGGAGAGATTTTAAAGGTGCGGCGATAGGGTGCGTAGGCGGCAGAAGCCGTGGCCTCTTACAGCGATTGCACCGCGGCCAGGCGCCGCATGATTTGCTGGACGATGTCACTTTGCATGTCTCGATAAAGGAGACCTTCCTCCGCTTCCTTGGCGAGCACGGCAGACTCGTTGAAGCTGATGTCGCGCTGCTGCTCCAAGTCCGCCTGAGGAATGAGCTCCTTGCCTTGGGGGGTGCGCAATTTGAATGAAAAAAGCAGGCGCAATTTATATTCACGCACCAGTCCTGCGGCGTTGACTGCGGTGACGACTTTTTGACGTTGGTCAAACAAGGGGTCCAGAATAACGTCAGACGTCATCATCTGCAGTGGGTCGGTGACAACCAGCAGATTGTTGTTGGACGCCAATATGCGCTTGAGTTGGTTGCCTAGGGGGGAGCCTTCAGCCATGTTGACATAGATCGACTTGAACGCGAAGTTGGGCGCGGCACGCAGTTTGAAGCCGCAACCTGCTGTGGCCAGCAAGGTGCTGGCACCGGCCGCTGCCGCAGCCAGCCATAAATGACGACGTTGCATGGGAATCCTATGGTTCAGATGACGATGTTGACGAGCCGGCCCGGCACCACAATGACTTTTTTGGCGGCTGCCCCATTGGCTGCGCGCAGGAACGCCTCTGAGGCCAGCGCGGCGGCTTCAATCGCGACTTTGTCGGCACCCGCCGGCACGGTGACCGAGCCGCGCAGCTTGCCGTTGACTTGCAGCATGAGCTCGATCTCGTCTTGCTGCAGCGCGCTGTCGTCGATCTCGGGCCAGGCTGCATCGAGCAAGTCGCCGTGTTGCTTCGCGTAACCGAGGTCGGCCCACAAACCGTGCGCAATGTGTGGCGTGGCCGGGTAGAGGCAGCGGAGCAAAATACCGAAGCCTTCGCGCAGCGCAGCCAAAGATGCTGTGTTGACCTCACCCTTGAAGTCTTCCAGTGCGTTCAGCATCTTCATGCCGCCCGAGACCACGGTGTTGTATTGCATGCGCTGGTAGTCGTAGTCGACTTGCTTGAGCACGGTGAAAACCTCGCGGCGCAGCGTCTTGGTGTCTTTGTCTTGAACAACCGACGAAGCCTCATCCGCCGACATGGCGGAGAGTTTGACGCCGAAATTCCAGACGCGCCGCAAGAAGCGGTAAGAGCCTTCAACGCCAGCGTCGTTCCACTCCAGTGTGGCTTCAGGCGGTGCTGTGAACATGGTGTACAGGCGCGCGGTGTCGGCGCCGTACTTGCCAATCAGGTCTTGCGGATCGACGCCGTTGTTCTTGCTCTTGCTCATGGTGCCCACGCCTTCGTAGGTGATGAGCGTGCCGGCGGGCAGCGTGCCTTTGGCTTCTTTGAGCTTGGCGCCGATGACTTTGCCGGTGGCGTCATGCAGGTCTTCGACCTCTTGCGGCCAGAAGTATTCAATGCCGCCCTTGTCTGACTTGCGCGAGTAAATGTGGTTCAGCACCATGCCCTGCGTCAGCAGTTTGGTGAAGGGCTCGTCAATCTTGACCAAGCCCAAGTCGCGCATGACCTTGGTCCAAAAGCGCGCATACAACAAATGCAGGATGGCGTGTTCAATACCGCCGATGTATTGGTCCATACCGCTGCCGCCAGTGGCCAGCGTTGGGTCGCGCATCCAGTAGTCGGTGCCGGCACCAACCATCTGTTGATCGTTTTTCGGATCGCAATAGCGCATGAAATACCACGAGGAATCGACAAACGTGTCCATCGTGTCAGTCTCGCGCCGCGCCGGCTGGCCGCACACAGGACAGACCACACCCGCATGAAAGCCCACGTGTTTCACCAGCGGATTGCCGGAACCATCCGGCACACAGTCCTGCGGCAAGATCACCGGCAGGTCTCTCTCAGGCACCGGCACCGCGCCATGTTCAGCGCAATGAATGATTGGAATCGGCGTGCCCCAATAACGCTGACGGCTGACGCCCCAGTCACGCAAACGCCAAGTGGTTTTCTTTTCGCCCAGGCCTTTGGCGGCGAGCGCCGCAGCCACAGCATCAACACAAAGCTTGAAAGCCAAGCCGTCAAATTCGCCGGAATGAACCGCAATTCCCGAACCCTTTTCAGCGTACCAATCGTGCCAAACAGTCGCGTCAAACTCACGCAAGGCCCCTGCAAATGAGACCACAGGCTTGATCACCAGTGAATATTTCAAGGCAAACGCAAAGTCGCGTTCATCATGCGCCGGCACACCCATCACCGCGCCATCGCCATACGACATCAGTACGTAGTTACCAACCCACACCTCGACCTGCTCACCCGTCAACGGATGGGCGACATAAAGACCCGTCGGCATGCCCTTTTTCTCTTGCGTGGCGAGCTCAGCTTCCGTCGTGCCGCCTGACTTGCATTCCTCCAAAAACGCCGCCAGCTTCGGCTGCGCCGCCGCCGCATGCAAGGCCAGTGGATGCTCCGGTGCCACTGCGCAAAACGTCACACCCATGATGGTGTCCGGACGCGTTGTGAAGACATACATCTTGCCGTCGGTCAGCAAATCGCCAGCAGCATCACGAATGTCATGCGTGAACGCAAAACGCACGCCTTCGCTCTTGCCTATCCAGTTCTCTTGCATCAAGCGCACGCGCTCCGGCCAGCCCGACAGCGTGGCCTTGTCGTTGCCGACCTGTACGTGGTCCAGCAGTTCTTGCGCGTAGTCGGTGATCTTCAGGTAGTAGCCCGGAATCTCGCGCTTTTCAACCACAGCGCCAGTGCGCCAGCCCTTGCCGTCGATCACTTGCTCATTGGCCAGCACCGTCATGTCGACCGGGTCCCAATTGACGACTTGCGTCTTGCGGTAAGCGATGCCTTTGTCGAGCATCTTCAAAAACAGCCACTGGTTCCACTTGTAATAAGTCGGGTCACAGGTGGCGATTTCGCGGCTCCAGTCAACCGCCAGACCCATCGCCTGCATCTGCTTCTTCATGTAAGCGATGTTGTCGTAGGTCCATTGCGCGGGCGGCACATTGTTTTTCAGTGCGGCGTTTTCAGCTGGCAAACCGAAGGCGTCCCAGCCCATCGGCATCAGGACGTTGTAGCCCTTCATGCGCAGGTAGCGCGTGAGCATGTCGTTGATGGTGTAGTTGCGCACGTGGCCCATGTGCAGCTTGCCGCTGGGGTAGGGCAGCATGGAGCAGGCGTAGTACTTGCCCTTGGGCTTTTTGCCGGAGGTGTCTTCGGTGACGCGGTAGGCATCGACGGCAGTCCATTGGGCTTGAGCGTTGCGCTCGACGTCGAGGTGCTGGTATTTGTCTTGCATGAGAAGCCGGGTAAATCAGAGGAAGCGGATGAGGCAGATGAAGCGCTGATTTTAGGTCTTGCGCTGGCGGGCGGTCAGCAGAGGTCAGGGGCTGACTGCGTTGGCTGTCGCTGCGGGTGCGTCGGTGACAAAGCCGATGCGTGTCAGTCCGGCTTTTTGCGCCACGCCCAGTACCTCAATGACCTTGCCATAAGGCGCGCTTTCGTCGGCTCGAAGTTGCACTTCGGTGTCGGGTTGCAGTGCGGCAGTGCGAGTCAGGCTTTGGCTCAGTTCAGAGAGTGGCACGGCCCGGTTGTCCAGGTACGCTTGACCGGCGCGGTCTATCACCAGCGAGACGCTGGGCGTTGCATCGGTCGTGGACGCCGCATCGGTCTTCGGCAGCTCCAGCTTGACCGACGAGGCCAGCAGCGGCGCTGTGAGAATGAAGATGACCACCAGTACCAGCATCACATCGACCAGCGGTGTGACGTTGATCTCGCTCATAGGTTCAGCGCCGCGGCTGCGCTCGAGCCGGCCAAACATCAGGGGTTTCCTGTACGGGTCTCGGAGGCTGTCAGCAGCAGTTCACGCAGATCCCGGGCAAAGCCTTCAAGGTCGGCTTCGATGCGGCTGATGCTTCGTCCCAGGACGTTATAGGCCAGTACAGCAGGAATGGCCACGGCCAAACCGGCAGCGGTCATGATCAGGGCTTCGCCGACCGGGCCGGAAATCCGGTCGATGGTGATTTGCCCGGCGGCGCTCATACCGACCAGTGCGTGGTAAATGCCCCAGACCGTGCCGAGCAAGCCAACAAAAGGGGCCGTGGCACCGACGGTCGCCAGCAGGACTTGGCCGAATTGGAGTTTGTGCAATACGCCGTGCAAGGCATCGCGTAACAGGCGGGTGAGTTGCTGACGACGGTCGCCTTCTGAAGCCAGCGTGCCCGCGCCATCTGCGCGGGTAGCGACGAGCAGGGGCCAGATCAGCGCGTCACGGTCAAACGCTTGGACCCGCTGATCAGCATCGGCCATGGTGGCCGATTGCCAGAAGGCGGCGGTACTGCGGCTGACATCGCCGGCAGCACGTTGCAGCAGCCAGCTTTTCCAGAGAATGACGACCCAGCTGCTGACTGACATCATGAGCAGCAATGCGGCCACCAACCGGCTGATGGCGTCACCTTGCAGCACGGTGTCGAGCGCAGTCATTTCAAATTCAACACATCAAACATGTCGAACAGGCCATGCCGTTGGCCAGCCAAAAAGCGGGCGGCGCGCAAACTGCCTTGCGCGTAGGTAGCACGGCTCGATGATTTGTGGGTGATCTCGATGCGCTCGCCGGTGCCGGCAAACAGCACCGTGTGGTCGCCGACGATGTCACCGCCACGGATGGTGGCGAAGCCGATGCTCGACGGGTCGCGCTCGCCGGTGACGCCTTCTCTGGCGTAGACGGCGCAGTCTTTCAAGTCGCGCCCTAGCGCGTCAGCAATGACCTCGCCCATCTTCAGGGCGGTGCCAGAAGGCGCATCCACTTTGTGTCGGTGATGGGCTTCGATGATCTCGATGTCGTAGCCGGTGGACAGCGCCTTGGCGGCCATTTCCAGCAATTTGAGGGTGACGTTCACGCCGACGCTCATGTTGGGTGCCATGACGATCGCGATGTCTTTGGCGATGTCCGCGATCTCGGCTTTTTGGGCTTCGCTGAAACCGGTGGTACCAATCACTGCATTGACGCCGAGTTGGCGGCAGATCTGCAGATGCGCCAGCGTGCCTTCAGGGCGGGTGAAGTCGATCAGCACGTTGGCGCCGGTCAGACCCAAGCGCAGGTCAGCGGTGATGCGGATGCCCGTATGTTGTCCGGCGAAAGCTGCGGCATCGAGGCCGATGGCTGGGCTGTCCGCACGGTCTAGCGCGCCAGAGAGCTGCAGGTCCTCAGCCGCACTGACCGCTTCGACCAGCATCTGCCCCATACGACCTGTGGCGCCTGCAATGGCAATCTGCAGCGGCGCTGCGTGTGTCAGACCCGCGCTCACTGGCGTGGGCTTTCAAGGGGTGGGTAGCTGGCGACCGGAGGCTGATTGCGTCCTGCGTCAGGGCTTGCCGTCGATGCCTGGGCCGGCATCTTTTTGGCCGCAGCCTCTAACTGGGCCGGGGTGGCCTCGAGCGGCGGCACCTTGCCGAGTTTGCGGCGCTGGTCCATTTTGGCAATGAACTCGGACTCGCTGGGCATGGCGTCGCCTGCAAACGTGTCGAGCAAGCCGTCCTTAAAGAAAACCGAATATTTGAATGACTGGGCTACCACGCCTTGGCGCCGCATCGTGAAAATATAGTCCCAGCGATCGGCATGGAAAACGCTCGCCAATAACGGCGTACCGAGCAAATTGCGCACATCGTTGCGGCTCATGCCTGCACGCAATTGCGCGACTTGCTCGCTGGAAATGAAGTTACCTTGAACCACATCGGCGCGGAACGGCGTGATCCAGCCGGTGGGATTGAAAATGCTGGCGCTCGCAGTGGCCGGCGCGGTACTGGTGCTGGAGCAAGCTGCCAGCACTGCGCACGCTGCGACGATCAGGCCAGCCAAGATGGGGGGGCGGTGGTTTACAGGCATGACAATAGGTGTGGCGATATGATGGATCATTGTAGCGGCTGGGTGCAGTTGGTCATTGGGCTAAACGCCCCGTTCATCCCCTGAGAGACTCCTGAGAACCCCGAGAAAATCTATGAACAACATCGATGAATTGAAGAGTACTGGTCTGAAGGCGACGTTGCCTCGGCTGAAAATTCTTGAGATTTTTCAGGCTGGGAAACAGCGCCACATGACGGCCGAAGATGTCTTTCGCGTGCTTCTTGAAGACCGTTCCGACATTGGTCTGGCCACGGTTTACCGGGTGCTGACGCAGTTCGAGCAAGCCGGCTTGCTGAATCGCAGCAACTTTGAATCGGGTAAGGCCGTCTATGAGATCAATGAAGGGCAGCACCATGACCATTTGGTGTGTCTGGATTGCGGCAAGGTGGAGGAGTTTTACGACGCGGAAATTGAAAAACGACAAAACGACGTGGCGCTGGCCAAGGGTTTCACGATTACCGACCATTCGCTGTCTATCTACGCCAGTTGCACCAAAACGGCGTGTCCGCATCGCCCTGTGTCTACGCGTCATCACGCCTGATGCCTGACTGAGCGGCCGGGTTTCTGCGCTCTTAGTCGCCGCTTTCCATGGCCTTGCGGTGTCGCTCCACAAAATCCTGATACGTGTTGACACCGCGCAATTGCAAAATAGCGTTGCGAACTGCAGCCTCCACCAGCACCGCGATATTACGACCGGCCTCGACCTGAATGATCACTTTGCGCACGGGAATGCCGAGCAAATCTTGCGTCAGAGGTTCGTACGGAATACGCTCGTATTCGCGTTCCAGCGTCTCACGCCTGACCAAATGCACGATGAGTTTGAGCCGGAGCTTACGGCGAACGGCGGTCTCGCCAAATATCGCTTTGATGTCAAGTAGACCGATGCCGCGCACTTCGAGCAGGTTTTGCAAGAGTTCCGGGCAGCGACCCTCGATCGTGGTTTGGTTGATTCGAAAAAGATCGACCGCGTCATCCGCCACCAAGCCATGACCGCGTGAAATCAGTTCTAGGCCAAGTTCGCTTTTGCCCAGGCCGGATTCACCCGTGATCATCACGCCCATCCCCAGAATGTCCATGAACACGCCGTGCATGGAGGTACGGTCAGCAAAGTGCTTGGACAGGTAGGCGCGCAGCACGTCAATCACGAAGGCGGCAGATTCGGATGTTGCGAACATCGGCAGCTGGCCGCGTTCACACATGGAAATCAGGGTGTCTGGCGCTGTCTGACCGTCTGCAACCACCATCACCGGCGGCTCCAGCGTGATGATGCGCGAGATGCGCCGCGCGCAGTCTTCTTTGCTGCCTTGGGTCAAGTAGGCGACTTCTCGCTCACCGAGAATTTGCACCCGGTAAGGGTGGATGTAATTCAGGTAGCCAACCAAATCGGCGCCAGACCGGGCGGCTCGCACGGCGACTTCATCAAAGCGTCGATCTGAAGCGCCCAATCCGGCGACCCACTGCCATTTCAGCGCGGCGCGGTGATCCTCAAACAGGGCTTCAGCACTGATAACGGATGGCTTCATGCAGGTATGCGCAAGAGGGTCAGGGGTTGCTGTGGGTTGAATGCCACGTCGATATCAGCTGGTGCAAGTCTGCGACCGAACTGCTGAGCTTGAGTTGCTCACGCAGCGCACTGTCGCTCAGCATCTCCGCAATTTCCGACAAGATTTCCAAGTGTTTCTGCGTCGCCGCTTCTGGGACCAGCAGGAAAATCAACAACCGAACCGCTTGTTCATCGGGGGCATCAAAACCGATGGGTGCCGCCAACTGGAACACGGCCGCCAGCGGTGCCTTTAAACCTTTGATGCGTCCGTGCGGGATGGCCACGCCATGGCCCAGGCCTGTGGAGCCCAAGCGCTCCCTGGCAAACAGGCTGTCTGTGACAAGGGCGCGGTTCAGCCCGTGCAGGTTTTCAAAAAGCAGGCCCGCTTCTTCAAACGCGCGCTTCTTGCTGGTGGCTTCGAGGCCGACCAGAATTTGGGCAGGAGGGAGTATTTGCGAAAGACGATTCATAAGGATCTTCAAGTCGCCGAATTATGCACTTGCTGAGGCCGCTACGACAGTGAGCGTATAAAAAAGCCGCCAGTTGGTGTGGCGGCTTGGTGGGACCTGACTGCCTCAACCGGGCAGATGCAGCAAAAAAATACCCAGAACTTTAATCCTGATACTTGGCTGCCACATGGTGGTGATCTTGGGTTTTGTCTTTGTAGCGACCGACTTGACGGTCTAGTTTGTCTGTCAGCTCATCGACCGCGGCATAGAGGTCAGAGTGGGAGCTTTCTGCAAAAAGATCCCGGCCTTTGACGTGCACGTTGCACTCTGCACGCTGCCTCAATTCTTTCTCTTTCATGTTGTCAACTGTCAAGAGGACTTTGATGTCGACCACCTGGTCAAAATGTCGTGCAATTCGATCGAGTTTCGTGGTCACATAACCGCGCAGGGCGGGGGTGACTTCAAGGTGGTGGCCGCTGATCGTCAAGTTCATAAAAGACTCCTTTTCCATTGAGAAGGGGGTTTTGAAAGCGCCACCAGGACAGGGATGCCTGATGGCATACGGGACTTCGCTTGCGCTTTCACTATGCGCCTGAAGGCCCGTAATTGCAATCTTGCACTGCAACAAATAGCAGCCATTGCTGGGGCGTCGCTGGAGTGTGGTGTCTGTTCATCGTCAGGGCTCCGTTGTTGCAGTACAGAAGATTTTTATTAGGACGAATCTTTTGAATTTCGTAATTCTTTGGTTTTGTGAATGGTGGGTTTTGAGATCCGAGCGGCTGACTTGCCTAGAACACCGCAGATCAACTGAAGTTTCAATCCGCGCAGCTGCCAGCGGTTTTGTAGCCGCGCCAATGCCATAATGCCGGCCATGTTCAATGACGGAGAAATCCTTGGAAAGCAGTCCTAGTTGCTAGCTTTCAATCCCGCAGGGTAAAGACTGCGCAGGGGTTGAAAGCGATGCACATCCACCAACCCCTCGCCTGTGCGGCCTTGTCTACCAAGCCCGTGCGCGTCCGCCCTTGAATCCCTACGGGAGTCCGCCATGATCAATATTTTCACGCTCGTCAATGGGCGTCTTTTCCAGGAAGAAATCGAGTCCTTGGAGGAGTTGTCCAAGTTCAGCCCGATCTGGGTCGATCTGGAGTCCCCAACGGCAGAAGAAAAATACTGGATCAAACAGTATTACGGCCAATCCATCCCCGACAACGTGATGGATGAGGATATTGAGGAGTCGGCTCGTTTTTACGAAGAGGACAACGGCGAGTTACATATTCGCTCGGACTTTTTAATAGCTGACGCCGATGAGCCGCGGACGGTTCGGGTTGCTTTTATCTTGAACCTCGTCAACGACGACCTCAAAAACAAGGGCGTGTTGTTCTCCATCCATGATGAAGACGTCCCTGTGTTCCGCTTGTTGCGCATGCGTGCACGCCGCTCCCTCGGACTGATCGATGACGCCAAAGAAGTCTTGCTCAAATTGTTTGACGCGGATGCTGAGTATTCCGCCGACACGCTCGAGGGTATTTACGTTGATTTGGAAAAAGTCAGCACCAAGGTGCTGTCCGGCGACCTGACGGACATGATGGCCGGCGAGGTGTTGGGCTCGATTGCGCGGCATGAAGACTTGAGCGGGCGAATTCGCCGCAACATGATGGACACACGTCGGGCGGTGAGCTTCATGATGCGTAGCAAGATGCTCAGTGCTGAGCAGTTTGAAGAGGCCCGGCAGATTTTGCGAGATATTGACTCCCTCGATTCGCACACAGCCTTTTTGTTCGACAAGATCAACTTCTTGATGGATGCGACGGTGGGTTTCATCAACATCAACCAGAACAAGATCATCAAGATCTTCTCGGTGGCGAGTGTGGCGCTGCTACCGCCGACCTTGATTGCCAGCTCGTACGGCATGAACTTCAAGTTCATGCCTGAGCTGGATTGGTCGCTGGGCTACCCGTATGCGCTGGCGTTGATGGTGGCCAGTGCTTTGGTGCCGATGTGGTATTTCCGGCAGCGTGGCTGGTTGAAATAAGCTGAAGCGCTCGTTGCCGTGTCAGGTGGGCGCGGGCAGCGACCGCAGCAGTTCATCCATGATGCGCTGCGCATAACGGCTAGCGACCGCTGTTACAAAAGTCGGAAAGTCGATGTGTGCAGTGTCATCTGCGCAATCTGAAATGGTGCGCATGGCGGCGAATGCCACGCCATAGTCAGCGCAGACTTGGGCCACTGCGGCACCTTCCATTTCGACAGCGAGAGCCGAGTGTCCAGCGCCTTCTAGGGCCGCTTGCAACCGGCTGGATTCGTCGGCGCTGGAGACAAAACGGTCCCCGCTGGCGATCAGCCCGCAATGCACTTGCGCTCCCGCTAACAACGGCCTAGCGGCATGGCTGGAGGATGCCAGCGCACGGCCAGCCGCCAGCGTGAGCAATGCCGTGAGTGCCGGGTCACACGGAAAGCGCGAACGTCCGTACAGAGGCACTTCGTAACGCGGAAACAGCGGTGATGCGTCGAGGTCATGCTGAATAAAATCGTGCGCCACCACCACGTCGCCCACCTTCACGCCTGCTGCCAAGCCGCCGGCCACACCGGTGAAAACAATTCGGCTGGCGCCAAAGTGCCCGATCAACACGGCGGCCGTTAACGTTGCCGACACCTTGCCAATGCGCGACAGGCCCAGCGCCACGGGTTGGTCGTGCAGCTTGCCAAGCCAGAAATCACGTCCCGCCACGGTGTGTTTTTGCGCCCCATGGAGTTGTTCTAGCAAGCCCTGTTGTTCCTCTGGCAAGGCACTCAAGATGGCGGTCAGCGAAGGTTGCGAGGCGGGGGTCATTTCTTATCGCGCAATTCGCGACGCAGAATTTTCCCGACCGGGGTCTTCGGCAAGTCAGTTCTGAATTCAATCACCTTGGGTAGTTTGTAGCCGGCGAGGTTGGCTTTACAGAAATCGCGCACTTGCGCTTCAGTCAGCTCGGGATTGCGTTTAACGATCACCAGCTTGACGGCTTCACTGGTTTTGTCGTCGGGCATACCGACACAGGCGCATTCCAGCACACCATGAAGCTGGCTCACCACGTCTTCTATCTCGTTCGGGTAGACGTTGAAGCCGCTGACGAGGATCATGTCTTTTTTGCGATCGATGATTTTGAAAAAACCGTACTCATCGACGACACCGATGTCACCCGATTTGAAGTAACCATCGGCCGTCATGACCTTGGCTGTTTCGTCCGGTCGCTGCCAATAACCGGCCATGACTTGTGGGCCTTTGATGGCGATCTCACCTGGCTCGCCTTGTGGCACTTCCAAGCCTGCATCGTCGAGTAGTTTGAACCAGGTGCTGGGAATCGGCACGCCGATGGTGCCGGTGAAATGGCGGCTGGTGGTCGGGTTGCAACTGGCCGAAGGCGAGGTTTCCGACAAGCCATAGCCTTCACAAATCGGGCAACCGGTTTTCTCTAGCCACTGCTGGGCTACGGCGGCCTGTACGGCCATGCCCCCGCCCAGCGACACCTTCAGATGTGACCAGTCCACTTGCTTGAAGTCCACGTGATTAGAGAGACCTTTGAACAGCGTGTTGACGGCAGGGAAAATATGAACCTGGTGCTTGGACAACTCTTTGAGCACCGCCGGTAAGTCACGCGGATTGGGAATCAGGATGTTTTTGGCGCCAGTGCGCATGCACAGCATCATGTTCACCGTGAAAGCGAAGATGTGATACAGCGGCAAGGCGCACACATAGACCGCTTGTGTGCTGGCCGGCAAGCTGGCCATGGCCGGTGCGTTCCATGCTTCTGATTGCAGCAGATTGGCGATCACGTTGCGGTGCAGCAGTACAGCACCTTTGGAAATGCCAGTGGTGCCGCCGGTGTACTGCAGCACGGCCACATCATCGGGCGTCAAGTGCGGGGGCGTCAGCTTGGCGCGCTGCCCTTGCGCGATGGCGTCATTGAAGCGCACGGCCGACGGCAAGTTGAAGTCAGGCACCAGTTTTTTGACATGGCGCAGCACCCAATTAACGAGCGTGCCCTTCAGCATGCCAAGCTGGTCGCCCATGGCGCACAGCACCACGTGTTTGACGGGTGTGTTGCTGATACATTCTTCCAAGGTGCTGGCGAAGTTCTCGACAATAACAATGACTTTGGCGCCCGAGTCTTTGAGCTGGTGTTCAAGTTCACGTGGCGTGTACAGCGGGTTGACGTTGACCACCACATAACCGGCACGCAAGATGGCTGCGACGGCCACCGGGTATTGCGGGCAGTTGGGCATCATGATGGCGATGCGATCGCCTTTGCTGAGACCTAGGCTTTGCAGGTAGGCGGCGAAGGCTTTCGATCGCTTGTCGGTCTGACCGAATGTGACATCCTTGCCCATGAAGCTGTAGGCCACACGGTCGGCGTACTTGGCAAAGCTTTCTTCCATCAGCCCGACCAACGATGTGTACTGCGACTCGTCGATGTCGGCAGGAACGCCTTCTGGATACGCCGAAAGCCAAGGGCGTCCGGTGTTGGATGTTGTCATTTCTTCTCCTCCGTTCTAGCTCAAAGTGCAGCGCTCCGGTGGCCGGGGCACGCCCTCTGCGGGGCTTTCTGCTGGTCGTGAAAACGGGCGGAAGTGCCGCCCGTTTGTCTTATTCGATCGCCTTGCCCATGTCTTCAATGATCTTCTTGGCGTCGCCAAAGACCATCATGGTCTTGTCCATGTAAAAGAGCTCGTTGTCGAGACCGGCGTAACCGGCCGCCATGGAGCGCTTGTTGACGATCACGGTTTTGGCTTTGTAGGCCTCCAGAATCGGCATGCCGTAAATCGCGCTGCCTTTGACGTGCGCGGCCGGATTCACCACGTCGTTGGCGCCCAGAATGATGGCGACGTCCGCTTGGCCGAACTCGGCGTTGATGTCTTCCATTTCATACACCTGGTCGTAAGGCACTTCGGCTTCAGCCAGCAACACGTTCATGTGACCCGGCATGCGGCCGGCCACCGGGTGAATCGCGTACTTGACGCTGATGCCCCGGTCGGTGAGCTTTTGCGCGAGTTCCTTGACCGAGTGCTGCGCACGGGCCACGGCCAAACCGTAGCCGGGCACGATGATGACGGATTCAGCATTGCCCAGAATGAAGGCCGCGTCGTCGGCTGAGCCGGACTTGACGCTGCGTTGCTCGGCGGAGCCCACCGCGGCACTGCCAGCGTCACCGCCAAAGCCGCCCAGAATCACATTGAAGAACGAGCGGTTCATCGCCTTGCACATGATGTACGAGAGGATGGCACCGGACGAGCCGACCAGTGAGCCGGCGACGATCAGCATGGCGTTGTTCAGCGAAAAACCGATGCCGGCTGCAGCCCAACCCGAATAGCTGTTCAACATCGAGACGACCACTGGCATGTCGGCGCCGCCGATCGGGATGATGATCAACACGCCCAGCACGAAGGACAGCGCGAGCATGGCAAAAAACGCGCTCCAGCTGCCGGTGAAGGTGAAGACCAGACCGAGGCCCAAGGTCGCCAGTCCGAGCACCAAATTCAACTTGTGCTGGCCGGCAAAGGACACCGGCGCACCTTGAAATAAACGGAATTTGTACTTGCCACTGAGCTTGCCAAAAGCAATCACCGAGCCGCTGAAGGTGATGGCGCCAATCGCTGCACCGAGGAACAACTCCAGACGGTTGCCCGCTGGAATCTCGGCGGTGCTCAAGCCTTTGGCGACGATGGCAAACGCATCCGGTTCGGCCATGGCGGCCACCGCGATAAACACCGCAGCTAAGCCGATCATGCTGTGCATGAAGGCCACCAGTTCCGGCATCTTGGTCATCTCAACCCGCTTGGCCATGATGGTGCCAGCGGCACCGCCGACCACCAGTGCGACCAGCACATAGACCATGCCTTGCGTGGCACCGTTGGAGAGTTCGACGATGAGGGCGGCAGTGGTTAGCACAGCAATGCCCATGCCGGCCATGCCGAAGGCGTTGCCGCGGATCGAAGTGGTCGGGTGCGACAGACCTTTGAGCGCCTGAATAAAGCAGACCGACGCCAGCAAATACAGCAAGGTGACGAGGTTCATGCTCATTTGGCTGCTCCTGCGTCAGCGGCGGGTGCCGCTGCTTTCTTTTCTTTTTTCTTGAACATTTCCAGCATGCGGCGGGTCACCAAAAAGCCGCCGAAGACATTGACCGCGGCCAACGCAACAGCCAGCACGCCCATGGTTTTGCCGAGCGGTGTGACGGTCAAAGCGGCTGCCAACATGGCACCCACAATGACGATGGCTGAAATGGCGTTGGTGACCGCCATCAGCGGTGTGTGCAAGGCCGGCGTGACGGTCCATACCACGTGGTAGCCGACGTAGATGGCCAGCACAAAAATAATCAGGTTAATGATTCCGGGGGAGGCGATTTCCATGGTCTTGTTCCTCAGCTTTTATTTTTTGGTGACTTCGCCGTTGCGCGTCATCAGGCAAGCGGCAACGATGTCGTCTTCGAGGTCAATCGTCAGCGCCCCGTCTTTGTTGATGATCAACTTGAGGAAGTCCAGCAAGTTGCGGGCGTAGAGTGCACTCGCATCTGCTGCCACCAAGGCCGGCACGTTGGTCTCGCCAATCAAGGTCACGCCATGTTTGACAACAATCTGGCCGGGCTCGGTCAGCGGGCAGTTGCCGCCTTGCGGTGCGGCCAAGTCAACGATCACGCTGCCGGGCTTCATGGACTTGACCATCTCTTCGGTGACCAACACCGGTGCGGCGCGGCCCGGAATCAAGGCGGTGGTGATGACGATGTCGGCTTGCGCGACGCGCTTGGCGACTTCGACTTTTTGCCGCGCCAACCAGCTTGGCGGCATGGGCTTGGCGTAACCGCCGACGCCGACAGCAGCTTCGCGCTCTTCGTCGGTTTCGTAAGGCACGTCGATGAACTTTCCGCCGAGTGACTCGACTTGTTCTTTCACGCTGGGCCGCACGTCACTGGCTTCGATGACCGCGCCTAGTCGTTTGGCCGTGGCAATCGCTTGCAGGCCGGCGACACCGACGCCCAGAATCACCACTCGGGCGGCTTTGACTGTGCCGGCCGCCGTCATGAGCATGGGGAAAAAGCGTTGGTAGCGGTCTGCCGCCATGATGACCGCCTTGTAGCCGGCGATGTTGGCTTGGGAAGACAACACGTCCATGCTTTGCGCGCGGCTGGTGCGGGGCGCGGCTTCGAGCGCAAAAGACGTCAGGCCGGCTGTGGCCAGACGCTGCAGGCCGGTTGCATCAAAGGGGTTCAGCATGCCGGTGATGACACCGCCAGAACGCGCCAATGGCATCTCGCTGTCCAATGGGCAGCGCACCTTGAGCACGATGTCGCAGGCGTAGGCGCCGGCGGCATCGGTGATCTCGACGCCGACTGCTTCGTAGGCAGCGTCGGGCACGCTGGCAGCAACGCCGGCACCCGATTGAACGCGAACGGTGTGGCCTTGGGCTTTGAATTTTTTGGCCGTTTCCGGTGTGACGGAGACGCGTGTCTCGCCTGTCATGATCTCAGCAGGTATCCCAATCAGCATGGGGCACTCCTTGTTATGGGGCGGAATTGACGCCCACTGGTTTTTAGCTGTCAGGAAGCTTACATGAGTTTTTTCGCTGTTCTTGCCTGGCTGCTGTTCTTTTTGACGATCTTTTTGGCGAAGACCGAGTCAGCCGGGGGGTGGGCGTCAGGTCAAGAGCTGTTTCAGGCGCAGCAGCGCGTGTTGCACGGTGGCTTCGCGCACTTGCTGCCGGTCGCCGTCAAAGCACCGTTTGTCGGTGACTACGCCATCCGGAGTAGCCCAGCCAAACCAGACGGTTCCAACCGGCTTGTCAGGGCTGCCGCCACCCGGCCCGGCCACACCGGTGACGGCGACGGCGACTTGCGCACGTGAGTGCCGCAGCGCGCCCTCCACCATAGCCCGGACGACCGGCTCGCTGACCGCACCGTGGGCCTCGATCAAGTCTGCCGGGACACCCAGCAACTCGGTCTTGGCCGCGTTGGAATAGCTGACAAAGCCGCGCTCAAACCAGACGCTGGAGCCGGCCAAGTCGGTGCAGGCGGCTGCAATCAGGCCGCCAGTGCAGCTTTCGGCGGTCGCCATCAGCAGCTTTTTCGACAGCAGTTGCTCTGCCACTTGCGCGGTCAGTGTTCGGCGTGCAGAGGTCACTGAATTCACCACCACTGCTTCCAGAAAGCCAGGACCAGCAAGGTGCAAAAAGCCGCCAGCACATCGTCAAACATGATGCCGAAGCCGCCGCGCGGGCCGAAGCCCTTGAAGTGCTTGTCGGCCCAAGCCATCGGGCCGGGCTTCAAGGCGTCAAAGGCGCGGAACAGTGCAAAGGCGACGATTTGCGCCAAAAAGGTTGCCGGCAGCAGCAGCCACAAGACGATCCAGAAGGCAGCTATTTCGTCCCACACGATGTGGCCTGAATCAGCGACTTTCATGTGCTGCGCCGTGACGGTGCAGGCCCACCAGCCGACCAGCAAGGAGGCGGCAATGACCCAACCCAGCTGCGTGACCGTTAGCCAGTGTTGCATCACCAGAAAAGCCAGCCAAGCCCATAGCGTGCCGGCGGTACCGGGCGCCACCGGGCTCAAGCCCGAGCCAAAGCCGAGCGCGATGAAGTGCGCAGGGTGGGACAGCATGAAGCGCGCTGTGGGTCGCAAAATGGCGGCAGCTTCAGCAGATGGCGCTTGGCCCGGAGGTGTCTGCAGCGTGTCGAGAGGTGTCATGGCTTGGCGCTCAAGGGTGTCATGAGAAGTGGTCAAACGAGGTGAACTTGTTGGGTAATTCGCGCCCGTTGTCATCGAGCAATTGCAAGCCGGGTGCGGCGTTGATGCGGCCAATGCAATGGATCGGTGTGGCGCTTTGCTGTGCGGCAACTTGCAGCGCCGCCGCAGCGCTTGGCGGCGCAGTGAAGAGCAGCTCATAGTCGTCGCCGCCTGACAGCACGCAGGTCAGCGCGGCTTCATCGCTGATGCCAGCGCTGGGCCAGTCGGTGTGCGTCCGTGCAGCGAGCAGGTCCAGTGCTGCGGCGGTGTGCAGTGTCGCGCCAACCTTGGATGCTTTTAAAAGATGTTGGAGATCACCTACCAGCCCGTCGCTGAGGTCCATAGCCGCGCTGGCCAGACCGCGCAGCACCAGACCCAAGGCGATGCGGGGGCTGGGTTCTTCCAGCCGCTGCCGCGCCACTTGCAGCAGGGCGGGCGGCAGATCAAACTTGCCGCGCAAGGCGTCCAGCGCCAGCCGCGCATCACCCAGATGGCCGCTGACATAAATGTCGTCGCCGGGTTGTGCGCCGCTGCGCAGCAAGGCTTGGCTCTTGCCAGCGGGTGCCGGCACTGTGCCAAAGACTGTGATGCAGATGTTCAGCGGCCCGCGTGTGGTGTCGCCGCCGATCAACTCGCAGCCATGCTGATCCGCCAGTGCAAACAAGCCTTGTGAAAACGCCGCCAGCCAAGCCTCATCAATCTGCGGCAGGGCCAACGCGAGTGTGAAGGCCAGCGGCTCAGTACCGCAGGCGGCTAGGTCACTCAGGTTGACGGCCAGTGCCTTGTGGCCCAGTGTGCGGGGGTCGACGTCGGCAAAAAAATGACGCCCCTCCACCAGCATGTCACTGGAGATGGCCATGTGCGTGCCGGCGGGTGCTTGTAGCAAAGCGCAATCGTCGCCAATCCCCAGCAGCGCTCGCTTGGCGGGCCGCTTGAAATAGCGTTCAATCAGGTCAAACTCTCCCATGGGGCATGAGCATAACGCCGACGCTGTCCCTGATGGTTTAACCCGGCGTGAAAAAACTGCCGGGGCGTTGGCACAGGCGCAGCCAGATCGCCGCACGAATGCGACCTCGGTCTGCTCGGCTCACGTTATGGGCTTGTGCGGCCAGCCGGAAGGCGCAATAAAAGCTGATCCCCAAGTTCAATAAGCCGATCAATGGGATCGCTGCCACGCACCACCAAAAAGCCGGTGAGCGCCACACATCCACGCCCAACGCAGCCGCGGCGGCGGCGAGTTGGCCGGCCGACAGCGTCACATGGCGGACATCGAGTTGCAGGCCCAAAAAGTCAGTGATGGGCGGAATCATGCCGAGCATGAAGCCCAGCGCAATGTTGGATGCCAGCCCTGAAATGTTGTCGCGGATAAAGCTGGCCCAGCGGCCGGCCCGTGCGGTGCCCAGAGCTGCCGTGATGCGCGGGTTGTGGCGCATGGCCGACTCCAGCCGGTGCAGAACAAACCAGTTCTCAGCCCAGCCGGCCAACAGGCTGGCGACAAACAACAGCCCGCCCGTGAAGGCCGCCCACAGCAAGGTCGGCCCGAACAAGCTGAGGTTGTGCAGCACATGCTGCGCTTCGGCGTGGCTGAGCATCGGGTGGCCGCTGACCAGCACGATCAGCCAGTTGATGAGCACCACCACCGGCACAACCATCAAGACATTACCGAGCACCGAAGCTGATTGCGAACGCACCAAATGCGTGACTTCGTCGACAAACTCGTCCATGGCCGCGCTTGAGTCGAGTTCTTTGAGCTTCGCCGCCATGGCTGGTGCGGTCATCGCCGGTTGCTTGGTGGCTAACGTGAAGTGCAGCAACTGGATGACGACAAAGCTGGCCGCGTACATGAGGCTGGCGCTCACGCCCGTCCAGAAGGCCGACAAGCCAAGCGCAATGATGGCAAATTTCAGGGCGGTGGTGACGGCTGTGATGGCGCCGCCGCCCAGCGCTTTGCCCAACATGTCGCGGTAGTCGGCACGGTTGCGGGTGATGTAGTGCTCGCCGGTTTCGGCGCTGCGTTCGGCCATCTTGGCGGCCAGCAAGGTCGAGTTGGCGGCGATCAGCGCCCGTATGCTTTTACGGTCTTCTGCGACCAGCGCTAGGCGAGCCAGCAGCTTGACCGTTGCCGCCGCGGGTTTGGGCGACAACAAGCAGTCCAGCAGTTCGCGAACACGCAGAAAGCGCGCCCTGAGTTGGCGCAGACGAAACACCATGCCCATCGAAATGCCGTGCTGGTCGAGGTGCGCGTAAATGCTGTTGATGGCGCGGCGGCAAGCCTCCATGCGCTCGCGGTAGCGGGCGACAGCCGCTTGCAGTTCGTCGGCATTGCATTGCGGGTCAAAAAAGATCCGGCGCAGGTCTTCGACATCCGCCGGTAAAGCATGAAAGGGCCGCGCTTTTTTCTCTTCATCACTCATGCGCAGCCGCAGTTCCGGTGCAAAACCGGTGGCCCTGATTTGTGCCGTGCAATACGTCAATGCGTCCAGCAGGTTGTGCTGCCAGCCCCACTCATCGGCGTCTGCGTGCTCCGTCAAAAGCTCGGTCAGTCGGCCAACCTGTGTCTCGTCCAGCAGTGTCAACCATTGCGCATCAAAGCGGCTCGGCGTCAGCAGGGAGAAAAGCTCAGACGCGTCAACGGTTTCAGGTGTCCCCGGCAGCAGCTTGCCCCGGATGCGCTCGGTCAGCTCGCTGATGAAGGCGGTGCGCGGTGCAAAGCCAAAGTCGGCCAGCAGGGGCGTCACATCGACGGTTTGCAATAGCGTGCGCCACCAAGCTTGCAAGCGGCTGTGCACTTCGGGCTGCGCTTCAACGGCGACCATGAATTGCTGTAAGCGTGCGACAGCGGCGGCTGCAGAACGGCTGTCGCCGCGCACCCACTGCAGCAGGTCGATGAGCCAGACATGCCGATCAACCAGCGAGGCATTCGGGTCTAACCGCGCCAGCAAGGTGGCCAGCGCTGGTAGCGTGTTGGCGGTCAGTGGCAAAGTTTGCAGTTCAGTGCAGCACCCGTGCGGCGGCGCCCGAGGTGGCTTCCAGCACAAACATCGGGATTTGCGCTTCAAAGCGGGTGGCGTCTTCTGCGACGCAGAAATAACTGCCGTGCATGGTGCCAGTGGCTGTGCGCAGGCGCGAGCCACTGGTGTATTGGAACGACTCGCCCGGTTTGAGCAGCGGTTGGTGGCCGACAACGCCCAAGCCCTTGACTTCTTCGTTGTGGCCGTTGGCGTCGCTGATGAACCAGTGACGCGCGATCAATTGCGCCGCGACATCACCGGTGTTGGTGATGGTGACGGTGTAGGAAAAAGTGAAGACCTTGTTGCCGGGGTCGGATTGTTCCGGCAGGTACAGCGGCAGGACTTCGCAGGAAATTTGGTAAGTTGGCATGGCACTCAAAGTAAGGTCTGCATGTTAACGCGGCGCCTCCAAGGCTGCTCGACTGAGCGGCTTTCAGCGACAATCCGCGCATGAGTACACCTGCTAAATCCAACAAGCCTGCTTACAAAATCGCCCCGTCCATCTTGTCGGCCGACTTCGCCCGACTGGGCGAGGAAGTCAAAAACGTCATAGCCGCTGGCGCCGACTGGATTCATTTTGACGTGATGGACAACCATTACGTGCCGAACCTGACCTTCGGCCCGATGATCTGCAGCGCCCTCAAACCGCATGCTGTGACGGCCTCGGGCCAGCCCGTGCCGATTGACGTGCACCTGATGGTGCAGCCGGTCGATGCCTTGGCCGCCGCCTTTGCCGATGCCGGCGCCGACTACATCAGCTTTCACCCCGACGCCT
>CANFXC010000008.1 GCA_947450765.1 Comamonadaceae bacterium | reverse complement strand
TTGGCCGCAGACGCGGTAGGGTACCCCGTCGCGTTGAAGATCATTTCGCCGCAAATTATTCATAAATCTGACGTCGGTGGTGTGGTCCTCGGCCTCAACTCCGGCGCAGAAGTGAAGGCCGCGGCTGAAGCGATGCAAGCCCATGTGAGGCAATCACGTCCTGATGCTGTCCATCAAGGTTTTACGGTGCAATCGATGGCGCAGCGGCCTGACGCTCATGAATTGATTGTCGGCATCAACACCGACCCATTGTTTGGCCCGGTGCTGCTGCTCGGCGAGGGCGGTACTGCCGTTGAACTGCACGCCAGCCACGCGGTTGCGCTACCACCACTCAACACCAGCCTCGCGATTGATCTGATACAGCGCAGCCAACTGAGCAAATTATTGGCTGGCTACCGCGGTCAGCCCGCCGCCAACCAAGCGGCATTGATCGACACCTTATTGAAAGTTTCTCTGCTGGCCTGTGATTTGGCGCAAGTTGCGGAATTGGACATCAACCCGCTGCTGATTGATGTTGACGGCGTGCTGGCGGTGGACTCACGCGTACGCATCAAAGTCAGCGCTGCCCACGACGGCTCGCACTTAGCCATCAGGCCATACCCTGCTGCGTTAGAAGAACCCGTCCATTTGGCAGGAAGAGACGTGCTGTTGCGTCCGATTCGCCCAGAAGACGGCGGCCGACTGCAACATTTTTACGCTGACGCCACGCCCGCAGATATGCGGCTGCGTTTTTTCATGGTCAGGCGTGAAGTTCCTCACTCTGAATTGGCGCGCTACAGCCAGATTGACTACGACCGTGAGATGACTTTTATTGCAGTGGCTGCTACGCGCACAGGCGAGACACGCATGCTGGGTGAGGTTCGCGCTGTCTGTGACCCTGATAATTTTCGTGCCGAATTCGCGATTCAGGTCGCAACGCGTTGGCAGGGCAGGGGACTTGGCCGCTTGCTGCTGGACAAAATGCTGCGTTACTTACGGACCCGCGGCACCGTCGAAGTGGTAGGTGAATGTTTGACTGAAAATCTAAGTGTGGCCGCTCTGGCTCGCCACGCTGGTTTCTCGGTCACTCCAGGCGCATCACCGGATATTCATGTGATGCGTCTAGTGCTCAATCCGTCCATATTGAAAACAACATGACCCGATTTCGCCATATTCTTGTGCCCATTGATGGCAGCCCGACGTCTGACAAAGCCTTGGATGAAGCCATACGATTGGCTGTTTTCAGTGGTGCAAAAGTCACCCTGATCCATGTCCTGGACGAACTCAGTCACCTCACAGATTTCGAGACGGGCGTCGACTACCTTCAGCAACATGTTCCACGCCTGCGTGCCGCTGGCGAGCGTTTGCTGGCGAGTGCGGGTGAAAAAGTTCTTGCCCGCAGCCTGCAGGTTGAATGTGTCTTGATCGCAGAAGGCCCTGGCCGCATTTGTGAGCATGTGGCTGAGCACGCTCGTTTGAGTCACGCCGACTTGATCGTGCTGGGATCACATGGTCGTCGAGGGATAGGCCGCGTTTTGCTCGGCAGCGATGCCGAGCAAATCATTCGATATGCACCGGTGCCGGTGTTGGTGGTTCGCGGTCATGATGAGGTTAAAGCGGCTGACCTTTAAGCAGACCTAATTGGCGCGCACGAGGATTTCTTGCCGGACATGTTGTACGTGCGCTAAGCCAGCGGCTTCAGCATCGTCTTCGCGACCGCTACGAACTGCCAGCGAAATTTTGACGTAATCCCGCAAGCGCATCTTTTGCAGTGCCGCCATCCGGTGCTGCGCGTAAACGATGGGCATTTGAATTGTGGGAAACAAACGTTTGAGCTCTCGGTTGCCGCTCATCTCGAGCAAACACCGGTAGAAACGCCGGCGTGCGCTGGTGAAGGCCAAAGCATCGTTAGCGGCGTGAGCCGTCTTTAACGCCTTCAGGCTTTCGCTCAAGATCGGTTTAAGGCCTGAGCTCGCCGCACCACGAGCCGCAGCACGCGCTAACAAACCGGTCATGCGTTCGGCCACTTCCAGCACATCCAGTGTTTCCTGAATCGTGAGCGAGCGAATGGCGGCACCTTTGTTGCGGCTCAGTTCCACGATACCTTCAGCCGCCAAGCGCTGCAGTGCTTCGCGCACAGAGTTTCGGCCGACGGCAAACTGTTCAGCCAAATCACTTTCGACCAAGCGTTGCGCCGGTACATATTTTTGCAACTCCAAGCCGTTAACGATCCCATAAAAAACCAGATCGGACGCACTGATCGCATCATGGCCTGCTGCGGTGATCGAGAAACTGGTCTCGTTCACTGTATTGATGTGTGACTTTGTCGGTGTGATGGAATGCCTCATCTGGACTATTGTCAACCCATAATCGACTGTTATTGTGGATTAAATTGTCCTACAATGTTTAAAGTTCATCACAAGGCTGAGGTAAAAACATGCTCCGCAGTTCGACTCAACTTTTGGGAAAACGTGCGTTGATCACTGGTGCATCCGGCGGTTTGGGTGCTCATTTCGCACAACTGCTGGCCAGTCAGGGGGCCGACGTGGTGCTGGTCGCCAGACGTGTCAACGCGTTGGACGCTGTTGCGGAAAAAATCCGGGCCTTCGGCCATGCAGTTGACACCATCGCCCTCGATGTCACCGACAGTGCTTCACGCACCCGCCTCGCCGATGCCGCTGGGCCAATCGACATTCTCATCAACAATGCCGGCGTTGTGCGTGAAGGCGCTGCGCTGACCCACACAGAGAATGACTGGGACACGGTGCTCGACACCAATCTCAAAGCCATGTTTTTTGTAGCGCAGGCTTTGGCCTCAGGGATGCGCGAGCGCGGGCATGGTTGCATCGTCAACGTGGCCTCGATTTTGGGCTTGCGTCAGGCGGGTGGGGTGGTTTCTTATGCTGTTTCTAAAGCGGGTGTGATTCAGCTCACCCAGTCACTCGCGCTGGAATGGGCTCGCCACGGCATTCGAGTGAATGCGATCGCGCCCGGTTATGTGGAGACTGAACTGAATCAAGATTTTTGGGTTACAGAGCCGGGGAAAGCCTTGATCAAACGCATTCCACAACGCCGACTCGGGCAACTGTCAGACCTTGACGGGCCGATGCTTTTATTGGCGTCCGATGCATCACGCTACATGACCGGCGCAGTACTGGCCGTTGATGGCGGTCATCTTGTCAGTAGTCTTTGATCCACGCCCCCCTCGTCCCCCACTACGGATAGAACCCACAAGGACACTGCATGCATACACCGCCCCCCACTGAACGCAGCCGAATGTTGGCTGACCGTGTCGAAGCCTTTGTGCGTGACACTGTTATCCCTTATGAAGGTGATGCCCGCTGCACCCCGCATGGTCCGACTGAAGAGTTGGTCTTGGAACTGCGCGCAAAAGCGCGTGCTGCGGGCTTGATGGCCCCACACATCTTGTCCGATGGCAGTCACCTCAGCCAGCTTGAAACTGCAGCGGTGCTGAAGCGTTCTGGCTTGTCGCCCTTGGGGCCGGTGGCCGTCAACACCATGGCGCCCGACGAGGGCAATATGTTCTTGCTGGGCAAGATTGGTACACCGCAGCAGAAACAGCATTTTCTAGAACCCTTGATTCGCGGCGATGCGCGTTCGGCTTTTTTCATGACAGAGCCTGCGTCCGAGGGTGGGGCAGGGTCTGACCCGTCCATGCTTCAAACCACGGCCGTGCAAGACGGTGGCGATTGGTTGATCAACGGTCGCAAGATGTTTATCACGGGTGCGAAAGGTGCATCAGTTGGCATTGTGATGGCGCGCACTGGCAGTGGCGACAAGGCGCAAGCCACGATGTTCTTGATCGACTTGCCCAACCCCGCCGTACGCATTGAACGCGTGCTCGACACCCTCGACAGCTCCATGCCTGGCGGCCATGCGCAGGTCATTTTTGACCAGCTTCGGGTGCCAGACAATCAGGTGCTGGGTGCTGCTCACGAAGGTTTTCGGTACGCCCAAATACGGCTTTCGCCAGCGCGCTTGTCGCACTGCATGCGCTGGCACGGCGCAGCCACACGGGCGCATGAAATCGCCGTGAAATACGCGACCACGCGCCACGCCTTCGGCAAACTACTGGTCGACCATGAAGGTGTTGGCTTCATGCTGGCTGATAACTTGATCGACCTGCAACAGTCTGCCTTGATGATTGACTGGTGCGCCGGCGTTTTAGACGGCGGATCTCAAGCCACCACCGAAAGCTCGATGGCCAAAGTGGCGGTGTCTGATGCCTTGTTCCGAGTGGCTGACCGCTGTGTTCAGGTGATGGGTGGCAGCGGTGTTTTGCGTGACAGCATCGTCGAGCAAGTTTTCAGAGAAATTCGGGCTTTCAGAATCTACGATGGTCCGACTGAAGTCCACAAATGGTCGCTTGCCAAAAAGATCAAGCGCGAGGCTTTGTCAAAGGTGAACGCATGAGCATCCCGATTGATTCTGTCGACACCATTCCTGTCCGTGAGCAACATCGGATTGACGAGAATGCGTTGACCCTATGGATGACCGCAAACGTCGCCGGTTTTCAAGGGCCGTTGCTGATCGACCAGTTCAAAGGCGGTCAATCAAATCCAACTTACCGTTTGCGCACACCCAGTCGTTCATATGTCCTGCGCAGAAAGCCGCCAGGTGTATTGCTCAAAGGTGCGCACGCTGTTGAGCGGGAGGCGAGGGTGATGGCGGCTCTCGGAACTGTTGATTTTCCGGTGCCCAAGATTCATGGCTTGTGCACGGACGACACGGTGCTGGGCAGTTGGTTTTTTGTGATGGACATGGTTGAGGGTCGCATCTTTTGGGACGCCAGTTTTGCGGACGTTGCGCAATCTGAGCGGGGTGACTACCTGGATGCAATGAATGCCACGCTGGCCAAACTGCACTCCATTTCACCTGAGTCGATTGGTCTTACCGACTATGGGCGCAGCGGTGGCTACGTGTCGAGGCAGATTGCGCGTTGGTCGCAGCAGTATTTACAGGATGAGCTTGCGGGTCGACATCCTGCGATGGACAAATTGGTTGAATGGTTGCCGGCGCATATTCCAGAGGGTGACGAAACAGCCATCACCCACGGTGATTTTCGGGCTGACAACATGATTTTTCATCCCACGGAGCCGCGTGTGTTGGCGGTGCTCGACTGGGAGTTGTCGACGCTTGGCCATCCCTTGGCCGATTTTGCTTACAACGCCATGATGTACCGCATGCCACCGGATATCCTGGGAGGCATTGGTGGTTTTGATCTGAAAGCTCTAGGCTTGCAAAACGAGGCTGCTTATGTTTCTGCCTATTGCAGCCGTACCGGTCGCACCGGCATGCCCGATCTTGATTTCTACATAGCCTTCAACATGTTCCGTTTCGCTGCAATTCTTCAAGGTATTCGTGGTCGTGTGAAACGCGGCACAGCCACCAGCGCAGATGCTCAAGCCATGGGCGAGCGCTACATGCGAGTGGCAGACATTGCTTGGGAGCAAGTTGAGGCTATCAAGCTGCGTGGGGGGGCGTGATGTTTTCAGTCAGGGTTTCAACTGACTGGGAAGTTATTTAACATAATATACATCGTGGAATATTTTCTAGTCACCAGTGTCCGCCGGGTTTGGTTTGCTTGAGCGGAGTGCTCAGCAATTGGATGGCGTCGGGGCGGATGCCGCGCTGAGCGAAGTCAAGGGCGTTTAAACCTTGTTTGTTTCTCTGCAAGGCTTGAGCCCCTTCCTCGAGCAGTAATTTGACGGCAGCACCATTGCCGTACTGCGCCGCCATCATCAGCGGAGTGGTGCCATTGGGAGATTCCGCGTCGACAAAGGCGTTGTTGTCGAGCAGCAAACGCATCATCTCGACATGGCCTTTGGTGGCCGCGTAATGCAGCGGTGTCCAACCGGTTTTATTGACGTCCGCATCTTTTTCAATTAGCTGTTTAGCCAACGCCAGATGCCCGTTCAATGCGGCGTACATGAGCGGGCTTTCGTCTTGCTCATTCAAATAATTAACGTTGATGTCAGGGGCCGTCAGCAAGGCCTGTGCCGCTTTCAAAGCCGAGTCGGCCAGCGCCATGGTCAATCCGTGACGGGCCTGCGGGTCAATTGTGTTGGGGTCAAAACCGCGCTTGAGCAGTGCGTGGAGAGTGCGGGCATCGTCCTCCTTGATGGCGGTGAAGAAATCATCGTAAGAGCCAGCGATGGCCGATGAAAACAAAACAAAAACAAGGCTTAGTAGCGATAACTTAAGGTAGTTTGTGAGAATTTTCATAGACCGGTGGCAGCAGACTCAAGAGGATTGAACACCCGTGAACAAGCGTTCAAAATTACGACTGGTCGCTTCGGCAACTGATTCAATCGACACGCCGCGAACGTGTGCAATTTGTTGGGCGACCAAGGGCACATACGAGGGATTGTTCGTTTTTCCGCGATGCGGCATAGGTGCCAAATAAGGACTGTCGGTCTCAATCAGCATCCGGTCCAAGGGCACAAAAGCAGCGACTTCACGCAGGTCGCCCGCAGTCTTGAAGGTCAAAATGCCCGAAAAAGAGATGTAAAAACCTAAATCCAACGCTGCCCGGGCAACGGCTTGGCTTTCCGTGAAGCAATGGAACACGCCGCCAGCGCTCCCCGTACCGGCATCTTCGCCCTCCTCTCTCAGGATGGCGAGCGTGTCGTCTGAAGCGTTTCGGGTGTGAATAATGAGCGGTTTGCCGGTTTGACGAGCGGCGCGAATGTGCACCCGAAAACGCTCCCGTTGCCATGCCATGTCAGCCACGGTGCGATCACCCAAACGGAAATAGTCCAGCCCGGTTTCACCGATACCGACGACTTTGGGGCGCATGGCGCGTCGCAAAAGATCATCCAAGCTTGGCTCGGTGACACCTTCGTTGTCAGGATGGACACCCACGCTGCACCAAAAATTGTCGTACTCGGCGGCCAAGGCATGGACGTCATCAAACTCTTCCAGCGTGGTGCAGATGACGAGCGCCCGATCGACTTGCGCCGCTTGCATGGCTTCGCGAATTTGCGGCAGTTTATCTTTGAGCTCTGGATAAACGAGGTGGCAATGGGAGTCGGTGAACATGGATATCAAATCTAAAAAGAAGGAAAGCTTAACCAGAACTCCGCGGGTATTCAGCGGCTATTCAGCGGCTATTGAGCGCCTGCTTGGCCCGACTGACCAAGGCTTCGAGCATGAGCCCGGGGTTGTACGGATGTTCCACCGTTCGGGCCGTGGCGGCGAGTTCTTTAGACCAAGCCGCCAGCGCAAAAATACTCGATGGGCTGCCGAGAGCGAGAGACTCAGCCGAAGCCATTGGGCGCACCGGCAACGGCAAATCAGCCAAGCTGAAAAATCGCGGTTGGGCGCCGACTTTGACCGCCCAAACGTCGTGGCAAATCTTTTGCAAAGCATCCACCACCAGTGCAGGCGCCCAGCCGGTCAATGCCGAAACATCACCGCGTGCCATGGCTTTGGGCAGTGCCTGCCAGTCACGGGCAGCTTCTTCAGGCGAGCCGCCTTGCACCCACGTCAGCGCATCAGCAGGTCGGCCGCCCGCAGCTGCAAGCAATACGCGCAAGTCCTCAAGCTTCGGCGGCGGTGGCTTGGCGCGACCGGCTTTGGCGCTCTTGGGCGACTTAACACCCTCCTCGTCACCGGCATGTGCATCTGCAATATCTTCAATCGCACTTTGACTCTGCAACCAGGCCAGACTTTCTTCAAACGCCGGCCAGCGCATGGTGTGGCTCAGGCATCGGCTGCGTATGGTTGGCAGCAACTGCTGCGCTGCCTCAGTGGCCAAGATGAATTTGACTTCGCCAGGCGGTTCTTCGAGCGTTTTCAGCAAGGTGTTGGCGGTGATGCCGTTCATGCGCTCAGCGGGGAACACCAAGACAACTTTGGTGTGGCCGCGTGAGCGGGTGAGCTGGGAAAAAGACACCACCTCACGGGCAGCATCGACCTTGATCTCTTTGCTGGGTTTTCTTTTTTTGCTGTCCAGATCGTCCTGGGTTTTCTGGTCAAGTGGCCATCCCAGACTCAAAAACAGCGTCTCTGGAATCAACATGCGCAAATCTGCGTGGGTCTGCACGTCCACGGCATGGCAACTGCCGCAATGGCCGCAAGCGCCCTGCGAGCTGGGCGCTTCACACAGCCAAGCACGAGCCAGCGCCATAGCCAATTCAAATTGCCCCAGACCCGAAGGACCACTCAACAACCAGGCGTGACCGCGTTGGCTGAGCAGACTTTCAAGTTGAATTTGCAGCCACGGTGCTAACTGGCGACGCTCAGCATGGAGCTTGGTATCGCTCATGCCAACCAGCCTTTGGCAACAAAAACAGCGTGAACATCGTGCCAAACGGCCTGCTGCGTTTGTCCGCCGTCGATACGCGCAAAGCGCCCCGCATCACCCATCAACCTGCGGGCGTAGCCATCAGCCACACGGCGAAAAAACTCAACGGGTTGCGATTCGAACTTGTCCGGCACACGGGCGCCAGCGAGACGCTTGGCGGCTTCCTCTGGTGCCAAGTCAAACCAGACGGTGAGTTCCGGCTGAATGAGTCTGCCATTGACCGAGTCTGCCCTGCCTTGCACCATTCGTTCAAGCTGGGTCAACACCGTTTCGTCAAAGCCACGGCCACCGCCCTGGTAGGCGAATGTGGCATCGGTGAAGCGGTCGCACAAAACGACGTCACCGCGTGCCAGTGCCGGCATGATCACGCCAACCAGATGGTCGCGGCGCGCGGCAAACATCAACAGCGCTTCGGTCAGTGCGTCCATCGGATCATTCAGCACCAGTGTGCGCAAGGTTTCAGCCAAAGGCGTGCCGCCAGGTTCCCGGGTCAGCGTCACTGCCCTGCCCTGGGTTTTGAATGCGGCGGCCAAGGCCCCGATATGGGTTGATTTGCCGGCACCATCGATGCCCTCAAAACTGATGAAAAGTCCAGGCATTCAGCGTCCCCGAATGTATTTGTTGACGGCACGGTTGTGTTCGTCCAGCGTCGCGCTGAACTGGCTGCTGCCGTCACCACGAGAAACGAAATACAGCGCGTCTGTTTGAGCCGGTTGAACCGCTGCCAGTAGCGCGGCACGGCCAGGCATGGCAATCGGCGTGGGGGGTAAGCCTGCGCGCGTGTAAGTGTTGTACGGGGTGTCCGTTTGCAAGTCGCGGCGGCGCAGATTGCCGTCAAACTGAGAACCCATGCCGTAGATCACTGTCGGGTCGGTCTGCAGCAACATGCGGATGCGTAAGCGATTGGTGAAGACCCCGCCGATCGCGGCGCGGTCGAAAGGTTTTCCGGTTTCTTTCTCGATGATGCTGGCCAGAATCAGCGCGTCCTCGGGGCTGTTCAGCGGCGTGTCTGGCCGGCGCAGTGCCCACGCGGCATCAAGCCGTTTGTCCATGGCGCGGGCGGCGCGTTTCAGCACGGCCAAGTCGCTGCTGCCTTTGGCGTAAGTGTAGGTGTCAGGAAAAAAACGCCCCTCAGGGTGGACGCCCGGTTTGCCGAGTATGGCCATCAGAGCCTCGGGGCTCATGGCTTGTGCGTCGGGGCGAAGTTGCTCCGCAGTTTTCAGGGCCATCATGACCTGATTGAAGTTCCAGCCTTCAGGCAAAGTGACACTTTTCAAGGCTTCTTCACCGCGCACCAGCATGCGCAGCAGTGTGCGTGGCGTGGTGCCGGGGCTGATCTCGTAGCTGCCGGCGCGGATCAGGCGCGACTCACCGGACAGACGAAACCACAGGTAAAGCCAACTCGTTTGAGTTTTGGCGCCGCTCGCCACGGTGGCCTCGGCGACGCCTTTGGCCGAGGTGCCAGGCTCGATTTCGAGGTCCAGCACGGCGTTGCCGGGTTGAGTTTGCAAGGTCAATGGTTCGTGCAACCACCACAGGGCAGCCCCCAAAAAAAGCAACATGCTGGTAAAAACCAGCGTCAACAGACTTGAAAAGACACGACGCACCAGTGGACCACCTTGAGCAAAGCCATCATTAAAACCCGATGGCTATGATAATTCAGGGATGCAAACCTCCACGCCTTCCATGTCTTCCGCCACGCCATCTGGTCAGGTCGCGCTTTCGCACATGGGCGTGATCCGCGCCGTGGGTGTAGACGCCGTCAGCTTTTTACAGGGCCAGTTGACGCAGGATGTTGCGCAGCTCGGCTTGTCCGAGGCACGGCTGGCTGCATTTTGCAACGCCAAAGGACGCATGCAGGCCAGTTTTATCGTGCTCAAACGCAGTGACGAAGAGTTGCTGTTGGTCTGTAGCCTGGATATTTTGCCGGCCACCCTCAAACGTTTGTCTATGTTTGTGATGCGCGCAAAAGCGAAGCTCAGCGACGCGAGCGATGAATTCATGCTGTACGGATTGACCGGCGAGGTGGTGGCCAGCCAAGGCGGTGACGTCAGCCGCGTTTGGTCGAAGCAAGACACCGACTCAGGCAGCTTGGTGGTCTTGCCGCCCGCAGGCAGCACTTCCCGTGCGCTGTGGTGTGCCCCTGCAGGTTCGACGCCACCCGATTTCTCCAGCATTGAACTCAGCCAATGGCATTGGCTGAGCGTGCGTTCCGGTGTCGCCATGATCACCCAGCCGATTTTTGAAGCGTTCGTGCCGCAAATGCTGAATTACGAGTCTGTCGGCGGCGTTAACTTCAAGAAAGGCTGCTACCCAGGCCAAGAAGTTGTGGCCCGCAGCCAGTTTCGCGGCACGCTCAAGCGCCGTGCTTACATCGTCCATGCCGATGCTGAGTTGAGTGTGGGTCAAGAAGTGTTTCACAGCGCCGACGCCGAGCAACCCTGCGGTCTGGTCGCCTCCGCTGCGCCCGCGCCGGCGGGCGGTTTTGACGCGATTGTGTCGATTCAAACAGCGGCTGCGGCAGAAGGCCATCTGACGGCAGTGTCCGCCAGCGGCCCACTGCTCACCTTGTTGCCGCTGCCGTATCCCCTCTTGGAAGACCTCTGAGATGTGTCTGCTGGCCATCGCGATTGCCGCTTCAGCTCGCTGGCCGCTGGTGATCGCTTCCAATCGCGACGAATTCCGCGACCGCCCGACCTTGCCGCTGGCGGTCTGGATCACGCCTGGCGACAACACGCTGTTGTCGGGCCGTGACTTGCGCGCGGGAGGCACCTGGATGGGCTGCACACCCAGCGGCCGTATCGCGCTGCTGACCAATGTTCGAGAACCCGATCCGGTCGTTGGGACTTTGTCGCGTGGCGAATTGCCGCTGCGCTGGCTCGAAGGTCAGATGGATGCGGCTGAATTTCTAGCCACAAACGACGCTAAGTCCTACGGCGGCTGTAATTTGGTGTTGGGCGATTTTTTTCGTGCCGAATGGACCTGGGCCAGCAACCGCGGCGACCTGCTGGCCGGTGTTGCACCGCTGAACAGCCGTTTGACGGCGACAGGCTGGCAAACGATGTCGCTTCCACCCGGTATCTATGGTTTGTCAAACGCCTTGCTCGACACGCCCTGGCCCAAAACGCAGGGGCTGAAAGCCGCCATGCATGCGGCCCTGACCGAGGCCGAAGCGGCGGGTGATGCATCCGCGCTGGCCCGTATTTTGTGGCCGGCACTGGCCAACTCGCAACGTGCAGCGATCCATACGTTGCCCGATACCGGCGTTGCACCGGCGCTTGAACATGCCTTGTCTAGCGCGTTGATCGACATGCCCGAGCGGGGTTACGGAACGCTGTGCAGCACACTGATGTGGGTGTCAGCGCAGCCCAGCACCGGAAGTTTCAGCGCAACCCTGTGCGAAAAAACGATAGCGGTTCAGCCGTATGAGAGCGGCGAGGCCGTCGAACCGATGGTGAAGCTGACCTGGCCATTGAGGACCTGACATGACAAGCGCTTTGGCGTAGAGCTCACAGCGTGAGAAACATCTCAATGTGTGTCAAACCGACTTCGTCAAACACCTCGCCACGCGCCTTGAAACCAAGCCGTTCATAAAAACCTTGGGCGCTGGTTTGCGCGTGCAGCGCTATTTCTCTGTCACCGCGCCGGGTCGCCTCTGTCAGCAATGCGGTCAAAACTGCCGCCCCCTGCCCTGTGCCTCTGAGCACGCGTTTGACAGCCATCCGGCCAATCCGGCCCTGTCCCTGCTGAGCTTTGAGTAAACGCCCTGTCGCCACCACTTGACCCAAGCCGTTGTAAGCCACGGCATGAAAGGCTGCGTCGTCGTCCGCATCGTTCTCCAGCGCCAATGGAATCCGTTGCTCATCGACAAAGACCTCAATGCGAAGTTCCATCGCATCCCAACCCAATTCGTCCCAGTGACCCGTTTTCAGTGTCAGAACGGGCAGTCCGGCTTCAAAATTTTCAAGCACTTTGCGGAACGCTTCAGGCACCTGGCAAGAGCGTTGGGTGATCGGATCGGCAAATACATAGAGCAACTCGCAGGTCACGAGGAGCGCGTCACCTCGATAAATAGCACCACTGAACACTATCGAAGAATTTCCGATGTTCAGACATTGCAGCGCCACGTCTAACGGGTCGTCAAATCTCGCCGATGCGTGGTATTCCATGCTGACTTTTTTGACGTAAAGCTCACCGCCCAGTGCCTGCATAGCGTCTTCGTAAGGCAAGGCCAGCCTGCGCCAGTAGTCGGCGATGGCCGTGTCAAAGTACATCAGATAGTGGGCGTTGAAGACGATTTTTTGCATGTCAACTTCAGCCCAACGGACACGCAGTCGATGTGAAAAACGAAAATCCTCCAGCTGGGGTGGACGTTGGCTCAGCTTTGTCATGGCGTCATTTTTCCCATTTTTGATTGGCGTTGTCACGTTCCAAACGCCAGGCGCAAAGCCTGTGCTGCATCAGCTTGTGCTTTCACGGCTTCAGGAATAGCACGGCCCATTTTGATGAACTCGTGTGTCACGCCGCGGTAAATTTCAAGATCAACCGCGACGCCAGCCGCCCGTAATTTATCAGCGTAAAGCAAACCTTCATCCACCAGCGGGTCGCATTCAGCCAAGCCCAGCCAAGTGGGCGCTACGCCATCCACATCAGCCGCATTCAATGGTGCAAAGCGCCAGTCGTCACGGTCTGCCGGGGTGCGGATGTATTGGTTGAAAAACCAAGTGATGCTGGGCTCGTCCAAGACAAAACCGTGCGCAAAGGTGTGATGCGAACGTGTGTCCTGGTGCGCCGCACATCCCGGGTAAATTAACAATTGCAGCGCCAGCGGCAAGCCCGCGTCACGCGCCAGCACGGCGCAAACAGCCGCCAAAGTGCCGCCAGCGCTGTCGCCGCCTACTGCCAAGCGGCTGGCATCCAGCCCCAAGGTGTTGGCCATCGCGACCAGTCCCAGCAGCGCGTCCCAAGCATCGTGCACCGCGGTTGGAAACTTGTGCTCGGGTGCCAGCCGGTAGTTCACCGAGACCACCGCGCAGTCGGCACCAGAGCTCAGTTCGCGGCACAGAACATCGTGCGAGTTGATGCTGCCAATTGTGAAACCGCCGCCATGAAAATAGAGCAAGGTGGGCCAAGTCCCTTGGTTCTGACTGACCTCACGCGGCACATAAAGACGCGCAGGAAGGGAATATCCGTCTCGGGCCGGGAGGTTGAAATCATGCACTTTCGCCAGTGCCCGGACAGGCAATTCCAGCACGCCAGCACCCATTTCGTAGGTCGCTCTGGCTTGTCTCGGCGTCATGCTGTAAAAAGGGGGGCGTTTAGCCCGCGCCATGGCTGACGCAACACTGCGCATCGCAGGGGTTAACAGCTGTTCGGGCTCGTGGGTCTTCATGGCATCAAATATGCCACGTCAAGGCACAAACTTCGGGGTTTACGGTCTTCGGCTCTTGAGGCGCTTGCAATGATACCGTTGTGTCGAAAACTGAAGCCGTCCGCTCGTGTCCAAGGTGTCAAATAACCAAGCGACCGCAGGCCAAAGCCTGAATGAGTGAGGCGATCCACCGTGACGAAGGCCACTCAAGAAGTCACTTGCTGTGAGCGCAACGGAAAAGCTGAACTAGCTCCACGCCCTGCGCCCACAAACTCAAACCTTAAAAGCGCCAGCCCAGACCCACGCCCACCAACAAAGGATCAATTTTGAAAGTGCCCAAGTTCGTCGCGCCGGCAAACACATCGGTACGGATGAGAACTTTCTTCACGTCAACGTTGAGATACATATTTCCGGTCAGGGGAATGTCCACACCGACTTGCAAGGCTGGACCCCAGCTGTCTTTTTCAAGCGTCGGGCCGCCGATGTTGACACTTGAAAATCGCGTGTAGTTGATACCCGCACCGACATAGGGCTTGTAGCTGCCGGCGTCAAAGTGGTATTGCGCCATCAGTGTGGGCGGTAAATGCTTGAGCGTCCCCATCACAGCAGTGCTGTTTGACAGTGTTTGTTTTTGTGGCACGGTGAGAACCAGCTCGACTGCCATGTTTTTGTTGAAGAAGTAGCTGATGTCGACTTCAGGAATCCATTTGTTGTCGATGCCTAAGCCCAAGCCGGTGGTGTCGCCGTTGGCGCTTTCCAAATGAACGGCACGGGCACGAACCATCCATGGGCCCTCTTTGGCCTGCTGAGCCATGGCGGCACCGGCTACCAAGGTGCATAAAACAGCAGTGGCGATGATTCTTTTTTTCATTGTTGACTTTGTTGAAACAGGGAACATTCCCAACCCCGATTGAACGGCGCAGAGCCAAACTGAGGATTGATGTAAGTCAAGTCGGCCATCTACACGCCCACGCGAATGTCAAAAGCTTGCGCCAAGTCAAACGGGGCTGCAGGAGCCCGCCGCTTTTGACGGCGTGCAAGATGGTCAAGATCACCTGACCAATCCACGCATCGCCACCGCCCAAGAGTATCGGGAGATGTTGCCAGCGTCGATGCAGTCGGCTCTATTTCTTCAAGCTTTGCAGCTTGGCAAAAGCGGACGCCATGGCACTGCCCTGCCCTGTTGGCTCATTTCGACTGGCGAAGTTTTGATTAGGCATCCTCGCGCCACGGGCTGCACCTTCAAACTTGTTGTCACGCGGCGCGTCACGGCGCGCAGGGGCGGCGTCGAGCTTCATACTCAAGCCGATGCGTTTGCGGGCCACGTCGACTTCAGTCACGCGGACCTTGACGATGTCACCCGTCTTCACGACTTCACGCGCGTCGGTGACGAACTTGTTGGCCAGCTGGCTCACATGCACCAGACCGTCCTGATGCACACCGATGTCGACAAAGGCACCAAAGGCCGCCACATTGCTCACGGTGCCTTCTAGTGTCATGCCTTCAACCAAGTCTTTGATGTCTTCGACACCGTCGTTGAAACGCGCCACCTTGAAGTCTGGGCGCGGGTCACGGCCCGGCTTTTCGAGTTCCGCCAAAATGTCTTTGACGGTGATAACGCCGAATTTTTCATTCGCAAAAAGCTCGGGCCGTAGTGTCTTGAGCATCTCGGCACGGCCCATGAGTTCGGCCACCGGCTTGCCGGTGTGGGCGATGATTTTTTCGACCACCGGGTAGGTTTCAGGGTGAACCCCGGTCATGTCCAGCGGATTGCTGCTGGCGTGCAAACGCAAAAATCCGGCGCTTTGCTCAAAGGTTTTGGCGCCCAAGCCGGTGACTTTCAAGAGGTCTGCGCGGCTGGTGAAGGCGCCGTTGGCATCACGCCAGCGCACCACCGACTTGGCCACCGTTTGGCTCAGGCCAGAGACGCGTGCCAACAAAGGCACGCTGGCGGTGTTCAGGTCCACGCCAACGCTGTTGACGCAGTCTTCAACCACGGTGTCCAGGCTGCGCGCCAACTCGCTTTGGTTGACGTCGTGTTGGTACTGGCCCACGCCGATGGATTTCGGGTCAATCTTGACCAGCTCGGCCAGCGGGTCTTGCAAGCGCCGCGCAATGCTGGCGGCTCCGCGCAAACTGACATCGACATCGGGCATTTCTTGTGAGGCGAATTCACTGGCTGAATAGACGGAAGCGCCAGCTTCGCTGACCACGACTTTGTCAATCGGCCATGCGGTTCCGGTTGACTCCGCGTGTTGGGTGATCCGCTTGATGAGGTCGGCGGCCAGCTTGTCGGTTTCGCGGCTGGCCGTGCCATTGCCGATGGCGATCAGATTGACGCCGTGTTTTTCGCTGAGCTTGGCCAGCGTGTGCAGCGAGCCTTCCCAGTCTTTGCGCGGCTCGTGCGGAAACACCGTGGCGGTCTCCACCAGTTTGCCGGTGGCGTCGACCACCGCCACTTTGACGCCGGTGCGAATGCCCGGGTCGAGACCCATCACCACGCGCGGGCCGGCCGGTGCGGCCAGTAGCAGGTCTCGCAGGTTGTCGGCAAACACCTTGATGGCGACTTTTTCAGCGTCTTCGCGCAGTCGCGTGAAGAGGTCACGCTCAATCGACAAGCTGAGTTTGACGCGCCACGTCCACGTCACGCATTTGCGCAGCAAGTCATCTGCCGGACGAGCTTTGTGGCTCCAACCCAAGTGCAACGCAATTTTGCCTTCCGCGACCGAGACCGTCGGTGCAGCCTTGGCACCCACGGGGCTGACGCTCACCGGCGGCTCGGGCAAGACCAGTTTGGCATCCAGAATCTCAAGCCCGCGCCCGCGAAACACGGCCAGTGCCCGGTGCGAGGGGACGCGGCCAATCGGTTCGTCGTAGGCGAAGTAATCGCGAAACTTGGCGTTGTCAGGATGGTTTTCGTCTTTGCCGGCAACCAGCTTCGAGGCGAACAGCCCTTCACTCCACAGCCAGGCACGCAGCGACTGCACCAGCGGCGCGTCTTCGGCCCAGCGCTCGCTCAAGATGTCGCGTACGCCATCCAGTACCGCTTGCACAGTCGTGAAATCGTCACCGCTCTCATTCTTTTCCGCTTTGACATAAGGCAAGGCAGCGTCTTGCGGCACCAGCATCGGGTCGGCAAACAGCGCATCGGCCAGTGGCTCAATGCCCGACTCTCGGGCAATCTGGCCCTTGGTGCGACGCCTCGGTTTGTAGGGCAAGTACAAGTCTTCCAGGTCTTGCTTGGTGCCAGCAGCGTCTATCGCGCGGCGCAGCTCTGGGGTCAATTTCCCCTGCTCCTCAATGCTTTTGAGCACTGTTTCACGGCGGTCTTCAAGCTCTCTCAAATACCCCAGCCGGGCTTCCAGTTCACGCAGCTGAATATCGTCGAGTCCACCCGTGACTTCCTTGCGGTAGCGGGCAATGAAAGGCACGGTTGCACCGCCGTCAAGCAGTTCCACGGCGACCCGAATCTGTTGCTCTTGAACTTTGATTTCTGCGGCGATTTGCCAGATGATTTTCTGCATGGGGGAGAGGTTGGTAACGGAAGAAAAATGACGGGCAATTCTCCCACAGCCCCTGCGACAAGCTCTGCGTATGATGAAGCTTTAATGGGAGCTTCGATGCGCATACGGTCTATTTTGCTGATAGTGGGCATCGTCTTGATGGCGGCCTTCGTGGCCTTGAACTTCGAAGAGTTCAACCGACTCAGCCTGCTGAGCCTCGGTTTCACCCGTGTGCAAGCGCCTTTGGCGATGGTCATGCTGGTCGGTTTGGTGGCGGTGTTGGTGGTTTTTCTGCTTTTTAGCGCCTATGCCAAAAGCGCGTATTTGATCGAGAACCGGCGTACTGCGCGTGAACTCAAAGCCCAGCGCGAACTGGCGGACAAAGCCGAAACCTCGCGTTTCACCGAGTTGCAGCAGTATCTGGCTGCTGAGAGCCATGCCATGGCCGAGCGAGAAGCTCAAGACAGCCAACGACTTGACGAGCGCTTGGCCCGCTTGCAAGAAGACTTGGAGTCGCGTATTGAACAGTCGGGTAACACGCTGGCGGCTTACATCGGTGAACTTGAAGACCGTTTGGAACGGTCTGCTGGGACCCCGGTCTTAGAAGCCGAAGGCAACCGCCTGCGTTAAGCCCGAACCGTCCATGCACTAGTTCAGCCCGCTGGCACAGCCTTGAGCGCGTAACCAATGCGCGGGAAATGCACGTGCACAGTGCCTGCGCGGGGGTCTGTTCGCCGCAGCGAATAGTGCATGCGCGTGGCGGCGATCAACTCCCCTTCTGTCGGCTCGGGGCCAAAGGTTTCGGCGCTGATGGTCACGCGGCAGCCGAGTGCAATGCCGTGTTCGTCCTGGAAAATATCGTCCTTCAACGCCAATGGCGTTGCGCTTGCGGCGATAGCAATCGCTTCAGCCGAACTCAACGCTTGGTGCACGCCGTGGCCGATGGCGGCCATGCGGTCCAGCCAGTCCTGGACGGCCGGCGTGAGTGACAAAATATCAGCGAGCGCGGGGGTCCGCATACGCGTGAACCACAGCGGGTGGTACATCGCAAAGTCGGCGATACAAGGCGCATCACCCATCAAAAACGGATGCAAGTCCAACATGTCCGAGATGCGGCGTAAATACGACTTGTAGGCCACTGCTGCGTCGGCTGGGCGCAGGCGCATCATGCCGGCACTCATGGCACCCCGGTCTTCTCGAAAAGCCTGCAAGGCTTCAGGCGCTGTGTTGGCAAAAATCTGCGCCAGCCCGCGCGGCTGCATGTTGTAGGCCATGGCGGCCCAAAAAAGCGTGCTGTCGCCCCACTGAGCCAGTGTGCGCACCAAGCCCTTGACGGGCTCCGGGTACAAGGTGGGCTGGGGTTGCAGATGCTCCAAGACATCGGCGATCAGCGCTGTGTCGCAGTACATATCGGCACCGATTTGCAGCACGGGCGTCTTGCGGTAACCACCTGTCAGGGCCAGCACGTCCGGCTTGGGCATGACCATCGGGATCAGAACTGAGCGCCAAGGCAGATGCTTGTAGCCGAGCATCAAGCGCACTTTTTCAGCGAAGGGAGAGGTCGGGTAATGGTGAAGAATCAGCTCAGTCATGGCAAGTCTCCTGTGACGGTAGTTCTGTTCGCGACGGTCCTGATACTCAAGCTTGCGTTGCGTTTTAGATCAGCTTGACGATTTGCTTGCCGAAATTTTTGCCTGTCAGCAACCCTAAAAAGGCTTCCGGTGCAGCGGCCAAGCCTTGCGCCACGCTTTCGCGGGGGCGCAGCTTGCCGGTGGCCACCAACGACCTTGTCGCCGGGCGTGAACAAGGGTGATCGACTCTCCAGCACTTGCCCAGCTTGCAAAGCCGGTGTTTCACACGTCACCAGTTTGAAATTGCTGAGGCTTGCTTCAGCCGTGGGGCGACTGTCGAGCAGAATTTGCGTATTGGTCGGCATGACAGGTGTCCGGTGAACGGTCAATCGGTTGACAGTTGTTGCGCTGGCAGCCCCGCCAGTGCGGTATTGCTGTCGGGCCGCTTGACGTATTTGAACGTGCCCGTGGAATGGGCGCAAGCATTGCCCTGGCTGTCGTACAGCTTGGCTTCGACAAACGCCATGGAGCCGGTGCGTTGAATCAGGTGACCCTGCCCGGTCAAGGGGCTGCCATCGCCGGGCGCGGGCTTCATGAAGGTGGTTTTCATCTCGATGGTGACGATGCCCATTTCTGGCGACAGACTGCGGGCGGCAGTCGCCATGGTGACATCCAGCAGCGTCATGATGGCGCCACCATGCGTGACGCCAAAAGAGTTTTGATGTTCAGGCTGGGCAGCAAAGACCAAAGTTGACTCGCCGCCTTCAAAGCGCGTGAGCTCAAAACCAAGATGGGTGACAAAAGGGATTTCGACGCCGAAGTTCATTTTTTTTCGTCCACTTTCAGTCGCGAGCGCAGATAAATCAGCACCACGCCGAGCAGCGCAAAACCGCCACCGCCGACCACCATCGGCCAACCCGTCTCATCATCCGTTCGCGCCATGGAGAGACCCAGTACCAGCGTCAGCAAACCACCATATATAAACACCCAAATGAGTGCTTGCAGCCGCTTCAGGTTGCGCAGAGTTGACATTCAAAGTACCTCAAAAATACCAGCAGCACCCATGCCGCCGCCAACGCACATGGTGACACAAACCAGCTTGGCACCGCGCCGCTTGCCTTCAATCAACGCATGGCCAGTCAGTCGTTGGCCGGTCACGCCATAAGGATGACCAACGGCAATAGCGCCGCCGTTGACGTTCAGGCGGTCCAGCGGAATGCCCAGTTTGTCAGCGCAGTACAGCACCTGCACGGCAAAGGCTTCGTTCAGCTCCCACAGGTCAATGTCACTGACTTGGAGTCTCAGTTTGGCCAGTACCTTGGGAATGGCGAAGACGGGACCGATGCCCATTTCTTCAGGCTCGCAACCCGCCACGGCAAATCCAAGAAAACGCCCCAGCGGTCGCAAGCCTTTGCGCTCGGCCACGCTTTCATGCATCACCACGACAGCGCCCGCACCATCCGAAAACTGACTGGCGTTGCCAGCCGCCACCACACCGCCCGGCATGGCTGGCTTGATGCCGCTGATGCCTTCTTGTGTGGTGCCCGGGCGAATGCCTTCGTCCTGGCTGACAGTGACTTTTTTAGACGTCAAGCCCATCACCGGATCATGCACGCCGGCGACCACCGTGATCGGCGCGATCTCGGCGTCAAACAATCCAGCGGCTTGCGCCGCGGCAGCGCGTTGCTGGCTGCGCGCGCCGTAGTCATCCATGCGCTCGCGTGAAATGCCGTAAAGCTTGGCCACCAGCTCAGCGGTTTGCAGCATGTTCCAGTAAATCTCGGGTTTGTTCTTGGCAAGCCAGCTGTCTCGCAACATGTGCGTGTTCATTTCTTGCTGAACACATGAAATGCTCTCAACCCCACCAGCCACAAAAATATCCGCCTCGCCCGAGATCACACGTTGCGCGGCGAGCGCAATCGACTGCAAGCCAGACGAGCAAAAACGGTTCACCGTCATGCCCGACACGCTGACCGGGCAGCCGGCACGTAGCGCGATTTGGCGCGCGATGTTGGCGCCGGTGGCACCCTCGGGCGTGGCGCAACCGATGATCACGTCATCGACTTCAGCCGGGTCAATCCCGGCGCGCTGCAAGGCATGCTCAACGGCATGGCCGCCCAGCGTCGCTCCGTGCGTCATGTTGAAAGAGCCCTTCCAGCTTTTGGCCAGAGGGGTGCGGGCAGTGGAAACAATCACAGCTGATGTCATGGAATTCTCCGGATTCTGTGGATGGGGTTCAGTTGAAGGTCTTGCCTTCAGCGACAAGCCGGACCAGCAGCGGCGCAGGCTGCCAGAAGTCAGCGTCATCCAGCGGGTTCAAGGCAAAGCGTTGCATGCTTTGCACAACATTGAACAGCCCGACTTGATCGGCGTACAGCATGGGGCCACCGCGATGCGCTGGAAAGCCATAACCAAAAACATAGGCAATGTCGATATCGCTGGCTTTGGCGGCAATGCCCTCCTCCAAAATATGGGCGGCTTCGTTGACCAAGCTGAACACCAGCCGCTGGACAATTTCTTCGTCTGAGATCTTGCGCGGCGTGATGCCCAGCGACTGGCGGTGCGCCGTCACCATGGCGACGACGTCAGCGTTTGGAATCGCGTCACGTTTGCCGGCCACGTAGTCGTACCAGCCCGCGCCGGTTTTTTGGCCAAAACGGCCTTGCTCACAAAGTAAATCGGCGGTCTTGCTGTACTTCATGTCGGGCTTTTCGCTGTAGCGGCGTTTGCGAATGGCCCAGCTGATATCGTTGCCGGCCAAGTCACTCATGCGAAACGGCCCCATCGCGAAGCCAAACTTCTCGACCGCCTTGTCGACCTGCGCCGGAGTGCAACCCTCGTCCAATAAAAAGCCAGCTTGGCGGCCGTATTGTTCGATCATCCGGTTGCCGATGAAGCCATCACACACGCCAGAGACCACCGCCGTTTTGCGGATTTTTTTGGCGATCGCCATGACGGTCGCCATGACGTCTTTGGCGGTCTTGTCAGCGCGCACCACTTCCAGCAGTTTCATGACATTGGCAGGACTGAAAAAATGCAGTCCGACCACGTCTTGCGGACGTTGGGTGAAGCTGGCGATTGTGTTGACATCCAGCGTCGAGGTGTTGGTTGCCAAAATCGCGCCCGGTTTCATCACCCGATCGAGCTCCTTGAAGACTTTTTCTTTCACGCCCAGCTCTTCAAACACAGCTTCGATGACCATGTCGGCGGCGCTCAAGTCCGCGTAGCTCAGCGTGGTGCTCAATAGACTCATGCGCTGCTCGTACTTGTCTTGTTTGAGCTTGCCTTTTTTAATCTGCGCCTCGTAGTTTTTACGGATGGTGGCGATGCCGCGGTCTAGCGCGTCTTGCTTCATCTCCAGCAACTTGACGGGAAGGCCCGCGTTGAGGAAGTTCATGGCAATGCCGCCGCCCATGGTGCCTGCGCCAATCACGGCCACCGATTTGACATCGCGCAGCGGAGTGCCTGCCGGCACATCAGCGATCTTCGACGCAGCACGCTCTGCCATGAACAGGTGCCGCAGCGCCCGACTTTCCGGCGACAGCATCAGGTTGACGAAAAGTTCGCGCTCAAGCAACACGCCGTCATCAAAGCTTTTCTGCGTTGCAGCCTGCACAGCGTCCACACATTTAAGCGGTGCCGGAAAATGCTTGGCCATGCCCTTGACCATGTTGCGGGCAAACTGAAAGTAAGCGTCACCTTGCGGGTGCTTGCAAGGCAAGTTGCGCACCAGCGGCAATGGACGCGCATCAGCCACGTCTTGCGCCAAAGCCAATGCTTCTGACGCCAGCGACTCGGCAGACGCGCTCATTTTGTCAAACAGCTTTTGACCCGGTAGCATCGCCAACATCTCGCTTTTGACAAGCTCACCACTGACAATCATATTCAGCGCAGGCTCGACCCCCAAGGCGCGCGGCAAGCGCTGCGTACCACCAGCGCCAGGCAATAAACCAAGCTTGACTTCAGGCAATGCAACGCTGCAGCCGGGCGCGGCAATGCGGTAATGACAACCCAGCGCCAGCTCAAGACCGCCGCCCATGCAGACCGAATGAATCGCTGCCACCACCGGCTTGCTGCAATTTTCAACGGCCAAGATCACGCTGCGTAAATTGGGTTCGACCATGGCCTTGTCCGTGCCGAATTCCTTGATGTCGGCACCGCCCGAAAATGCCTTGCCAGCGCCGGTGATGACGATCGCCTTGATATCGCTGTCAGCTTGCGCCTGCTGCAAACCATCGGTGATGGCACGCCGTGAGACCATCCCCAAACCATTGACAGGTGGGTTGTCGAGTGTGATGACCGCCACGTTGCCGTGAACTGTGTAGTGCGCTGTCATGGAAGTTACTTTCGGGATGATGACTAAAAAAGTTTGATCGTTCTATCTTTGAATTCTACGAACGATCCCTGGATGAGGAGCCACGCTCGAGCGCTGGCCTTCAGGAGAAACTCGCTTTACGTCATGGCAATGAAATATATAGTTACTACAATCATTTCGACTCATTCGATTAATGACTGAGTTTGAATTGATATTGATCTCGCTCAATGTCGTTTTTCAAGTGTTCAGTCATAGTAGCCGACACTGGCTTCCCTGCGTCCATTGAACGCCTTGCTCAAAAAGGTGTTTTATAGGTCGGTCATCGCGGAAAAGTGTCAAGTCATCCACAGAGGTTAGTTATGCGAATTTTTCATTCAGGTGTTCAAGCTCGCTTGGCCGTCTGCGTCATCGTGGCACTGTTCGCATGGACCTCAAGGGCGCAGTCAGCAGATCGGCCAGCCAAATTCGCGGTTGCCCCTGGTCAGGTGCAAGCTTTGGGCATTCAGTCCGTCCCACTACAAATGCAAAGCCAAGCTGACGCTGTGAGGTCAAGTTATCCCGCACAAGTGGTCATTCCATCGAATGCGGAGCAGGTTATTGCCTCGCCCGTCAACGGTGTGATATTGCAATTGTTGGTTCAGACCAACGATGCGGTTCGCGCCGGCTCGCCCTTGGTTCGCATTGCCAGCGCAGAGTTTGGCCAGCAGCAGTTGCAGTTGCTACAAGCCCGCACACGGGCCATCTTGGCGGCGCAGGCCAGCCAACGCGAGCAAGCGCTTTTTGCTGAAGGCCTGATCGCCCTGCGGCGTGTCCAGGAAGCGCAAGCCAACTCGATGGACGCTGAGGCCGCCTTGATGCAAGCCAAAGCCGCGTTGCGCTTGATGGGCATGTCATTCGCCAGCATCGACCAGGTTCTGGCATCCGGCAGTCCCCAAGACAGTTTGGTGTTGACCGCAGCACAGGCTGGCGTTGTCACCGACATGGCGGTGAAACCGGGTCAACGGGTCGATCCCTCCACGGCCCTGCTGCACTTAGCGCAAACCAGCACGCTTTGGTTAGAGGTTCAGGTGCCGGTGGCTGAAAGCGCCCTTTGGTTGCCTGGCACCAAACTGAATGTGCTCGGCCGTAGCCTGACCGCGCAGATCTTAAGTCGCAGTCCCATGGTGGAATCCGCCAGCCAAATGGTGACCCTGCGTGCGCTTGTTCAGGGCAAAGTCAGCCTTGTGCGTCCGGGCGAGGTGTTGTCCGTTGACCTGCCCACAGTGGCGACAACAGGCGCATGGGAACTACCGCTGTCGGCTATAGCGCATGACGGCAAACAGGCTTATGTGTTTGTGCGCACTGCTGAAGGCTTTGAAGCCAGAGCAGTTCAAGTCTCTGCCAGCGCAGGTCAGCGGGTGCGGATTCAAGGTCCCGTCAAAGCAGGTGAGCAAGTCGCTGTCAGTGGTGTCGTGGCACTCAAAGGTGCCTGGATCAATCAGAAAGTTGCGGAGTAATGCTGGCTCGTTTGATTCAATTTTCTTTGGCGCAGCGCCTCTTTGTGCTGATGGCCACCCTGATGCTGGTCGCAGCCGGCTGGTATGCCCTGCGCGGCTTGCCCATTGACGCCTTTCCGGATGTCTCAAGCACGCAGGTCAAGATCATCATGAAAGCGCCGGGTATGACACCCGAAGAGGTCGAAAGCCGCATCTCGGTGCCGATCGAAGTGGAGATGCTTGGCATCCCCAGAACAAAAATTTTGCGCTCTGTGACCAAGTACGGTTTAGTCGACGTCACGATTGACTTTGAAGACGGCACCGACATTTATTGGGCGCGGCAGCAGGTGAGTGAGCGGCTTGGCGGCTTGACTGGTAGCCTGCCAGTCGGTATTTCTGGCGGCATGGCCCCGGTCACAACGCCGCTCGGCGAAATGTACATGTTCACCGTCGAGTCCGACGCGATGTCGCTCGCCGAGCGTCGCAGCCTGCTCGACTGGGTGATCAGGCCCACGCTGCGCACCGTGCCGGGCGTGGCCGATGTGAATGCGTTGGGCGGCGTCGTCAGAGCGTACGAAATCGTCCCCGACCCGATCCGCATGGCCGCCAGTGGCGTGACCATCACACAACTGAAAGACGCTGTTGAAACGAACAACCGCAATGACGGTGCTGGGCGGCTGCGTGAAGGTGACGAAGTGCTGCTGGTGCGCACTGAAGGCAGCGTTAACAGTCTGGAGGATTTACGCGCCATCGTGGTCACGATGAAGGGCGGTTCCCCGATTCGTTTGGGTAACTTGGCCGATGTCAGCATCGGGACGGTGACGCGCAATGGCGTGGTGACGCAGAACGGGCATGCTGAGGCCGTGCAAGGTTTGGTGTTGGGCCTAGCCGGTTCCAACGCCAAAAATGTGGTCGAGGGTGTGCGCCTGAAACTCGCAGAACTCCAGCCCACGTTACCTGCCGGTGTGGTGATCAACACCTTTTATGACCGGGCCTCACTGGTCACCAAAGCGGTTCACGCTGTCACATCCGCCTTACTCGAAGCAACGGTGCTGGTGATTATTTTGCTGGGCCTGTTTTTGGGGAATATTCGCGCCGCACTGACGGTGGCGCTGGTGCTGCCCTTGGCGGCCCTCATCACCTTCATTCTGATGAGCACGTTTGGCATGTCGGCCAACCTGATGAGCTTGGGCGGTCTGGCGATTGCCATCGGCATGTTGGTGGATGCGGCCATCGTGGTAGTTGAAAACATCGTGCAGCGTCTGGCCACCGACCCGACCGCCAGCAAGTTGCCTCGCCTGCACATCATCTACCGCGCGGTGCGTGAAGTCGCGGTGCCAGTCACCGCTGGGATTTTGATCATCATCACCGTGTTTTTGCCGCTGCTGACCTTGCAAGGACTGGAAGGCAAATACTTTGTGCCGGTGGCCCTGACCATTGTTTTTGCACTGGCCGGCTCACTGGCCTTGTCGCTGACCGTCATTCCGGTGCTGGCATCTTATTTGCTTCGCGAAGTCAAGCATGAAGACCCGTGGTTGCCACGCAAGCTCTTGACGCTGTATGAACCGGCTCTTGGCTGGGCCATGCGCCGGCAGCGCACGGTGGCCGCGGCGGCGCTCGTCATGTTGCTGGCGGCTGGGCTTATTTATACCCAAGTCGGCAAGACCTTCATGCCCACCATGGACGAAGGTGACTTGATCGTCGGCATTGAAAAGCTGCCATCCATCAGCTTGGAACAAAGCGCTGCTCTGGACTTGAAAATTCAGCAAGCCATCATGGCGGCCATTCCCGAAGTACATGGCATCGTGGCACGCGCAGGGTCTGACGAGATCGGGCTGGACCCGATGGGCCTGAACCAGACTGACAGCTACTTGCTGCTCAAGCCGCAAGGCGAATGGCGCATGAAGACCAAAGAAGCGTTGAAGGATGAAGTGCGCAAGGTGCTCGATCCCATGCCAGGCATTGTCTACAGCTTCACGCAACCGATCGAGATGCGGGTCTCAGAGATGATCATCGGGGTGCGCGGTGACTTGGCAGTCAAGATTTTCGGCCCCGATCTAGGCCAGCTGAACGGCTATGCCAGCCAAGTCGAGGCCTTGTTGAAGACCGTGACTGGCAACCAAGATGTCTACACCGTCAAGAACGACGGCGTGCAATACCTCAAGGTGACGGTGGACCGTTTGCAAGCGGGTCGGTTGGGCTTGAGCGTTGAGGAAATTCAGGACGCGCTGCGCATGCAGATTGAAGGCCAACGCGCCGGTGTGGTGATTGAAGGCAATCGCCGCACGCCGATTGTCTTGCGCGGGGCCGAGAGCCTGCGCATGTCGCCCGCTGATTTTTCGGCCATGCGCATCACCAGCCAAAATGGCAACACCGTGGCCTTGGCCAGTGTTGCCCATCTTGAACGGGCTGCCGGCCCGGTCAAAATTGACCGGGAAATGGGCAGCCGTTACAGCGTGGTTGTTGCTAATGTGACAAATCGGGATTTGGTCGGTTTTGTCGGTGAAGCCAAAACGCTGGTGCTGCAAAAGGTGCCGCTAGACCCGGGTTACCGGATCAGTTGGGGCGGTCAGTTCGAAAACCAGCAACGCGCGGCAGCTCGCCTCACCGTGGTGGTGCCGGTCGCTCTTGGCTTGATTTTTGTGTTGCTTTTTTCAACCTTCCGCTCGGTGCGACAGGCGCTGCTGATTTTGAGCATCATCCCGTTTGCGCTGGTGGGCGGCATCGTCGCTTTGTGGGTCACTGGCGAATACCTGTCGGTGCCAGCGTCGGTCGGCTTCATTGCGTTGCTGGGCATCACGGTACTCAACGGCGTGGTCTTGGTGAGCTATTTCAACCAGCTGAAAAGTGAAGGCCTGGCCATGATGGACGTCGTGGTGCAGGGTGCCAAGCGCCGGCTGCGCCCGGTTTTGATGACCGCTTCTATCACCGCCTTTGGTCTGATTCCCCTGCTCTTTGCCACCGGCCCGGGGTCTGAGATTCAACGCCCACTGGCCATCGTCGTGATCGGCGGGTTGATCACGGCTACCGCCTTGACCTTGATGCTGCTGCCGATTTTGTATTTGCGCTTTGGCTTTGCGAAACGAAAGAATTCCAATGTCTGACCTGTGCCTGACCTTGCTGTGCCCGCCGGCAGTCGAAGAGAAATTACTTGACCTGCTGCTGATGTCCCCCAACGCCAGCGTTTTCACCAGCGCGCCCACGGCCGCGCATGGCTTGGCTTTCAACAATTTGAACCAGACAGAACAAGTCCTCGGCCGCGGCTTTGCGACCCAGGTGCAAGTCATCGTGTCTAACGCGGACAAACCAGCCTTGCTAGAAGCCATCAAGTCACAGTTGGCAGGCGCAGGTTTGCGTTATTGGATAACGCCGGTTGTAGAAGCGGGAGACATTGCATGATGATTCGATGGCTCTGCATCAGTTGTGTCATGTTGATCAGCGGGTTCAGCTGGGTCGCACCGGTTTATGCCCTGCAAGCACCCGCCGCAGTCGGGCTGCTGCCCACGGAATTAGCGCGCCCGCTGCTGGAGCAAGACCCGCGCGTGGCTGCTGCACGGGCAGGTTTGGCCGTCGCCCGGGAAGAATCCAATATTCTCGAGAGATCGCCTTACGAGTGGACTGCGAGAGCTTTTGGGCAGCGGCGCTCGCTCGACACGGGCGCGCAATACCGGGAGTGGAATGTCGGCGTCGAACGCGCTATTCGGCTGCCCGGCAAGCTCGCAGCTGACCGCAACATAGGCCAAGCCACCCTTCAGGAGTCCGAAGCGCGCTATGGCGAGGCAATGCACGAGTCGGCCAAAGACTTGATGTCACTCTGGATCGATTGGCTCGCGTCGGAACGTGGGCGTGAGTTGGCGGCGGCTAATGTCCAGGCCGTGCAAGACAACGTGATGGCCGTTGACAAGCGCAGCCGGGCCGGTGATGCATCCCGGCTAGACCTCAACCTGGCCAACGCCGAACTGACGGAGCAAAAACGCCAAAACAACGATGCGCAGACCCAGGCTGCCGCAGCTTGGGCGCGCATCTCCGTTAGATTTCCCGGCATCAAGCCCATGCGCCTCGCCCTGCCCTCACCGCTGTTACTTGCGGAAGACGCCAGCCAGTGGCGGCAACGGATCATGGCTGAAAGCGACGTGCTCAAGCTCGCGCAGACACAGCTGCGAATCGCACAAGCGCAGGCCGAGCATGCCAGCGCCAGTCGATTTGCGGATCCGACTCTGGGCGTCTACAGCACCTCTGAGGTGGGCGGTCGCGAACGGCTGATGGGTGTGAGCATCAGCATCCCCTTGGTTGGCGGCTTGCGTGATTCACGCAGCGCCAAAGCCCTCGCCGCCGTTGAAGTGGCGCGCCAAACGGTTGAGCTCACGCAACGCGAACTGGAAACCGAGATTGCGACCGCCTTCGTGACGGCCAGAGGCTTGTATGAAAGTCTCCAAATGGCCAATGAAGGCGCCCGCGCCATGCAAGAAAACGCCAAGCTGGTCCAGCGCGCTTATGCCTTGGGCGAAGGTGATCTGCAATCTTTGCTGCTGGCCCGGCGTCAAGCCACGGCCGCAGAAAACAGCGCACTGCAAGCCCAAGTCGGCGCGCTGAAAGCTTATTACGGGTTGCTCACAGACGCGCACTTCATCTGGGATTTAGAGCACGATTAACCCGACGTTTCAACTCGGCAGCTGGTAGTCCTTCAGCACTTCACGAAGCTTGGTTTTGAGCATCTTGCCGGTAGCACCGATCGGGATCGCATCGACAAACACCACATCGTCGGGGATCTGCCACTTGGCGGTTTTTCCTTCGTAAAAGCGCAGCAGTTCTTCACGGCTGATCTCGGCCCCCGGTTTTTTGACCACCGCAATGATCGGGCGCTCGTCCCATTTGGGATGCGCCACACCAATACAGGCGGCCATGGCCACGGCCGGGTGCGCCACGGCGATGTTTTCAATGTCGATGGAGCTGATCCACTCGCCGCCCGACTTGATCACGTCCTTGCTGCGGTCGGTGATCTGCATGTAGCCGTCGGCGTCGATGGTGGCGACGTCGCCGGTCGGAAACCAGCCGTCAACCAACGGTGCAGCCCCCTCGCCTTTGTAATAGTCCCGCACAATCCACGGACCTTTGACCAACAGGTCGCCATAGGTTTTGCCGTCCCATGGAAGTTCCACGCCACGGTCATCGACAATTTTCATGTCAACGCCAAAAATCGCACGCCCCTGCTTCAGACGAATTTTCATTTTGTCCTCCGCCGGCAAACCTTGGTGTTTGTTTTTCAGGCTGCACAGCGTTCCCAGCGGGCTCATCTCGGTCATACCCCAAGCGTGCAATACCTCGACGCCGTAATCGTCATTGAAGGCGCTGATCATGGCCGGCGGGCAGGCTGAACCACCAATCACCGTACGTTTCAAGCTGGAGAAACGCAGGTCCGCCGGCTTCATGTGGGTCAGCAGCATTTGCCAGACGGTTGGCACACCGGCCGCGTAGGTCACTTGCTCGGCTTCAATCAACTCGTAAATAGATTTGCCATCCAGCGCCGGCCCCGGAAACACCAGTTTGGCGCCGGTCAGCGAGGCTGAGTAGGGAATCCCCCAGGCATTGACGTGAAACATCGGCACCACCGGCAACACAGAGTCGCCCGCCGACAAACTCATGACGTCTGGCAAAGCGGCAGCGTAGGCGTGCAAAGTGGTGGAACGGTGGCTGTACAGAGCAGCCTTTGGGTGACCGGTGGTGCCGCTGGTGTAGCACATGCTCGAAGCCGAATTTTCGTCAAATGACGGCCATTGGTAGGTGGTCGGGTGCGGGGCAATCCAGGCTTCGTAGCTGATGAGTCCGGGAATGCCGCTGTCAGCCGGCAGATTGTCGGCGTCACACAAGGCGACGTATTGACGAATGGTTTTGCACTGCTTGTGGACGGCTTGCACCAAGGGCAAAAAGTTCATGTCAAAACACAGCACCTGGTCTTCGGCGTGGTTGGCAATCCAAGCAATTTGGTCGGGGTGCAGGCGTGGGTTGATGGTGTGCAGCACACGCCCCGAACCGCTGACGCCGTAATACAGCTCAAAGTGACGGTAGCCGTTCCAGGCCAGCGTGGCCACCCGGTCGCTGAACTGGAGCGCTATGCCATCGAGCGCATGGGCCACCTGACGCGAGCGCTGCGCGGCCTCCTTGTAGGTGTAGCGGTGAATATCGCCCTCGACCCGGCGCGAAACGATTTCGACGTCGGCATGATGGCGTTCAGCGAACTCAATCAGGTTTGAAATCAGCAGCGGTTGGTCTTGCATTAAGCCGAGCATTTTGAGTCGTCCTCTTGTCTTATTTTTCGCATGATCGCGTACTGACGTTGTACCACTGACATCGCGCCCGAACTGACCTGCCCGCTGATACGGGATTGCCCGCGCGCTGAGTGATTGCTGACCAAGTCAGAGACAATCTACGCATGACTTTGAACATCCCTTCAACCGAGCCCTTGGCGGCCCAGGCCATGCCTCCGCTGACTTGGCAAAATCGCTTCGCCCGGCTGGGCCGTGATTTTTCGACGCCGCAACCGGTGCGCCCACTCAGCGCGCCGTACTGGGTCAGTCGCAACGCGGCGCTGGCACGCGAATTAGGCTTGGATACTTCGTGGCTGGCTTCGCAAGAGGCGCTGGAGGCCTTCACCGGCAACAGCGTGTTGCCGGGCACCGAGCCCTTGGCCAGCGTTTACAGCGGACACCAGTTCGGCCAATGGGCCGGACAACTGGGCGACGGCCGGGCCACGCTGCTGGGACAGCTGCAAACGCCGAATGGCGGCTTTGAGTTGCAGCTCAAGGGCGCGGGTCTCACGCCCTACTCCCGCGGCGGCGATGGCCGTGCGGTGCTGCGCAGCTCGATCCGTGAATTTCTGTGTTCCGAAGCCATGCACGGCTTGGGGATTCCGACCACGCGCGCTCTGTGCATCACCGGCTCTGACGACCGTGTTCGCCGTGAAGACGTTGAAACCGCTGCCGTGGTGACCCGCAGCTCTCCAAGCTTCATCCGCTTCGGACATTTTGAGCATTTCAGCCATGGCAATCAGCACGACCAGCTCAAAACACTGGCCGACTTTGTCATTCAGCACCATTACCCCGCTTGCCGCGATGCCGCCCAGCCCTATGCCGCCTTGTTGCAAGCCGTCAGTGAACGAACGGCCGAGCTCATGGCCGCCTGGCAATCGGTGGGCTTTTGCCATGGCGTGATGAACACCGACAACATGAGCATCCTCGGGCTGACGATTGACTACGGCCCCTTCCAGTTTTTAGACACCTTTGACCCCGGCCATATTTGCAACCACTCAGACACGCAAGGACGCTACGCCTACAACAAGCAGCCCAACATCGCCTACTGGAATCTCTTTTGTCTGGGTCAAGCGCTGCTGCCCTTGATTGAAGATCAGGAACACGCCTTAGCGGCGCTGGAATCCTACAAAACCGTATTTCCCAAAGCCTTGGAAAACCGCATGCGCGCCAAGCTCGGACTGACAAACGATGCCGTTCACAACGACGACAAAACCTTAATCGAGAGCACACTGCAGTTGCTGGCAACTCATCAGATTGACCACACTATTTTTTGGCGTCGCTTGTGTGATTTTTCAACACCTGCAGGGCGCGAGTCTGTGCGTGACCTTTTTCTGGATCGCGCGGCTTTCGAGGTCTGGGCCGCACCCTACTCAGCTCGGCGCGAGCAGCAAGACGGGCATGCCAGTGAAGCACTGATGCGTCGCAGCAACCCCAAGTTCGTCTTGCGTAACCACCTTGGTGAACAGGCTATTCGCGCTGCTGGTGTTCACGACTATTCAGAAGTTGAGAAACTCTTGCACGTGTTTCAATCTCCGTTTGACGAGCATGAAGACATCGCCGGACATCAAGCCTTGGCCGACTTTCCACCCGACTGGGCTGCTGGTATTGAAATCAGCTGCAGTTCATAAAATCACTTTCCAAAAGGAATTCTCATGACCTACAAAATTGAAAAAACCGAAGCCGAATGGAAAGCCTTGCTGGCTGAAAAAGGCGCAGAGCCTGCCGCTTTTGACATCACGCGACACGAATCGACTGAGCGCGCCTTCACCGGCAAATACGAAAGCAATAAAGCTGCGGGCACCTACGCCTGCATCTGCTGCGGCAAGCCCTTGTTTGACTCTGCGACCAAATACGAGTCTGGCTCCGGTTGGCCCAGCTACTATGCGCCGCTGGCCAACGATGCTGTTGAAACCAAAGTCGATCGCTCGCTCTTTGGTGAGCGGGTAGAGGCGCACTGCCCTGATTGCGGATCACACCTTGGCCATGTGTTTGAGGACGGCCCTGCACCCACCGGCTTGCGCTACTGCATGAACTCTGCGTCGTTGGACTTCAAGCCAAACTAAGGGGCCTTCCTCAAGGCGCATTTTTTCTTGGGGCGGACCTAGGGGAAACTTGACGTACCAGCGCCAACTCTTTACTTGCGACAGACATAATCACGCCATGAAAATATTGTTCGACTTTTTGCCCATAGCGCTGTTTTTCGGCATGTTCAAGTATGCCGAAGGCAACCGTGAATGGGCTGCTGCCGTAGCCACCGACTGGCTTAGCTTCATGGTGGCGGGGGGCATGGTGGGGCCGGCAGAGGCACCAGTGCTGTTGGCCACCGTCGTGGTCATTGTGGCCACGCTGGCGCAAATTCTCTGGCTCAAAATAGCCGGTAAAAAAGTGGACACCATGCTCTGGGTCAGCCTCGGGCTGGTCACTTTGCTAGGCGGCGCCACCATTTACTTCCACAGCGAAAGCTTCATCAAATGGAAGCCGACGGTGCTGTATTGGGTCATGGGCGGGGCCTTGCTCATCGGCCAGCTGGTCTTTAAAAAGAACGGCATCAAGTCCATGATGGGTGCACAAATGAGCTTGCCTGATGCTATCTGGCAGCGTGTCAATCTGAGCTGGGTCGCTTTTTTTGCCGTCATGGGGGTGGTTAATCTTTGGGTGGCTTTCAACTTCTCAACCAGTACCTGGGTCAACTTCAAGCTCTTCGGCGGACTCGGACTGATGTTTGTATTTGTCGCTGTCCAAGCGGTGTACTTGAACAAATACATCAAACCGGACTCAGCGCCATGAGTCAAGTGACAGCAAGCTCCCCTCAGCTGCCAACGGTTCCGGCCATCGAACGCCAGCTGCGAGCTGTTTTGCAGCCCAGCGTATTGCAAGTCATCGACGAAAGTGGTGACCATGCAGGTCACACCGGTGCCAATGAAGAAGGTTTCGGCACCCATTTTCGCGTGCGCATTGCCAGCCCGATGTTTGACGGTAAGAGCCGCGTCGCCCGCCATAGGCTTGTGTATGATGCAATGCAAAATTTTATAGACCAAGGACTACACGCTTTGGCCATCGAGATCATCGAAAAACCATGATTCAAGGTGGCAAACTGAAGGTTGACCTTGATGGTGCATTTTCGATTGACCCTCTTACCGTCAATCCCCATTTTCTTTTTCCTCACTTATTTCATTTCTCACGAATGCAAGGATTCCGCATGAAAAAAAATCTTCTGATTGCCACCGCACTGACCTGCCTGATGACCTTTGGCGCCACCGCTGTATTGGCGCAAAACGTGGCCATCGTCAATGGCAAAGCTGTTCCTAAAACACGGCTTGACTCGCTGGCTCAGCAAATTGAAAGCAGCGGTCGCCCAATCACCCCTGAAATGCAAGGCCAATTGCGTGAAGAAGTGATCGCTCGCGAAGTCTTTATGCAAGAAGCTGACAAGCTGGGCTTGGCTGCGACAGACGACTTCAAGGTGCAGATGGAACTGGCACGTCAGACGATCCTGATCCGTCAGCTCTTCAACGACTTCCAAAAGAAAAATCCGATCACGGACGCAGACTTGAAAGCCGAGTACGACAAATTTGCATCCGCCAACGGTGGCAAAGAATACAAGGCGCACCATATCCTGGTTGAAAAAGAAGCCGATGCCAAAGCCATCATTGCCAGCCTGAAAAAAGGTGGGAAATTTGAAGACATCGCCAAGAAAAAATCAAAAGACACCGGCTCCGGTGCCAATGGTGGCGATCTCGATTGGGCCAACCCCAGTAGCTACGTCCCTGAGTTCAGCGCTGCTTTGCTCGCGCTCAGCAAAGGCCAGCTGACGCAAGAACCCGTCAAGACCCAGTTTGGGTACCACGTCATCCGCGTCGACGATGTTCGTGACGTCAAACTGCCAGCGTTTGAAGAAGTCAAACCACAAATCTCCCAACAGATGCAGCAAGAAAAACTAGGTGCTTTCCAGCAAAACCTGCGCGCTAAAGCCAAGGTCGAGTAACACGACTTGTTGCTGCCGTCGCAGATCACAGCGGTTCAGCAAGCGGGCCACAACGCCCTGCAGCTGAGCACGCGTCATGGGAATGCGTTGATCTCCTTGCATGGCGCGCATCTGATGTCATGGGTGCCGTCTGGTCAGCGCGATGTTTTCTGGCTCTCTCCAGCATCGTTACCTGAACCAGCAGCTATTCGCGGTGGTGTTCCTGTGTGTTGGCCGTGGTTTGCCAAGCAGGGCCAAACCAGCCGTGCTGCGCAACACGGCCCAGTGCGCAACTTGACTTGGCAGATCACGGCCATCCAGACCAGCACTGACGACGAGGTGTCATTGACTTTTGAACCCGTGATTCCTTCCCCCAGCCTGTTAGCCGCAGCGGGCGTACCTGTCGAATTGCGAGTGAGTCTTCAAGTGACGCTGGGCGAGACCTTGCAACAAACCCTGCACACGCGCAACCTAAGCAAGGTACCTTTTGAGTTGTCGCAAGCCTTGCACAGTTACTATGCTGTGAGCCAAGCTCAACGAGTGTCCATTAACGGCATTCAAGGTCTGACCTACACCGACCGTCTGCGAGACTCAACACAAGACGTGCAGCGCGCCCCTTTTGCACTGGGCCAAGCTTGCGATCGAACCTACGAACACTCGTTGGAGGTGTCCACCTCCCGCAGCCATCGCTACACATTGGTTGATCCAGGCTGGCAACGCAGCATCGTCATTGATGTAGAAGGCAGCCGGTCCGTTGTTGTGTGGAACCCTGGGTGCGAGAACGCCCGTCTTATGCCGGACGTCCCGGATGCGGGTTGGCCAGACTTCATGTGCATTGAAGCGGCGAATGCAGGGGCTGATGTGATCCACTTACAGCCAGGTGAAGACCATGCCTTGACCCAGCACTTGCGCGTGTCACTCACACAATGATGCAATAAGTTCATCTGGGCGCCTGCGATGAACACTGTTCGCTACATTATTGAAGGCATTTGGCACATCTGGATTGGCTTCGATCACATATTGTTTTTGCTCTCCTTGCTGCTGCCTGCCGTGCTGGTGTATGAGGTCAAACGATGGCAAGGCGCTCCCACCTTTGGCTTGGCCTTGCGCCAAGTGGTGGGGGTGGTTACCGCGTTCACGCTGGCCCATTCAATCACCCTGACGCTGGCGTCCCTAGAGTTGATGTCGTTGCCATCGCGATGGGTTGAGTCGGCCATTGCCGCTTCGGTGGTGCTGGCGGCTGCGAACAATCTGTGGCCAGTCGTGGAGCGGCGGCGCTGGCTGCTGGCCTTTATGTTCGGACTGATTCACGGCTTCGGATTCGCCAGCGTGCTGACAGAATTAGGCTTGCCCAAGGACGCGCTGGTGTTGTCCTTGCTGGGTTTTAACTTGGGTGTAGAAATCGGTCAACTGGCGATTGTGGCGGCCTTTCTTCCGGTCGCTTACCTGCTTCGAAACACCCGCTTTTACCGGCGGGGCATCTTCAAAAGTGGTTCGATCATCACGGCTGTCGTGGCCTTGTTTTGGTTGATTGAGCGGGCCTTCAATTTGCGATTGATCAGCGGATGAGAGCCGCCGTCATGCCAAGTATTTTTCGCGTCCGTTTGAATCGACAAGGTGGCTCTCCCAGCGATCTGGCCTGTTAATTGCGTGAGCTTAGAGCGCAGCAGCAAAAGCAATCTCATTCATTTTCTCAGGAAGCACCGCTCATGACACGTCTGTTTAAGCAACATCATCCAACCCGACTCAGCGCTTTGCGCGTGACATTGACCGGCATCATCATGGCAGCGGCCGCCCTGTCTGGACCGGCCCATGCCGAGTACCCGGAGCGCAGCATCCAGCTTGTGTTGTCCTTTCCGCCGGCGGGCGCTACGGACATTCTGGCCCGCGCCATCGGTCAAAAACTGTCGGAAGCGCTAGGGCAAAACGTGATCGTTGAAAACAAGCCCGGTGGCGGTGGCATCATCGGGTTGACCTATGCCGCAAAGGCCGCGCCTGACGGCTATACGCTCTACATGGCGGCCGTTACCAACGCGGCCATTGCCGCCGCAGCCTACTCACCCAAGCCGGTGCATTTGATCAAAGACTTTATGCCTGTGGCGGGCGTTGCAACCGTCCCCCACATGTTGGTGGTGCCCGCATCGCTGCCAGTGCAAAACGTCGGTCAGCTGATCAGCTTGTTCAAGGCTTCACCTGGAAAATACAACTTTGCCTCGCAAGGTGCTGGCACGCTGTCACACCTTGAGTCAGAGGTGTTCATGACGACAGCCGGCCTCGACTTGGTGCACGTGCCCTACAAGGGCAGCTCGCAAGCATTGCCCGACCTGATGGCTGGCATTGCGAGCATGATGTTCGACAGCATCCCGGCATCCATGCCGCATGTGAAGTCGGGCAAGCTGCGTGTCTTGGCAGTCGCCTCCAGCAAGCGTGTGAGTCTGTTGCCGAACGTGCCAACCGTCGACGAAAGCGGTGTCAAAGGCTTTGAGGCGAACAACCTGTTTGGTATTTCAGCCCCCAAAGGCACGCCGGCGCCGGTGTTGGCCAAGCTCACTAAAGCCATTCAAACAGCGCTGAGTTCACCTGATTTGAAGCAACGCATGCAAGCGCAAGGCGTCGAGTTGAAGTACACGCCAGCCGAAGAGTTCGCGCCATTGATTGAACAAGAATTCAAGACTTGGGGCAAAGCCGTCGAAATGGCGAAGGTCAAGCTAGACTGAGCACTCACCACCGCAACGAAAACATCACACATGTCCCAAGATTCATCCGCGTTCTGGCAGTTTCCCTACACCTCGCAACGCATGCCCCTGTTGGCGCGCAATGTGGTCAGCACCTCACAACCGCTGGCCTCTGCTGCCGGCTTGTTGATGCTGGCTCGCGGCGGCAACGCCGTTGACGCTGCCCTGGCCACAGCCATCACACTCACGGTGGTTGAGCCATGCATGAACGGCATTGGCGGCGATGCCTTCGCCATCATCTGGGACGGCAAGCGCATGCATGGGTTGAACGCCTCCGGCCGTGCGCCAAAGCGCTGGACGCCTGAGCACTTTTCAAAATACGACGCCGTGCCCTTGCGTGGCTGGGACTCGGTCACTGTTCCGGGCACGGTGTCGGCTTGGCGCGCCTTGTCTGACCGCTTTGGGAAGCTGCCGTTTGCCGATTTATTTGAGCCCGCCCTGCGCCATGCACGCGATGGCTTCATGGTGTCACACACGGTGCACCGGCAGTGGCAAGCCCAGGTGGCCGAGTTGTTGCCGCAACCTGGCTACCGCGAAGCCTTCGCACCGCAAGGCCGCGCGCCTTTACCCGGAGAACTGTTCCGCAGCCCAGGCCAGGCCAAAACGCTGGAACGCATTGCAGCTACCAAGGGCGACGATTTTTACCACGGCGAATTGGCCAAAGCCATTGCCGACCATGCACGCAACACGGGCGGCTTGATCGACGAAGCCGATCTGGCTGCGCACCAAGCCGACTGGGTCGACCCGATATCGGTGCGCTACCGTGACGTCGAACTGCACGAAATCGGGCCCAGTGGTCAAGGCATCGGTGCGCTCATGGCACTCGGCATGCTTGAGCACTTTGACCTGAAAGCCGCCGGCCTGGATTCGGCGATGACGCAGCATCTGCAAATCGAAGCCATGAAACTGGCCTTTGCCGACCTGCATGAATATGTGGCAGACCCAGATGCCATGCGTGACGTCACAGCCACTGACTTGCTCAAACCGGCCTACCTGAAACAACGCGCCAGCTTGATCGACCCGCAACGCGCAGCGCCTGCGCGGCCTGGGTCGCCGCACAACGGCGGCACGGTTTACCTGACCGCCGCTGACGAAAACGGCATGATGGTCTCGTTCATTCAATCCAACTTCAAGGGTTTTGGTTCAGGTGTGGTTGTGCCGGGCACGGGTATCGCGCTGCACAACCGCGGCTCAGGCTTCAGTCTCAAACCCGGCCATCCGAATCAGGTCGCACCGGGCAAACGGCCATTTCACACCATCATCCCTGGCTTCTTAACGCAAGGTGGTGCTCCGCTCATGAGCTTTGGCGTGATGGGCGGTTCCATGCAAGCACAAGGCCATTTGCAGGTGGCAGCTCGCATAGCAGACCACGGACAAAATCCGCAAGCAGCCAGTGATGCACCGCGCTGGCGCGTCATGGACGACAACATCACTGTCGCCGTCGAATGGAACTTCCCACAGAAAGCGATTGATGGCTTGATAGCCCGCGGTCATGTGGTTCAAGTGGCTGCGCGTTTCAACACCGAGTTTGGTTGCGCCCAGATGGCCATGAAGGTCGAACACGGCTACATCGCCGCCTCAGACCACCGCAAGGATGGCTACCCGGTCGGGATGTAAAAAGACTCAGTTGACGACGAGCTTGCGGTCGCGAATCAAATTCGCCCACTTGGCCTTGTCGTCGGCCACCATTTTGCTCATTTGCTCAGGTGTGCTGCCGGTCGGTGTGGCGCCCAAAAAGGCCAAACGTTTGACCATCTCAGGATCTTGCAAAGCCGCGTTGAACGCCGCATTGACCTTGTTGATCGCCTCGCTCGGGGTGCCGTGTGGCGCGTAAATGCCAAACCAGTTGCTGACGTCGAAGCCCTTCAAACCCTGCTCGCTGAGCGTCGGGGCATCCGGCAAAAACGGCAGTCGCTGCGGGCTGGTCACGCCGATGACTCGGAGCCGGCCATCTTTGATGTTGGCCTGTGACGTCACGTAGTTGTCCATCAACATGTGCACTTGGCCTGACATCATGTCGTTGAACACCAAACCGGTGCCGCGATAAGGAATGTGGGTGATAAAAACACCCGCCTGTGCTTTGAAGAGTTCACTGCTGAGATGACTGTTGGTGCCATTGCCGCTGGAGCCGTAGTTGAGTTGACCCGGTTTGGCCTTGGCCAGTGCCACGAACTCAGCCAGGTTCTTAACCGGCAAGCTGGCCGGTACGACCAACACGCTGACGGTTTTGGCGACATAGACCACAGGCTCGAAGTCACGCTCAACATCGTAGGGAAGTTTCGGGTTGATGATGGGCCCAATGGAATGCGTGCTACCCGTCGCAATCAGCAAGGTGTAACCATCGGCTGGCGCCTTGGCTACGAGAGCAGAACCAATCGTACCGCCAGCGCCGGCACGGTTGTCAATGACGATCGGCTGGCCCAGCTTTTCCGCAGCTTTGATACTGATAGCACGCGCCAGAATATCGGTTGCACCGCCTGCCGGAAATGGCACGACGAGACGCACGGGCTTGGCCGGATACGTCTGCGCAGCAGCCCATCCGGTGAGCATTGCCAAGCTGATGCCTGCCACTAACTTTAAATACTTACGCTTCATGAAATAACCACCCTTGTGACGAGTTGAATCAAAAACGATTCAACTTTCAAAGAATACTAATGCAACAAGCGTGCCGTGAAATCAATCAAGCAACCCACTGCCGAGCATTGCGCCAAATTTGCATCCACGGGCTGAAGTCCTTGATGTCGCCTGAAGTCCAGCTCATCTGCACATGGCGGAAAACGCGTTCAGGGTGCGGCATCATCGCGGTGAAGCGGCCATCTGCCGTGGTCACTGCCGTGAGTCCGCCGGGGCTGCCGTTCGGGTTCGCCGGATAGGCTTCGGTGGGCTGGCCAAGGTGGTCGGTGAAGCGCATCGCTGCAATCGCTTTAGCGGCATGGCCACGGCGCGAAAAGTTGGCAAAGCCTTCGCCATGGGCGACGGCAATTGGCAGACGCACACCCGCCATGCCTTGCAAGAAAATGCTCGGCGAATCCAGCACTTCGACTTGGCCCAAGCGGGCTTCAAAACGCTCGCTGAGGTTGGTGGTGAAACGCGGCCAAGCTTCGGCACCGGGAATGATGCTGGCCAGTTCAGCGAACATCTGGCAGCCATTGCAAACACCGAGACCGAATGTGTCGGGGCGTGCGAAGAAAGCTTTGAACTCCTCTGCCAACACCGTGTTGAACAGGATCGAACGAGCCCAGCCGATGCCGGCACCCAATGTGTCACCGTAGCTGAAACCACCGCAAGCCACCACGCCTTGGAAGTCTTGCAACTTGGCGCGACCGCTTTGCAAATCAGTCATGTGCACATCGCAGGCTTCAAAGCCGGCGAGCGTGAAAGCGTAGGCCATTTCAACGTGTGAGTTGACACCTTGCTCGCGCAAGATCGCCACACGCGGGCGCGACAAGTTCAAAGCTGCTGCAGTCGGCTTTGCCGTGAATGTCTCAGGCAGATAAACATGCAAGCCGGCGTTTTGCGGGTCGCCAACAGACGCATGCTCGGCATCTGCGCCAGCCGGGTTGTCGCGTTGCTGGCAAATCTTCCAGCTGACAGCGTCCCAGACTTGATGCAGGTCTTGGAGTTTGGCGCTGAAGACGGCCTTGGTGTCGCGCCAAACTTGAATTTGACCTTTGCCCACCTCCAGTGCGGCATGTTGCGGTCGGGTCTTGCCAACGAAGTGACTGAACTTCGACAAGCCGTGCTGACGCAGCACCTGCATGACTTCGTTGCGGGCCGCTGTGCGGACCTGAATCACCACGCCCAGCTCTTCATTGAAGAGTGCTTTGAGCGTGAGTTCGTCGCGACGCGCGCTGACCTGCGTGGCCCAGTTTTTACTGTCGCCCGTGTCCATGCGGCTGTCGGAAATACCGTCGCCTTCGACCAGCAACATGTCGATGTTCAACGAGACGCCGACTTGTCCGGCAAAAGCCATTTCGCAGACGGCTGCCAACAGGCCGCCGTCGCTGCGGTCGTGGTACGCCAGGATGTCGCCTTGCGCGCGCAAGGCATTGATGGCGTTGACGAGATTGACCAAGTCTTGTGGATCGTCGAGGTCTGGCACAGCGCCCTCGCCGCGCTCCAGCGTTTGCGCCAAGATCGATGCGCCCATGCGGTTTTGGCCTTTGCCAAGGTCAATCAAAATCAGCGTGGTGTCCGCTTCTTCGGTGTTCAGCTGCGGCGTCAGCGTGCCGCGCACATCGGCCAGCGTGGCAAAAGCAGTGACGATGAGCGAGACTGGTGACGTGACTTTTTTGTCGTCCCACACCGTGCGCATCGACAGCGAATCTTTGCCGACCGGAATCGACACGCCCAATGCGGGACAGAGTTCCATGCCGACAGCTTTGACGGTCTCAAACAGCGCGGCATCTTGGCCCGGCTCACCACAAGCGGCCATCCAGTTCGCCGACAGCTTGACGCGCGGCAGCTCGATCGGTGCGGCCAACAAGTTGGTGATGGCTTCAGCCACCGCCATGCGGCCCGAAGCCGCTGCATCGGTGGTGGCCAGCGGCGTGCGCTCGCCCATGCTCATCGCCTCGCCGGCAAAGCCTTGGTAGTCGGCCAAGGTCACGGCGCAGTCAGCCACCGGAACCTGCCACGGGCCGACCATTTGGTCACGGTGCGTGAGACCGCCCACCGTGCGGTCGCCGATGGTGATCAAAAAGCGCTTGGAAGCCACGGTTGGGTGGCTCAGCACATCGATCACGCTTTTTTGCAGATCGACGCCGGTCAAGTCCAGCGGCGCCATTGCAATCGCCAGACGCTTTACATCGCGGTGCATCTTCGGCGGTTTGCCGAGCAACACATTCATCGGCATCTGGACTGGTGGCCCCTCGTTTGTCGCTTCGTTGTCAAACAGGACCAAGTCTTTTTCTTCAGTCGCCACACCGACCACAGAAAACGGGCAACGCTCACGTTCGCAAAAAGCTTGGAACTGCGGCAGCGACTCAGGCGCAATCGCCATCACGTAGCGTTCCTGGCTTTCGTTGCTCCAGATTTCTTTAGGACTCAAGCCGCTTTCTTCCAGCGGCACAGCGCGCAGGTCAAAACGTGCGCCGCGACCGGCGTCGTTCACAAGCTCTGGAAAGGCGTTCGACAAACCACCAGCGCCAACGTCATGAATCGCCAAAATCGGATTGGCTGCACCGAGTTGCGCGCACTGGTTGATGACCTCTTGCGCGCGCCGTTCAATCTCAGGATTGCCGCGTTGCACAGAATCAAAATCCAGTGCGGCTGCATTCGTTCCGGTGGCCATGGAGCTGGCCGCACTGCCGCCCATACCGATGCGCATGCCGGGACCGCCCAGCTGAATCAGCAAGGTACCAGCGGGGAACAAAATTTTCTTCGTCAGGCTCGCGTCAATCGTGCCGAGGCCGCCAGCAATCATGATCGGCTTGTGGTAGCCCCAGCGCTGACCGTTGACGGTTTGCTCGTATTCGCGGAAGTAACCGGCCAGGTTCGGCCTGCCAAATTCGTTGTTGAAGGCCGCACCACCCAGTGGGCCTTCAGTCATGATCTGCAAGGCGCTGGCGATGTGGTCTGGCTTGCCGAACGAGGTGTCGAACAGCCGCGACACCGTGAAGCCCGTCAAGCCGGCTTTCGGTTTTGAACCGCGGCCGGTAGCGCCCTCGTCACGGATCTCGCCGCCAGCGCCCGTCGAGGCGCCAGGAAACGGAGAAATCGCGGTCGGGTGGTTGTGCGTTTCGACTTTCATCAGCACATGCGTCAAGACGTCTTCGTGCGCAGCGTAGGGCTGCAGCGCAGAAGCTGTAGAAACAGAGGCCGCTTGCGCATAAAAACGCTGAACCTTGCCGCCCTCCATCACCGACGCGTTGTCCGAGTAAGCCACCACCGTGTGCTGCGGGTTCAGCTGCTCGGTGTTGCGGATCATGCCAAACAGGCTTTTGTCTTGTGGCACGCCGTCAATGGTGAATTCAGCGTTGAAAATCTTGTGACGGCAATGTTCGCTGTTGGCCTGCGCGAACATCATCAACTCGACGTCCGTCGGGTTGCGCTGAAGCTGCGTGAAAGCCTGCACCAAATACTCAATTTCGTCAGCGGCCAAGGCCAGACCAAATTCGATATTGGCGGCCTCCAGCGCGGCCTTGCCGCCGCCCAGCACGTCAATCGATTGCAGCGCTGCTGCCTGCAGTTCAGCAAACAGCGAGCCCGCTTGGGCCCGGTCGGTCATGACGCTTTCGGTCATGCGGTCGTGCAGCAAGGCAATGATGTCTTCCCGCTGGTGCACGCTCAAATAGGTTTTACCCAGCAGGCCAGCCTTGATCGACATACAGTATTCGGTGATGCGCTCAATGCGCTTGACCGCCAAACCGCAGCTGTGGGCGATGTCCGTGGCCTTGGAGGCCCATGGCGAGACCGTGCCAAATCGAGGCGTGACGATAAAAAACGAAGCGCCAGCGGTGTTGGCCGGCCATGTGCGACAGGGCTCACCGTAGTTGAGCAGCGCTTCGAGCTGGGTTTCCATGGCTTCGGTTGGCGGCGCATCGGTGGCCACCAGATGCACAAACCGGGCGCTGATGCCGGTGATTTTGTCGTTGATGGCTTGCAGGCGGGGAAGCAGTTGCTGGGCGCGGAAGTCGCTCAGGGCATTGATCCCGCGGGATTCGCCCTCGAAAGTCGTCAGATGCAGGGTCACGGTGGCGAGTGCCTTGTGGTTGTCGGGGTCGGCTAAGGGCCTGGTCCGGGGTTGGGCGATAGCGACGAATTTTATCAGTGCTCAGGCGGTATCGATGAGCTCAGGTGAGCCCAGACTTCACACAGGTTTGTGGCAGGGTGGATAATCAACAGTATGAGTACTACGTATAAAGACGCCGCCGGGATTGAAGGCATGCGGGTGGCCTGCAAATTGGCATCCGAGGTGCTGGATTACCTCACCCCTTTTGTCAAAGCGGGGGTGACCACCAAAGAAATCGACAAGCTCGCCAATGACTACATGGTCAATGTGCAGGGCACGATTTCCGCCACACTGGGCTACCAGCCAGGCGGCTACCCACCCTACCCCGCTTCCCTGTGCACCTCGCTAAACCATGTGGTTTGCCACGGCATCCCGAACGAAAAGCCTTTGAAAAAAGGTGACATCATGAACATCGATGTCACCGTCATCACCAAAGACGGCTGGTTTGGCGACAACAGCCGGATGTACATGATTGGTGATGTCTCGATCGCTGCCAAGCGGCTGTGCCACGTCACTTTTGAAGCTATGTGGCAAGGCATCATGCGCGTCAAGCCCGGCATTCATTTGGGTGATATTGGCCACGCGATCCAGACTTTTGCGGAAAAGCAGGGTTTCACAGTCGTCCGTGAGTTTTGCGGTCACGGTATTGGCAAACGCTTTCATGAAGAGCCACAGGTCTTGCATTACGGCCGACCCGGTACGTTGGAGGTTCTCAAGCCTGGCATGACCTTCACCATTGAGCCGATGATCAATGCGGGTAAGCGGGACATCAAAGACGGTGCAGAAAAAGACGGCTGGACCATTGTGACGCGCGACCATTCTTTGTCGGCCCAATGGGAACACACGATTTTGGTGACGAAAACAGGCTACGAGGTTTTGACGATGTCTGCAGGCAGCCCGGCTACCCCTGCCTTTGTCGCCGCTTTCCATGCAGCTGAGAAATCGGCCGTTGGCGTACCCGTCAACGCCTGATCCTCTGGCCGCGCCCGATGCAAACCCACAGTCCTGCGGCCGCCAGCTTCGTGGCGGGCGCACTCGGCGACCTCGTTCAGTTGCGGGAGCAGTACCGGGGCGGCAAATCCGCCCTGCTGGCTTCGCTCTCAGGCAGTGGAGCTTCCAGCCGAGGCATCCACAGTTTGCTGCAAAAGCTGGGGCGCCACACGGATGCCACCCTTCAAGCGCTCTGGCTGCGCGCCGCTTTCCCGGCTGACTTCACGCTTGTGGCCGTTGGTGGCTATGGTCGTGGCGAGTTATTTCCCCACTCAGACGTCGATGTCTTGCTGTTACTGCCGAACTGCGCCAAGCTGGACGTTGAAACGCAAACTGGCGGTGAGAGCCTCAAAACCCGGATTGAAAACTTCATTGGCAGTTGCTGGGACAGCGGGCTTGAGATCGGCTCCAGCGTCCGCACCCTGACTGAGTGCCTTGATGAGTCCGCCAAAGATGTGACGGTGCAAACCTCGCTGTTAGAAGCGCGATGGTTAGCGGGCTCCAAAGATAACTTCATTAGCCTGCGTGCGCAGCTTGACGCTGCGCTTGACCCTCAGGCATTTTTTGTGGCCAAAACGCTGGAACTCCGCCAGCGTCACAACAAGTTTGAAGACACACCGTACGCCTTAGAGCCAAACTGCAAGGAATCCCCAGGCGGTCTGCGCGACCTGCAGGTTGTGCTCTGGGTCGCAAAGGCAGCTGGCTTGGGCAAGTCGTGGGACGACCTCGCCCGCAACGGTTTAGCCACTGCTTTTGAAGTTCGGCAAATTAAAAGCAATGAAGCGCTGTTGAGTTTGATCCGGGCGCGTTTGCATGTGATCTCGGGACGGCGTGAAGACCGTTTGGTGTTTGACCTGCAAACCGCTGTGGCCGAGTCTTTTGGCTATTTGAGCCAAGCGCCGGATGGCAGCCGACTGCCGCGCCGCGCCAGTGAATCACTGATGCGCCGCTACTACTGGGCCGCCAAGGCCGTGACGCAGCTGAACCAAATTTTGCTGCTCAACATTGAAGAACGTCTGAACCCGAACCCGCAATCACTGCGGCCGCTGAATGAGCGATTTTTTGAAAAAGCTGGCCGCATTGAAGTTGCCAGCGACGATCTGTACGTGCGCGAACCGCACGCCATTCTCGAAACTTTTTTGATTTTCCAGACCACACCGGGCGTCAACGGTCTGTCGGCACGAACCCTGCGCGCGCTGTACAACGCCCGCGGCGTGATGGACGCTAAATTTCGCCGCGACCCGGTCAATCGGGACACATTCCGTCAGATATTGCAGCAGGACGAAGGCATCACGCACGCCATGCGGCTGATGAACCAAACATCGGTGCTGGGCCGTTACCTGTGGGTCTTCCGGCAGATCGTCGGGCAGATGCAGCACGACCTCTTCCATGTCTACACAGTGGACCAGCACATCTTGATGGTGCTGCGCAATGTGCGGCGCTTCTTCATGGCCGAGCATTCGCATGAATACCCCATGTGCTCGCAGCTCGCAGCAGGTTGGGATCGGCCGTGGATTTTGTACACAGCAGCGTTGTTTCATGACATCGCCAAAGGCCGCGGTGGTGACCACTCCGAACTCGGTTGCAAAGACGTTCGCACCTTCTGCCGCCAACACGGCATCGCAACAGAAGACACCCAACTCATTGAGTTCTTGGTGCGTGAACATCTGAGCATGAGCCGCATCGCCCAGAAAGAAGACCTGAGCAACCCGGAAGTCATCGCCGCTTTTGCCAAGCGTGTCGGCAACGAGCGTTACCTGACGGCTTTGTACCTGCTGACCGTGGCCGATATTCGTGGCACCAGCCCGAAAGTCTGGAACGCCTGGAAAGGCAAACTGCTGGAAGATCTGTACCGCTACACCTTGCGCGTTTTAGGTGGCGGCGCTCCCGACCCGAGAGCCGAAGTCGAGTCACGCAAGCGCGAAGCCTTGACCATGTTGGCGCTGCATGCCGAGCCTTTTGAGTCGCACAAAACGCTTTGGGCAACCCTCGACGTCAGCTATTTCATGCGTCACGAAGCGGCCGACATCGCCTGGCATGCGCGCCAGTTGTCTCGTCATGTCGGCGCTGGCAAGTCCGTCGTGCGGGGCCGGCGTTCATCTGCCGGTGAAGGCATGCAGGTGCTGGTTTACACACCCGACGCGCCCGATTTATTTGCCCGCATCTGCGGTTATTTTGAAGAAGCAGGCCTGAGCATTCTGGACGCCAAGATTCACACCGCGAACAACGGCTATGCGCTGGACACCTTTCAGGTCACCAGCCCGATCTTGAACGAGCACTACCGTGAAATGGTGGCCATGGTTGAAACCGAACTGGTGCGCGCGATTGAAGTCGTCAGTCCCTTGCTGCCGGCTGGCAAGGGCCGCGTTTCAAGGCGCGTCAAAAGCTTTCCCATCGCCCCGCGCGTGGACCTGCGCCCCGACGAAAAAGGCCAGCGTTGGCTTCTCACCGTTTCGGCCAGCGACCGGGTCGGCCTGCTGTACTCGATTGCCCGTGTGCTGTCCCATCACCGCATCAATCTGCAGCTCGCCAAGATCACCACCTTGGGTGAGCGCGTTGAAGACACCTTCTTGATTGACGGACCCGAGTTGCAGCAGAACCGGGCTCAGATTGCGATTGAAACAGAGCTGCTTGAAGCCTTGAACGCCTGAAGCGACAACGCCATCAGATTAAATTGATCTTCTTGGCAGCCCGTGTCAACTCAGCCCGAAAGTCTGGGTGCGCAATGGCGATCAACTCACCTGCCCGTTGCTTCGCTGATTTACCTCTGAGCTGCGCCACGCCAAACTCCGACACCACATAGTTGATGTCGTTCTTGCTGGTGCTCACATGTGTGCCCGGCGACAGCGTCGGCACGATGCGGCTGATGCTGTCGTCTTTGGCGGTCGACGGCAACACGATGAATGACTTGCCGCCGCGCGAGCGGTTGGCGGCCCGCACAAAATCTGATTGACCGCCCGTGCCGGAATACGGCAGATGCCCCAAGCTTTCAGAACCGCATTGGCCCAGCAGATCAATCTGCAAAGTCGCATTGATGGTGACCAGATTGTCGTTTTGTGCAGCCAGATAAGGGTCGTTGGTGAAGTCGACCGGATGCATTTCCAAACCAGGGTTGCGGTCCATGTAGCGGTAGAGCTTTTGTGAACCCAACGCAAAAGTCGCAATCGTCTTGCCCGGTAAATAGTTCTTTTTCCGATTGGTCACAGCGCCGCTGTCGATCAGCGTCAAGATGCCGTCACCGATCATTTCGGTATGAATGCCTAAGTCATGCTTGGAGGTCAACTGCATCACCACGGCGTCGGGAATACCGCCGTAACCAATCTGCAAGGTTGAGCCGTCTTCGATCATGTCGGCCACATATTTGCCAATGGCTTCTTGCACAGGGCCGATCTTCGGCAAGCCCACTTCCAACACCGGCTCCAGGCTTTCAACCAAGGCCGTCACCTGCGAGATATGCACGTGGCAATTGCCCAAAGCGTAGGGCACATGGGGGTTGACTTCCAGCACCACAGCACGTGCTTTCTTGATCGCTGCCATGGTGTAGTCGGCACCAAGACTGATCGAGAAATAACCATCGCTGTCCATGGGCGAAGCCATTGCCATCACCACGTCAGCCGCCATCTGCCCGCGCTCGATCAAGCTGGGCATTTCAGAGAAATAGCTGGGAATGAAGTCCGTCCAGCCCGCAACCCCGCCGGCGCGCGAAGCGCCCCCAAAGAAGAAAGCAACGTGACGCACATGGTCAGCTGTTTCGGGATCGAAATAGCCGTATTTGCGCACCGCCAAAATTTGGCCGATTTTTATGTCATGAAAGCGCCTGCGCTGTTCAGACAGTTCTGTCAACAAGCTGGGAGGTTCGCCCACGCCTGTCGGCACGATGATGAAGTCGCCATCTTTAAGATGCGCTAAAGCATCTGCCGCAGTGCAGCGTTTGCTTCGATATAAATCTTGGACTGACATGCTGGCCTCAATCGTCTTGCCCGGCATCCAGCCCGGGAAACAACACCTCGGTGTAGCCGAACTGGGTGAAATCTTTGACACGCATTGGGTAGAGCTTGCCGATCAAATGGTCGCATTCGTGCTGCACCACACGCGCATGAAAACCATCGACGGTACGGTCGATCGGGTCGCCATACAGATCAAAGCCGGTGTAGCGAATTTTGGAAAAGCGCGGCACCACGCCGCGCAAACCGGGCACAGACAAACAACCTTCCCAGCCGTTTTCTTCTTCATCACCTATCGGGGTGATGACCGGGTTCAACAGCACGGTGCGCGGGATCAGCGGCGCGTCTGGATAGCGCGGATTGATCTCATCCGTGCCAAATATAACCAGCTGCAAGTCAACGCCAATTTGAGGGGCCGCAAGACCCGCACCATCGGCGGCGGCCATGGTGTCGAACATGTCGACCACCAGCAAATGCAATTCGTCTGTGTCGAACTCAGTCACCGCTTGGGCCACACGCAGCAAGCGGGCATCGCCCATTTTCAAAATCTCATGCACTGCCATTGAGCAACTCCATCAGTTGATTTTCATCGATCACCTTGACGCCGAGTTCCAGCGCCTTGGTGAGCTTGCTACCCGCTTCTGTGCCCGCCACCACGTAGTCTGTTTTCTTGCTGACTGAGCCCGCCACTTTGCCGCCAGCAGCTTCGACTTTGTCTTTCGCTTCGTCGCGCCCCAACGTTGGCAGCGTGCCGGTGATGACAAAGGTTTTACCCGACAACGGCTGCGGAGCGCGCTCTGCCGGCTCGCCCTCTTCCCAAGTGACACCGCAGGCGCGCAACTGCTCGACCACTTCGCGGTTGTGTGCCTGGTCAAAGAAGGTACGGATGCTTTGCGCCACCACCGGACCGACGTCGTCCACTTCCAACAGTTCTGTCTCGCTGGCGTTCATGATGGCATCGAGTTGGCCAAAATGTCGCGCCAGCGCCTTGGCCGTGGCCTCGCCCACATGGCGAATACCCAGACCGAACATGAAGCGCGGCAAGGTCGTTTGCTTGGATTTTTCGATCGCTTCGAGCAAGTTGTTGGCGGACTTGTCGGCCATCCGGTCGAGCCCAGCCAAGGATGTCAAACCGAGCCGGTACAAGTCGGGCAGCGTGCGAATGATGTTGGCGTCCACCAGCAACTCGACCAGTTTGTCGCCCAGACCATCGACCTCGACGGCACGGCGATGCGCGTAATGCAGAATAGCTTCTTTGCGCTGAGCACCGCAGAACAAACCGCCCGTGCAACGGTAATCAGCCTCGCCTTCTTCACGGACAGCGGCAGAACCACACACAGGGCATTGGCGCGGCATGGTGAACTGTTCGGCCTGCCCCTGACGTTTCTCCAGCACCACGCTAACCACTTCAGGTATGACGTCACCAGCACGCCGGACGATCACCGTGTCGCCAATGCGAACGTCCTTGCGCCGCGCTTCGTCTTCGTTGTGCAGCGTCGCGTTGGTGACCGTCACGCCGCCGACAAACACCGGGGCCAGTTTGGCCACGGGCGTCAGCTTGCCCGTACGCCCAACTTGCACGTCAATGCCGATGACGGTGGTGAGTTGCTCTTGCGCGGGGTATTTGTGGGCCACCGCCCAGCGCGGTTCACGCGTGACAAAGCCCATCTGGCGCTGCAAGCTCAAGCTGTTGACCTTGTAAACCACGCCATCAATGTCGTAAGGGAGTTGGTCGCGGGTCTCGCCCATGTGCTGATGAAACGCAACCAGTTCGGCGGCACCACGCACAACTTTGGTTTGCTCCGCCACTGGGAAACCCCAGGCTTTGAGGGTCATCAGCAAGTCGTAATGCGTGTTGAACTCCGGCCCGCCTTGCGCTGCCGGTGTGACCTCGCCCAGCCCGTAAGCAAAAAAGCTCAGCCGCCTCTGAGCTGCAATCGCTGGGTCCAATTGACGCACGCCGCCAGCAGCCGCATTGCGTGGGTTGACAAAGGTTTTTTCGCCCTTCACGCCCTGGGCTATTCTTTCACGCTGACGCTCGTTGAGCGCTTCGAACTCGTCGCGCCGCATGTAGACCTCACCGCGCACTTCAAGGACAGCGGGAATGTTGGGAGCGACACCACCCTTGGCTGCTGCATTCAAGCGCAGTGGAATCTGACGAATCGTGCGGATGTTTTGTGTCACGTCCTCGCCGACCTCGCCGTCACCGCGTGTGGCAGCTCGCACCAGCACGCCGTTTTCGTAACGCAAGTTCATGGCCAGACCATCGAACTTGAGTTCGGCCACGTACTCCACCGGCGGATCGCTAGGCGTCAAGCCCAGTTCTCGGCGCACGCGGGCATCGAAGTTTTCAGCCCCGGTGGCCAGGGTGTCAGTTTCGGTGCGAATACTCAGCATCGGCACAGCGTGGCGCACGCTGTCAAATTGCCCCAACGGTGCACCACCGACCCTGCGAGTGGGTGAGTCAGGACTGCTCAATTCAGGGTGCGACAGCTCTAGGGCTTGCAACTCTGCGAACAGTCGATCGTACTCAACGTCTGGAATCTCCGGCTCATCCAGCACGTAATAACGATGGCCGTGGTGTTGCAATTGCTGGCGCAGCGCTTGGACGCGTTCGGCCAGTGGCGTGTTGGAAAAGAGATCAACAGTATCTGAAGTCAAGGTCTAAGGAACTCAAGAGAAAAGGCGTCTGCCCAGCAGCGAGCCGGCAGACAGTTCACGCGCATCCAGCGTGTCATAAAGTTTCTCGAGATCAGCATGGATGACCTCCATGGCTTCGGCCCGAATGCGGCTGCCGTTGTCGTCGATGATGACACCGTCCATCGCCGATGCTAACGCCAGCGCTGCCTCGCACATGCGGGCAAAAGGTTGCTCGCTGCGGGCGACTTGAGGTGCATCCAGCGACAGTGTGACTTCATGCAGCGCTGTTTGCTCGGGGTCTTCGGCCATCGCGGCTTGGCTGTCAAAAGACAAGCCCAAAATGGGCGCCTGCCCCTGCGCACCTGGCAACACCATTCGGCCCGGTATGGCGCCAGCCACGAAGCCCAGACGCGCCGCATTTTGCTGCACATAACCGGGGCTCCAGGCAATGCTCGCTGCACGTAACGTGAAGCTCAATTGGGCATCGTGGTCACCGGCAAATTGATCCAGCTCGCGCCCGCGTGCCACTTCGTCATGCATCTCCGGAAACTCGGGCTCGCCCAGCACGGCGTCGGCAAAGGCTTGGGCCTTCATCACAAACTCTGAGTATTCAATCTGATTCAGGGCACCTGTTCGATTGGCCAGTTGCACGCCGGCCTGAAAGGCACTGTAGCGCTGTCCTGCGGCAGGCACTTCCCACTCACCTGTTTCAATGCTCAGACCCTCAATCGCGAATGGCTTGCTACCCGCCCGACGCGTTGCCGGCATGGCGGCCAGTGCAGCTTCCCCGGAAACCTGTGACTCTACGGTGATGGGTGCGATCACATCGATCAAAGCATCGAGACCGGCTTTTTTCTCAGGTGACGTCAGCGTGGTCAGGGCTTCGAGACTGTTGTCAAACACCGGCTCCTGGCGTTCAAGTGAGCTTCCAATCGCTGAAGATTTGTCTGGACTTGCTACGTCTGTATTGACATCGTGACTGGCTTGCTTGGGCAGATTTTTACGCGAAGACCACGCGCCATGCAGCAGCACCGCAGCCAACAAGAGCACACCCAGAAGAGCCAAACTGAGTTGTAGCGACATCATGCGGTGAGTGTTTCAGAAAAGCCCAAAGCCGCTTCCATGTCGACCGCCACAATGCGTGACACGCCCTGCTCCTGCATGGTCACACCGATCAATTGCTCGGCCATTTCCATGGCGATCTTGTTGTGGCTGATGAACAGGAACTGGGTGGACTTGCTCATGCTCGCCACCAACTTGGCATAACGCTCGGTGTTGGCGTCGTCGAGCGGTGCGTCGACCTCGTCAAGCAAACAAAACGGGGCTGGATTGAGTTGAAAAATAGCGAACACCAGCGCAATCGCGGTCAGTGCTTTTTCACCGCCCGAGAGCAAGTGAATGGTTTGATTTTTCTTGCCAGGTGGCTGCGCCATGACCTGCACGCCGGCGTCCAGAATTTCTTCGCCTGTCATGACCAGCCGCGCATTGCCACCGCCAAACAGCTCGGGAAACATCTTGCCAAAGTGGCCGTTCACCACTTCAAAGGTGCTGGACAAGAGCTCACGCGTTTCAACGTCGATCTTCTTGATGGCGTCTTCCAGCGTGGTCATTGCTTCGGTCAAGTCAGCCACCTGAGAGTCCAAAAATCCCTTGCGTTCACGGGCCGCGCTGAGTTCATCCAACGCAGCCAGATTGACGGCACCCAACGATTGAATTTCGCGGTTGATGCGGTCGATCTCGCTTTGCAGACCGGTGAGCCGCACGTTGCCGGTTTCAATCGACAGCTGGACGGCGGCCAAATCTGCCTGAGCGTCAGTCAACAGTTGCGCGTATTGCTCGAAACCCAGACGAGCCGCCTGTTCTTTGAGCTGGAATTCTGTGATGCGCTGGCGCAGCGGGTCCAACTCACGCTCAAGCTGCAAGCGACGTTCGTCGCTGGCGCGCAGCTTGGCGCTGAGGTCGTCGTACTGGCTGCGCTTGGCGCCGAGGTCGGCTTCACGTTCTAGCTTGACGCTCAACGCGTTTTGCAAACCGGCTTGTGCGGCTGCATCGGTCAAGCGTGAGAGTTCTTCTTTGGCGCGTTGCTCTTCGTCGGCCAGGGACGCTGCTTGCTGCGCTGCGATCTGAATCGAGCGTGCCAATTCGTCACGTCGTGACGCCAGACTGCGCAGCGCGAATTGCGCCTCTTGCGCCTGCCGTTCTAGCGTGCGTTGTTGTTCGCGGGATTCATTGAGCTTGCGCTCGGTTTCAATCACCCGGTCGTCTAATTGGGCGTGGCGTTCCTGGCTGTCAGCCAGTTGCATGTCGAGCTCTTCGAAACGGCCTTCGGCGGTCACACGGCGCTCTTGCAGTTCGTCCATCTGCGCGTCGACTTCTTGCAGATCACCCTGAATTTGTTCGCTGCGGGCACGGGTTTGCTCGGCCAGCTGCGTCAAGCGAAGCACTTCAACCTGCAGGCCATGCGTGCGGCTCTGGCCTTCGGCGGCATCACGACGGGCCGACACCAAGCGTTGGGCGGCGTCTGCGTAAGCCGCTTCGGCGCGCACCAGTGCGCCGCGGGCTTCGTCACCAATCAAGGCTTGTGCGCGCAACTGTTTGTCCAGGTTTTCAATCTCTTGCGCCCGGGCCAACAGGCCGGCTTGCTCAGAATCTTGTGCGTAAAAACTCACGCTGTGCTGCATCACGGCATGGCCGCCTTGCACGTAAATCACTTCGCCAGCCTGCAGCTTGCTGCGAGCGCTCAGCGCCTCGTCCAGATGGGCTGCGGTATAGCAGCCTTGCAGCCAATCCGTCAGTAAAGCGCTTTGGCCAGCGTCCGACAAACGCAAAAAGTCAGCCAGCGGCCTCAAGCCAGCGGTGCCAGTACGAACTGCGGCGCCGGCCAGAGGCGGGGCGTAAAACGACAACTTCGCCGGGGGCACGTCGCGCCCGTCAGTGCCGGCAAAGCCGCGCACCATTTCAAGTCGGCTGACTTCCAGCGCACCCAGGCGCTCGCGCAGCGCAGCTTCTAGGGCGTTTTCCCAGCCTTGTTCAACGTTGATGCGGCTCCATAAAGCCTGCAAAGAATCCAGCCCGTGCTTGGCCAGCCAAGGTTTGAGCTTGCCGTCGGTTTTGACTTTTTCTTGCAGCGCCTTGAGCGCTTCTGCGCGCGCCGAGAGGTCGGCTTGCCGAGCTGACTCAGTGTTCACCACTTGTTGCTTGTCGCGTCGGGCTTGGTCAAGCTGCGGCACGCTGTCGGTCAGCTCGTGCAACACCGCTTCGACCATTTCCTGACTTTCCTGCGCCGCTGTGTATTGTTCGTTGAGGTTCACCAAGCGGGCTTCGTCAGGCGCATTCAGCGCATTGCGGTCGGCCAGCAGCCGCTCACGACGAACCTCGAAGGCGCGACTCTGTTCTTCAATATTGCGTTGGTCAGCGGCCAACACCTGGATTTGTTGCTGCACCTGCGCCACCCCGCTGCGCTGCTCGTTGGCCTGGGTTTGTGCGCTGCGCAAGGCTTCTTCAAGCGCCGGCAATTGACCGACACGGTCTTCGGTCTGGGCTGCCAGCAACTCGGCTTTTTCTTCCGCATCAACCGCTTGACCAGCCAGACTTTCGGTTTCAACGGCCGCGTCTTCTTGGCGCGTCGCCCATTGGGCGGTTTGTTCTTTCAGCTGTGCCAAACGTTGCTCGACGCGCAAACGGCCATCGACCACGAAGCGAATTTCGGCTTCAAGCCGGCCAACTTCGGCGCTGGCTTCGTACAGCTTGCCCTGCGCCTGATTGACCTGGTCGCCTGCGCTGTAATGCGCCTGCCGCACGGTTTCCAGATTAGCTTCGATGTGGCGCAAATCGGCCACGCGGCTTTCCAGATCGTTGACGGCCTTTTCAGAGTCGGCCTTGACCTTGGACTGGTCGGCCTCGCTCTCAGTGCGCTTCATGAACCACAGCTGGTGCTGCTTGAGGGTGCCGTCGGCCTGCAAGGTGTTGTAGCGCATGGCCACTTCGGCTTGCTTTTCGAGCTTCTCAAGGTTGGCATTCAGCTCGCGCAAAATGTCGTCGACGCGGGTCAAGTTTTCACGCGTGTCCGACAGGCGGTTGGCGGTCTCGCGGCGGCGTTCTTTGTACTTGGACACGCCTGCCGCTTCTTCTAAAAACAGACGCAGCTCTTCAGGCTTGGACTCAATGATGCGGCTGATCGTGCCCTGACCAATGATGGCGTAGGCGCGTGGGCCCAGGCCGGTGCCCAGAAAAACGTCTTGGACGTCACGGCGCCGCACCGGCTGGTTGTTGATGTAGTAACTGGAGGTGCCGTCGCGGGTCAAGACGCGCTTGACCGCGATTTCTGCAAACTGGCCCCACTGACCGCCAGCGCGGTGGTCAGCATTGTCAAACACCAGCTCAACGCTGGCGCGACTGGCCGACTTGCGGGTGGTGGTGCCACTGAAAATGACGTCCTGCATCGACTCGCCGCGCAACTCTGAGGCCTTGCTTTCGCCCAGCACCCACCGCACAGCGTCCATGATGTTGGATTTGCCGCAACCGTTCGGCCCGACCACACCGACGAGCTGACCTGGCAGCACGAAGTTGGTGGGTTCGGCAAATGACTTGAAGCCTGAGAGCTTGATGGAATTAAGACGCACGAAAAACCCAGAAAGGAACAACAACCATGATTATTACCCGAGCCCAGTTCAGGGAATTGACGCCTGGCTGACGCCCAAAATACTCAGGGCCGAACCGGCAAATAGTCAAACGCAATATAGGAAAAAGTGATCTGTTGTGGAAACAAAAGACCTTGCTTATGGACGCTGATGCGAATCGGCTCAGCCGGCTGACCATGGGTTTTCAGCCAGCCCTGCATTTGATCAACGCAAACGGTTTCAGCGGGTTGCTGAACAGAACCCATGGGGCACAACAACAAACCACCTTGCTGGGACCAGCCGACCAAGGGCGTGACTGTGGCCGGGAATTGATCAGGCACACCCGGCACCACATGAATGGACGAATCGCCATAGAAAGCCAGCAGAGCGTTTTCGGCCCAAGCACCGCCGACCCAATGCAGAGCTTGGCCGGGGTGTCTTTCATGCCAACCTTTGAGGATCTCAATGGCTGCCTCACGGCGCGGCAAATAAAATTTCTCAGACCCTGTCTGACCTTTGTAAACGGCGTACAAAGGACTGACCACGATCACCAAAATGCACCAAGCCAACAGGCCATTTCGCAGTTGTGACAAAAGACGCGACAGGTCAGTCTGGTCGGTCGTCAAGTTACGCAGCCAGAGTAACGAAAAAGCAAAACCAATCGGAATTGCCCATGGCACGGACATCGTCACAAATCCGGAAAGACCAAACACCATGGAGATGAGCCAAGGCATCACGGCCAGCCAGAACAAAGTGTCGTCCCATCCTTGAGGCGACCAGCAACGCGCCATGCGCAGGGGTAAACCTCGAAGGCGCTGAAGAAAACCGGCATGGTCTGGCGCGACAAACCAAGCCAACATGACCCAAGGCAGCGGCCAGTACAAGGCAGGAGCGATCGCGAAACGAAACAACTGCTGCTCATCACTGCCATCGCGTACTCGTTGGTCGTCGACGTACATGGTGGTGACAAAATGATGCTCACGCAACCATTGGAAATGCGGCAGCAAGCACAACCCAAACACCAACAAAGCCAGCCAAGGCTTGAAGCTGCAAAACCACTGCCGTCCCTCTTTGCTCATCAAGGCGGTGAGAAAAATGCCCAGCAAGAGGACGCCGCTGTAATACTTGCCAAGCATTGACAAGGCACTCAACAGCCCCAAGGCGACAGACCAGAGCCAGCCCGAACGGCCAACTTGTCGCATGCTGTGCAACCAAGCCACGGCGACCCAGGGCCAGACACTCAGCAAAATCGCATTGGCATTGAACTTGGCGGCCAAGGTGCTGTACGGAAACGACATGCACAAAAGCAAAACGGCAGGCCAAGCCAAATGGGGCAGGCGCAGAGCTTGCGCTAAACGGTAGACGCCCAGCAGTCCAATGGCAACGTTGACATAGGACAGCAGAAAATAAAAAAAGTCCCGGGTCGGGAAAATATCGAACCAGAGCCCGGCAACCCAGGCAAACAGTGGCGGGTGCTTGGCACTGCCCCAATCCAAGCTTTGACCCCATGCGTAGGTTTCGAGCATGTCGCCATAGCCGTCGAGGTTGGCAGTGGTCACGCTGTAAGCGGCCAGCCAAACCAAAACATGCAGTCCCAATAGTCCCCAAATCCCAAACAACATGGCGGGATTTTCAGAGCGACTAAAAGTCGACGGTGTATTTTTCAAGGGTAAAGTCAGTGATGTGAAAGTGAAAAACGTCAGGTAACAAGTCCTGTTTCAAGACCTGCTGTGCGTTTTTCTGAACCAACTTTCAAGTCATTGAGGCTGTAAGTCTACCTCTCATCCTCGATAATGCCCAGATGAATCCTCTGCTCTCACGCCTGCAGCCCTACCCTTTTGAACGGCTGCGCCAGCTTCACGCCAAGGTCACGCCGAACCCTGCTTATCGCCCCATCAGCCTGGGCATTGGCGAGCCGCGCCACGCCACGCCGGAGTTGATCAAAACAGCACTGACCGCTAGTTTGGCCGGCTTGGCCAGTTACCCGGGCACGCTGGGCGAACCGGCGCTGCGGCAATCGATGGCCGACTGGCTGCATCGGCGCTACGGCGTCACGGTCGACGCAGCCAAGCAATTGCTGCCAGTGAATGGCTCGCGTGAAGCGCTGTTTGCGCTGACGCAAACCATCATTGATCCGACGAAAATTGGTGCAACCGTGGTGTCGCCGAATCCGTTTTATCAAATTTACGAAGGTGCGGCTTTGCTGGCCGGTGCTGACGTTTTTTATGCGTCCAGCGACCCGGCCCGCAACTTCGGCATTGACTGGTCGGCGGTGCCGGCGGCGGTCTGGGCCAAGACGCAGCTGCTCATCGTCTGCTCGCCAGGCAATCCGACCGGCTCGGTGATCGGCTTGGCTGAATGGAAGCAGTTGTTTGAATTGAGCGACCAATACGGCTTTGTCATCGCCTCGGACGAGTGCTACAGCGAGATCTATTTCCGTGAGGAAGCGCCACTGGGCAGTCTTGAAGCGGCCACGGCCTTGGGCCGACACGACTTCAAAAACCTGATTGCGCTCACCAGCCTGTC
>CANFXC010000007.1 GCA_947450765.1 Comamonadaceae bacterium | reverse complement strand
TTATTAACCATGAACGAAGCCTTCTGCATCGCAGGGGTGGAGTTTCCTGTTCCTTCGCCAAAAGCGTTGCGGGCAGGTGATTAGTGAGAAAAAACATGACTGACTCTTTTGAGGCTCGTGGCGACTTTTCGTCCGAAACTTCTGACATCTCTTCTGATGTTGAAATCAACTTGGTGCCGGATTTTTCCGACGCTCCTGCCGGCGAGGCATCTTCTTTAGAAGCCATCGTCGCTAAACCCAACGGTTTTGTGAAACTGGGCCTAGCCCAGGAACTTCTGCAAGCTGTGGCCGACATGGGTTTCACCCAGCCGACCCCTGTGCAGATGGCCACTATCCCTAAAGCCATGCAGGCCCTCGAAGCCGGCAAGACTGACGGCAAAGCCAAATTCACCGACCTGCTGGTCTCCAGCCAGACCGGTAGCGGCAAGACCGCAGCATTTTTGCTGCCTGTGCTGCACACCCTGCTCAAGCAGCAGGAAGATGCTGAATTGCAAGAGCGCGCTGAATTTGAACGCCTGAGCGCCGAGGCCGTCGCCAAAGGCGAAGCACCGCTGAAAAAACCAAAGCGCAAAGACCCGACCAACGCACGCAACTTCAAGGCCGCCACGCCTGGCGCCCTGATCTTGTGCCCAACCCGCGAACTGGCCCAGCAAGTCTGCGCTGACGCGATTGACCTGGTGCGTCATTGCCGTGGTCTGCGCGTTGCCAACGTCGTCGGTGGCATTCCTTACCAATTGCAAATCGCCAAATTGCAAAATGCTAACTTGGTGGTTGCAACCCCAGGCCGTTTGCTCGACTTGCAGCGCAGCATGCAGATCAAGCTGGACCAAGTTCAGTTTTTGGTGGTCGACGAAGCCGACCGCATGTTGGACCTCGGCTTTGCCGATGACCTGACCGAAGTCAACCAGCTCACGCTGCAGCGTCGCCAGACCATGATGTTCAGCGCTACTTTTGCGCCGCGCATCATGCAATTGGCTACACGCGTTATGCGCGAGCCACAGCGTCTCGAGATCGATTCGCCGCAAGACAAACACACCTCCATCACGCAGTCGTTGCTGTGGGCTGACAACATGACGCACAAGCGCAAGTTGCTCGACCACTGGTTGCGTGACACGACCATCAACCAAGCCGTGGTGTTTGCCTGCACGCAGGTTGAGTGCGACGGTTTGGCTAACGATCTGGTGCAAGAAGGCTTCAGCGCCGTGGCCCTGCATGGCGCTTTGAGCCAAGGTCTGCGTAATCGCCGTCTGATGGCTTTCCGTGATGGTCGCGTTCAAATTCTGGTCGCAACCGACGTCGCTGCTCGCGGTTTGGACGTGCCAACGATCACCCACGTGATCAACTATGGCCTGCCGATGAAAGCCGAAGACTACACCCACCGCATTGGCCGTACTGGCCGTGCTGGTCGCAGTGGTCAGGCGATCACGATTGCTGAATTCCGCGATCGTCGCAAGATCGGTGAAATCGAGCAGTTCACACACCAGACTTTCAAGCCAAGCATCGTTGTCGGTCTTGAGCCGCAACAGCGTGCTCCGGCCGCTGAGCGCCCACGTGGCAACTTCAGCAACGGTCCTGACCGCGGCGGTCGCAGCTTCGGCGGCGGCGGCGGTGGTGGCTACGCAGGTCGTAAGCCAGCTGGTGGCGGTTTCGGTGGCGGTGGCGGCTTCGGCGGCAATCGCAACGACCGCGGTGGTGATCGTGGCAATGACCGCGGCGCTCCGTTCCAGGCTCAACAAGGCAATGGCTTTGGTGATCGCAACTTCGCAGACCGCGCACCGCGTCGTCCTGACGACCGCAACTTCGGTGGCGGCAACGGTGGCAATTTTGGTGGCGGTCAAGGCGGCAACTTCGGTGGTGGCGGTAATTTCGCTCCCCGTGAAGAACGCAGCTTTGCTCCTCGCGAAGACCGCAACTTCGGCGCGCGCAACGAAGGTTTCGCACCACGCCCTGACTTTGCTGCCCGCAAGCCAGGCGGATTCGCCAAGCCAGCCGGCAAGGTGTTCGTGCCCCGTGATGCCGCTAAAAAGGCTGGTAAATTTTCTAAGCCAGCACGCGACTGAGTTTGACCCCGGGTTAACAGCCCGGTCGGTTTGACAATATCAAAAGGCCGCTGCCAACCGAAAGGTTCGCAGCGGCCTTTTCATTGGCCATCATTTGCAGTGATCACTCCAGTTTGGTGCCCGTGTCTTTCACGACTTTGCCCCAACGGATCATTTCTTGGGCCATGTAATCGTTCATGGCTTCCGGTGTTGAATGGGACACCTCGACGCCGGCTTTGTAGAGTGCATCACGGGTCTCCGGATGACTCATCGCCCTGCTGATTTCTGCATTGAGTTTGTTAACTATCTCGCGCGGTGTTCCGGCGGGAGCCAGCAGGGCCAGCCACACCGAGGCTTCGTAGCCTGGCACGCCGGCTTCTTGCAGCGTCGGCACATCAGGCAGCTGCGGTATGCGCTTGGCCGTGGTCACCGCCAGTGCACGGAGTCGCCCCTGTGGCACCTGCGACAGCGCATTCGGCACGCCCGCAAAACTGCTTTCGACAACGCCTGCCACCAAATCATTGGCTGCGCCAGCGCTGCCCTTGTAGGGAACGTGTTTGAGCGGAGCGCCGGTCATGGCAACGAACAAGCCGCCCATCAAATGCTGCGAACTGCCGTTGCCGGACGACGCGTAATGAATGGTGTCGGGCGCAGCCTTGGCCAGAGTGATGAACTCCTTGACATTGGTGGCCGCAACTTTGGGGTTGACCAGCAGCACGTAGGGTGAGTCCACCAGTTTGCTGACAGACGTGAAGCTTTTCAGCGGGTCATAGGGAATATTTTTATAGATCCATGGGCTGATCACGTGAGTGGTCGACACCATCACCAAGGTGTAGCCGTCCGGTGCTGACTTGGCGACAAAGTCCGTGCCGATGATGGAGCCGGCACCGGCTTTGTTTTCGATGACGAACTGCTGGCCCAACCCCATCGACAAACGCTGACCGAGGATGCGTGCCACCACATCGGTGAAACCACCCGGCGCAAACGGCACTATCAGTCTGACGGGTTTGTTCGGGTAGGTCTGGGCGTGGACGCTAGCAAAAGAGGTTGCGCAGATCGCCGCGACAAGCATGGATTTAGCAAAAATGTTCACGACGTCATCCTTTGTAGGCCGGCTCTGGCATGGTGTAGAAACTGTTCAGGATGTGATAAACCATCATGTAGTTTTTCTGCTGGAAGCTGGCGTGCGAGATGCCGCGCATGACGCTGAATTGCTTGTTCATATTGGGCAGCAATTTGTAGAAATCAATCAAGTCATCCATGCCCGCAATACCGTCGTATTCGCCGCGCAAAATGATCGATGGCACGGTGATTTTTTTCGGATCCAGCAGTGGCAATTTGGAGCACATGTCGACATAAGTGCCCGTGGGCATGGAGTCGTCCAGCGTCAAAATAGCGTCTGCAAATGCGTTGACGGTCACGGGGTCGGTGGTGTCCGGATGGTCACGTTTGAAAATGCTATGAACGAAATCTCGGTCGATGGGGCGACGGTTTTGGGCTAGAAATTCAGGCAATTTTTTCTTGCGCTGATCGAGTGTGTGGCTGCCTTCGCCAGTCCAGACAAAGGCGTCCAGCGCCAACTTGGCGACACGCTCAGGATGCCGTTCTGTGAAGAGAGCAGCCTTTAGCGCGCCCGATGAAATACCATACATCAGCAAGGACTTGGCACCCGTTTTGTCGAGGATGTACTGGCTGCCGACGGCTAAATCATCTGCCCCATTGCTGATGTCGAAATTGATGTCGCGGTGTTTGTCCGAGCGGCCGTAGCCTTCGTTGTCCATGGTCCAGGTGTCAAAGCCGTGATCGGAGAACCAGTCCATGGCGGACGAGTAGGGGCGGCCTGGAACATACAGATCAAAAGTCGGCTGTGATGCCATCGACGAGCCGTGCACAAAAAAGATGGTGCCGGCATGCGGGACTTTGGGTGAGGCTTTTTTCTCCCACATGAAGAGCCGTACATCACCCTTGTGAATCCAGTGTTCAACGCCGCCGGTCCATGTCACATCACTCATTTTGTCTCCTTGTGTGGCGTTGTTAGGCGCCTTGGTCTTGATCGTTCGATTATTACCAAACTAAGGCTGACAAGCGATGTTTTGAATGCCGTTTAAGGGAAAACACTTGTGTCAAAACTGGCTGAATAAATTGAATTGAGCGCTTGTGCCAAGATGTCAACTTGTATCGCTCAAGGAACCAAGGTATGTCTAAAACAAACGCGCAATTTGATCCGGTCTGGCTAGACCGCATGTACAACAACCGTGCGCTGGTGCCGGACCATGCGCGTTATTTCGCCCGTTGGACTGATGCGTCTCGGCAGACGCGACAAAATTTAGACTGCGAGATTGACCTGCCTTACGGCGAAAGTGCGGGTGAGAAGCTGGATATTTTTCCTGCCGCACGACGTCAGTCTTCAACGCGTGGCGCCGCACCTGTGCTGGTGTTTATCCATGGCGGTTACTGGCGCTCACTTGACAAAGCAGACCATTCGTTTTTAGCACCAGCCCTGACCGCTGCCGGCGCTTGCGTGGTGGTGCCGAATTACGACCTGTGCCCGGCTGTGACCATCCCCGAGATCACCTTGCAGATGGTCAAGGCTCTGGCTTGGACATATCGGCATGTGGCTGAATTTGGCGGCGACCCGAATCGCATCACTGTCGTTGGTCACTCCGCTGGCGGTCACTTGGCGGCCATGTTGTTGGCCTGCCAGTGGAAGCGATGGGCAGCCGACTTGCCGGTCGATTTGGTGAAAAATGCCTTGTCGATTTCGGGGCTGTATGAGTTGGAGTCAATCATGCACACGCCATTTGTGAAGGATGACTTGTGCTTGACGCCAGCGCAGGTGTTGCAGGCCAGCCCGGCGTGGATGCCGGCTCCGCGCCGCGGTCAGCTGTACAGCGTGGCGGGGGCTGAAGAAAGCCCTGAATTTTTGCGCCACAACAAGCTGATCCAGACCGCTTGGGGCAAGCAGGTCGTGCCGGTCAGTGAAGACCTGCCCGGCCTGAATCATTTCAGCATTGTTGACGCACTGGCACAGCCCAAGCATCGCTTGCACGCACTGGCTTTGCAGCTGCTCAAAAAGACGGCCTAAAAATAGACAAGGCGACCTGTTGCTAGGTCGCCTTTAGCCCATCATCTGAGCGCTTTTCAGGCTGCCTTTTGGGCTGCTGGTGCGAACATACTTTCCATCTCGTTACGCACTTTGTAGGCTGACGTTGAGGTGTCCATCGCCACGTCGGCCCAGCTCAGGCTCTGGCCTTTCTTGACGGCTCGCACGACCTTGACGTTGTGCGCCAGTCCCAGTGGCAGGCCACCCATTTTTACCGAGGTATCGGCTGGCAGTAATTTGCCCCAGACCGTGTAACCACCTTCACCGTCGAGCATGTCGCCCGGCTTGAGATCGCGCTTGGCGGTTGCGACCACGTCGGCGTTCCAGCAGGTGGCGACACCGGTCGGCTCGCCGCGCAGCGCCACGCTGGCGACGGACACGCCGACTTCGAGACCGATCAAATGCCAGCGTTTGTAGAGGGTGAAATAACGGCCACTCGGGTCTGTGTGAGCGTTGTACTCTTCAAAGCAATTTTTGATGTAATCGGTCTCGGCTTCGACTGTGACCCAGACGCCCATGCGGATGTCATAGGGGATTTTGCGACCATTGGCTTCGAGCGAGGAAATGACTTCGACCATGCCTTTGCGCTCTAGCACGCCGCCTTCGCTGATCGGTCGTGTGACGAAGGGAATGTCTTCGACGCTGGCGGGCGGGTAGAGCAGGCCGTTGCTTGGCACCGTCAAGCCGGTGGCGTTGGCCACGGCGGTGGATTCAATCGACGGTTTAGAGCCGTCTAGAAAGCTGTTGAACATTTTCGGATTCAGGCCGCCGCGAGCCGCTTGCTCTGGCGTCAAGCCGTAGTTGTCCCAAACGGTTTCGGGCGTTGATTCTGAAAAGTGCGGCAGCCATTTGTGGCCGCGTCCGGCTGCCACGACTGGAAAGCCGCAGGTGCGGGCCCAGTCGACCAGGTCGCAGATCAAGGCCGGCTGGTCACCAAAGGCGAGTGAATAAACGACACCAGCTTCGGCGGCCTTGCGTGCCAGCAGCGGGCCGCAAAAAGCGTCGGCTTCCACCGTCACGTTGACCACATGTTTGCCGTGCGCAAAGGCCTTCAGGCAATGCTCAACGGCGGCTATCGGGTTGCCGGTGCATTCAACAATGATGTCGATCAGCGGATTTGATACCACCGCTAGCCAGTCTTCGGTGATCCAAGTTGCGCCGGTTTTGATAGCTTCTTGAGCCGTTTTGGCTTGCGTCATCTCTGCTTTCCAGCCCACGCGCGCGAGGTTGACTCGGGCTGTGTCCGGCGACAGGTCGGCAATGGCGACCAGATGCACGCCGGGCGTTCTGGGGATTTGCGCCAAGTACATGGAGCCGAATTTGCCGGCACCGATCAGGCCGATGCGGATCGGTTTTTTGTCTGCTGCGCGTTGTTGGAGTTTGGTGTAAAGGTTCATGGCTCAAAAAATGTGTGGTGAGGTTTAGGCGGCTTGGCGTTCGTCTTCAATGGTGTCCATCGAGGTTTGCAAGGCGCTGGCAGGGACACCGTCTTTCCACGGCAGGTCGACCGGATAGCTGTTAACCAAGCAGTCGTCGGGCAGGCAGCTGATGGGCGTGAAGTCGCGGTGCGCAATGTATTCCGGACGCTTGTGGCGGCGAATGTGGTTGCTGACCGCGCACAAGCTGAGATAGACGCTGACGCGGTTGTGCGGTGACAGGTTGCTGCCCGAGGCATGCACCAAGCAGGAGTGAAACAAAATCATCGAGCCAGCCGGTCCTTTGGGACTGACGATGCCGCCTTCTTTGCCGCCAGCGCGTTGCACCAGCTGGCGGATCAAGTCGTTGTCGACGGTCCACAGCGGGTAGCTGGTGGTGGTCAGGTCGTGCTTGGCATCGACCACGCCTTTTTTATGGCTGCCCGGAATGAACATCAGGGGGCCGTTGTGCTCAGTCACATCGTCCAGAAAAATCGCCACGTTCATCGCGCGTTCGGTCGGCATCTGGTCGTCGTTCAGCCAAGTGCCGTAGTCTTGGTGCCATTGCCAGACGTCGCCCTCAAAAGCCATCTTGCCGTTGATCTTGAACTGGTGCATGTAGAGTTCTTCACCGAGCAACTCTTGCACTGGCTCGATCATGCGCGGATGCCGTCCGAGTTTGGCAAAGGGTTCGCTGTACATGTGCGCGGCGAAGTTGGTGCGCACCGCCTCTTTGCCTTTTTCGCGGATGTTGTAGTCCTCACGCCGGCTGTAAAGCTCGGGCACGGCGTCGTTCAGGGTCTGGGTTTCTTCCGGCGTGAACAGGCCGGGAAAAAACAGGTAACCGTCGCGGTCAAATTGCTCTAATTGTTCAGGGGTCAGTTTCATGGTCTTGTCTCCTTGAGGTGGTTGTTTTTCAGGGGCTCGGTGAAAGGTTCTGGCTGGTAGAAACAGAAACGGCGGCCGGCTGGGCGCTGGCCAGCAGCCGGGCTAAGTTGCGACTGGCGTCTTCGCCGTGCTGTCGGCTCATCGATTCGGCCCGCACTGCATCGCCGGCTGCAATGGCTTGGGCAATGGAGTCGTGCTCATCCCAAATGGATTCACGCATATTGGTAAGCTGCAAGACGGCGCCCATGGCGCGGCGAATGTGTTGCCAGTGCAGCTGGGCGCTCTGTGCAATCAGCGGGTTGCCGGAGGCCGCATAAATGGCGTTGTGAAACGCTGCGTCGGCGGCCATCATGGCCTTGATATCTTGGCTGCGGGTTGCCAGCCGACCCAAGTGAATCAGCTCCGGGTCCATCACTGCGTGGGCCTGGGCGGCGAGTCTGGCGGCCAAGGCGTCCAGCGCGCAGCGGATTTGGTAAACCTGACCGAGCCAGACGCCGTCCAGCGGCGCCACCAACAGGCCACGTCCTGGCGCATCCAACACAAAGCCGTCTTTTTTCAGCAAGCGCAACGCCAGCAACACCGGCTGCCGAGACACCGCCAATTGCTCAGCGACTTCTTCCTGTGTGATTCGGCTGCCCGGTGCCAAGCTGCCGCCACTGATGCCGTCCAGCAAGCTGCGGTAGACCTGGTCAACCAAGTCTGGGGTGGATTCAATTTTGATTAGTAAGGATGACATATTTGCACTCTGTATACAGAATACAAATAGGAACTAATGGTTTCAAGCGGGTTTACCCGATCTGACCTAGTCCAGCTTAGTCCAGTGAAGTCTAGCCGTCATGGCGAGCGTAGCGCGGCCATCCATCTTGGAGGTTCTCGGTAATGGGCTGCCGCGCTGCGCTCGCAGCGACGGGATTGTTGTACTTACAGCGATGGACATGTTGCGCTCGCAGCGACAGGTTTGCAGCGCTCGCCGTTATGGCTGCCGCGCTGAAACCCCTCACATCAGCAAATGTTCGCCCGCGTTGTCGCCGCCCAACGTCACGTAGTTGACCTTGCGGATGTCCATCAGTTTGGTGCCGCCGGAGTAGCTGATGGAGCTTTGCACGTCTTGTTCCATCTCGATCAGCGTGTCGGCCAGGGCGCCCTTGATCGGCTCCAAAATGCGCTTGCCTTCAACGTGCTTGTACTCGCCCTTGTTGAAGTCGGACGCGCTGCCGTAGTACTCCTTGAAACGCTTGCCGTCTTCAACGACGGTCTGGCCTGGGCTTTCTTCGTGGCCGGCCAGCATCGAGCCGATCATCACCATCGTCGCGCCAAAGCGGATCGACTTGGCAATGTCGCCGTGCTCGCGGATGCCGCCGTCCGCAATGATCGGTTTGGTGGCCACGCGGGCACACCACTTCAGCGCCGACAGCTGCCAGCCGCCCGTGCCAAAGCCGGTTTTGGTTTTGGTGATGCAAACTTTTCCTGGGCCGATGCCGACCTTGGTGGCGTCAGCACCCCAGTTCTCTAAGTCAATGATGGCTTCTGGTGTGGCCACGTTGCCGGCAATCACGAATGACGTCGGCAGTTTTTCCTTCAGGTACGCGATCATGTTTTTCACGCTGTCGGCATGGCCGTGGGCGATGTCGATGGTGATGTACTCAGGCACCAAGCCGAGCATGACCAACTGGTCGACGGTGGCGTAATCGGGTGGTTTGACGCCGAGCGAGATCGAGGCGTAACTGCCGCGTGCCTTCATGCGTTTGACGAACTCGATGTTGTCGAGGTCAAAGCGGTGCATGACGTAAAAGTAGCCGTGGTCAGCCATCCACGCGCAGATGGATTCGTCCACCACGGTTTTCATGTTGGCGGGCACCACCGGGAGGCGAAAACTGCGGCCGCCCAGCGTCACGCTGGCGTCGCATTCAGAACGGCTCTCAACGCGGCATTTGCGCGGCAGCAGCAAGATGTTGTCGTAGTCAAAAATTTCCATGGTCCAAGCTCTCCATCAGTTTGTTGTTCACATTGATGGGCGCTTGGATTGCACCGGCTGATGTTTTAGGGCGGACCGGAGGACGGCGCCAAAAACAAAAAACCGGGCGCAATTGCTTGGGCCCGGTGACCGATTCTAAGGCCGTCACTGCCGCGCCAATGGATCGCCCAGCATATAACCGCTATATGGCCGGGCGAATGCCCGCAGGCCTTTCTACAATGGGCGGATGTTCGCAGACGCCGCCTCCAGCTCCCCCCTTCTCCAAAATCTAAATCCTGAGCAATTGGCCGCAGTGACGCTGCCCAACACACACGCGCTCATCCTCGCCGGCGCCGGTTCCGGCAAGACGCGGGTGCTGACCACCCGCATCGCCTGGTTGTTACAAACCGGTCAGGTCTCGCCCGGCGGCATTTTGGCGGTGACCTTCACCAACAAGGCCTCCAAGGAGATGATGGCCCGCCTCTCGGACATGTTGCCGGTGAATGTGCGCGGCATGTGGATTGGTACTTTTCATGGCCTGTGCAACCGTTTTCTGCGGGCGCATTACAAGATGGCGAATTTGCCGCAGAGCTTTCAGATTCTGGACACCCAAGACCAGCTCTCGGCCATCAAGCGCCTTTGCAAACAATTCAACATCGATGACGAGCGCTTTCCCCCCAAGCCGTTGGCTTGGTTCATTGCCGCCTGCAAGGAAGACGGCCAGCGCGCCAAAGACGTGCCGGTGCGCGACGAAGAAAGCCGCAAGAAGGCCGAGATTTACGCCTTGTACGAAGAGCAATGCCAACGCGAAGGCGTAGTCGATTTTGGCGAGTTGATGCTGCGCAGTTACGAGTTGCTGCGTGACAACCCGGCTGTGCGCGAGCATTACCAACGGCGCTTTCGCCACATCTTGATTGACGAGTTTCAGGACACCAACAAGCTGCAATACGCTTGGATCAAGATGCTGGCCGGGCAGGGCGACGACGCTCCCGCAGGCGCAGACGCGATGCCCGGCGGTTCGGTGGTGGCGGTGGGCGACGACGACCAGAGCATTTACGCCTTCCGGGGCGCGCGCGTCGGCAACATGGCGGACTTCGTGCGCGAGTTCCATGTCCAGCATCAAATCAAGCTGGAGCGCAACTACCGCAGCTTCGGCAACATCCTGGATTCGGCGAATCACCTCATCAGCCACAACAGCAAGCGCTTGGGTAAAAACCTGCGCACCGAAGCTGGCCCCGGCGAGCCGGTGCGCGTGTACGAAGCGACCAGCGACTTCGCCGAAGCGCAGTGGTTTGTCGACGAGGTCAAACAGCTGGTGCGTGACGGCACTGCGCGCAAAGAAATCGCACTGCTGTACCGCAGCAACGCACAAAGCCGGGTGATGGAAACCGCACTTTTTAACGCCGGCATTCCTTACCGGGTCTACGGCGGACTGCGGTTTTTTGAACGGGCCGAGATCAAGCATGCGCTGGCCTACTTGCGCTTACTGGAGAACCCGAACGACGACACCAGTTTTTTGCGCATCGTTAATTTCCCACCGCGCGGCATTGGCGCGCGCAGCATTGAGCAATTGCAAGACATCGCCCGCGCATCGGGTTGCTCCATGAGCGACGCGGTGAGTGCCGTGACCGGCAAGGCGGGTACCAATCTAGGCGCTTTTGTCGCCAAGATCGATGTGCTGCGCGAGCAAACCAGCGGCTGCACGCTGCGTGAAATCATCGAGTTGGTGCTGCAGCACAGCGGCCTGCAAGAACATTACCGGCTCGAAAAAGAAGGCCAGGACCGGCTGGAAAATTTGGGCGAACTGATCAACGCCGCCGAGTCATTCGTCAGCATGGAAGGCTTTGGCCGTGACGCTGTGGCTTTGCCGATTGACGAGCACGGTTACCCGATCGGCCAGTCGCCCGCCAGCCAGGGTTTGAACGTGAATGCAGCGCTGCTCGACGAGCCCTTGGAGTTTCTAGCGCCGGATGCTGAAACCGGTGAAACGCTGTCGCCGCTGGTGGCTTTTCTGACCCACGCCGCGTTGGAGTCGGGCGACAACCAGGCGCAAGCCGGCCAAGACGCGGTGCAGCTCATGACGGTGCACGCCTCCAAGGGGCTGGAGTTCGACTGTGTCTTCATCACCGGCATTGAAGAGGGTTTGTTCCCGCACGAAAACGCCATGAGCGACCGTGACGGCGTGGAAGAAGAACGTCGCCTGATGTACGTCGCCATCACGCGGGCACGGCAACGGCTGTACCTGAGTCATTCACAAACGCGCATGTTGCACGGGCAGACCCGTTACCACCTGAAAAGCCGCTTTTTTGACGAATTGCCTGAGGCTGCGCTGAAGTGGATCACGCCTAAAAACCAGGGCTTTGGTTCTGGTTTCGGCAGTGCTGGCCGCGCTGGCGGCGGAGGCTGGCAGGGCGCTGGCGCTTCAGGTTCCAACGGTGGATCAGGTTCTAACGGCGACTGGGCGGCCAAGGCCTATGCTTCGCGCACGGGTGGAGCGGGCGCTGCGGGCGAGCGCTTTGCCAACCCGTCGGTGCCGGCCCAGCGCGAAGCACCGGCGCACGGCCTCAAAGCGGGCACGGAAGTCTTTCACGCCAAATTTGGTGAAGGCAAGGTGTTGATGCTGGAAGGCGTGGGCGACGATGCCCGGGCCCAGATCAACTTCACGCGTCATGGTGTGAAGTGGCTGGCGCTGAGCGTCGCCAAGCTGACCATCGTCAGCTGAGCGGACGCCTAAATCACGATGTCACTCGGTGGGCAGAAAACCTTCGACTGAAAAGTAGCGCTCGCCGGTGTCGTAGTTAAAGCCCAGCACTTTGGCGCCAGCTGGCAACTCCGGCAGTTTCTGGGCGATGGCGGCCAAGGTGGCACCGCTTGAAATACCCACCAGCATGCCTTCTTCGCGGGCACTGCGGCGTGCCATCTCACGGGCCGGTTCAGCGTCCACCAGAATCACGCCGTCAAGCAAATCGACCAGCAGGTTTTTCGGGATAAAACCTGCACCAATGCCTTGAATCGGGTGCGGCGCCGGTGCACCACCGCTGATCACCGGGCTTTGGCTCGGCTCCACCGCAAAGACCTTGAGCTGCGGCCATTTCGCCTTCAGCACTTGCGCCACGCCACTGAGGTGGCCGCCCGTGCCAACGCCGGTGATGATGGCGTCCAAGCCGTCCGGGAAGTCAGCCAAAATTTCAAGCGCTGTGGTGCGTGCATGCACCTCGATATTGGCCGGGTTGTCAAACTGTTGCGGCACCCAGGCGTTGGGTGTGGCGGCGGCCAGTTCTTGGGCCCGGGCGATGGCGCCCTTCATGCCTTTTTCACGTGGCGTCAGGTCAAAGCTGGCACCGTAGGCCAGCATCAAACGGCGACGTTCAACCGACATGCTGTCGGGCATGACCAGAATCAATTTGTAGCCCTTGACGGCCGCCACCATGGCCAAGCCGACACCGGTGTTGCCAGACGTCGGCTCGATGATGGTGGAGCCGGGTTTCAACTGGCCATTTTTTTCAGCCGCTTCGACCATGGCCAGCGCGATGCGGTCTTTGATCGAGCCACCCGGGTTGCTGCGCTCGGACTTGATCCAGACCTGCGCCTTCGGGCCAAACAGACGGTTGATTCGAACGTGAGGCGTGTTGCCAATGGTTTGCAAAATGCTGTCAGCGCGCATGTGATTCTCCTGATGGGGTGAAAAATAGGGGTCGTCTCAAACGTTGATATCGACCGAATGGGCGGGTTCCCCGGACGGATCCGGGTCCGCCACAAAGCTGCCTTCAAAGGTGAAATACAGCGAGGTGAAAAACATCGACACCATCAGCATCGCCGCGGGGAACATGGCGATGGCCGCAAAACCCGGGTTGTCGAGCAGGGTCGCCAACAGTGTGACCAGCAAGCCCATGGCCATGAACAGGCCGATCCAGAACAGACCAAAGACCGTCAACGCACCAAAGTTTTTGTAGCAGGCCATGAAGCTGAAGAACAGGCTTTTCACGGGCGTCACGCCATGCCAGTGGACCAGTGCCGGGGCGTGCCAAAACAGCAGAGACAGCGGCAGATACAGAATCAACGCGGTCCACATGGCGGTTTGAAAGTCGCCTTGCAGAACCATTTCTTCAGTGATCTTGCCGCCGACCAGATAGAGCTTGGCAAACTGCCCGCCGTCGATCAGCGTGGTCACGCCCATCAGCCCTAAAAATCCAACAGCGTAGAGCGCGCCCAGCACCATCATGGCTTGCTTGCGTTGATGCCCGGCCCGAAAAGCGCTGATCAAAATCGACGGCATGGGAAACTTGCCGCCGGTGGCTTCTTTGGTCGCGGCCATCAGGCCCAGCGTGGCTGCGGGCAGCAGCGCCAGTGCCAGCGCGCTGCCGACAAAGGGCAGCAATGAGGCGACTGACAGTATCGCCATGAACATGAAGAACAGGCCAGACATCGCCAGCGGTTGCTTGAAGAAAGTCCGAATCCCCAGCTTGACCCAGGTGGCCCCGGTGCGGGCAGGAACGATGTTGAGTTTCATGTGATCAGTGTCGGGTAAGGATGGGCAAGGTCGGCATCAAGCCGGCAAGCAATAGGGTTGTAACAGGCACTGGCGCAGAACGCGTTCGAAGTGTTCTGGATCATGCGCTTTGAGCACTGCGGCGTCTCGTGGCAAATGAAAGTCCCACAAACGTGAGGTCCAAAAGCGCAGCGCACCAGCGCGCAACAGGGCCGGCAGCAGCTGTCTTTCTTGCGCCGTCAGCGGCCGTACCGTTTGGTAAGCGTTGACAAAGGCATCGGCGCGATCGGGGTCATTTTCCCCTGTGGCCAGGTCAATGCACCAGTCGTTCAGGCAGACGGCGATGTCAAACAAAAAGGTGTCGCAGCCGGCAAAGTAAAAGTCGAAAAAACCGGTGAGCTGGTCGCTGTGGCCGCCTTCACTGTCGTGACTGTCGGTGTCAAACATGACGTTGTCGCGAAACAGATCAGCGTGAACCGGGCCGCGCGGCAGCGACGCATAAGCCGATGACGCCGCCACGTGGTTTTGAAAAGCCAGCTCGCCCAAGATCAGCGTGCGCTGCTCTGCTGTCAGGTGCGGCAGCACCACCGGCACGGTCTCGTTCCACCACGGCAGACCACGCAGATTGGGTTGCTGCATGTCGAAGTCGCGGCCGGCCAGATGCATGCGCGCCAGCATGTCGCCGACAGCAGCGCAGTGCGCCGCTTGCGGCTTCAATTCACTGCTGCCGCGCAGCTTGTTCACCACCGCAGCGGGTTTGCCTTTGAGGCTGTGCAGGATGTCGCCTGGACGCACGTCTGCAATCACGACAGCCTTGGCTGCGGCTGCACTTTTTCGCGATTTCCCCGGCATCACGGGCGCAAGGCTTGCAACTGGCGCGGCCTGCGGGTCTGGCACCGGAATGCCGCGCTCGGCCAGGTGCTTCATCAGGTGCAGGTAAAAAGGCAGCTGCTCGAACGTCAAGCGTTCAAACAGCGTCAGGACGAATTGGCCTTGGTCGGTGTCAACGAAATAATTGGTGTTTTCAATGCCGCCGGCGCAACCCTTGATGGACTGCAACTCGCCGAGGCCCAGCGCTTGTAAAAATGAAGCAGCCTCGTCAAATGAGACCTCGGTGTAAACAGCCATGCTGGAGCCTGAAAATCGGGGGTATTGAAAAATGAAAAAACGAAAATCTGAGGCAGAGTCAGCGCAGGCGTTTAAAACTTAAAGACATTCCAGAAACGTGAGCCGGTGCTGCCGGTGTCGGCGGCGCTGCCGGCCCGCGAGGTGTCTGTGGGTTTGACTTCATAGGCGGGCACATTGGCGGCGGGCTGCACCGAGATACTTTGGGTTTCGCCGCCGACGCGCAACTCGTCAATGCGGGAACCAGCGTCTTGGGTCCGGATGCGCTCGATTTGTCGGTCTGGCCGGCTGATCGGCTTGGCCGACTCGGCTTTGGCTTGTGCCGCGCAAAAAACCACCAAGGCGGCCAGCAGGAAGGGTCGAGGGAGGTGTTGCATATCTCATTGTAGGCGGCAGGGCCCTTTGAATTTACTGGACAATTAGCCCGCATGAGTACTGATAAAAAAACCTTGCTGCTGGTCGATGGCTCCAGCTACCTGTACCGCGCCTTTCACGCCATGCCTGATTTGCGCGTGGTGGCCGGCGACCCGACCAGCCCGGCAACGGGTGCTATTCGCGGCATGATCAACATGATGCAAAAGTTGCGCAAAGATGTGCGGGCCGATTACGCTGCTTGCGTTTTCGACGCCAAGGGTCCGACTTTTCGCGATGCGCTGTACCCCGAGTACAAAGCCCAACGTTCGCCCATGCCCGATGACCTGCGCAGTCAGGTTGAGGCAATTCACGAACTGGTCGCGTTGATGGGCTGGAAGGTGCTGAATGTGCCGGGTGTTGAGGCCGACGACGTGATCGGCACGCTGTCCTGCATGGCCTCGAAGCAGGGCATTGAGGTCATCATCTCCAGCGGCGACAAAGACCTGAGCCAGCTGGTCGACGAACACGTGACGGTGATCGACACCATGAACGACAGGCGCCGCGACTTGGCAGGTGTCGAGTCTGAGTTCGGTGTGCCGCCGCGGCTCATGATCGACTACCAGACCTTGGTCGGCGACACCGTCGACAATGTACCGGGTGTTCCCAAGGTCGGTCCTAAAACAGCCGTCAAGTGGCTGCTCGAATACGGCTCACTCGATGCGCTGGTGGCGCACGCAGCTGACATCAAAGGCGTGGTTGGCGAGAACCTGCGCCAATCGCTGGACTGGCTGCCGCGTGGTCGCGAGCTGCTGACCATCAAAACCGATTGCGACTTGGCCGCGTACATCGACGGCTTGCCGGCCCTGGACGCCATTCCCATGGGCGCTCAACAAACGGAGCTATTGCAAGATTTTTACAAGCGTTTTGGCTTCAAGGGCTTGGTCAAAAGCATTGACATCCAGAACACGCCGCCAGAAATGGTCGGTGGGCCCGAAGGCCGGCACATGGCTGCCAAGGCCAAAGCCAAGCCACCGAGTGGCGGGCCAAGCCTGTTTGACGAGCCGGCATTTTTGGACAAGCCACTGGCTGAACGGGCGACGAATCTGCACTACGACACGATCTTGAGTTGGCCAGCGTTTGACGCTTTGTTGGCGACGCTTGACAGTGCCGAGCTGGTGGCGGTGGACACCGAAACCAATTCGCTCGACGAGATGCGGGCACAAATTGTCGGCCTGAGTTTCAGCGTCGCACCCGGCTCAGCCGCCTACATTCCGTTGGCACACGACTACGCTGGCGACCCGAGCGTGCCTGAACAACTGCCGATGGGCGAGGTGCTGGCGCGGCTGAAGCCTTGGCTTGAAAATCCAGCCCATGCGAAGCTGGGCCAGAACATCAAATACGACCGCCATGTGTTCGCCAACCACGACATTGAAGTGCAGGGTTACCGGCACGACACCATGCTGCAAAGCTATGTGCTGGAAGTTCACAAGCCGCACGGTCTGGCCAGTTTGGCTGAGCGCCATGTGGGGCGCAGCGGCATCAACTACGAAGACCTCTGCGGCAAAGGTGCCAGCCAGATCAAGTTCAACCAGGTCGAGATCACCAAGGCGTCTGAGTACTCTTGCGAAGATTCGGATCAAACCATGGACGTGCACCGTGTGCTCTGGCCGCAATTAGAGGCCAACGACAAACTGCGGTTTATCTATGAGTTGGAAATCCAGAGTAGCGAAGGCCTGTACCGCATTGAGCGCAACGGTGTGTTGATCGACGGTCCGATGCTGGCCAAGCAAAGCGCCGAATTGGGTGCGCGTATTGTGCAGCTTGAAACTGAAGCGCATGCGCTCGCCGGCCAGCCTTTCAACCTCAGTTCACCGAAACAAATTGGCGAGATTTTCTTCACCAAGCTGGGGCTTCCCGTGGTCAAAAAAACCGCCACCGGCGCCCCTAGCACCGACGAAGAAGTGCTGGAAAAACTCGCTGAAGACTACCCGTTGCCGGCGAAGATTCTGGAGCACCGCGGCCTGTCCAAACTCAAGGGCACGTACACCGACAAGCTGGCGCAGTTGGCGCATCCGCGCACGGGCCGCGTGCACACGCATTACGCGCAGGCCGTGGCGGTCACCGGCCGTTTGTCGAGCACCGACCCCAACTTGCAAAACATCCCGGTCAAAACCGCAGAAGGTCGGCGCGTGCGCGAAGCCTTTGTGGCTGCGCCCGGCTGTGTGATCGCCAGCGCCGATTACTCGCAAATTGAGCTGCGCATCATGGCGCATATCAGCGAAGACGAGGCCTTGTTGCGCGCCTTCAATGACGGCCTAGACGTGCACCGTGCCACCGCCGCTGAAGTTTTTGGCGTGGCGCTGGAGCAGGTCAGTAGCGAGCAGCGGCGCTATGCCAAGGTGATTAATTTCGGCCTGATTTACGGCATGAGCAGCTATGGCTTGGCACGCAATCTGGGCATTGAAACCAAGGCGGCTGCCGCCTACATCGACAAGTATTTTCAGCGTTACCCGGGTGTCAAAACCTATATGGACGAAACCAAACTCTCGGCCAAAAGCAAGGGCTATGTCGAGACCGTGTTTGGCCGGCGGCTGTATTTGCCGGAGATCAACTCACCCAACGGACCGCGCCGCAGCGGTGCCGAGCGTGCCGCCATCAATGCGCCCATGCAGGGCACGGCGGCCGACCTCATCAAACTCAGCATGGTCAAGGTGCAGCAGGTGCTGGACGCTGAAGACCGCGGCACCAAGATGATCATGCAGGTGCATGACGAACTGGTGTTTGAAGTGCCGCTGGCCGAGCAAGAGTGGGTGCGCACCGAGGTGCCGAGGCTGATGGCTGGTGTGGCGCAACTCAAAGCGCCGCTGCTGGCGGAGATCGGTTTTGGGCCGAACTGGGAGCAGGCGCATTGAGTTGGCGCTTGGAAGACTCGGCTGTAACTTTTTGTGACTGGTCAGGATCGGCTTGACTGGCTAGACTGCCAAGCTGGCGTGGCCGTTCCGCCATCCCTTTTCCTTTTCGTGACTTCAAGGACTTTCCCATGCTGAACCCAGACCAGACAAAAGATTTTGATGCGCTGTTGCCCGGGCAGTCGACCGAAGCCGGTGCCAGTCGCCGCACTGCGCTCAAAGCCGCCTTGGGCGTGGGCTATGCCGCCGCCGCGATGCCGCTGATGGCGCAAACGGCGATTAAAACCTCCTCCGAAGGTTTGACCACGGGTGAGATCATGTACGAAGTCAACGGCTTCAAGGTGCCGGCTTTCTTTGCAGCGCCTGCCGGCAAAACCAATCTGCCGGTGGTGCTGGTGATTCACGAGATTTTTGGCGTGCATGAATACATCGCCGACACCGCCCGCCGCTTTGCCCGTGCCGGCTATCTGGCGATAGCCCCCGAATTGTTTGCGCGTCAGGGCGACCCGGGCGCTTACAGCGAGATAGCCAAACTGCAGGCCGAGGTGGTCTCCAAAACACCGGACGCACAAGTGATGGCAGACCTGGATGGCGCGGTGAACTGGGCGGCCCAGCATGGTGGCAACACCGACAAAGTGGCCATCACTGGTTTTTGCTGGGGCGGTCGTATCACTTGGCTGTACGCGCAGCAAAGCACCAAGGTCAAGGCCGGCGTGGCTTGGTATGGACGCTTGGTGGGTGAATCCTCAGCGCTCACGCCCAAGCACCCGCTGGATTTGGCCGCCCTGCAAAAGGCGCCGGTGCTCGGTTTGTATGGCGGGCAAGACAGCGGCATTCCACTCGAAACCGTCAATCAGATGAAGGCCGCACTGGCCGCTGCAGGCCGTGCTGGCAACGCTAACGCCAAGGGTAGCGAGTTCGTGGTCTACCCCGATGTCGGCCACGCTTTTCATGCCGACTACCGCCCGAGCTACCGGGCCGAGGCTGCGCAAGACGGTTTCAAACGCACACTTGCTTGGTTCAAGTCGCAAGGTATCGCCTGAAGGGTGCTGCAGACGCTGGATAATAGATACCCACCGCCCGGCTGACCACTCTTGGTTGCCGGGCTTGTTTGTGGGCACTTGGGGACTGGCGTTTTATGACTTTGTTGGCAATTCTCGCGGCAACGCTGATGGCGGGTGTGGGCAGCGTCTGGCTGGCCGCTTTGCTGGGTTTCGGCATTTTGGCGCGCTACACCGAACACATGCTCAGCTTGGCCGCTGGCGCGCTGCTGGCCACCGCTTTCATGCACTTGCTGCCGGAAGCGTTCGAAAGCCAAGTCAGCGCTGACCATCTGTTCCCGACGCTGCTGGCCGGCCTGATCTTTTTCTTTTTGCTCGACAAGGCCGAGCTCTGGCACCACGGCCACGAGCATCACCATGCCCATCATCACGACCATGGCAGCCGCTCTGATCATGCGGGCCACAAGCACCCCAGTGGCGGTAGCTGGGCCATCCTGACCGGCGACTCCGTGCATTGCTTTGGCGACGGTGTCTTGATCGCTTCGGCTTTTGTGGCCGACATGCGGCTCGGCGTGGTGGCGGCGTTGGCGGTGTTGATGCATGAAGTGCCGCACCACATGGGCGACTTGGCCGTGCTCCGGCAGGCCAGCGACAACCGGCGGATGGCTTTTGTGAAAGTCTCGCTGGCCGGTGCGCTGACGGCCATGGGCGGTTTGGTCGGTTACTTTTTGGTGGCAGAACTGAAGGCTTATTTGCCTTATTTTCTGGCCATCGCCTCTAGCAGTTTTTTGTATGTGGCACTGGCGGACTTGATCCCACAACTGCAAAAAAAGCTGTCAGCCCGTGAGACCGCTGCACAAATTATTTGGCTGGTGGTCGGCATGGGCATGGTGACGCTGGCCAGTCATCTGACGCACAGCAGCCATTAACGCCGGGCGCCCTTCATGTCGGGCAGAGCGGCATCTGCCAAGCGCTCATGCTCATTGAAAAATTCGAGCTTAAGGTGTCGTGGTCGTTGTTTGAGCGCGTATTCGGCGCGTAGCGCATCGCCCTTGCTTGGGTAACAACGGCAGGCCAGTACCCGCAGCGGCGGATGCGAACGGGTGTAGGCCGCCCCCAAACCGAGCAGATGTTTGATGAAGCGCTCCACCACGTCGAGCGCCACGCCGGTGTAGAGCGTACCGTCGGCGCATTCGAGCAAATACAACTGGTAAGGCTGCTGGGCCGGCACCTGCTCAGCCTTGCGCGACAGGCCGCGCCGGGTCACTGCACCACTCGCTCCAGCTGCCGGCGTACAGGGCGCTGCCGACTAGCCCGGCGATCTCCATGGCCAGCAGGTTCGGCAGGGCACTGACGCCGCTGCCGCAATGGTGCACCACCGTGGCCGGGTCACGCTGACCGAGCAGGGCGGAAAATTCGGCTCGTAATTGTTCTGCTGGTTTGAACTTGCCATCGGGCCCGAGGTTCATGGCGAATGGGCGGTTCAGCGCGCCCGGAATGTGTCCAGCCACTGGGTCGAGCGGCTCGACTTCGCCCTTGAAACGCGGCGTGGCCCGTGCGTCAATCAGCGTTTGTTCGGGCCGGCCGAGCCGCTGTACGACCGCAGCCGTGTCGACCAGCTGCGCCTTGGCTTCGCTCAGCAAAAAAATCGACTGAAAGTGCGCCGGCTCGTCCCCAGATGCGACGGGGCCGCCTGCGGCCTGCCACGCTTGCAGACCACCGTCGAGCACGGCCGCGGCGTCGTGTCCGGCCCATTTCAGCATCCACCACAAGCGGCCGCAGTAGTTCGCGCCGTTGCGGTCATAGACCACCGCTTGCATGTCGTTGGCAAAACCGATGCTCGACAGCCACGTTGCAAAGCGCTCCCGATTCGGCAGCGGATGGCGCCCGCCTGAGGCGGGTTCATCAGGCCCGTGGGCTGTCACCACGCCGTGCGGTCCCGGCACGCCGTGCTTGGCACTCAACGCGCTGTCCAGGTGCGCATAAACCGCGCCGGGAATATGGGCTGCGGCGTATTGCTGTGCGCCGGCAGTAGGCTGGGTCAGGTCATAGCTGCAGTCAAAAATCATGCAGCGCTGCTGACGCTTCAGCAGGGTTTGTAAATCGGTCACTGAGATCAGGGTGGTGTACATGGCCATTCCTTTCGTCGCGGTCAGATCATTTGTGTCGTTTTACTAGCACCCATTTCGCGGCGGTACCACTCGTGAAAATGCTGCATGCCGTCTTCCATCGGGCTTTGGTAGGGACCAAACTCGTTGTCGCCGCGCTGCATCAGGGCCAGCCGGCCGGCGTCCATGCGCAGCGCAATTTCGTCGTCTTCAACGCAGGTTTCCATATAAGCGGCTTGCTGCGCTTCAATGAACTCACGCTCAAAAGCACAGATTTCTTCGGGGTAAAAAAACTCGACCACGTTCAGCGTCTTGCCTGGCCCTTGCGGGTGCAGCGTGCTGACCACCAGCGCGTGCGGGTACCACTCCACCATCACGTGTGGATAACAAGTCAGCCAAATCGCGCCGTACTTGGGGGCTGCGCCGCCGCGGTATTGCAGTACCACGTCGTGCCATTTTTTGTAGACGTCCGTGCCGGGCTTGCCGAGTTTGTCGGACACGCCTACCGTTTGCACCGAGTAATTGTTAGCCAGCTCCCAGCGCAAGTCATCGGTGGTGACAAAACCGCCCAGACCGGGGTGAAAGGGGCCGACGTGGTAGTCCTCAAGGTAGACCTCGATGAAGGTTTTCCAGTTGTAGTCGCACACGTGCAGATGCACTTTGTCCAACTGGTAGCCGGAGAAGTCAAGGTCGGCCATCGAGCTCAGGCCGGCCATTTCAGCGGCGATGTCGCGGCCGTTGTCTTCAAAAACCAGACCGTTCCAGGTGGTGGTTTTGTAGCGGTTCAAGTTCAGGCAGGGGTCAATTTCAAAATGCGGTGCGCCAATCAACTCGCCAGCGATGTTGTAGGTCCAGCGGTGCAGCGGACAGACGATGTTGCTGCCCGTGTTGCCACGGCCTTGCAACATGGTGGCTTGGCGGTGCCGGCAGACGTTGGAGATCAACTCAATCCCTGACGCGTTGCGTACCAGCGCCCGGCCTTCGCCTTCGTGGGGCAGTGTGTAGTAGTCCCCCAAGTTGGGAACGGCCAGTTCATGACCCAGATAGCGGGGCCCTTTGGCAAACAGCTTTTGCTGCTCTCGCGCATAGAGTCCCGGGTCAAAATAGCTCGAGATGGGCAGCTGGCTGGTAGCCTGGAGCAGACGAAGGCTTAGATCAGGCGTGCGCGAGGGGAGCATGGGCGGGGGAGTTAGGGAAGCGAAAGGTGCGGCGAAAAGCGCTTTTCATTGTACCCACCGCACCTTCCGCCAAGGCGTTTCACCCTGCGTCGCCCGATAGCCCGCGTGGGCTGCGTCCGAACGGGTGGCAAACGCCTAAAATCAGACTCCAAACAGAATTCTGATCTCATGCGAAAAACGACTGCCTCCCCTGTGACCCCTGACACCAGCCTTGAGCCGCTTGCTGCGGCACCCGTGAATTACGAGTCTGCACTGGCAGAACTTGAAAAGCTGGTGCTGCAACTCGAAGGCGGTCAAATGCCTTTGGACCAGCTGCTGACGGGTTACCAGCGTGGCGCTCAGTTGCTCAAATTCTGCCGCGACAAGCTCGAAGCGGTCGAAAACCAAATCAAGGTTCTGGAAGGCACTGAACTCAAGCCTTGGGCGCAGGAGTAACTCCCCTTGAATCCATCGAACCCGCCTTCTTTCGACCTGTCCGCCTGGTCCGCGCAACAACTCCATTCGGTCGAGGCCGCGTTGAACCGCTGGGTCGCTTGTCCTGAGACCCGCCCTGCGCCTGCGGGGCTGGGTGAGGCCATGCGCTACGCTGTGCTCGACGGCGGTAAGCGCCTGCGCCCGCTGCTGGTATTGGCGGCTTGTGAAGCCGTTGGCGGCCATCCTGAGGCGGCCTTGCGTGCGGCCTGTGCGGTGGAATTGATCCACGCTTATTCGCTGGTGCATGACGACATGCCCTGCATGGACAACGATGTTTTACGCCGCGGCAAGCCGACCGTGCACGTTCAGTTTGGCGAAGCGCAGGCACTGCTGGCCGGCGATGCGCTGCAAGCGCTGGCCTTTGAATTGCTGACGCCAGATGATTCATCCATCAGTGCTGCCACGCAAGCCGTGTTGTGCCGCATGTTGGCGCAAGCTGCAGGTTCTCGCGGTATGGCCGGTGGTCAGGCGATCGATCTAGCGAGTGTCGGCCAACCCATTTCATCGGCCCAACTGCACGAGATGCACCGCCTTAAAACCGGTGCCTTGCTGCAAATCAGCGTCTTGATGGGTGCTGCTTGCGGTCGTCCTAGCGCTGCAGCGCAATTAGCCTTGAGCGACTACGGCGCGGCCATTGGCCTGGCTTTTCAGGTGGTTGATGATGTGCTGGATGTCACTGCCGACTCGGGCACCTTGGGCAAGACCGCCGGCAAAGACGCCGCGCAGGACAAACCCACTTTTGTCTCTTTGATGGGCTTGCGCGCCTCCCAAAATTACGCGCAAGAGCTGCTCTCGCAATCGCAGGCTAGCTTGCGGGCAGGTGGGCTCAACAACACGGCCGCCTTGCAGGCACTGGCCGACATGCTGGTCAATCGCGGTTTCTGACCAGCCGCCGTCACAGGATCTCAAAAATGTACCAATTGCTCGAAACCATCAACAGCCCGGCTGACCTGCGGCGACTGCCGCGCACGCAGCTGCCGCGCGTCGCCGACGAGCTGCGCGCCTACCTGCTGGACAGCGTGTCGCGTACCGGCGGGCACTTGAGTTCGAACTTGGGGACGGTCGAACTCACGGTGGCCTTGCACTATGTTTTCAACACGCCAGACGACCGACTGGTGTGGGACGTGGGCCATCAGACTTATCCGCACAAAATTCTGACGGGCCGGCGTGATCGGATGGACAGTTTGCGGCAACTGGACGGTTTGTCCGGGTTTCCGAGGCGTAGCGAAAGCGAGTACGACACTTTTGGCACAGCGCATTCGTCGACCTCGATTTCAGCCGCGCTCGGCATGGCCATGGCGGCCAAGCATAAGGGCGAAGACCGCCATGCCGTGGCGATCATTGGCGACGGCGCCATGAGTGCCGGCATGGCCTTTGAGGCGATGAACAACGCCGGCGTTTGCGACTGCAATTTGCTGGTCATCTTGAACGACAACGACATGAGCATCAGCCCGCCCGTGGGGGCGCTGAACCGCTACCTGGCGCAGCTCATGAGCGGCCAGTTTTACGCCGCTGCCAAGAACGTTGGCAAGCAAGTGTTGAAAGGCGCGCCGCCCTTGTTTGAACTGGCCAAGCGCTTGGAAACCCATGCCAAAGGCATGATCGTGCCAGCCACGCTGTTCGAGAATTTTGGCTTCAACTACATCGGCCCGATTGACGGTCATGACTTGGAGTCGCTGATCCCCACACTCGAGAACATTCGGCAACTCAAAGGCCCGCAGTTCCTGCACGTGGTCACCAAAAAAGGCCAAGGCTACAAGCTGGCTGAAGCCGACCCGGTGGCCTACCATGGCCCCGGCAAGTTCGACCCGGCGCTGGGTTTGCAAAAAGCCACCGTGCCGGCCAAACAAACCTTCACGCAGGTGTTTGGCCGCTGGCTGTGCGACATGGCCGTGCAGGACAAGCGGCTGGTCGGTATCACGCCGGCGATGCGTGAAGGCTCGGGCATGCTGGAGTTCCATCAGCGCTTTCCGGAGCGTTATTACGACGTCGGCATCGCTGAGCAACACGCAGTGACTTTTGCCGCCGGCATGGCTTGCGAAGGCCTCAAGCCCGTGGTGGCGATTTACTCGACGTTTTTGCAGCGTGGCTACGACCAGTTGATTCACGACGTTGCTTTGCAAAATTTACCGGTGGTGTTTGCGCTGGACCGCGCGGGTCTGGTGGGCGCTGACGGTGCCACGCATGCCGGGGCGTATGACATTGCTTTCTTGCGCTGCATTCCGAACATGAGCATCGCCTGCCCAGCCGATGAAAACGAGTGCCGCAAGCTGTTGACGACGGCCTTTGAGCAAGACCACCCGGTGGCTGTGCGCTACCCGCGCGGCGCGGGTGCTGGCGTGGCCACAGAGGCCGGTCTGGCCTCGCTGCCTTTTGGCCGGGGTGAGATTCGCCTTCAGGGCTCAGGCATCGCTATCTTGGCTTTTGGCACGCTGCTGCACCCGGCCTTGGTCGCTGCTGAAAAGCTCGGCGCCACCGTGGTCAACATGCGTTGGGCCAAGCCCTTGGATGTGACGCTGCTGTTAGAAGTCGCGGCCTCGCATGAAGCGCTGGTCACGGTTGAAGAAGGTTGTTTGATGGGCGGCGCCGGCAGTGCCGTCAGTGAAGCGCTGCAGCAAGCCGGTGTGCTCAAACCCTTGCTGCAACTCGGCCTCCAAGATGAATTCACCGAGCATGGCGACCCCGCTGTGTTGCTGGCCATGCAGGGGCTTGATGCGGCCGGAATCGAAGCGTCCATCAACACTCGTTTTGCGACGCTGGTTGAAAGCCGTGCCAGCAAAGTGGCCCTGAAGTCTGTGGCCTGAATCCGATGACGCCAAACATGAAACCTGATCTGAACTCAATGCCTGATGTGCAGGGCCGACGCGACCTGCGTGAGATGCCGATACAACGCGTCGGCATCAAGTCCTTGCGTTACCCGCTGCGCGTGATGGTGGGCGGTAAGGTGCAGCCGACGGTCGGCACCTGGACGCTGGACGTGGCCTTGGCGGCCGACCAAAAAGGCGCACACATGTCGCGCCTGATCGCTTGGCTTGAAGCCCTAGACCTGTCAGGCGTGGTGTTGACGGCCGACACGCTGGGCTCTGAAATCATGGCGCTGCTGGCGCTGTTGGAGTCTGATGCCGGGCGCATTGAAGTGAGCTTTCCGTTCTTTGTGCGCAAGGCCGCCCCCGTCTCTGGTTTGCACAGCCTGATGGAGTACGACGGCAGCTGGATCGCTGAGCGTCAAGGCGGCAATAATCGACTTACCATGCAGGCTGTGGTGCCGGTCAAGTCTTTGTGCCCTTGCTCCAAAGAAGTCTCTGACGACGGCGCCCACAACCAGCGTTCCCACATCACTGTGCGGGCTGAGTTGCGCGAGCCGCAAGCCGGCATGGACTGGACGGAGTTGGTGCGTTTCGCGGAAGACAAAGCGTCCAGCGAATTGTGGGGCTTGCTGAAACGCACCGACGAAAAATGGGTGACCGAACGTGCTTACGCCAACCCCAAATTTGTGGAAGATTTGATTCGTGATGTCGCTGCGGCTGTGGACGCTGATACGCGGATTGGTAGCTACCGCGTCGAAGTGGTCAACCATGAGTCGATTCACGCACATGACGTTCACGCTGTGATCGAACGGGCCCGGTAGGCCGCTTTCCGGTTCACGACCTAGGGGTAATAACGGGTAAATTTTCGGCTGGAAAATGCAATAATTCGACCGCTATATCTGCTGCGTTTCAAGGCATTTTAAAAACTAACTTTCTGGAGAATCTCATCATGGATCGTCGCTCACTCATTAAAAATGCCGGTATTGCTGGCGTCCTCGCTGCAGGCATGGCACCCGCAGTTCACGCGCAAGCCGCTGTCCGCTGGCGCCTGTCTTCGAGTTTCCCCAAGTCCCTCGACACTATTTTTGGCAGCGCTGAAATGCTGTCGAAAACGGTCAAGGCACTGTCCGGCGGCAAGTTTGAAATTTCGGTTCACCCTGCCGGCGAGTTGATGCCCGCTTTCGGCGTGGTTGACGCGCTGCAGGCCGACACGATCGAAATGGCGCAGACAGCGTCGTATTACTTCACCGGTAAGAACCCGATTTTTGCTTTCAGCTGCGCCGTACCGTTCGGCCTGACGGCTCGCCAGAACGATTCCTGGAAGCAATACGGCAATGGCCGCAAGCTGCTTGACGCCTTTTTTGCCCAGTACAACTTCCGCACGGCCAGCGCTGGCAATACCGGAACACAAATGGGTGGCTGGTACCGCAAGGAAATCAAAACCGTGGCCGACCTCAAGGGCCTGAAAATGCGCCTCGGTGGCGGCTTGTTCGGCGAGGCCATGGCCAAGCTGGGCGTGGTGGCTCAGAACATGCCGGGCGGTGATGTGTACCAAGCCCTCGAAAAAGGCACGCTGGATGCTGCCGAGTTCGTCGGTCCTTACGACGACGCCAAGTTGGGCTTCAACAAAGTCGCACCGTTTTACTACTACCCAGGCTGGTGGGAAGGCGGCGCCGACCTCGAGTTCTTCATCAACAACAAGGCTTACGCCAAGTTGTCGGATGAGAACAAGGCGATCCTTGATGCAGCCACTGTCGTCGCCGCACGCGACATGACCGCCAAGTACGATGCCTATAACCCGATCGCACTGAAGAAGCTGGTGGCCGAGAAGACCCAGCTCAAGGCTTTCCCAAAAGCCGTGATGGACGCCGGCTTCAAAGCGTCGATGGAAGTCTTCGCCGAGCACGAAGCCAAGTCGCCTGAGTTCAAGAAAATCAGCCAGGACATGCGCGCTTTCCAGCGTGACCAGATTCTCTGGAACCGTTTCTCCGAGTATCCGTTCAATCAGTACATGAGTTCGGCCAAGATCTGAGTTTGAGCTGTTCTGCCCTTCACGGGCAGGCACAAAAAAACCGCCCCTTGAGGCGGTTTTTTTGTGCCTGTGAGGCTGGCTATTTCTTACCTTGGCCCTTGATGGCTTCTTGCATGGCCTTCATCGGGTCATCTTCAGGCGCTGCGCTTTGCGGCTCAGGCTCTGCCGTGCTGCTGGCGGGGGCTTCGCTGGCGTCAGGGGCCGTGTCGTATGGGTTTGCCGTGTCGGCCAGAGTGTCTCGCATCTGCTGACCGATGTTCTCCAGGTTGTAAACCTCTTTTTTGTCCAGACTGCCGGTGACCAGCTGCGGGAAGGCGATCAGCAGACCGACCATGGCGATCTGAATCAGCACGAACGGAATGGCGCCCTTGTAGATCTGCATGGTGGTCACCGGTTCCATGATTTTCTTGGTGACGCGGTCGAGATACGGTTTTTCAGGGGCGACCGACCGCAGGTAAAACAACGCGAAGCCAAAGGGTGGGTGCATGAAGGAGGTCTGCATGTTCACCGCCAGCAGCACGCCGAACCAGATCAGGTCGATACCCAGCGTGTTGGCCACCGGCGCCAGCAAGGGCACGACGATGAAGGAGAGCTCAAAGTAGTCGAGGAAGAAGGCCAGGAAAAAGATCATGACGTTGACCAGGATCAGGAAGCCGATCTGACCACCGGGCAGGTCTGTCAGCAGGTGCTCTACCCATTTTGGTCCATCAGCGGCTTGGAACACCAAGCTGAACACCGTGGCGCCGATCAGGATGAACATCACGAAGCTGGACAGCCGGGTGGTTGACGCCAGCGACTGCTTGAGCAGCTTCATGTCCAGCCGTCCGCGCGCCCAGCCCATGATCAAGGCGCCCATCGCACCCATGGCACCGCCCTCGGTCGGTGTGGCCACGCCCAGAAAAATGGTACCGAGCACCAAGAAAATCAGCAGCAGTGGCGGGATCAGCACAAAGGTCACACGTTCGGCCAAGCGCGACAGCAGGCCAAGCTTGGCGCCTTTGTTGACCAGTGCAATCACCAGTGCCAAGAAAACGCCGGCGCACATGGCGACCACGACTTTTTCGTCGGTGGCGACGAAGGTGACTTCCTCGCCTTCAAACCAAGTGTGCACGGCCTCCATGTTCTGTGCGAGGAAGACTGACACGGTGGCTGACAGCGCGGTCAGTGCGATCAGCGAGCCGTAGCCGCCGCTGCCGTTTGGTTCACGGAAGGTGCGCGCCTCCAGCGGCAGCGCAGGTACCCGTTCGGGTTTGAAGAAAGCCAGGAACACGACATAGATGACATACATGCCCATCAGCATGAAGCCGGGCAGGAAAGCGCCTTTGTACATGTCGCCGACGCTGCGGCCCAGCTGGTCGGCCATGATGATCAGCACCAGCGAAGGCGGAATGATCTGCGCCAAGGTGCCCGAGGCGGCAATCACCCCGGCCGTCAGCGGCCTGTCGTAGCCGTAGCGCAGCATGATCGGCAGAGAAATCAAACCCATCGAGATGACCGAGGCAGCGACCACGCCGGTGGTTGCTGCCAGCAGGGCACCGACCAGAATCACCGCGATGGCCAGACCACCGCGCATCGGGCCAAAGACCTGGCCGATGGTGTCGAGCAAGTCCTCGGCCATGCCGCTGCGCTCTAGCACCAGCCCCATCAAGGTGAAAAAGGGCACGGCCAGCAAGGTGTCGTTGGCCATGATGCCGATCAGGCGTTGCGGCAGCCAAGCGATCACGGACGAGGGGAACACGCCCATTTCGATGCCGATCAAACCGAAAAACAGTCCGCAGGCGCCTAGGCTGAAAGCCACCGGGAAACCCAGCAGCAGAAAAAGGATCAAGCCCACGAACATGATCGGGGCGAAATTGGTGATGAGGAATTCCATGTGAGTCGTCCGGCCGATTAGCGTTGGGGAGTAGCGTCGCTGGTGGCGCTGGCTTCAGGTGTTTCGGCAGCGGCGCGCGCGCGCAGGGCTTCGGCCAGGTCTTCCTCGGCTGTCTTGTCGGCGAGGCGGCCCATCGGGTCCGGTCCCTGACCTTGTAAGAAGGCGATGCGTTTGATGATTTCTGACCAGCCTTGCAGCATCAGCAGTGCGAAGCCGACGGGCATAGCGGCCCAGACCGGCCAGCGAATCAGGCCCCCCGAGTTGCCGGACGTTTCGCCCGTCTGGTACATCTGGATCGCCAGCGGCGTGCCGAGGTACAGCACGACGCTGCAAAGAGGTGTCAGGAAGAAGGCGAAACCAATGATGTCGACCCAGACTTGCGCGCGCTTGGACAGATGGCTGTTCAGCACATCGATGCGCACATGCTCGCGGTGCAGCAGCGTGTAGCCAGCCGCCACAAGGAAGGACCAGGCGAACAGATACCACTGCGCTTCCAAGTAGGCATTGGAGCTGGCGTCAAAGACCTTGCGCACAATCGCGTTGATGGCGCTGATGGCCGCGGCAGCAAAAATCAGCCAGATCGCGTACTTGCCGACCTGGGCATTGAGCCAGTCCACGGCTCGGGAAAACTTGAGTAAGGCGCGCATGGTGTGTCCAGAGAAATGAATGGGGGTGTCTGACCCCAAAAAATAGCCGTCCGGCAGCCGGCGCAAGGTGTGCCGGCTGCATTTTGTTGCGGACTGGATTCTATAGGGCGACTATAAGAATCCAGCTGACAGCCCGCGCTGGGTGTATTCCCGTAGCCTTAAAAAACCTCGACACCGCTGCCAGCGGTCATCCGACCCACGACGCAAGCATCGGCAAAACCTTGGTTGTGAAAGCAGGCCAAGACTTGGTCGACCGTCTCCGGCGCACAGGTCACCAGCAGTCCACCGCTGGTTTGCGGGTCAGACAGCAAGGCCTGCTGCGCCGCGCTGATGCTGTCAGGTAAGGCCACCTCATGGCCATAAGCGTCCCAGTTGCGGCCAGAGGCGCCGGTGACCATGCCGGCTTCGGCCAGCGCCAGCACACCGGGCAGCAGCGGAATTTTGGCCAACTCAAGCTGCATTTTCAGTTTGGCAGCGCGGGCGAGTTCAAGGCCGTGGCCGGCCAAGCCAAAGCCGGTGATGTCGGTCAGCGCATGCACGCCGTCCATGCGCGCCAGTTCAATGCCGGGTTTGTTCAGTTGCGTGGTGATCTCGATCATGCGGGCGTAGCCTTCGGCGTCCAGCAGCTCTTTTTTCAGGGCTGCCGACAAGATACCGACACCCAGCGGTTTGCTCAAAATCACCACGTCGCCGGCCCGCGCACCTGAGTTTTTCTTGACCCGCGACGGATGCACCAGACCGAGCACCACCAGCCCGTAAATCGGTTCGACCGAATCAATCGTGTGGCCGCCGGCAATCGGAATCCCTGCATCGCGGCAAACATCTTGACCGCCGCGCAGGATCGAGCCGATGGTGTCTAGCGGCAGCACATTGATGGGCATGCCAACCAAAGCCAGCGCCATGATCGGCGTGCCGCCCATCGCGTAGACATCGCTGATGGCGTTGGTGGCGGCGATCCGGCCAAAGTCATAGGGGTCGTCGACGATCGGCATGAAAAAGTCGGTGGTGGCAATCAGCGCCTGCTCGTCATTGAGCAGGTACACAGCGGCATCGTCAGCGGTCTCAATACCCACCAGCAGCTGCGGGGGAATCACCATCTGGCTGGTGTTTTTAAGAATCTCGCTGAGCACGCCAGGCGCGATCTTGCAGCCGCAGCCGCCACCATGCGAAAGGCTGGTCAAACGCGGCGCTGCAGACGGTGTCAAAGGCTGGAAGGGGGTGACGCTGGTGCTCATCGGGAAACTTTCTTGAATTCGGAATTGCCACATTGTCCTGCTTTCGCTGCGTCCACACTATGATCTTTCAAATGTGTTCCCACCTGACATCACTGCTGTGAGCGCCGGCTTGATAGATTCTTCCAAGGTCCGAGAAGCCGGCCGTGACGTGTTGTCGCTTGCTTTGATGGATGCGCGCAACCACACGCTGCATCTTTTTGCACAGTTTCAAAGCGCTCTGGAATCGACTGACTTTGCCGTGCCCTTGTTGCCGACGCTGAATCCCCCACTGTGGGAGCTGGGCCATGTGGCCTGGTTTCAAGAGCACTGGATCGGCCGCAACTTGCAGCGCAGTCAGGGCGCCCGTTGTGATCCTTTGGGGCCACGGCTGCCCTCAATGGAGGCCGACGCCGACCGCTGGTGGGATTCCTCGCATGTGCCGCATGACGCGCGTTGGTCGCTTGATCTGCCTGACGTCAACGCCTGCCGCGCCTATTTGCTGAACACGCTTGAAAGCACGCTGGAGTTGCTTGAGCGCGCTGACGAAACCGACGATGCCTTGTATTTTTACCGCCTCTGCCTGTTTCACGAAGACATGCACGCCGAGGCGATGGTGATGACGGCGCAAACCTTGGGGCTGGCGCTGGACCGGCCTTTGCTGCAGGCCTTTGCGTCCAAGCCTATGACGCTGCGCGAACCGCTGCTGATACCTGCTTGCCATTGGCCGCTGGGCAGTCCGGCAGAAGGCGCGGGCTTTGTTTTTGACAACGAGGTCGGCATGCATGAAGTGCGCGTGCCTGAGTTTGAGATCGATGCGCAGCCGGTGAGTTGGGCGCAGTTTGTTGAGTTTGTGGGTGACGGTGGCTATGACCGCCAAGAGCTGTGGAGTGAGGAGGGCTGGCGCTGGCTGCAGGCGATCAGCCTGGGCGAAGGCCGGCGCGGCCCGCGCTATGTCGACCAAATTGGTGTGGCCAGCGGCGCGGTGATGCAGAACCGCTTTGGCCAGCCGCTGCGCATGTTGGGCCACCAGCCGGCCATGCACATGAGTTGGTGGGAGGCCGATGCTTGGTGCCGCTGGGCGGGTCGTCGCTTGCCGTTTGAAGTCGAGTGGGAAATGGCCGCGCACACGGCCGCCCGCCGGGGCTTTCACTGGGGGGATGTGTGGGAGTGGACGGGCAGCACGTTCAAACCGTACCCTGGTTTTGTACCAGGTCCTTATGCGGACTATTCACAGCCTTGGTTTGGCACACACAAAGTGCTGCGCGGTGGATCTTTTGCCACGCGGGCGCGCATGAAGTCGCCGAAATACCGCAATTTTTACGCGCCTGAACGCGACGATGTGTTTTGCGGATTTCGTTCCTGTTCGCTCTGATCTGCGGCTAGTTTGTCGCGTCGGTAGCTCCACCACGGCAGGTGCGCCCGCAATGACAGCACTTGACCGCTTTGTGCATCTGCTGCGCTGTAGCCAGGCAGTTGCGCCACGGTAGCTTGCCAGGCCGGGCTTTGCAAAATCTGCAGCAAGGCTTGCACGGGGGCTAGCGACAACGCTGACTTTAAGCAAACCAAGTGATAGCGCTCACGCACCAAGGGAATGAAGTCGAGTCCTTTTTCGAGGGCTGCAGCTTCAATGCCCAAGCCCAAGTCGGCTGATCCGCTGGCCACGGCTTGCGCCACAGCGGCGTGCGACGGTTCCTGTGTGGCGTAGCCATTGATCGCGCTTGGCTCCATGCCGCTGTCGGCTAACAGTTCGTCCAACAGCACCCGCGTGCCGGTGCCGCTGGCGCGGTTGATGTAGCGCAGGCCGGGTCGGCCGAGGTCTTGCAGGCCGGTGATGCCTTGCGGGTTCCCCTTGGCCACCATCAGGCCCTGCATGCGGTGGGCAAAGCCAATCAGTTTGTGCAGCCCGGGCTTGAGCTGGCGGCGGTAGGCTTGCGCGGCCAAAGAGTCGGCGGCGGGCCGCTCGAGTGTGTGAAAGCCAGCCATCAGGCAGCGTCCGGCATTGAGTGCGGCAATGGCGTCCACGCTGCCCATGAAGCGGATGTCCAGATGCAAACCGAGCGCCGATGTCTTTTGCCGCAGGGCGGCGAGCGCGGCATCATGGCTGGCGTACAGCACCAGCACATGGGCACTGTCGTCAAAGGCCATGGAAAAAGCGCGCTCGATGTCGCCGCGCAGGGCTTCAATTTGCGGTGCCAGCCGGGCCTGTGCTTGGCGCTCGGCCCACAACAGCTTTTCGCCGAATTCGGTAAGTTGGGCGCGCTGGCCTTTTTCCCAGACGATGAGTTCGCGTCCCAGCGTTTGCTCGGCCTCTTTCAGCGCACCCCACACGTGGCGATATGACAAGCCTTGGCTGCGTGCTGCGGCTGAGATCGAGCCTTGCTCGCGAACCGCGTGCAGCAAGTCCAGCAAGGGATGGCGGATCAGCGCGTCGGGGCTGCGTTCGGCCGAGAGTTGGTAAGAAAGTTGGACTTTGTGCATGGTGACTGCAGCGATTATCAAGGAGTGCGACGATGACCTTTTGGCTGGTGAAACGCTATGCAAATCTGTGCATAGCTCGTGACTACCCATGCGCTCATGACGCGCTTCAACTAGGCTACAGTGCGCAGTCCTTTGCCGGCGCCTCAACGCATGAACACATTTCAAGACAGCATCAGCACAGCATTTTTCCTCATCACCACGCTCGACCCATTGCTCGCCAGCATCGTGCTGCGTTCGTTGGCCGTGAGCGCTTTGGCGTGCGTCCTAGCTTGCAGCGTGGGTCTGCTGCTCGGCGCGTGGCTGGGTGTGGCGCGCTTTGCTGGACGTGGCGTGGTGCTGGCGTTTCTCAACACCGCTCTAGCGCTGCCTTCGGTGGTGGTCGGGCTGGTGATTTATTTGTTGCTGTCGCGCTCAGGGCCGCTTGGGTTTTTAGGTTGGCTGTTTTCGTTTCAGGCCATGGTCTTGGCGCAGTCAGTGCTGGTGTTGCCGATCGTCACGGCGCTGGTGCGGCAAAGCATTGAAGACGCTGACGCACTACACGGCGAGCAATTGCAGTCGCTGGGTGCGGGCACTGGCTGGCGTGGCTTGATCCTGCTGTGGGACGAGCGTTATGCCTTGCTGACCGTCGTGATTGCCGCTTTCGGCCGGGCTATTTCTGAAGTGGGCGCGGTCATGGTGGTGGGTGGCAATATCGATGGCTTCACGCGGGTCATGACCACCGCCATTGCACTGGAGACCAGCAAGGGTGACCTGCCGCTGGCGCTGGCCTTGGGCGTGCTGTTGCTGCTGGTGGTGCTGCTGCTGAATGCCTTGATCGCCCTCATTCGCCACTGGCGTGAAGCCCGTGAAACGCGCGGTTCATGGTCGCCAGAGATGCCGATCGATGCCGTCATCGCCGCGGCGGGGCAGCGCTGATGTCGAGCGCGAGCACCATCCCTTTGTCCACGCAGCCCTTGGCAACAGACGTCTTGTTCAAGTTGAGCGCGGTCGGCGTGCAGTTCGGCCGCATCAATGCCTTGGTGGATTGCACGCTGACGATTGGCCGCGGTGAACGCGTTGCCTTGGTCGGCGCCAACGGCAGCGGCAAAAGCACCTTGCTACGTCACCTGCACGGTTTGGTACCGGCTTCCAGCGGGCAGCTGTTGAAGCCTGTGCCCGCGCTCCAGGCGATGCTGTTTCAGCGGCCCTACATGTTGCGCACCAGCGTGCAAAACAATGTCGCCATCGGTTTGTGGTTGGCCGGCATGCGCTGGGGGGCTGCCCGCCAGCAGGCGCTGGCGGCGCTGGAGCGTGTCGGTTTGGCGGAGCTGGCCCAGCGGTCCGGCAAAACCTTGTCGGGAGGCCAGCAGCAACGGCTGGCGCTGGCGCGGGCCTGGGCTTTGAAGCCGCAAATTTTGTTGCTTGACGAGCCCACCGCCAGCCTCGACCCGGCGGCCAAGCGGGAGGTCGAATCCTTGATGGGTGAATTTGCGGACTCTGGCATGACCCTGATTTTCAGCAGCCACAACCTCGGCCAAGTGAAACGGCTGGCGAGCCGGGTGATTTATCTGGAGCATGGACATGTGCTGGCAGACGCACCGGTTCGATCATTTTTCGGAGGGTCGCTGCCGCCGGCAGCCGCCCAATTTTTAAAAGGGGAATTAGGATGACAACGAAAAAAGTGAACATCTTGGGACTGACCCAACAGGTCTCAAAAGTCGTGCTGTTGGCGGGTCTGGCTTGGGGCAGTTCTTTGGCGCTGGCGCAAAGCGCATCCATCGTGATGGCGTCGACCACCTCCACCGAACAGTCGGGTCTGTTTGCGCATTTGCTGCCTGAGTTCAAAAAAGCCACGGGCATTGACGTCAAGGTGGTCGCGCTGGGTACCGGCCAAGCCATCGACATGGGCCGACGCGGTGACGCCGACGTTTTGTTTGTGCATGACCAAGTGGCCGAAGAAAAAATCGTCGCCGAAGGCTTCACCCTCAAGCGCGAGCCTGTCATGTACAACGACTTCGTGTTGATCGGCCCGGCCACTGATCCCGCCGGCGTCAAAGGCAAAGACATTTTGCAAGGCCTGAAAAAACTCCAAGCGGCCAACGGCGCTTTCATTTCCCGTGGCGACAAGAGCGGCACGCATGCGGCTGAACTGCGCTACTGGAAACTGGCGGGTGTGGATGCGCCCGCTTTTTCGGGCTACAAGGCTTGCGGTTGCGGCATGGGCCCCGCACTGAACATGGCCGCCAGTGTCGACGCTTATGTGCTGGCTGACCGCGCCACTTGGCTCGCCTTTAAAAACCGTGCCAGCATGGCGGTTCTGGTGGAAGGCGACACGCGCTTGTTCAACCAATATGGCGTGTTGGTGGTCAACCCAGCCAAGCACCCGAAGACCAAAGTCGCGGAAGCACAAAAATTTTCCGACTGGGTCACCTCTGCAGCTGGCCAAGCCGTCATCGCGGGCTACAAAATCAACGGCCAACAGCTGTTCTTTCCGAACGCGACGCGCTAACTGTTCAGCGCTAGCGGGGTCTGCCTATAATTTTCAACTGTGTTCAGACCCCCATCACTTCGCCCCTTGTGGGCTCGCTTTGCCGCTTGCTTGAGTTTTCTCGCCATGGTGGCGGCGCTGGCCGCGCCCGTTTCCTTGCTGGCGCAATACGTTGGCAACGGCAAACTCGGTGGACTTTGTTCTGCCGAGCCGGTGCTGGATGGCCCGTTGCAGGGCGAACCAGAGTCATCCCATCCGGGCGCCCACTGCAGTTTGTGCGCATCTACTGGGCTCGCACTGTTGCCGCTGGCCATCTTCACCCAAGCGCCGGTACTTTCTTATGAACCCGCGCTGCGCATGGCGCCCGGCGACAGGGCGGTCATTGTCAGCGGCCTGCCTTTCAGCCGCGGCCCGCCGGTATTGAACTGAATCGTCCCCCGATCTGTTCTTTTTACCCATGGCGCTGGCTCTACAGCGCCGCTCTTGAGTTATTTTCATGACATCTATTTTTCAAGCTCCGGCGTTGCTGGCTGGCCGTCGCGCGCTGGCTGTTCCATTTTTGGCATGGGTGGCACTGGCTGTCGGCCCTGCCTCCGCGCACATCACTTTGGAATACCAAGTGGCCAATGCCGGCAGCTATTACAAAGCCAACTTCAAGGTGGGGCATGGCTGCGGTCAGTCGCCCATTCAGCAGATCATCGTGACCATTCCGGCCGGCGTGCAAGGTGCCAAGCCCATGCCCAAAGCGGGTTGGACGGTTGACATTCAGCGTGAGGCGCTGACCAAACCGTACGACGACCATGGCCGGACGGTCACCGATGACGTGGCGCGAATCAGCTGGACGGCGAAGACACCCGCCGACTATTTGCCCAACACACACTACGATGAGTTTGCTCTTCAGGCGCGGCTTCCTGCAAAAGCCGGGCCACTGTATTGGGCGGTGAGTCAGGTCTGCGAACAAGGCCGGATCGATTGGAGCGAGACGCCCAAGGCGGGTCAAAAAGCGTCTGATGTGAAGTCGCCTGCGGCGCTGTTAGAGGTGATGCCGACCTCAGGTGGCGGGCATCAGCATTGAGTTGAGTCACGGCGCTCTCCTATGGGCCCGGATCGCCCTTGTAGCGCTCCGTCTTTTTTAAATTTACCAAGGATTTTTGATGTGTATCTCTACTCGTTTTTCCAATGTTCGAACGCTCTTTATGGCTAGCCTGGTGTTGACCGCCGGCTTGGTATCGGCCCAGCCAGCCGCCGTCAAAGTCGAAGGCGCGTGGGCGCGTGCCACCGTGCAAGGCCAAAAAGGCACGGGTGCTTTCATGAGCATCACGGCGGCCCAAGGTACGCGTTTGGTTGGCGTCTCGACACCCGTCGCGGGTGTTGCCGAAGTGCATGAAATGAAGATGGAGGGCGACGTCATGAGAATGCGCGCTGTCCCGGCGCTAGACCTGCCTGCGGGCAAGACGGTGCAACTCAAACCCGGCAGCTATCACCTGATGCTGATGGACCTGAAGACCCCCCTGTTGAAAGACAGCACCGTGCCGTTGACTTTGCGCTTTAAAAATGCCGCTGGTGTCGACAGCCAGATGGAAGTGATCGTGCCTGTGGCAACGGTTGCACCCGGGCCGAAGGCTGCGATGGCGCAAGATCACAAGCACTGATGGAGAACCGGCCAGTGGCTAAAGCTGAGCTTGGTGTCTTGATGTCTGTTGCAAGCGCTTCCATTTTTTAAATTTATGTCAAGATTGACGGACTAACTAGGGTTTAACCTAGACGCAAGAACAAAGTGAGCTTGAACAATGGACCAGATCGCTCCCTTTTTTCCCCGTAAAAATTGATGTCCCAACATGGAGATACATGCATGCAAGTTGAACTGAATGTCAATGGCAAAGCGCTGAGGGTTGACACGCCACCGAACACACTGCTGGTGCAGGTGCTGCGCGAACAACTCAAACTCACCGGCACGCATGTCGGCTGCGACACCGCGCAATGCGGCGCCTGCACCGTCATCATGAATGGTCGCGCTGTGAAGTCCTGCAACCTGCTGGCCGCACAGGCCGCTGGTGCCGAGATCACCACCATCGAAGGCTTGGCTGCGGCCGACGGCACCATGCACCCGATGCAGGCCGCTTTCAAAGAATGCCACGGCTTGCAATGCGGCTTTTGTACCACCGGCATGGTCATGAGCGCGGTGGACTTGTGCAATCACCACCCTAAAGCCAGCGAATCCGAAATTCGCGAGTTGCTTGAAGGCAATATCTGCCGCTGCACCGGTTACCAGAACATCGTTAAAGCGGTGCAACAAGGCGCTGTGGCCATGGCGGCTGGCTAAGCCAGCTGACGACTGAGACTGAATCGATTGATTCGCTGAATTTTTGCAAAACTCATCATTCGCGTTTGATATTTTTTCTGGAGAAAACCCATGGGTGCATCCGACTTCGTCAACCTGCCCAACATTGGCGCTTCCATTCGTCGCAAAGAAGACTACCGGTTTCTGACCGGTGGCGGGCAGTACACCGACGACATCAATATCGCCAACCAAACGTACGCCGTGTTCGTGCGTTCACCGCATGCGCATGCGCGCATCAAGAATGTTGACATCCGCGCCGCCAAGGCTGCGCCGGGTGTGGTCGATGTGCTGGTCGGTCAAGACGTGGCGGATGCCAAGATCAACGGTTTGCCTTGCGGCTGGCTCATCACCAGCACCGACGGCTCGCCCATGAAAGAGCCGCCGCACCCGATCCTGGCTTTGGACAAGGTGCGCTACGTGGGAGACCACGTGGCGATGGTGGTCGCAGAAACTTTAGAGCAAGCCAAGAACGCCGCTGAGTTGGTCGAGGTCGACTACGACGTGTTGAGCGCGGTGGTCAACGTCACCGCTGCAGCCAAGGCCGAAGCGCTGCACGACGCAGCCCCCGACAACCATTGCTACAAATGGGCGATTGGCGACAAGGCGCAGGTGGAGGCCGCGTTTGCCAATGCTGCGCACGTCACCAAACTGGACCTGACCAACAACCGCTTGATTCCAAACGCGATGGAACCCCGCGCCGTGATTGGCCATTACAGCCGCGCCACCGACGACTACACCTTGTATGTGTCGAACCAAAACCCGCACGTTGAACGGCTCTTGCTCACCGCCTTTGTGATGGGCTTGCCTGAGCACAAAGTGCGCGTGATTGCGCCCGACGTTGGCGGTGGTTTTGGCTCCAAAATTTACCTCTACGCCGAAGACGTCTGCCTGACTTGGGCTTCGAAAAAACTGAACCGGCCCATCAAGTGGACGGCTGACCGCAGCGAAGCTTTTTTGAGTGACGCGCACGGTCGTGATCATTCGAGTCACGCAGAAATGGCGATGGACAAAGACGGCAAATTTTTGGCCATGCGGGTTCACACCGACGCCAACATGGGCGCCTATTTGTCGACCTTTGCACCGGCCATTCCGACGATTCTTTACGCCACCTTGTTGGCCGGCCAGTACAGCACGCCGCAGGTGTATGTCGAGGTTGACGCTTGGTTCACCAACACCGCGCCGGTGGACGCTTACCGCGGTGCGGGTCGTCCGGAAGCCACCTATTTGCTGGAACGTCTGGTGTCGCGTTGCGCTTGGGACATGGGGCTGGCGCAAGACGAAATCCGTCGTCGCAACTTCATCACCCAGTTCCCGTACCAGACCCCGGTGGCGCTGCAATACGACGTCGGTGACTTTCATGCGCTGCTCAAGCGTGGCAACGAACTGGCCGAGGTCAACACCTTCGAGCAACGCAAGACCGCCTCTGCCGCCAAAGGTTTGTTGCGCGGCATCGGTTACTCCTGCTATATCGAAGCTTGCGGCTTGGCGCCCAGCAACATCGCCGGTGCGCTCGGTGCGCGTGCGGGCTTGTTTGAATGCGGCGAAGTGCGCGTGCACCCGACCGGTAGCGTGACAGTGTTCACCGGTTCCCACAGCCACGGCCAAGGTCACGAAACCACCTTTGCGCAAGTGGTGGCAGCGCGTCTCGGCATCTCGGTTGACGCGGTCGACATCGTTCATGGCGACACCGGGCGCGTGCCTTTTGGCATGGGCACGTACGGCTCACGCTCAATGTCGGTGGGCGGCACGGCCATCATGAAGGCGCTCGACAAAATCGAGACCAAGGCCAAGAAAATTGCCGCGCACCTGATGGAATCCAGCGACGCCGACGTCGAGTTTGCCAACGGCGAATTCACCATCAAAGGCACGGACAAAAAAGTCAGCTTTGGTCAAGTGGCACTGACGGCTTATGTACCGCACAACTACCCGCTCGACAAGTTGGAGCCCGGCCTGAACGAAACCGCTTTTTACGACCCGACCAACTTCACCTTTCCGGCCGGCACCTACATCTGCGAAGTTGAGATTGACCCGCAAACCGGCACCGTCAAGGTCGACAGCTTCACCGCAGTCGATGACTTCGGCAACATCATCAACCCGATGATTGTGGAAGGCCAGGTGCACGGTGGACTGGTGCAGGGGATTGGTCAGGCGCTGATGGAAAACTGCGTCTACGACGAAGAGACCGGCCAGTTGTTGACCGGCTCCCTGATGGACTACGCCATGCCGCGCGCTGACGACATGCCGAACTTCAAGCTCGACACGCTGTGCACGCCTTGCAGCCACAACCCCTTGGGCGCCAAGGGCTGCGGCGAAGCCGGGGCCATCGGTTCGCCGCCAGCCGTCATCAATGCGGTGCTGGACGCACTTCGGCCGCTGGGCGTGACCGAGTTCGACATGCCGGCCTCGTCGGCTCGCGTCTGGTCGGCCATTCAAGCGGCCAAAAAATAAACACCTCCTTTTCAGCCATTCAAGCATTCGCAAGGAAAAATACATGTACGCATTCACCCTAGAACGACCCAGCACTTTGGCTGATGCCTCACGTCTCGCCGCTGCGGGCGCCAAACCGCTGGCCGGCGGTCAGACCATGTTGGCGTCGATGAAGTTGCGGCTCTCAAACCCCGAGCAAGTCGCTGACCTGAGCGGCATCAAAGAACTCACCGGCATTTGCCGCGAAGGCAATGCCTTCGTCATAGGTGCCATGACGCGCCACATCGACGTTGCCAACCACGCCGAGCTCAAGGCGGCGCTGCCAGCGTTGGCCGACTTGGCCGCCAATATTGGCGACCGGCAGGTGCGGGCCATGGGCACGCTGGGCGGCTCCGTCGCCAACAACGACCCTGCGGCTTGCTACCCCAGCGCGGTGTTGGCCTTGGGTGCGACCATCCACACTACCAGCCGCAAGATCGCTGCGGATGATTTTTTCCTTGGCATGTTCGCCACTGCGCTGGAGGAGGGCGAGTTGATCACCGCGATCAGCTTCCCGATTGCTAAGCGTGCGTCTTACATGAAGTTCAAGCAGCCGGCCTCGCGCTTTGCCATGGTCGGTGTCTTCATTGCGCAGTTGGACGCCGGTGTCCGCGTGGCCGTCACCGGTGCGGCCAACGGTGTTTTTCGCCACAGCGGCTTAGAAGCCGCCTTGTCGAAAAGCTTCACGCCCGAGGCGGCTGCGGCGGTCAAGATCGATGCGTCTGAACTCAACAGCGACATTCACGCCACTGCGGTTTACCGCGCCAACCTCATCAGCGTGCAAACTCAACGCGGCGTGACCAAAGCACTGGCTTGAAAACACCATTGAAATCACTGTTCCCCAGCATTGACGCGCTGACGCAAGCCCTGCAAGCTGCGGGCTACTTTGCTGACCGGCGTTTGGCCACGGCCGTTTTTTTGGCGCTGCGCTTGCAACGGCCACTGCTGCTCGAAGGTGAGCCCGGCGTTGGCAAAACCGAGCTGGCCAAAGCTTTGTCTGTAGCGCTCCAGCGCGAGCTGATTCGCCTGCAATGCTATGACGGGCTGGAGCAGCGCGAAGCGCTTTACGAATGGAACTACGCCGCCCAGTTGCTGCACATGCGTGCTTCTGAAGGGCGCGGTGATGTGAGCGACGTGGAGCGCGAGGTCTACCAAGGCCGTTACCTGATTCGTCGGCCGCTGTTGCAGGCCTTGCAAACGCCTGCGCCCGGTGCGGTGCTGTTGATCGACGAAGTCGACCGCGCAGACGAGCCCTTTGAAGCCTTCTTGCTCGAATACCTCGGTGAATACCAGGTCAGTATTCCGGAGCTGGGCACCATCCGTGCTGAAGTCACGCCGGTGACGATTCTCACCAGCAACCGCACGCGTGAACTCAACGACGCGGTGAAGCGCCGTTGCTTGTATCACTGGCTGGATTACCCAGACCGTGACCGCGAGCTGGCGATTGTTCGGGCGCAAGTGCCCGAGGCCAGCGCAGAGCTGACGGCGCAGGTGGCGCAGTTTGTCGACCGGCTCCGCAACTCACCTTTTGGCAATGCTTTTCAGCGCGCCCCCGGCATTGCCGAGAGCGTCGAGTGGGCCAAAGCCTTGGTGGCGCTGGACACGCTGGTGGTCGACCCTGAAGTGGTCGCCGACACAGCAGGCATCTTGTTCAAACAACGCGAAGATGTGGCGGCCTTGACGCACGAACTCGCGGTGGAGTTGCTCAAGCCTGATGAGGCCACAGAGGCGGACAAGGCCGAGTGATGCCATGCGTTTAGGTGACGCACGCAGCGGCAAGTTGGCCGACAACATTGCCGGATTTGGCCGGGCTTTGCGGCGTGCTGGTGTCAAGATCGACAGCAGTCGCATCGCGCTGGCCAAAGAAGCCGCACTGGCGGTTGGCATCAGCGAAAAAGCCGACCTGAGCGCCGCCTTTGAAGCCGTCATGATCAGCCGCGAGCAAGACCGCTTGGTCTTTCGTGAGTTGTTTGACGTTTACTTTCAAGACCCCAAACTAGCCAACAAGTTGTTGGCGCAATTGCTACCCAGTGCCGAAGGTAAGGCTGAGCCCAGCCAACGTCGGCCGCGCGTGCGTGAGGCACTGACGCCGCAGCAAAGCTTCGGGCAGCAGGCCAAGCCCAGCACCGAAGACCAAAAAGTCGAGTTTGACGCGGCCATGACGGCCAGTGACATTCAGCGTTTGCAGCATGCGGATTTCAACTCCTTGTCCGCCACCGAATACCGGTTGGTCGAACGGCTGGCACGCGACATCCAATTGCCCTTGCCAGAATTCGCTTCGCGGCGCAGTCGGCCGGCCTCAGACGGTCCGCGCATTCATTGGCCGGGCGTCATGCACCACGCTGCGCGCACCGGCGGCGAGCTCATGCATTTGCCGCGGCTCAAGCGGCGGCAGCAAGCCTTGCCTTTGTTGATTTTGGTCGATGTGTCGGGTTCGATGGAGCGTTATGCGCGGCTGCTGCTGGCGTTTTTGCATGCGGCCACGCGGCGTCATCCGCAGCGTGATGTGTTTGCCTTCGGCATCGGTTTGACCGACCTGAGCCCGTGCTTTGACGTGGCTGACACCGACCTGATGTTGGAACGCGCGGGCGCTGCCATTGAAGACTTTGCGGGTGGCACGCAACTCGGCGCTTCGCTGGCCAGTTTGCGCCTGCAGCACGCGCGCCGGCTGGTCGGCAGGCGCACGGTGGTGCTCATCATCACGGACGGGCTGGACACCGGCGAGCCGGCTGAACTCGACACTGAGCTGGCTTGGCTGCGCCGCCGCAGCCGGTGTCTGCTGTGGCTCAACCCCTTGCTGCGCTTTGACGGCTATGCGCCGCTGGCGCGCGGTGCGTCGGTGCTGCATCGCCACGCCGACGGCATGCTCGCCGTCCACAACCTGAGCCGGCTCGAAGAACTGGCGGCCAGTTTGGCCGCGTTGATGAAAAACCGATGACCCACACGGTCTTGGAACTGCACTGACAATGTGTCAATAGTTAGCCCACCGAAGAAAAAAGAAGGAAGACCCCATGGACATGCAAGCCAGCCGGCAACTCGCCGTGACCCAGCAACAAGCTTGGGACGCACTCAACGACCCTGCCGTTCTCAAAGTCTGCATTCCCGGCTGCGACAAGGTCGAAGCCGGCGGCGAGAACCAATACGCCATTGGCATGGCGCTGAAAATCGGCCCGGTGTCGGCCAAGTTCAAAGGCAATATTGAGCTCACCGACATCAACCCGCCTGCCAGCTACAAGCTGTCCTTTGAAGGGCAGGGCGGCCCAGCCGGCTTTGGCAAAGGCAGTGCTTCGGTGGTGCTGACGCCCAACGACGCCGGCTGCGAGTTGGCCTACAGCGTGCAAGCCTCAGTCGGCGGCAAGGTGGCCCAACTCGGGCAGCGGTTGATCGACGGCGCGGCTAAGTCTATGGCGGAAGATTTCTTCAAACGCTTTGACTTGGAAATGCAAAAGCAGCACCCTGAAGCCTATGCCGCGCGCGACGCTGCAGCAGGCGCGTCCGCCGAAGTTGCCAACAAACAGGACGCTAAAGCCGCGCCAGTTGACAGCACCGCCATTGCCGGTGTGCCGAGGTGGATTTGGATGTTGGGCGCTTCTGTCATCTTGGCTGTGTCGTACTGGCTGGCCAACTGAACTGCTGTGAAATTCAAAAGGTAAGAAAGCCTCGCCATGGAAAATTTAGATGTGATGGTGTTGCGGACCCTGCGCGATTGGCGACTGTCTGGCAAACGCGCTTTGCTCGCCACAGTCGTCCGCACTTGGGGGTCGTCGCCACGGCCGGTCGGCTCGATCATGGCGCTCTCTGAAGACGGCTCGGTGGTGGGCTCGGTGTCGGGCGGTTGCATCGAAGACGACCTGATCTACCAATACACGCAGGCCTACGCTGCGACAGAAACCAAAACCATCCCTTCCGGCCCGCCGGCTTTTATCAAATACGGTGTCAGCGCAGACGAAGCCCACCGCTTTGGTCTGCCCTGCGGCGGCACGCTGGAGCTGCTGCTGGAATTTGACCCGAGCGCCGCTGACTTGGCCAGTTTGGTGACATCGCTTGAAGCCGGGCAACTGATGCAGCGGCAAGTCAGCTTGAAAGACGGTACGGTCAGCTTGAGCACGAGCGCAGCGCCGGCCGAACTCAGCGTGTCTGCCACCGAGCTCGTCAACACCTTTGGCCCCGAATACCGCATGCTGCTGATTGGTGCTGGCCAACTCACCGAATACCTCGCCACCATGGCGCTTTTCAGCGGCTTTGCGGTGACCGTCTGCGACCCGCGGGAGGAATACCGCAGTGCGTGGTCAGTGCCTGGTGCCAAGGTGTTGAGCGAGATGCCGGACGACGTAGTGACAGCCTTCAAACCGGATCGCCGCAGCTGCGTGATTGCCCTCACACACGACCCCAAGCTAGACGATTTGGCGCTGCTCGAAGCGCTGGAAACCGAGGCGTTTTACATCGGCGCGATTGGCTCACGGCGCAACAACGACGCCCGCCATCAGCGCATGGCCGAACACTTCGGCCTGAGCGAAGCCACCTTGCAGCGCCTGCGTGGCCCGATCGGCATTTACATCGGCAGCAAAACTCCGTCCGAGATCGCCGTTAGCGTGATGGCCGAAGTCCTTGCCGTGAAAAACGGCGTGGAATTGCCGCGCGACATGGCCGTGGCACAGGCCAAAAACGAACGGGCGGTGTTGCACAACGACCCCGGCGAACTGGTCTGCGGCATTCAGCGTTAAAGCCGCCAAAACGCCAGCGCCTTGCTGGATAAACATTAAATTCGTTTTAATTTTTAATATTTAAACGAATTTTGACACAAGCTTTACATCTCGATACATTGGCGCCGTCGATCAGACGTTTGCCGAATCGGAGATTAAATGGCTTTTCACAGAAATTTGGCCAGAACGCTGCTGTGCGTTGTGTTGGCTTCGCTTTCGCTCACGGCTTGCGACCCGTTGCGGGACAAACTGGCTTCGGTGATCGGCTCAAAGTCACCTGAAGAAACCCTGGTCTCCGTCCGCGGCAAGCTAGACAACGGTAAATTCAAAGAGGCCAAGGCGGAGGCTGAGCCATTTGCTGCCAAGCCTGGCCCCCGCCAAGCCGACTTCGCCTTGGCTGCTGCACAAGCCTGCGGCAATCTGGGAGAGGTCAGCCAAGCCATCGACTACTTGGCCATTGCGTTGAAGGCTGGCGCAGTCAACCCAGATACCTTGATGGTTGACCGGAACTTCGAGTCGATCCGCACCGATATTCGCTTTGTTACCTTGCTGACAGGCCAGGCCGCGCCGGTCACCCCATCCGCCCCCGCAGCCCAAACGGCTGAACCTGCTACGGCCATCCGCATGGACAGTCAGGCGATTGAGGTCAAGGCCGGCAGCATTTCCATCAAGTTACCCAACTAAGCATCCCTCTTCATCCTTTTCAGGTATTCCATGAAACTCAATTCCATTGCGCTGGCTTGTGGCCTGCTGCTTTCAATCGGCCTTCAAACCACGGCTCAGGCCCAGCAACTGACGGCGACCACCAAGTCGCAAGTCACTATCACCAAGGGCGCCAGCCCTGCTTCACTGAAAAGAAAACTCAAGGAAGATTTAGAACTGAAGGCCGTGAAGAACTTGCTGGAAGCTTCTTTTGCGGTCAAGTTCACCCCGCAAGTGGAGGCCAAGTTGCCAGAGCTGGTGGAGTTGCTGAGCGATTCGATCCAGATTTCCATGGACCCCGCAGACGGTGAAGTTCTGTCTGGTCGCGCCACCATCACCGTGGCCTCGGCCAAGTTGAAGGAATACCTGACCAACAAGGGCATTGGCGCGGGCGACATTGCCGCCAAGTCGGCCAAGATTTTGGTCTCGATTGACGAGTTCATTGGGGTTGCCACGAACAACGACGGACAAACCGCGACACAGACAGAAACGACTTATTCGCACGACAAGAGCTCTTTCTCGGACACCAGCGCCAAAGCCAGCAACAGCCAGAGCGAATCCGCCAGCTCTGCCAGTGCGAGCAAGAAAAACATCGGTGCATCGTCGAAAGATTCGGTGGCTGTCGCTGGCCGTCAATCATCCGCCGTCGCCGCTCAACAAGACACCGCTGTGGCCGGCCGCCGCGACACCGCCGTGGCCTATCAGGGGGGCGGTGGTTCAGCCGCAGGTGCATCCAGCACGCAATACGCCGGTGCCTCTAAAACCCAATATGCCGCAGCCCAGTCGTCCCAATACGCTGGTGCGGCATCGTCCGAGCGGGCTTTTTCGGACAAGTCCGAAACTGCCAGCGCCAGCCGCTCAGCGTCGGCATCGGCCTCCAGTTCCGACCAGAAAAACGTGCAGCAACAAAACGACAAGGTCAGCTACTCGGTCAAGACCAAGATGCCAGAGTTCAACAATGCCAAGCCCATGGGTGCGCAAGACCGCGTGCTGGCATCCCGTCTTAGCGGAGAGTTTCAGAACAATGGTTTGCGGCTGGTCGCTGAGAACGATCTGCGCGCTGAGGGTGGCCGGATTCTGCCGATCTTCGAAATCACCAACAACGGCCGCATCGCGCAGTTTGTTGATTTGATCCAAAAGAAAAATATCGAAGCCGACGTCTGGGCTACCGGTCAAGCCAACTACACCATCGTCGGCACCGCAGCCGGCACGACGCAGTGCAACGGCAATCTGGCTGTGCAGGGTCGATTCATTGAAGGCAATGAGATCTTTTTTGAAGACTCGCTGCAAGCTGCCGCGTCCGGCAACGGTGATCAAGATTGCCGCGGTCGCCTCGGCATTGCACTGGCTACCTCATTGGCCAAAGTGTTGGGCCAGCGCGCCAACAAGGAACTCAACGCACGCAGCTCACGGGGTGGCGTCTACACCTTGTACTTGTACAGCGCCAGCCAGCTCAAGCGCGGAGACCGTCGCCAGTTCCAGGATCTGCTCGAAAAAGTGGATGGCATTCAGCTCAGCGAACCGACGACCAAAGAGTCGTACATGGCCATCAGCGTGCAATACGCCGGGAAACTAAAAGACACGATCGACCGCATGCTCGACAAGCTGCCGTGGGAAAAGGCTGAAGTGCTGAGCAAGGCCAACAAGATCTGCGTGGGTATTGAAGGCATGGGCGCTTGCCCTGCTGAGTTCAAATAACCGGCAGCGTCATGAAGTTCAGTCAATTCCTGGCGGCGAGCCTGGTTTGCGGCACTGGCTTGGCCAGCGCCGCAGCCGAGTTTCAGTACTACGTGTTTCCGTTAGCGGGGCTCACGGGCATCAGTCAATCGGCCCTCAAACCGGACAGTACTGAGCCTAAGCAGGCCAAGTACAGCGGGATGATCAATGAAAAATACGCCGATATTTTTTTTGATGGCGCAACCAATGGTGCAGCACAAAAAAACCTAGGTCGGTACTTTGAGAAAAAAGTCGCAGCGGCGTTTCCAACGTCAGTGGTCGGGCCCAATCAGGTGACTTCTGGCAAGCAAGGTAAGTACGCTTACCAGCCTTACTCGGCGGCGCAGTGCAGCCCAACATTCAAGGTCAACTACCGCGACTCTTTTGGCGTCGCGATTGGCGTCAGTCGCTTGTCGACTTACTTCAATACGTACAGCGACTTCACGCGGGTGCTGATTCCGATCACTTACACCATCCGCTTCGTTAAGCTCAATGGCGCCTCCATTATTTTCTCCAAGAGCGAGACGATCAACACCGAGTTGACGTCGAGCACAGCCGATTTTTTCGCCCCTGGAACCCAAGACATTTCGGCCGCCAATACCGCCAAGATCAAGGGCGCCATTTTGAATGACGCGGTGAAGGTAATTGATCGTCTCGTCGACGCTGCAGTGAAGAATTTTTCACCCAAGCAGACTGATATCGGGGTGGCTGCCCGGGATGGTGATTACTTTATCTTTGACCGTGGCAGCGAAGTTGGCTTTTCATCTGGCGAAGATTTCGACGCGCTGAATGAGAAGGGTGAAGAATTCTCTTTCACGGTCAATTACGCCACGGATGGTTTGGCCGTTGCCGTGGCGAGTGACTTCAGCAAAGACATCAAGCGCGCCACCAATGCGCTGCGCACTGGCGCTAAGCTGAAGTTTTCGTTCACCAAAAATGGCAAAGACGATGCCAAGCCAACTGTGCTGGCAGTTCAGTACACCAGCGCAGACAAACAGCCTTTGCCACCCGTGCAGGTCCTCGACAACGCCTTGCAATCGATCGTTGCGGATGACATTGGTTTCAAAGCACCGTTCAACCTGATCAAGCAAGACGCTGATTTTGTGCGGCTGAAAACTCAGATTCGCGGTGAAGCCAACTGCGAGTCAACCATGTTCACGGAGATGCACGGCTTTGCCGACAACACCACGTTGCCGCGTCAAAGTCCTGACTATTACCTGAAGCTTGATCAATTTTCGTCACCTGTTTTCAGTGTGGCGGGGCAAACCGGTTCATCGACCAAAAGTGTTTTCAACAGCGCGGTGGAATTGAGCTTGATCGATCGATCGAACTTCGTGCGGCAGGTCTTTGTCGGCAGCAACAACTATGAGCTCGACAACATGGCGGGCAAGGGTTTAGCGCTGGAGCAGGCCACAGAAGTGAATTTGAAGAATGCTTCTTTGGCGGCGCTGAAGTCACTGATTGAAGGCTTCAGCCCGAAGCAGAAAATTCTGAAAATCAACGCAGTATCGGGCGGCAATGCCACGCTCAGCGAGACCTTGCCCCTGAATGCCTTCAACCAGGTACAGATCGCCAGACCCTTGACCGTGGGCAAGGGCAACAAGACGGTGTATTTACCGTTGCCGCGCAGTGATGTGCAGTTTGAGCGTCCTTCGCAAGACTCGGCCACGTTCGCACTCAAAGGACAGCTGAAGACCAGTGATGTGGTGTTGCTGAGTTCCTCGGGCGGCAACAACCGGGCTCTCAAACTCTGTGACGTGAACCGCAAGCGCTACTTTTTGCCGGCCAACTTGCAACACATGTCGGGTGCCGACGAGATGGTGGGTCGCGCCGTGGCGGTCAATCTGAAGGACTACGACCTGATCGAGAGCAACAGTGTGTTCTTGCAAAGCGCAGCTATCGCCTTGCGCGATGGCATGTTTGAAGCTCAGAGCCCGGTTGCGGCTGTCGAGACTCCTTTTTGTATTCTGCCGATGGAGATGCAGCAGTTCACCAAGAACGATTGCGCCGCCGGTAAATGCAGTGGCAAAGCCAGCGTGAGTTCAGGTATTCGCATTTTCGAGGCGAACAACAAAATTGGAGAGTCGGTACTTGGTGCTGGCTTTGATTTCTCTGAAATCAAAGCCGACTCTCTTTCATCGTTTGTGGGCCTGAAAGCCTATGAACAGCAAATCAGCAGCATTCCGCAGCACAAATCTAAACTCAAGTAAGGTCGTTTATGAAATCGAAAATTTTGACAGTTCTCTTGGCACTGGCTGTGTCCACCGCTGCGAATGCGCAATTCGGTGCTCTCGGTGGTCTCATGGGCGGCAGCAAGGGCGGTGGCGGTGATGTTGGTGCACAAGTTGAGGCTTTCAACGCTGAAGCCAATCTGATCAACAAGACCGTGGCTTTCGCGCTGATCCAGATCGTTGGCGCACTCGGTGACAAAACGAAGTTGGCTGACATCAAAGCCGTCAACGACAGCTTGAGCAAGAGCACTGACACCAAAGAAATCGGTGCCATTACCGGCTCGATCATTAAGAACAATGCAGCCGAAGCCCAAGAACTCCTGAAGAGCTCAGACGCCAAAGCCAAGATGGAAAGCTTGTCGCCTGAAATGCAAAAGAAAGTCGGTCAATCGATTTTTGCCGTTGGCGTTGCGGCCTTGCGTATTCCGGTGGCTATCAACCAAGGCAAGAACATCATTTCAGGCGTTTCGTCTAACCCGATGAACATCACCAAAGTCGTGCCAGTGAAAGATGGTCTGTCCGTGTTCGCCGATGTGTTGCCTAAACTGCCAACGCTGGTGTCGACGGGTTTTCAACTCATGCGTGACGTCAAAGTGGAAGCCGGTAACCCGACTGCTGAAGCCAAGTTGTCCCCGCAAGCCGCTAGCTTTCCAGAGTAAATCTGCTTAGCCCTGAACCGAGGTGCAGATTTTTTGCGCCTCGGTTTTTTTCATTGTTCATCCAGCATGGATGCTGTGAACGTGACTCAACGTATGAAGTGATTTGTGAAAAATTATATTTTCTTGATGATCGCCCTTGGCGTGTGCGCATCGGTTTCAGCTCAATCCGAAGAATATGGCCGCGTGATTTCAAGCAGCCCGATCATGCAACCCGTCAGTCGGCAGCAGCAAGTTTGCAATGGTTCGCAGGCTGGCTACTCTGCACCCAAGAGCGGTGCTGGCGCCATCATGGGTGCCATCGCAGGTGCGGCTATCGGCAACTCTATCGGTAAGGGCAACGGCCGCGCATTGGCGACCGGCATCGGCATCATCGGTGGCGCAGCCATGGGTGATCAGATCGAAGGTCAGGGGCAAGGGTCGCAATGTGCCGTCCAGACCATCACCGAAAATCAGATCGTCGGCTATTTTGTGCGCTACGAATACAACGGCAAACAATATTCAGGTCAGTTTTCGTCTGACCCAGGTCAGTACGTGCGCCTGCAAGTGGTGCCGATGAACGGTCGCTGACTTCGAGGCGGGCTCACAAAGCCCGTTGTCCTTGTTTGACCTCAAGTCTGAGCATCAGCAAGATGACCCCCAATACAGCGATACCGGCGGGCCATGCGCCGGGCACACGTTGCGTCCAAATCTCCAGCGCCAAGGCCAGCAAGGCTAAGCCTTGGGCCTGGCTCAGCCGGTTGACAAGCCGGCCACGGTGTTCAGAAAAAAGCATGCTCACCAACAGAATGGCCGACAGCGCCAATGTCACCAAGACAACCACTGCGGTATAGGCTGTCACATGGAGGTGATGCGCGGTGTACAGGGCATCTGTCAGTACATAACCCAGTCCGATGAGCACAACGCTCATCAGCAATCGAATCCTGGAGAGCATTGGCGCTGGCGGCGGTGCGTTGTTTGACGTTGAGATGTCGCGGGGGGTCTTCAGAACCGACTGAGCTGGCGCTTGCGCAGCTTGCGTCACTTGCGCCCTGGGCCGCGGCGTGGGTGCGCTGAACTGCGACGACAACCACTGCAAGCTGTCTTCCAGCGCCAATTCAGCTTGGCTCTCCGTCGCGAGGTGCATCAAGCTCCGGCCGCGTGCGTCGACTTGCATGCGCATCTCAGCGCTTAAACACGAAAATTGTGTGCTTTGAATCAACAACAGGCCTAGGCTGTGGGCGATGACGCACCAGCGTTGCGTGATCCGGTCGACTGCCAGATCGTTGCACCAGTCAGCACGGTACGCAGTCATGGGGATGTCGAATTCCCCGTCGTAACTGGGAGGTTCTGAAAGTTGGTTGCGACGGAAAAATTGCCGCCAATCTTCCGTGATGGCCGCGTGCAAAGCCGGATGCTGTTGCATAGCATCGGGCCGCATCCAGAGCGGTTTTTGCACCGGAAAACGCGACGAGATTGCCAGGCTGAAATCAATCAGACGCACGCTAGGTGATGCCAATGCGTTGGTTTGTTCGACCATGAAATTGCGAAACGCCAGATCGAAGTGCCATACATCCATCCTGGCAACACTGCGGCTGACACTCAAGGCCTGATGTAAGGCGTTGAGCGCTTGAGATTGGCCTGTCGCCGCGGCTGGAAGCGCCAGCAACCACTCGTGCAAGGTGACGCCCGCATGCGCCATCCTGATCTGCCCGAGCTGCGTGTCGTTTGAAAAAACGGCCGGCACGGCTGCATGCAACTGATTCAGCACATCGAGAAACTGGTATTCCCGCGATTGTGTGTAGCGGTCGTCGAAGCGTTTGATGAAGGGTTCAGTCAAAGCGTTTCCCTTAGGTGTATTTGAGCCAAACCATCGCCACGCTGATGTCGTCACGGCAGCTGGCGGCATGCGCATCCAACGCCAACGAATGGCACAGGTAAGCGAGGTCGGCGGGGCTGGGTTCGGCTCGACCAAGGAGCGATACGCGGGCTGTCAGGTGCTGGTCCGCGGTGACCAGACCCGGGCCGTCCGACATCAGTACCGCGCAGTAAATACCCCGCGGTCGATGCTGCCGGGTGTGCAGGGTGTGGCAAACCTCAGATCCGACGAGCTGGGTCGGGTGGCCTTTGTCGTTCACATCACGTGGCATCTGGTCGATGCATCGCCACGGTGCAAGTCCGCCCCACGGTTTGTTGAATAGCCAAAGGAAACTGTCGCCCAGCGTGGCCAGTTCAAGGCCTTGCTCGCGCGCATGTACCCGCAGTAAAGTGCTGCCCGTTTCCGGGAATTTTTGACACATCTCGGCATGCGTCGAGAGCAGTTGTTGTGGCAAATTCTCGGCGTCGGCTTGCGCCATCGATTGGCTCAGCCAACGCGCGGCAGCACCGCTGTCAGGGCAGCTGTTGGCGCCGTCGCACAGCGTGAAAATACCGGCCTCTGCGTTGACACTGAAGGCGTCGAATCCCAGGGATTCTTCAGCGTTCACATTCAACGCACAGGCATGGACGTGGCGCAAGCTCATGCGACAGCTCTGGGGCGCGGCGTTCCTTCGTGAAAGCTTGATCCGCTACCGGCGAGACGCAATTGAATGACGGCGTAGTCGGCGTTGGGGCCTTGCAGATGCACAGCGCCAGCTCCCTCCGGCGGAATGCCGCTGCGCAGCACTGTGCTGGCGCCGGCGTCCAGTGGGTAGAGTTTGAGCTTCTCAAGCACCAAGCCGTCGGCACGGACGCAACTGAGTGAGGCGCTGTCAGGTAAATAGTAATAAACACGGCCCATCAGTTCCAGCACCACAAGCTGTTGCCTGGAGGCGTAGGTGGCCTGCACGCTCAAAGGGTTGACGCCGAACTGCTCGCACATCGGCCCCGGCTCACGACCGATCAGTGCGGGCAGCACCAGCGTGTGCTGGCTGCTACCGCGGGCGTCGTTCAACTGGACGCTCACCGTGCTGGCGGTGCGCAGAGTCATGCCAGTGACATGGCTGGGCATGACGGCAGGGGCGTCCAGCGTTGACGTCATGGGCGGCTGTGTTGACAAAGCTTTGCCGAAGCGGCTGGGTGAGACTTCGCGCTTCAAGGGACCACTCAGGCTGGCCTCTACGGCGAATGAAACTCGACGGCCTTTCAGTGAAATCTGAAAGCCTTCTTCGCTGCTCAAGCTTTCAAGCGAGTCTTGGCCGAGTTGGACGGTGGCTTCAAATTCTGCGGGTACCCGCACAGAACTGCCGCGCGAGGAGCGGTATTCCCGCTGAATCACCTGCTGAAAGAATTGCCGCCGAAACTGTGGATCAACGGCTTCATGGGTCGTGAGAAAGTCATCAAACTTTTGTGCGATGTCACGGTCTTTCGGTGAGATGACCAAGCTGTCCAGAACGAAGTAGCTTTCGTCCAGAACAGATTTCATGTAGCGCGTTTCACGGGCTTCAATCGCCCGCTTGACGGCGTCAGTGGCGACACTTTTAAGCTCCAGCAGAACCGAGTCTGCAAACTCGTCCGTGTGACGGGTCTTGAAGGTTTCGACGGATGGCTTGGTGCCACCGCTTTTGAAGTAGTCCATCAAACTCATGCTTGTTTTCCTGTGGTGTCAATCTTGATTTCAAAATGTTCAGCGTCATGAACCTTCAGGGTCAGGCGTGTTTCAAGGTCTGCATGCAGTGGCGACAGCGTGTCGTAGAGCAACTCCTGGAAGGCCGACCCTGGGACTGCCTGAAAGACAGTCCTCGGCATGAATCCCGTCAGGTGACCGCGGGATTGCAATAATTTTCGGAGCTCCAGCGAAAAAGCCAGTATCTGAACGGCTGGCAGACTGGCTTTGTCAAAGCGGTAACGTCGGCGGCTGCTGTTGGCTTCTGCGGTCACTGGGAGGCTCCTTGTAACGACAGCTCAGATGCCAGTTGCATGGCCATCTCACTGGCGAGGTGCACGCTGTGCCCGGGCGCTTTGGGATGGACCACAACGCCGATGGCAATGCGTCGGCCAACCGTCTTGTTGTCTTGCCGATAGCGCCACTGCTGGAGTTGTGGCAAGTCGATGATTCCGGTGAAGAGGGTGGCCCCTGCAAAGCCGCGGTCTTGCTGACTGACTGTCCCCGTCTTGGCCCATATACCGCAGTCATCTGAGCAGGCGCGTTTGAATTCGCGTTGAAACGCCCCTGAGACTGTGCCGGCCCCATTCCAGCCGGCTTCAGCCGGCTCCAGCACTTTGCGCATACCACCCATCACCGTTTGTGCTGCGCTGCGTTGAACTGCGGACGGTGCGTTGCCGGCGGTGGCGCCGGTCAAGGGCCGGATCAAGGCTGGCCGGTGCGCTGGTTGGCCTTGTGCCATGCGAGAGATCTGGCTAGACAAATGGGCCAGGCCTAAGGCACTGGTGCGTGAATCACCGGCACCGATGGCCGATTGGACCGCCAGCGCCGTATTGAAGTAGCTGACAGAGGCGGGCGATTTCTTTTTGCCTTGGCGGATCTGGTCGTAGTCTTTCCAGTCCATCATGGTGCTGGTGGTTGTCTGTGGGTTGGTGATTTTGAGTCGCCCGATGAAGCCGGGGAAAATCATCGAATCCGTTTCGCGCAGCAGTCCCATGCGGCCACATTGAATGTCTGTGGGGCGGCAATCAGTGCTCCAGCCAAGTTGTTCAGACATCGCCTTGACCAGACGCGGATGCTGGCACGCGCCAGGCCGGGCATCGCAGATGGCTTGCTTTTCCCACCACTCATTGCGCTTGCTGACGAGGGCGTCCGTCTGACCGGAGGTTTTGATCTGTCGCTGCAGCATCAAACCGTCCACAGTACCGCCTTGGGCCAACACCATCGCGTGCAAAAGTTTGGCGGTAGACGCCGGCGGCGTCTCGATCAGCAGGGCGCTCAAGGGTCCCATCGCCTTGAGTTTGTCGCAGGGTCCAGACCAACACAGGGTCGCCAAAATATCCCCTGTATTGGCGTCCATGATGACGGCCGACACATGTTTAAGCGCTGGCAGGTGCGCACTGTACGCGCAGGTGTCTGGCTGTGACAGGCAGCGACTCATGCCATCCAACAACGGCTGTATGTTGTCATCCAGGGTCAGCAACAGGTCGCGCTGGTTCAGGCTGTTCAAAGCCGCCGCATGGGCATTGGCCAGCAGGCTTTTGCTCACGCCAATCGCCTGTTGCATGCCATTGTTGACGTCGCGCGGTGGCGTGCTGACGACGAGCTGTTCCCGAAAACACTGCACTGGATTGCCTGCAGCCAGCCCCAGTTTTTGCCCGTTGTTGTAAAACAAACAAGGCAAACGACGCGTCCAGGAAACGCGCTCAGACAGCGCTTCATCAAAAGGCTGCGCCCATGTGGCGGGCCGGCCGGCTTGTCCGCTGAACGGCTGAAATTTGGCTAAGGTCTGCATGTTGTCAACCCACTCCGCGCAGCGCTGCGTGAAGTCGATCCGGTCGTGCATGCGTCCGATCAATTGATCGACTTGGGAAGGGTCTAACGCAAAGCTCGCCATCACCCTGATCTTGAGGATCGCCATGCCGCGGGCATCGCAGGCAATGGCTTGTGATTTTTGCTTGACTGCGGGTGCGTCCACAGACTGGGCGTTTTGCAGGGCTATTGCCATGACGTTCAACTGCGCAATTTTGCGGGCAGGTTTGAATACGGATGTTTCCTCCGGTGCGTCGGCGCTATGGCCGTACCAGACCATCGTGGCAGCCAGCAGTGCCAGCATCCACAGTGCCAGCCAAATCAGCCGTATCAGCAGCTCACGCGTGTGGTGGGTCATGAGGCAGGGCTTGAGCGAGGGCTGCAAGCTAGCAGCAAGGCGATGGCCAGAGTGGGGGCCAGCATGGTTGACACACCAATGCTGAGCAGGGGTGCGCCCAAGCCTGTCAAGGGAATCAAACGCCAGTTACCAAAGAACGTGATGACGGTTTGGAACAGACTCGCCAGCAACAAGAAAAATGCCAGCATGGCCATCAGTCGCTGGCCACCCCGTTCAGTCAGAAAACGCCAGCAGGCGACGCCGGCCATGGCGCAAAAATAAAGACACATGCCGACAAAGAGTAGCCTGGCCATGGACGGGCCCCACAGCCCGTTCAACAAGGTGGGCACGTAGTCACTCAGCACTTGCAGTGGCAGGCAAGTGCCTTCCTGGTTGCACCAGGCGATCTGGCCCAAACCAAAGCCGCTGGGTTTGGATGCTTCGGTGAAGGCTACCAGCCGCGCGAAATCACTGACGGCGGCGGTCATGGGTTCGAGCATGAGTTGAATGCGCCCCTGCACCTTGTCGGTTTGGCTCAGCACAGCCCCGACCAAACCCATGGCCGTGAGCGACAGGAGTGCAGGGCGCGAACCAAACACAAGGAACAGCGTGGTGATCAGCACCAGTGCGGCAATCAATGCACCGCCGAGGTCTTTGAACACCATCGACACCAAGAGCAGCACCGCAAAGCCGAAGGCCGAGAAGTTCAGCAGCGGCCCGGCGATGTGTCCCAGCACCTGACGGGTCGCGCTGGTCGTCGTCGGGTCCGGGCTGGTGTTGGGGCTGCGCGTGAAGACTCGCCACATGAGGCTCGGGCGGAAGACATCGGGCGCGTATTTTCTGATCAGGTGCAGCACCCGCCCTTGGTCGGTCATCAAGCTGGCCGCGAGCAGAGCCAGCCCGAGCTTGAGCGTCTCAGATCCGATGGCGGGGCTTTGCAAAGCGTAGGCCGTGACGACCAGCAGTGCAACAACCCAGACGCTGGCGAAGTGATGTTGCAACACGAGGCTGGAGAGTTGCGGTAACCACGGTTTGAACAACAAAATCAAACCCAGTAAAAGATAGCCGGACAGTTGCACGTCCAGTTGTCGATCAAGCTGGTTGCCCAGAGGATTCAAACCATAAAAAAGACTGTTTTGACCATATTGCGTGGCTGCGTCGGCAGCCAGCAGCAGCCCAAGCGAGGTGATGCCGAGGTAGATACCGATGCACACAAGACCGGTCCACCGGGCACGCCAATAAGCCAGCGCCAGCAACAAGGCAGAACTCAACAGGACCAGCCATGGCAATCGAGTCAGGGTTTTTTCTTGCGCCTGCCCGCGCAAAGTCAAACGATCAGATCCATCCAGCAGCCGTGCAATGTCCCAGCGCTTCAGCCGGAATTGATCTCTCAGGCTGTCATAGCTGACGCCGTTCATGTCCAGCAACAACTGAAACATCCGTGGGTAGGGTTCTGTGTTTTGTGTGGCTGCCCCGGGGTCCTTGTAGCGGTCTGCAGCATCAATGCGCGCATTCAAAGCGGCCAGCAAGGTGGTTTGTATCGGCCGGTCCTTGGCCTGACTTTCCATGTCGCTGCGCAACAGTTTCATCCATGAGAGCTGAGCCTGCGCCTGGGCTTGGGCCTGGGCGAGCGTATGGGCAGCGTTGTCGGCTTTCAGCGGCTGCAGATTGGAGACGGACAGGGCAGAGCGGCAATCGACTTGGCTGCTGGCTTGAGCCGTCCATGCTTCACAAAATTCTTTCGGCCCGATCGGCTGCGGTGGCTTGGATTTGAAAGCCTCGCTGTCGACGACATATTGAATGCCGACCACATTGCTTTGTAGCGGCACAGGTATGAACCGGATCAACCACAGCTCAAAGCCGAGTACCAGCGCAGCGAGAAGAAAAGCGACCAGCAGACCTTGGCGCGGACCCGCTGTTTTGAACGAACTTTGGAGCGCCATACTGAACTGCTGAGCTTGTAAAAAGCGAGAAGTTAGCAGTAACAGAAAGTCTTGTCAAAAACGCTGTCGGAAATGCAAATGAGCCGCCTGCAGCACGGCGTGAGGTTCAGTGAATTCGAGCCGCCATCAATAGCCCCAAGCTCTTAATCCCCAGCACGGTCATCGTCAAGGAACCCATCACGTGCAGGCCGGCTGTCAGCAGCGCCAAGCCGTAGCGTTCGGTCATCAGGAAGTTGACCACTTCGGCTGAGAAAGACGAGAAGGTGGTCAGGCCGCCCAGAAAGCCGGTAATGAGCAGCAGACGCCAGATCGGGTCGAGCTGCGGCATCGCCTGGAACAGCGCAATCGCCACGCCAATCAGGTAGCCGCCGATCAGGTTGGCTGCCAGCGTGCCCCACGGCAGCAAGCCGCTGGGCGACAACCACAGGCCCAAACCCCAGCGCGCCAACGCGCCGACGGACGCCCCAATGCTGATGGCGAGGACGGGCAGCATCAGGTCAGCGCTCCTTGCCCATCACCAAGTCCGGCAGGATCGTCACGATCTGCGGAAATACCGTGATGAGCACAATGCAGACCACCAAGCAGCCAAAGAAAGGAATGGCCGCACGTGCAATCGTGTTGCTGTCTTTGCCGGTCATGTTTTGCAGCACAAAGAGGTTGAAGCCCACAGGCGGCGTCACCTCAGCCATCTCGACCAGCAAAATAATGAAGATACCGAACCAGATCAGGTCAAAGCCGGCTTTTTGAATCATCGGCAACACCACTGCGCTGGTCAGCACGATCATCGAGATGCCGTCCAGTGCCGTGCCCAAAATCAGATAAACCACGGTCAGTACGGCGATCAATGCAAAAGGTGACAAGTGCATGGCGTTGACCCACTCAGCCAACTCGCGTGGAATGCCGGTGAAGGCCATGGTTTTGGTCAAGAAGGCTGCGCCGGCCAAGATGAACATGATCATGCAGCTGGTGCGCGTGGTCCCCATCAAACCTTCTTTGAAGTTTTCCCACGTCAATGAGCGGCTCCACAATGCCAAGCCAAGCGACCCTGCCACGCCGTAAGCGGCGCATTCTGTGGCTGTGGCGTAGCCGGCAATCAGCACCCAGCAGACAAACACGATGAGCGCCGCGCAAGGCAAAAGATTGCCTGACTGTTTGATTTTTTCTTTGAAAGTCGAGGGTGGATCAGCCGCAGGAACCTTGTCCGGGTTACGCAAACTCCACCAGATGATGTAGCCGGAGAACAGCGCCATCAGTAAAAATCCGGGCAAAAATCCAGCCAGAAAAATACGGATGATGGACGCGTCTGCCGCCACTGCATAGACCACCATGGTGATCGAGGGCGGAATCAAAATCCCCAGCGTCCCCGCTGTAGCCAAGGAGCCTAGGGCAATTTTTTCGTCGTAGCCGCGCTTCAGCAGTTCGGGCAAGGCCACTTTGGAAATGGTGGCGCAGGTGGCCGCAGAAGACCCTGACACCGAGCCAAAAATGCCGCAACCCAAAATAGTGGTGTGCATCAGCCGACCCGGAATTCGGTTCAGCCAGGGGCGCAGACCTTCAAACATTTCCTCGCTGAGTTTGGTGCGAAACAAAATCTCGCCCATCCAGATGAACAGCGGCAAGGCGGCTAACTCCCAGCTGGCATTGCTTTCCCAAAAAGCGCTAAACAGGTTTTTGCCGGGTTCTGTGCTGGTGAAAAAAGCTTGCCCGACCCAGCCGCAAATAGCCAATGTCATGGCAATCCACACGCCGCCCGACAACAACAACATCATGAGCAGCAGCAAAATGCCGCCCACCATCAAAATATCCATTTTTATCTTTGTTAGATTTCAGAAGAAAAATCGCCGCGGGCATGACGCTCAGCCACTTCGCGCACGAAGGTCGGCACACCACCGCGCAACACGATGATGAATTCGTCCAGCACGGCAACCAGCAACAGCAAGGAGCCCAATGCAAAGCTCATTTGGGGAATCCACATCGGCATCGGCAGCAGGCCTTGCGAGATGTCATTGAACTCCCAACTTTCATAAGTGAAGCGACAGGCCGACAGCGCCAGGTAGGCGACCGACACGCTGCCTATTCCCAAGGACCCGATTTCCATGGCCCGGCGGGTTTTTGGGCCGACGGTTTCCAGCAGCAAGGTGACGCGAACAAAATCCCCGTGCTTGAAGGCGTGGGCCATGGCAAAAAAGGCCGCTGCTGCGCAAAACCAGGCCACCACGTCGTTGACGGCGCCGGTGTTGACCTGGAATTCACGCAGAATACTTTGCGCAATCATCAGCACTGCAATGAGGGCGATAAAGACAGCGCCTAAGGCGCCGCCTGCCAGGTAAAGGCGATCCAGAAATTTGCGCATGCAGCTTACTTCTTGAGTGTTTTGGACTTGTTGAAGCTGGTGATGATGGCGTCGCCGTCAGGGCCTGTTTTCTTCTGCCAGTCGGCCAACATGATGGTGCCGACTTGCTTCATGTCCGTCATGAGCTTGGCGGGCGGCACGACGATCTTCATGCCTTTGCTGGTCAGTCCTTTTTTGTACCAGTCATTCTTTTCTTCGCTGAGCTTCCAGCCTCGCACCTCAGCGTCTGCAGCGGCTTTGCTCAAGGCGGCTTGGGTGGCGGGGTCCAGTGCGTCAAAGGCTTTTTTGTTGACGATGATGGCGTTTTTCGGCAACCACGCTTGTGTGTCGTAGAAGGACTTGAGGCTCTCGTAAGTCTTCGAGTCGTAGCCCGTCGAGGCTGAGCTCATGTAGCTTTCGACCACACCCGTGGCCAGCGCCTGCGAGAGTTCGGCGGCTTGAATGGTCACGGGTTGCGCGCCAATCAGTTCGGCAATTTTGGCGGTGGCCGGGCTGTAGGCGCGCCATTTGATGCCGCGCAAATCAGCCACAGACGACAGTTCTTTTTTCGTGAAAATGCCTTGTGGTGGCCAGGCGACTGCGTACAGCACCTTCATGCCTTGCGCACTCAGCAGCTTTTCGAGTGCTGGTTTTTGCGCTGCGTACAACTGCTTTGATTCTGCGTAAGAGGTTGCGAGGAACGGAATTCCGTCAAGACCGTACAGCGGATTTTCGTTTTCGAAATTGACCAGCAGCACTTCACCAATCTGCGCTTGTCCGCCTTGCACGGCGCGCTTGATTTCGTTGGCTTTGAACAGCGATGCATTGGCATGCACGGTGATCTTGAGCTTGCCGCCCGTGGCTTTGTCAACGTCCGCGGCAAATTGGGTCAAGTTCTCGGTGTGAAAGTTGCTTGTCGGGTAGGCCGCAGGCAAATCCCATTTGGTTTGAGCGAAGGCGGCGGTGACACTGGCCGAGCACAGTGCAACCGCGATAAGAGCGAATTTGAGTTTCATTAGAAAATCCTGAAAGAAAAAGGTGGAGCCGTGCAAACACGCTGAAACACAGAGCCTGAGGATAGACGCAAATTTCAGGCCAACTGATACGGGCATACCCCAGCGGCTGAATTATTTGAGTCCTTGCCTTATCCTTTCCACAATTTCCTGGAACTTCATGACTTCACTTTCTCAAGACGCACCGTCGATCAACCCTGCCAGCGAAGCCATGCTAGACAAACGCTGGCAGTTCTGGATCGACCGGGGCGGCACATTCACCGATGTTGTGGGTAAAAAGCCAGATGGCTCGCTCGTCACACACAAGTTGTTGTCTGAAAATCCAGAGCATTACCGCGATGCAGCGGTGGCCGGTATTCGTCATCTGCTGGGGCTGAAAGCCGGCGAGCCGGTGAGCGCCGACGTGGTCGAGTGCGTGAAGATGGGGACCACGGTGGCCACCAATGCGTTACTGGAACGCAAGGGCGAGCCAACGCTGCTGGTGACAACACGCGGCTTCAAGGACGCGCTGCGCATCGGTTACCAAAATAGGCCGCGCTTGTTTGACCGGCACATCGTGCTGCCCGAGCTGTTGTACAGCGCGGTGGTTGAGGCCGACGAACGCGTGGGTGCGCACGGCGAGGTGTTGCAACCGTTGGATGAGGCGGCATTGAAGGCCGCGCTGCAGGCGCAATACGCGCAAGGTTTGCGCAGTGTGGCGATTGTTTTCATGCATGGCTACCGATTCACTGAGCATGAAAAAGCCGCACGTCGGCTGGCCGAAACAGTCGGCTTCACGCAGATCAGCACTTCACATGAAACCAGTCCGATGATGAAGTTCATCAGCCGTGGCGACACCACCGTGGTGGACGCGTATTTGTCGCCGATCTTGCGGCGTTATGTCGAGCAGGTGGCGGCGGAAATGCCGGGCGTCAAACTCTTTTTCATGCAGTCCTCTGGCGGCTTGACCGATGCGCATGCCTTCCAAGGCAAAGACGCGATTTTGAGCGGGCCTGCGGGCGGCATTGTGGGCATGGCGCGCACGGCGGAGATCGCAGGCGTGGCCAAAGTGATTGGCTTCGACATGGGCGGTACCTCGACCGATGTGTCGCATTACGCGGGTGAATTCGAGCGCGAGTTTGAAACCCAGGTGGCGGGCGTGCGCATGCGTGCACCGATGATGAGCATTCACACCGTGGCGGCTGGCGGTGGTTCGTTGCTGACTTTTGATGGTGATCGTTTCCGTGTCGGCCCGCAAAGCGCAGGTGCCAATCCCGGTCCGGCCAGTTACCGCCGTGGCGGTCCGCTGGCGGTGACAGATGCCAACGTCATGGTTGGCAAAGTGCAGCCGCGTTACTTCCCCAAAGTGTTTGGGCCAGAGGCCAACGAAGCGCTGAGTGCAGAGGCCGTGTATCAAAAGTTTGACGCGCTGGCCCAGCAGACGGGCCGCAGCGCCGAGGTGGTGGCCGAAGGCTTCATCAACATCGCGGTGCAGCAGATGGCCAATGCGATTAAAAAAATATCGGTGGCCCGTGGCTACGACGTGACGCGCTACACCTTGCAGTGCTTTGGCGGCGCCGGTGGTCAGCACGCTTGTTTGGTGGCTGATGCACTTGGCATGACGCGCGTACTGGTGCATCCGTTGGCTGGCGTGTTGAGTGCTTATGGCATGGGTCTGGCTGATCAAAACGTGATTCGTGAGCAAGCGGTGGAAGTCAAACTTTCGAGTGCCGCGATGCCAGCGATTGCCGACCAATTGCAAGCGCTGGCCGGGAGCGCGCTGGCCGAATTGCAGCGTCAAGCGGCCAGCGGCGGAGCCAGCCGAGTGCTGCAGCGCGTGCATGTGCGCTACGAAGGCAGCGACTCTGCCTTGATCGTTCCCTTTGGTACGTTGGCGGACATTGAGGCCAGCTTTGAAGCCGCTTACCGCCAACGCTTTGCGTTCCTCATGCAGGGCAAGGGCTTGGTAGTCGAGGCGGTGTCGGTTGAAGCGGTGGTGGCTGGCGATGCTTCCAGTGAGCCGCTGCACCCGCTGCACGCACCGCGCGACGTACCGCGCCGTGAAACGGTTCGCGTCTACTCAGCCGGCGAGTGGCACGATGCCGCGCTGGTGGTGCGGGAAGACTTGCAAGCCGGCGACATCATTCCCGGCCCGGCCATCATTGCCGAGAAAAATGCCACCACGGTGGTCGAGCCCGGTTGGGAGGCCACGCTGACCGCGCTGGATCATTTGGTGATGGAACGGCGCACGGCACGCACGGTGCAGTTTGCCGCTGGCACGCAAGTCGACCCAGTGTTGCTGGAGGTCTTCAACAACCTCTTCATGAACATCGCCGAGCAGATGGGGTTGCAGCTGCAAAACACGGCGCATTCGGTCAACATCAAAGAGCGGTTGGACTTCAGTTGCGCGCTGTTTGACACCGACGGCAACCTGATCGCCAATGCGCCGCACATGCCGGTGCATTTGGGCTCTATGGGTGAAAGCATCAAGACCGTGATTCGTGAGAACCAAGGCAAGATGCAGCCCGGCGACGTTTTTGTGCTGAACGACCCGTACCACGGCGGCACGCATTTGCCCGACATCACCGTCATCACGCCGGTGTATTTGTCGGGAAATACGCCGATTTTTTATGTTGGCTCACGCGGTCATCACGCGGACATTGGCGGCATCACGCCGGGTTCTATGCCGCCTTTTTCGACCTGCATTGAGGACGAAGGCGTGCAGATCAACAACGTCAAGCTGGTGGACCGCGGTGTGCTGCGCGAAGCCGAGATGCTGGCCTTGCTGCAAAGCGGCCAACACCCGGCGCGAAATCCGGCGCAAAACATGGCCGACCTGAAAGCCCAGATTGCCGCCAACGAAAAAGGCGTGCAGGAGCTGCGCAAGATGGTCGAGCAATTTGGCTTGGACGTGGTGCTGGCCTACATGGGCCATGTGCAAGACAACGCCGAGGAGTCGGTGCGCCGCGTCATCACGCGGCTGAAAGACGGTGCCTTCACTTTGCCGCTGGACAACGGCGCGCAGATTCAAGTGGCGATACGTGTCAACACCGCAGAGCGCAGTGCCGAGATTGATTTCACCGGGACATCGCCGCAGCAGACGAACAACTTCAACGCACCCACAGCTGTCTGCATGGCCGCCGTGCTCTACGTGTTCAGGACTCTGGTGAATGACGACATTCCGCTGAATGCGGGTTGCCTGAAGCCGCTCAAAGTGATCATCCCGGCGGGCTCGATGTTGAACCCGAACCCACCCGCTTCGGTCGTCGCGGGCAATGTCGAAACCTCCAGCTGCATCACCAACGCGTTGTACGGCGCGCTGGGTGTGATGGCGGCCAGCCAGTGCACCATGAACAACTTCACCTTTGGTAACGAGCGTTACCAGTATTACGAAACTATTTCAGGCGGTTCCGGCGCGGGCGGTGAAATCAATGCGGCGGGTGAGCTGGTAGCGGGCTTTAACGGCACAAGCGTGGTGCAGACCCACATGACCAACTCGCGGCTGACCGACCCAGAAGTGCTTGAGTTTCGCTTTCCGGTGCGACTTGAAAGCTATGACATCCGGCAGGGATCGGGCGGTGCTGGGTATTGGCAGGGCGGCAGCGGCGGCGTGCGGCGCGTGACGTTTCTGGAGCGCATGACCGCCAGCATCTTGTCGAATGGTCGTCTTCACGGTGCCTTTGGCATGGCCGGCGGCAGCGCCGGTGAGCCGGGTTTGAACTTGGTACAGCGAGCCGATGGCCGCGTGGAAACCTTGGGCCATATTGGCCAAGCCGACATGCAGCCCGGTGACGTGTTCGAGATTCACACGCCAGGGGGCGGCGGGTTCGGCAAGCCCTGACGCGTTATTTTTTCGCGGCGCTGGCGGCTGGTTTGGGGGCCGCTGCTGGTGCTGCTGGTGGCGTGGCCGCTACGGGCATCGCTGGTTTGGCGCCGGCTTTAGGTGCTGCAGCGCTTGGCTTGTAGCTGGCACCGCCAACGGTCAGCCCACCGTCAGACAGCTTGGCGGCGGTTTTGTCGCCCAAGCCTTTGACACGGGAAATCAGATCGTCCCAGTTTTTGAACTCGGCTTTTTTGCGCTCGGCCATGATCTGCTTGCTAGTGGCCGGGCCAATGCCTTTGATGCTGTCCAGTTCAGCTTCAGATCCTTTGTTTACATCCACAGCGGCGAAGGCTGCAACCAGTGACATGGCGGCGAAGAACGTAAAAAGTTTTTTGAACATGTTGGGTTTCCTATCAAAAGTAAACAGGTGGATGAAATTGGCCCGTACCTTGGTGACGGGTTGTTCAAGACTGTAGATAAATTAATGTGTGTTTACAAGATGATGTGTATCGGTTCTGACCCTGATAAAAATCCTCGACTAATTGAACTCTTGGTGAAGGTCTCGCGCACCATGCAAGATTCGAATGATAGCGATTTGGTCATGGGTCGACTCAAAGAAGATCACGTAGTTGCCATGTGCGCATGAGCGCAAGTCGTCCGAGAGTTCAGGTCGAGGTCGGTATCCAACTGGGTTGAGGCAGATTTTCTGACACTGAGCGAACAGCTCAGCGATGAAACTTGCAGCGCGTATCGGATTGTCTTCTGCAATGTAATCCCCGATCGCCTCCAAGTCTTGGGCCGCCAAGGGCGTGATAAGCAACTGCATCAGTTGCTTTTGTCCTTGGCTTGCTGGGTGTATTTGGCTTGCAGTCGATGAAATATCGGTTCGGCAGCCAGAGGTGACCCACTGGCTTTTCCTGCGGCGATGTCTGCGCGCAGAGCTTGGAACTGGATGGCCTGCTGGCGCTCAGTGTCTTCAAGAAGTCGCAAGCCGGCTCGAACCACTTCGCTAACATTGTTGTAGCGGCCACTCTCGACCTTTTCGCGAATGAAAGCCTCAAAGTGAGCGCTCAGTGCGACGCTGGTGGGCATGAAAACCTCCTAACAATTAATAACTGTTATTGGATCGCGCTCTGCCTCTCTTGTCAATATTGACGCTGAACTACCCCCGGAGCTAAGTTAAGTCAGCAGCGCCACTTCATCAGGCGCAGATGCGATACTCATCCGCGGATAACAACACGTTCAAACTCACTGCTTTCAACAGATACACAAGATTTCCCAAGTCGCATGAACCCTGAAGTCATAGTCACCAACCTCAAGAAGCGTTTTACCGGTGTTTCCGGCACCGTCAATGCATTGCTGCCGGTGCAGGCGCGGGCTTTGAACCTTGGCTATTTGGGTTCCGACATGCCGGGTGCGGGCCTTGCCGCCGAACAATGCGGGGAACGCTTCACGCGGTTGACGTTTTGGCAGGCGCTGAAAGTGTCTTGCTCGCGTTTGCCTGACGGCCGCAAGCGCATTTGGCATGTGCGGCGTGACCCGGAAATGATGCTTGCCATTTTGCTGCGCGACGTGCTGCGGCTGCCCATTGCCTTGGTCTTTACCTCTGCTGCCAAACACCGGCATTCGTGGTTTCCGCGCTGGCTGATTTCTAAGATGGACGGCGTTATTTCGACGACGCCCGAAGCCGGCAGTTTTGTGCCCAACACCACCCGCATCGTTCATCACGGCATCAGCTTAGAGCGCTTCTCGCCGCCGGACAATAAGCTCACGGTTTGGCAAAGAACGGGGTTGCCGGGTCAATACGGCGTCGGTGTTTTTGGGCGCGTGCGGCCCGACAAGGGCAGCGACATTTATGTCGACGCCATGCTGCAACTGCTGCCTGAATTCCCGGCGTACACCGCCGTGATAGCTGGCCTGTGCCAGCCGCAGCATGAAGACTTCAAGCAAGCCTTGGTGCAAAAAATTGCAGCGCAGGGTTTGTCTGACCGCATTGTGTTTTTGGGCGAAGTGGCACCCGCTGCCGTGGGCGAGTGGTACCAAAACGTGTTGATCACCGTGGCCTGTCCGCGCTACGAGCCCTTCGGCCTGACGCCGCTCGAAGGCATGGCCTGCGGCTGCGCCGTGGTGGCCAGCGACACGGGCGCGTTCAAAGCCATCGTTGACGAAGGCGTGACCGGCCATGTGGTGCCAACCGACGATGTCCCGGCACTGGTGGCGGCCTTGCGACGCGTCATGCAAGACCCAGTGCGCGCCGCCGACATGGGCCGCTTGGGACGACAGCGCGTTGAGCAGCTATTTTCAGTTGAGCGCGAAGCCGAAGGCGTGGCCGCGGTGTATGCCGCCGTGTGGGCCAAAGACGCTGCCGGCAAAACCAAACAAACACATGAGCAGGCAACCCAATGACCGAGCAGCTGGACCTGAGCCACAACCAACCAAGCCATAACCGTCCGAGACTGACCGTCGGCATTCTGACCTTGAATGAAGAAAAGCGCATCGCGTCGTGCATCGACAGTGCGAAATTTGCAGACCAAATTCTTGTCATCGACAGCGGCAGCAAAGACAAAACCCGCGACATTGCGGCCGCGCTGGGCGCTGAGGTGCACGACTACCCCGACTGGCAGGGCTTTGCGGTGCAGCGCAACCGCGTGCTCCAACATGCCAAGGGCGAATACATCTTCTTCCTGGACGCAGATGAAGAAATGCCGCCCGAGATGCAAGCTGAAATTGAAGCGGTGATCGCGTCGGGCAAGGACGAAATTTGGGAGGTTCAGTGGAACCAGGTGGCGTTTGGCAAGCCGTTGACCTTGATGAAAAGCACCGGCGGCATTCCGCGCATGTTCAAGACCCAGTCAATCCGCGAGTTCTCAGGCGTAGTCCACGAAAAAGCCGAAATGCACGGCGGCCAGCAACCGGTCAAGCGGTTCAAGTCCCGACTGTTCCATTACTCACGCGAGTCTATTTATGGCAGTCTGAACAAGCTGGCGCAATACGTTCAGCTCGGCGCGGCCAAACGGGCGCAAGCGGGTAAAACCGGCGGTGTGTTGCGCGGGTTGGCATCTGGGTTCGCTATCTTCTTGCGCTTGTACGTTTTTAGGCGTGGATTTTTGTGCGGCGCTGAAGGATTTCTGTTTTGTTTCTTCATCGCACTGGAGTGTTTCTTCAGGTATGCGGCGTTGAAGTACGACGTGAATGATTTGAAGAATTTGGCGTCGCGTAAATGACAACAATGCAGCCGAATGAATTGAACGCAAAGGCCGTCAGAAACTGGCAATGGTGTGCAGTTTTAATCTTGTTGGTATTGGCGCCACTCAATTCAAAATTGGCAGGGGCTTGCTGGCTAGCTTTTTGCCTTTTAGGCTTGTGGTCATTTAAATACGGCTCAGTAAAAGCGCCGACAGCAGAGTTTTCTGCGGTTAAAGGCTGGGTCTTTGCCTGCCTATCGGCGCTGGCGCTAAGAGTTATTCCACAGTTTTACTGGGGGGATAGTTGGGGGGAACGGCATGCTGAGTTCCGCCTGTTATTCGGTGCACTCGGTTTGCTGGGGCTTGTCCATTACGCACGCTTTACCCGCGACCAGTTGAAATGGCTTGGGTATGCCTTGGTCCTGGCGTTGTGGGCAAGTTTTGGACTGATGCTTATTTTTGGGTCCGAACGCACACCGACCAATCAAATACCTTGGGGCGCTTCAATGTCGTTGCTGGTCTGTGTCGTATTGGCACTGACGATGAGCGCTTCATTACAACGACTGCCGGTACGTTTGTTTTATGTATCTGGCGTGGTCGTTGGTGTGTGTGCTGTTTTACTCAGCCAAGTTCGCGGTTCTTACGGTATTGTTTTTTGGGTCGCTGGGGTTGTGCTGTGGCATTACGCTAGAAGCGGCATCAAGTGGCGTGCATTGGCGAGTCGTGTCATTGTCGCGGTCGTTGCCATAACCTTGCTCGTGCAAATATTTCCTCAACTTATTTCCATCCCGGCGCAACGCATTGAGTTAGCCGTGAAAGAGTTTTCAGCAGCGGACATCTTGAAAGAAGCAAGCATCGAAACATCAGTCGGTATTCGGCTCTATCTCTGGAAAAGAGCTGTTCATGAAATTCCTGATCATCTTTTAGTGGGTGTTGGTCATAATACAAAAATGTCGTCAATCAGGCGCTGGGGCATTGAGGCTAATGCTCCTGCAGTTTCAACGCTCGGCCATCTTCACAATAATTATCTTGAGGAATTATTTGACCAAGGTTTATTCGGACTCGGAAGCTTTTTGTCATTTCTCATTGGCCTCTTCTACATGGCTATGCGTTTGCGAAAAAATGAACCCATAGCAGCATTGGGTATTACTGGAATATTCTTCATACATGCATCCGGTAATTTGACCAATGTCAACTTTGCCCACAACTACTACCCAACAATGCTGTCGAGTGCTATATTTTTATGCTTTCTATTATTGATAAATTCTACGGAAAAATATAAACCATAGGCCTTGTATTTTAATTAAATTTCCGGTGCACAAATGAAATATGAAGTAGACCTTTGCCTAACAATTGGCCGTCGACCAAGTCTTCTTAGGCAGACATTGGAAAGTCTGTTGTTTCGCGCTAATTTTAAACAAATAATCGCTATCAATGACTTCCGCGACCAAGAGACGAACGATGTTTTTAAAGAGTTATGCCCCGCAGGAATTTTAATTAATTTAGATGAGCAAATTGGACATCATCGCGCGGTTGATTTGATGTATTCAAAAGTTAATTCGCCATACATATTGCACTGCGAAGATGATTGGATTTTTACTTCCGATTTGATGCTGGATGAGTCAATACAACTTCTCCAGGAAGGTAAAGATATTGGGTCTGTTTGCCTTCGGACGATAGAAGATTCTAATTTAAATTCGCAAGATAAATCTAAAGCGGTAGTTCAGGAAATTAATGGCATTAAATTTTGTAGACTCGATGGATTGCATAAGCAGTGGCACGGCTACACATTCAATCCACATGTCACGTCTCTATCGCAGTGGAAGAATTTTGGACCTTATTCTGCATTCAAGAAAGAGCGTCATATATCTAGAAAATTAAGAAGTGCGGGGACTTTTGTTGCCTATCTTCAGCCTGGGTCTTGTGTGCACATCGGCGTTGATGACAGTGTTAGCAATCCAATTAAGGAGTCAAAATTTGGTTTCCGAGAACTCCTTAAGAAGCTAGGAATTTCATGATTTTCGATTCAAAGAATCTTATGAGTTTCCCCGTGAGTGTTGGATGAAAAAAATTGATGCCGACGACGTGACCGTTATTTCGGTCACCTACAACAGCGCACACTGCCTGCCTGCGTTGTCAGATGCACTGAGGGCGATGAAAAATGTCGTCATCGTTGACAACGCCAGTGATGACGGCATTGAGGCGCAACTGCAGATCGCGCTGCCCAACGCGACCTTGATTCGGAACGCTCGAAACCTCGGCTTTGGCGCGGCCAACAACCGCGCATTGGAAACGGTCACCACGCCCTATGCTTTGCTGCTCAATCCGGATTGTTTGCCCACGCCTGCTTTTTTAGCGGGGATGTTGCAAGCAGCGGAGAATTTTCCAGATGCGGCCATCATTGCGCCGCATTTGATTCGCCGTGACGGCTCGCCTGAAGTGAGTTACCGCTGGCCGGCCACGCATTGGGTGTCCAAAGGCCCTAAGGCTGAGGGGCCGTGTTGCGTTGGTTTTGTCTGTGGTGCCGTGATGCTGCTGAACATGGCGGTGATGAAGAACATCGGGTTTTTCGACGAGACCTTTTTTCTGTATTACGAAGATGAAGACTTGTGCCAGCGCGTATTTTTGGCGAACAAGCAGATCGTGTTGGTGCCCGAGGTCGAGATCACCCATCTTTCTAGGGGCTCGGTGAAGGGGCCGAATCCGCTCCAGTCGGAATTCATTCGCGGCTATCACCATGCGCAGTCCAAGCTGGTGTTTGAAAGCAAGTATTTTGGCGCAGCCGATGCTTTGCGCTTGCGCTGGAAGACGCTGCTGCTGGCGCTGCTGACGCTGGTGCCCAGGTTGCTGCTGCCGCAGCCGCGCTATCTGGCGCGCTTAGTTGGCCGCATTGTGGGTTTGTGTTTTTTGTCGAAGAGTATTAATTAGGTGCTTTGAACTGTATTTAAATGCTTGACTCTGTCAGGATAAGTCCTGGCTGAAAATTATTTATCGAATCCTAGCTGATTTCGTTCTATGGCGCGCTACCTAACGTCTGAATAATAGTTAATTATAAACCCTGAAAATTATTGATTATTAAAAACTTTTATACAAATATATTTGATGTGAATTATACGTAATGAATTTTATTTTAAAAAAATGGCATTCCATTCGAATGGTCGGCCGCGGAAATGGTTGCGAAATATTTTTGATGCGAATTTGATAGTAAAGCCATTGTTTAGGTCGGTTGTTTATGATGTGCGCGGTATTGTCAGGCCGTGCTTTGATCCTTGGTATGTCCGAGTTTTACAGAATCCTAATAGTAGTATTGATCCCCAGTGGGGTGCTGGGCGTAAAGCTAATATCAGTTTAGCTCATAAGAGGAGAATATCTCGGATTTCTATTGTTTCACCTCCGGCTACTTTTTTTATTGCTTATTGGTTGCGCTGGAATTTACAAAACCAAGGGGCTGAAATAGAAATTTACAGCGAAATGCCTGTTGAGTTCAGTGATGATATTTACTTTGTCGTATGCGCGCAGGTATTTAATAAGTTACCACCGCGGGATAAGAGGATTATCTATCAAATGGAGCAGTCCGTAACCTTGCGTTGGTTTAATCAGGAATATATTGATGTACTTTATAATTCTGTAGCTGTTTTTGATTATTCTTTGGTTAATGTTGAATACATGCGGTCACTTAAATCTCCGTTGGAAAACTTGTATCATGTGCCAATCCAGGCGTTGAATAGAGACCTAGATTGGTTGTGTATTGATGGGAAATTAATTCCAAGTGAAAATTTTGATGTTATTTTCTATGGTGATATTAAAAATTTAAGACGTCAGAAATTCTTCAAAGCCCTCTCCGGAAATTTCAACCTAAAATTGATCACCAATCTTTATGGTTTTGATTTATGGCGTTCTTTGTTAGGTGCGAAAGTAGTGGTTAATATTCATTACTATGAAAATGCACTCCTTGAAACAACAAGGATTTGTGAGTGCTTGTCTCTGGGGGTTAAGGTGGTTTCTGAAGTTGGGAGTGATCAGGATCAGTATATCGGTCAGTTTCCAGGTGTAACTTTTACGCCGGTTGATGATATAGATGCAATGGTTAATGCTGTTCGTGAATTGCTTAACTATCCTGTATTAATATCAACTGAAGATTCGTTATTTAAATATAAAAACCGTAGCCTCGAATTGACCGATGCTTTGCGTGAAATTAATATTAATATTGGTAACGCATGAAGTAAACGGATACGTTGCAATTCCTTTTGGTTAACACTGGTGCCCCGGTTGTTGCCTCCTCAGTCGCGCTATCTGGCGCGCTTGGTTGGGCTTATTGTGGGTCTATGTCGGTCGTACCCGAAGCTGAAGTTGTAGGTGCCTTGCTCAACAACTTAAGGAGTGACAGATGAACGCCCTCAAACTTCGTAAATGGGATAGCGCGGAACAGCTTAAATCAGAAGAAGATATGGCGCAGTACTTGGAAGCCTGTCT
>CANFXC010000006.1 GCA_947450765.1 Comamonadaceae bacterium | reverse complement strand
GCGAGGTCATAGCGCAGGCCGGAGCTGATGAGAATTTTCTTGATGCCCTTGAGCGCGCGGGCCCGGCGGTACATCTTGATCAAGGGCGCGTGGTCGGTGTTCAGGTTCGAGCAGATGCCGGGGTAAACACAAGACGGTTTGCGGCAAGCAGACTCAATCTCAGGCGACTTGCAACCGATGCGGTACATGTTGGCTGTCGGGCCGCCGAGGTCTGAAATGGCGCCAGTGAAGCCTTTGACGGTGTCACGAATGGCTTCGATCTCGCGGATCACGGAGTCCTCAGAACGGCTCTGGATGATGCGACCTTCGTGCTCAGTGATGGAGCAAAACGTGCAGCCGCCAAAGCAGCCGCGCATGATGTTCACGCTGAAGCGAATCATTTCCCAAGCGGGGATCTTGGTGGTGTGGTCGTGGCTGCCGTTCTCGTCGGCGTAGCTTGGGTGCGGCGAGCGCGCATACGGCAAGTCGAACACGTAGTCCATTTCAACCGTGGTCAGCGGGATCGGTGGTGGGTTGATCCACACGTCGCGGGCGGTGACGCCTTCACCGTGGGCTTGCACCAAGGCACGTGCATTGCCGGGATTGGTCTCAAGGTGCAGCACGCGGTTGGCGTGGGCGTAGAGCACGGCGTCGCTGCGAACCTGCTCGTAGGACGGCAGACGAATGACCGAACGGTCACGCGGCGGCACTTTGATCTTGCCCTGCATGGACGGCAAGCTCGGGTTCTGCACAAAGGTGAGCGGCTTGATGGCGGGGTTGGCCTGCGGCTGCGCTTTTGTTTTGAGCACGGGCGAGCCAGCAGCTTCGGCCTTGACGGCGACATCGGCAGCTTCGTCTTCGCGGGCACAAGTGGCGCCCTGCTCTTTGGCCTGCTCCGAAATCATCAAGTACGGGTTGACGTGGGCTTCGACCCGGCCTGGTGCGTCGACATTGGTGGAGTCAATTTCGAACCAGCCTTGCGCGGTCTCGTCACCTTGGCGGCGAATGAAGGCGGTGCCGCGAACGTCGGTGATGTTGGCGATGGGTTCTTTGGCTGCGAGGCGGTGGGCGATTTCAACAATCGCGCGCTCGGCGTTGCCATACAGAAGCAGGTCGCATTTGGCGTCGACCACCACGCTGCGGCGAACTTTGTCAGACCAGTAGTCGTAATGCGCGATGCGCCGGAGCGAGCCTTCTATGCCGCCCAACACAATCGGCACTTCTTTGTAAGCTTCGCGGCAGCGCTGTGAATACACCAATGCGGCGCGGTCAGGGCGCTTGCCGCCGATGTCGCCCGGGGTGTAGGCGTCGTCGCTGCGGATTTTGCGGTCTGCCGTGTAGCGGTTGATCATCGAATCCATGTTGCCGGCAGTCACGCCGAAGAACAGATTCGGCTTGCCCAGCAGCTTGTAGGGTTCGGCAGTTTGCCAGTCTGGCTGGGCGATGATACCGACCCGAAAGCCTTGAGCTTCAAGCATGCGGCCAATGACGGCCATGCCAAAACTCGGGTGGTCAACATATGCGTCGCCGGTGACGATGATGATGTCGCAACTGTCCCAGCCCAGCGCCTGCATTTCCTCACGGCTGGTCGGCAAAAACTTGGCCGTGCCAAAACGGGCCGCCCAGTACTTGCGATAACTGGTCAGCGGCTTGGCGGCACGCGCAAAAAAGGAGACGTCGATGGGGGCGTTCATGGGGCTTTGGGGTAACCCGACATTGTAGGGTTTCTACCTCAAATACACCAATTGCGAAAAATGGCCCTTTATAGGGGCAGGAAAGCACGGACCCGAAGCCCGTCGTTACGAGCGAAGCGCGGCAACCCACCGGTCATGGCAAGTGCAGCGCGACCATCCATGACTGCGAATTCGGGCCCCTGGACTGCCGCGCTTCGCTCGCAGAGACGGAATTACTTCGCTCGCAGAGACGGGTCAGGTTAGCGCCGCAAGGTCATTTGCCCGCGAATTTCGCCGCCGGGGTTGGCAGCCGTGTGGATGTTGGCGTACCAGCGCCCGGCCATCAGATCAGCCACCTGCGCGGCCGTGAGCGTGGCGGAGCCTTCCATCGGGCTGCCCAACTGGCCAGGAAACGGCAAAACCACGCCTGCGTTTGCGCCCACAGCCGCTGGGCCGTGAAAATGTCCAGCCCTGGCCGGACCGCTCAAATTTGCAAAAGTCAGCCTCCAGCGCAGCACATTGGTGTCCGTGTTGAGCACGGCATCCACCTGCCCGCTAGCACTGGACGATACCGGCGGAACTTCGTTGCCACCACGCATCTGGGTCGTGAAGGTGATCAGGTTGGATTTGTCAGCCGCAGGCATCATGCCGCTACAACCAGCCACCAAAACCGACACAAGCAAAGCGGCACCGACACCGCGACGTTGAATATGGATCATCTTGAATCTCCAGTCAGCCGGTAGCGCACAAAGAATAAAGCCGCCGGTACGGCTCAACCCCTTCTCATCCTAGACCAGTCCCATTCTCTGCGACAGCTCTGCCGTGGCTTATTGGGAGCTCGAATCCTGAACCCCAAGATGAGCTTTCACCTTGGAGATGACAGATTTTTGACCCTTTTGATCTGAAAAAGTGTGATCCGAATCGTTCACAAAAACCATCTGAAAACGGGAATCACCCTTCAAGTATTTGCCACTCGCTCCAAAGTGAAACTCCAAATAATCGCGCCCATCATCATCCGCATTCACGATCATCAACGTTTCTGTTCCCCTGCGGCTCAGTTGCCTTACTTTTTGCAGTGGCCCGTGTTCAGATGAATCTGTTCGAAACGTCGATCTCATGGCCCTGTTCAAGCGGGCGCCTACCAGTACGCGCACTCGATTGGCAATGCCCGCAACGTCAACATCACCTTGGAATATGCGCTTGTATACGCGCCAGTCCAGCAGCTGGCGCCGATAGAACGAGACGGACTTATAAGCTTGCTGCATGGAGTCCTGCCAAGTGCCGTCGGGATTCGCTTCGTGCCACTCAAGCAGGCGAGAGTTCATCAATATCTGGCCTGTCACCCGCGTATCGGCAAGGGCCGCTTGAAACGCAACGAACGAGCCCGAGCAAATACCCAGCAAATAGAATTTCTTACAGCCTTGTGCGCTCAAAAAATCAATCGCAGCACGGACTTCAGGCCTCGAGTCCTTGCTGTAAAGGTTGGCAGCTCGAAAGCCCTCTGCGTGACGACTGTCGCCTAAACCGGCCAGGTCAAAACGCAAGCTACGACAACCCACCCGTGCCAATTCACGGGCGATGTGAACGTAAATCCTGTTAGGCCCAATGCGGTAATTTCCAGCCACGTTGAGCATCAGGATGGCCGTGTCGCAACAATCCGGCTGCGCTTGCACTTGGTCTGGCTCGGTCAAAATACCAAATAGCTTTGGCACAGATCCAGCACCCACAGCGCCGAAGCTCACCGCGGACTCGCGCAGACCATCAAATTGCTGCTGACGTGGATTTTCTTGACCGGCATGAAGCGGCAGAGACACCGGGCCGGCACGTACGTCGTTTGAGTCAGTCAGATCAGACAAAAGCCAGTCTTTCAACCGTGTCAGGGTTTGCGCATCTAAATGCGTCTCACGCGGCTCGTTCATCATGGCGGCATAGCCCGGTGCCAGCGCATAGCTGGCATCCACACCCCGGCTTTGTAGCTCTGTCAATATGGGCTTGGCGCTCGGCCTGTCGTCACGGTCCAATATCAGAACGCGATCCGCCAAGGGTCCATCCGCTGGCAGACCCGGCAAGGCGTCAAAATCAGCCAGTGTTTGGGCTGTGTACAAGAAACCCATGGACTCGATACCGCCAGGCACGGGCGCGCTTTCCCCTTGATGGCTGCTTTCACGAGTGAACGCAGCCGCACGCAACTCGCGTGCAAACGCTCGCCCAGTTGCGCAGGGCGCCCACAGAACGAGTTTCGCGACACCCCCTAATTGTCTGGCCGCGTGGGCGGCCAAATTGGCGCCTAAGCGCAAACCGAATAGGCAAAACACGGAACATCCGGCTAGTTTTTCGAGTTGCTGCGTGGCGCAGACGATGCTGTCTGTCCAGCTTTTCAAGCGGTTTGGCTGTGCATCATCGCCAGCAGAATCCCCCGCTCCGGGGTAGTCGAATCGAAGCACGTCAAATCCAGCCAGGGCCAGCTGTTCAGCCAATTGGGTGTAAGCACCGTAAGCGCACATGGACTCATAACCGATAGCGCGGCACATCACCACGCCGACGCCCAAGCGAGGCGCTTTGGCCGCATGAAACCAGCCCAAGCAACTCACGCCATCCACACCAAAAAAGAACGGGCTGGCAGTCTCTGAATTTTCGCTTCCGGGATAGCTCATGGCTGGGTGTGTCCTTGTAAGGTCTTGTTCGAAAGCAACTGAATGCTGGTTTGCTGCAGCGAATTGGCCGCGATCACCTGCCCCGAAAAAGCTTGTGAGCCTGTGCTGCGAAAAATGACACGGACTTCCGATTCAGGGGGGAGGTGGAAGAAGTCGTCGTCGGCCTGAAATCCAGGCACATCGAAATGAACGCCGTGTGCAAAACGCTTCGACCTCACGGTCACCACAGCGGTGTGTAAATCCAACAAAGTCGCTTGGGCACTGAGCCCGACGTCTGACTCCTGCGTTGTTTGAAGCCCACCGCAAAAGTAGACCGCTTGGGCACTCAATCCCTGCGAGCCCTTCATCGTCACAACCACCGCATCACAGACCCGCGGCCCAAACTGGCAGGCGTGCGTCAAGTCAAAGTAAGCACCTAACAAATCCAGTGTCGACAAACTTTGAGCACTGCGCGCTGGCAGTGTCAAAGCCTTGCGGCCGTGAGCCACCCGCACATCACCGCCAAGCCAAGCGCTGAGTTCAAGTTCAACCGCCACTTCATGCGCTTGTTCGTTGTGCAGGTGAATCCACAAGCCGTTGACACCTTCGTCTGTGAGCAAGACGGTGCACGGCTGCTGCACCCGCTTGAGGTAGTGATAGCAGGCTTTGGGCTGGCCTGAATCATCTATCAAACCCCAGCCTGCGCCAGCCCACAAGTCGCGTAAAAACAAGACCAGCGCGCCCTGGCAACTGGACGCCGGGCGACGCCACTCAGTCATGCTGGCGGCCATCACTTCGCCGCTGACAATGCGGCTCCAGGTCAGATAGCGGTCATGGTCACAGCGCCTGAGCGGGCGAGTGTCCGTCTGCAATAGCTGTTCGAAGTAATGGTCGCGGACGTCGTCAAAATCCCATCCTGCATTCGAATCTCGGGGTGAGCGCGCTTTCCAGCTGGCGTCATGCACACGGGTCGCCAGACCCGCTGGCATGCGCTTGATTGTGTTTTCACTGGGAACGTTCGCAAACGCCAAGCATTCGGTGGCGAACTTCACATCTGAATGACGGGCATCTTCGAGGGAACGCAAGTAGGCACCGACACCGTAGTAAGAGCTGGTGCCAACGCTGGCTTGATGCGGAAACGCGCCGCCGTGCGCACTAGAAGGCCAGTACGGAATGCCTGGTGCGTGCTCGGCGCAGAGTTGGGCAATGACCTGCGTGAACAAGGCCGGATGCCACACCTCGGCCGGGGCTCCCCACATTGCCGCTTGTTGCTCAACTTCGCTGTTGCCACAGAGCACCGCCAAGCATGGCCGGTTGCGAAGCAGCTGTAATTGCTGGCCTACTTCAAGCGCTACGCTTGCTTTGAATGATTCATCTGCGGCGGGGTAGTCCATGTTGGCAAACATAAAGTCCTGCCAGACCAAAATACCTTGCGCGTCGCAGGCATCGTAAAAATGCGGCTCTTCATACGCCATGGTGCCAGCCACCCGCAACATGTTCATGCCAGCTTCGCGCGCTTGGGCGACCGCAGCTTGGCACTGCTCAGGGGTAGATCGAAGACTCACAGGGTCAAGCGGCGTCCATACCGCGCCACGGCAAAAAATGGGTGTTCCATTGACCTCTACCGAAAACGATGCATCCTGTGTTTTGAGCGAGACGGTGCGAAACCCAACCACGCCTAAATCAACCAGCTGGTTAACCGCAGCGTCAGCGGAGTGAATCTGCAAACTTGCACGGTAAAGACATGGCTCGCCGTGGGTGTGCGGCCACCACAGGTCCACTTGCGGAATACGCAACTCACCCTCATAGGTTTGCGACGCGGGGTGATACGTCAGTGCCTGCACAAAAGATGTGTCGCCACGTATTAACAACAGCCGGATCACCGTCTGGTCTGTGTTTTTGGTCATGCGCTGATGCAGTCTGCAAACCAACTTGCCGACAGTGCCCTCAAGCGTGGCCGTCAGCACCCTATTTTCAACAGCGCCAGACGGCATCGATTCCAGCCAGACATCCTTCCATGGACCGACCACGGCGACCGGCGGCGACCAGCCCGGTGTGCGCCCCAACAGGGTGGTCCGAAACCAACGCAGCTGTTGATGCGCGATCATCGGCGCCCGCCAGCGCGGCCTGCCACGTTGCTGTGCCAACTGCTTATCTAGCGAACGGCACACGATGACCAGCTTATTGCCAACGGGTCTGAGTGCATCCGTCACATCGCAGGTGTGAGCCACAAACATATTCCGGCTGACCAGCAGCAAAACCCCATTGAGCCAAACCTCAGCCACTGTCGCCAAACCATCAAAACCTAACACCAAGCGGTCTGTGGACTGGTGATCCGGAGCATCAAAGTGAAGTTGGAACCACCAGTCCTGCGCATCAAAGCGCTTGGGCGTTCCAGCCAAAGACCACTGCTGGCTCGCTCGCAACGCCGCCGCCACCGACATGAGCTCAGGCAATCCTTGCCATACGACATCTGCGGACAGCGGTGGCTCAGAAAACTGATCTGGGCTGGTCGCACACATAGACCAGTTGTCGCTCAAACGCCGCCGGCCGGTCGAACATGCAAAAGCCAATGCGAAAGCCTGCGCCAGCTCAATCATGGGTGATAACTTTAGGTCGCGATAGACAACTCGGTCACAGCACGGCGAATGGATTCAATGCTGCCAAAAACACTTCGTTTTAAAAAGCTATCGGGAAATTCAATATCAAACACACCTTCCAACGCCAACATGACATTGACGCTCGCATGTGACGTCATGCCTGACTTATAAAGATCGGCTTGCATGTCAATACGCTCAATATCTTGGTTTAACCGTCCGTGATCACGCAACACGTCTCGGATCTTGAGTTCAATGGATTCCAACATTTTTTTCCTTTGATGTGATTTCAGAAATTTGTAGATGCGGTGTAAATCCCAAAGCGATCACCACCGCACCGGCATAGTCACCGTCATGACTCATGCTCAGCAACCATTGCGTCGCACCCATGCTCAACGCCAACTCAGCAACGTAACCGTGCAGTTGTAAATAGCAATTCCCATCAGGCTGCTTGATGACTTCAATGTCCCGCCAATCAACCCCGACTTCACTCAATTGAAGTGCTTTGATGACCGCTTCTTTTGCGGCGAACCTAGCCGCCAGACGCTCAGCACAGAGTCTTTCGTCACAGCAGGCATAGATCAACTCACCCCGCGTGAAAAGTCGTTTTCTAAAGGCCTCCCCAAACGCCTGCAAGGAACCCACCACTTGACTGATTTGAACAATGTCGAAACCCACACCGAAGCCGCTAAACGTTTGTTCAGCCAAGAGGCTCCGATGTAAAAAATCCAAGATGGGGATGCGATGTTGGTGCATATGACTGTCTGTTATCGATTGACTTGAACCCCAATGAATTTAGAAAAGATTGATGAAGAAAATTTAAATTCGATATCGCTTGCAAGCCTGTAGGACGACATAGAACAAGCACGTTTCATGAAGTCGCAAGATGCTCATCATCGGGAAAAATCAACCAATCCTTGCAGACAATCAAGTCGTTCATCACATGACTTTTATCTAAAAAGGATTCAACCGTGTCCATAATCTTTGAAGCAGATGTATCGGTCGCCCCTCCGCAGATCCGCTCTCCGAAAAACTTTGAAGCATTGCTGGCGTCGGTACGTCAAGTGAGCACTGAGGTCGCAGCGTCACACGCAGCTGACGTTGATCGTCAAGCCCGGTTCCCTGCAGAAACTCTGGCCGCGCTCCGCAAAGCACATGTTTTATCTGCAGCTGTGCCGGCCACTTTGGGTGGCGCAGGCTGCAATCTCTCGGAACTTGCGCAACTCTGCTCAACGTTGGCTCAAGCCTGCGGCTCTAGTGCAATGGTGCTGGCGATGCATTTCATTCAGGTCGGCTGCATTGCTCGGCATGGGCAGGACGATGATTTTTTCAAAGGTTACCTGCGTGACCATGTGAAGCACCAATACCTGCTCGGCTCCATGACCTCCGAAGTCGGCACATATGGCGACACGCGTTCGAGCATTTGCTCAGTCGAACGCACGGCCGATAACTTCACCTTGAACAAGGACGCAACAACGGGTTCCTACTGCGGATTCGCTGATGGCATTTTGGTCACCACACGCCGCGACCATGATGCCGCAGCAAACGACCAGGTATTGGTGTTGGTGCGGCGTGAAGACTGCACGCTCAAACAAACCACCAGCTGGGATACCTTGGGCATGCGCGGCACCTGCAGCCCGGGATTCAGGATGGAAAGCTCAGGCTCGATCAAGCAAATTATTCCCGGGCCTTATTCGGACAGCTCTGCGCGCACGATGGTGCCTTATTCTCACATTCTCTGGGCATCGCTGTGGTGGGGTATTGCAGCCGACGCCGTTGCGAAAGCTGCGAGTTTTGTGCGCGGGCAAGCGCGAGACAAGCCCGGCGCAATTCCGCCCACGGCCAAGCGACTTGCAGAAGTGTCGATGCAACTGGACGCCATGAAAAACAACTGGCAATCAGCCGCACAAGCATTTGATGCAATCGCACCGGATGCCACTTCTCAAGACCAGCTGTCAAGCATGGCTTGGGCATTACGGATGAACAATCTCAAGATGTCGTGTTCAGAGGCAGCACCTCAAATAGTTCATCGCGCCTTGCAAATTGTGGGCATCCTCGGCTACAAAAATGACTCTCCGCTGAGCTTGGGCCGACATTACCGGGACGCGTTGTCTGCCTCGCTGATGATTTCGAATGACCGCATCGCAGCCAAAAGTGCTTCCATGCTGCTGGTTTACAAGGACGTCGCATGACCGTCACTGACGATATCAACAACTTTAACCAGGGCTTGGTGTCGCACCAATTGATCATCCCAAGCGATGTCAATGGGTGCTACGGGCGAGGCGCAGTTTTTGAAGACGTTTTGCACCGCTTCGACGCGTTGGTCACCCGCATCGCGAGTGCTGACGGCGCTGAGGAAATGACCTTTCCGCCGATCTTGCCGCGCTCGCTGATTGAGAAACTGGGTTACATGGACAACTTCCCGCAGCTGGCGGGTTCTGTTCATAGTTTTGCTGGCAATGAGCGCCAGGCGCATGAACTCTCGGAGCGACTGCGACAAGGCAAACGGTGGGAAGATTTGCTTGAACCCACGGAGGTCATGCTGACGCCTGCAGCTTGTTATCCGGTCTATCCACTCTTCAGTGGATTGCTTCCGGAGGGTGGCCGGTTGGTCACCTTGCACAGTTGGGTGTACCGACACGAACCGTCTATCGAGCCGACTCGCCTGCAGTCTTTTCGTATTCGTGAGTACGTCCGCGTGGGCGCGCCAGATGTTGTCGTTCAATGGCGCGACATGTGGCTGGCACGAGGCTTGAAACTACTGCAAGGTCTGGGTCTGCCGGCTCAAAGTGACGTGGCGTCAGATCCATTTTTTGGTCGTATCGGCAAGATGATGGCGGCCGACCAAACGGACCAGCGACTGAAGTTTGAGATTTTGACCCCTGTCATTTCGACAGAAAAACCAACCGCTGTTTGCTCCTTCAATTGGCATCAGGATCACTTCAGCAGCAAGTTTGGAATTCGTCAAATCGACCATGCATTGGCCCACACAGCCTGCCTAGGTTTTGGCCTAGAGCGCGTCACACTGGCGCTGATAAAAACACATGGCTTCGACCCCAATACATGGCCTGAAGCAGTCAGGGAGCAGCTATGGCATTAACCCGCATTGAGGCCTGGCCCAGCCTACGCGCTGACACTTACAAGCGTCACGCGCTACATGAACACGATTGCCTGTGGCCAGAGAAAAACTGCTACACCGACGTGTGGATAGAGCTCGTTCACACGCTGGGGTGTGAGCCCATGGCGATGTTTGCCTTCACGCACACCGCCGACTTTGAAGGTGACCAGTGGACATTTTTCAAGCCAGTGCATACAGAACTTCGCGACCTGTACGGCATTGACGTTCAGGAGTTAACTGTCTGGCGCCCGCTGCTAGAGCACGCTCAAGAGTATTTGTCAGCGAGCAAGTTCATCTGCTGTGAAGTAGATGCTTTTTACTTGCCCGACACCGCCGGAACCGACTACCGAAGCCAGCATTCAAAGACCACTATTCTGATGGCCAGCCTGGATGCACCTGCTCGACACTTAGGCTATTTCCACAACGCAGGTTACTTTGAACTTTCAGGGGATGATTTCACGCATTTGTTCCGTCTGATGGAAACGTCCGATGAGTCCTATTTACCACCCTACGCGGAATTTGTTCGGATCGATCGACTGGTTCGACAAATGCCGTCCGAGCTGGCGAAACGCTCCTTCGAGATGCTTCAGCGACACTTCAAAAACCGGCCCCGCACCAACCCTTTCACACGCTTTGGACAGCGCTTGCTGCATGATCGAGAGACGTTACAGTCGAGCAGCCTTTCCCAATACCACGCATGGGCGTTTGCATCCATTCGCCAGGCCGGAGCGGCATTTGAACTGGCTGCAGCCCACCTTCGATGGCTGGGGGAAAGGGGCCAGCCAGAGTTGAATGACGCGGCAGAGTGCTTCGACCGCATCTCCGTCGCCAACAAGACCCTGATTCTGAAAGGTGCCAGAGCGGTTCATTCAGGCCGGCCACTGGATGCGGCGGAATTGATTGACGTCATGGCGCAGGCTTGGGAGTCCGGCATGTTGCGCGTTCAACAATCACTGTCGCCTGAACCTGCATTGGCTTGAATTTTCAAGGCCGGAAAGTAAGCACTCAAGGTAGCTCCACACTGCCGGCTAGACTTGACAAAGAACTGCCCACCTTCCGCCTCAACGCGGTAATGCATGCCCAGCAAGCCCAGCATGTCGATGCGCTCAGACGTGGCGTCGAAACCAACGCCATCATCCGTCACACTGATCTGCGCCTGACCATCAGATTCGGATGACAAACGTACCCAAACATTGTCGGCCTTGGCATACGCCGCTACATTCGCAAGCGCTTCTTGCGCCAACCGGTAAATAGTCAGTTGTACGGCAGGTTTAAAGTGCAACTCCTCAAGCTCAGCCTGCACCTGAATGCCGTTAGCGCGCGTGAACTCACCGATCAATATCCGCAAGGCTTGCAACAGCCCGAGTGAACTCAGAGAGGATGGCCGCAGGTCTTCAATCAGATGACGCTTGCGGTCAATGCCCTTATCAAGCATTTCTGAAAAGTGCGTGAAGCGAGCGGAAATTTCAGGTGAAAGTGGCCCCAAAGCCGACTTGAGGCGTGCGACGTCAAACTTGGCGGAGGTGAACAGGGCACCGAGATCGTCATGCAGCGCTCCGGCCAAACGATTCCGCTCCTCTTCTCTTGCGCGTTGCAAATGCCGGTTCAACTCAGTGAGCTCATCTGTACGGTGTTTGACTTGCAGACTCAAGGACAGAGTCAGCGTTTGCAGCGCTGCTTCGCTGCGCTGCAAAGCTTGTTCGGCGCGTTTTCGATCATCAATATCCTCCGTCGCGCCATACCAACTGACAATTGCGCCAGCGCTATTGCGCTGAGCCATGGCGCGCGAGCGCATCCATCGGTAATAGCCACTGCGCATGCAGATTCGATATTCAATGTCTGTGGACTCGCCAGACACAACAGCACAGCGCCAGCACTCGGCCACCTGCGACAGGTCGTCTGGATGCACCGAATCGGCCCAAGCCTCACCCAAACCGCTATGACCCGTCCACTCGAGCCAGCGTTCACTGAGATAGTCCAATTGCCCATCCGCGTCAGCTGTCCAAACGGTATGCAGGTTGAGATTCAAGGCGTTCCAGCGTTGGACGTTCAAGTTAGGCAAGCGATACCCCTTCAACCCATATCGATATCGGCTTGCGCACACGGCACGACATTGTTTGCATTCTTTATGTCTCACTTTCATTCAATTTACACGCCAACTGTTTCAATCATCGCTCTGCCGAAGCAAGCTCGTGGCAGGTCCATAGCGCGCCTGCGCGTGGTCTGAGACCTACAAAACGCGACGTCAGCTTGGCGTCACCGAGCGGCGTCAATATGACCGGATAAGTGTTCATCGCATTCATACCATCGGGAGAAAATATGACCAGACTCAACAACAAAGTCAGCATCATCACCGGCGCGGCGCAGGGCATTGGCTTGGCTACCGCACTTAAATTTGCAGCAGAGGGGGCCATCGTCATCGTCTGCGACCTGCGTCAACCAGCGATTGACGAGGCCGTCAAGCAGTGCCAAACGCTGGGCGCACAAGCCATCGGCTGCCTGATGGATGTGACTGATCGCACCCAAGTTGATGCGGTGGTGGCGCAGGTCAAAGCGCAGTTCGGCCGCATTGATGTGCTGGTCAACAACGCAGGTATCACCAAGGACGCACGCTTGCTAAAAATGACGCTGGCGCAGTTTGACCAGGTCATTGACGTGAACCTGCGCGGCGTCTTTCATTGCGCCCAAGCCGTGGCCGACACCATGATCACGCAAGGCAGCGGCGTGATTCTGAATGCCAGTTCGGTGGTGGGTATTTACGGTAATTTTGGCCAAACCAACTATGCCGCAACCAAGTTTGGCGTGATTGGTTTCACCAAAACTTGGAGCCGCGAACTCGGCCCCAAAGGCGTGCGGGTCAATGCGGTCGCACCCGGATTTGTCGCTACGCCGATTCTGGACACCATCCCTGAGAACGTCCTGCAAGAAATGAAAGCGCGCGTACCGCTGAAGCGCTTGGGAAAACCCGAAGAAATTGCCAACGTCTATGCGTTTTTGGCCAGCGATGAGGCCAGCTACATCAACGGTGCAGTGATCGAAGTATCAGGCGGCATGACGGTCTGACTGCCTGACGGAACGGGCGCATCGCTAAAAGCGATAATCCGCGCATGAGCGATTTACCTTCTGATGACCGTCCACGCCCTGAGTCCCTGAGCGATCTTTTTGTGTCGTTTACCCTGCTGGCCCTGCAGGGTTTTGGCGGCGTGTTGGCCGTGGTGCAACGAGAGTTGGTCGAGAACAAGCGCTGGATGACCCGCGATGAGTTCATCGAAGACTGGTCGGTGGCGCAGATCATGCCAGGCCCCAACGTGATTAATCTGGCCTTGATCGTTGGCGGTCGCTACTTCGGCCTGAAAGGCGCGCTGGTCGGACTGGCCGGCATGCTGGTGGTGCCGTTGATGCTGGTGCTGGCACTCGCAGTGGTTTATTCGAAGTTTGCCGACCATCCCGGCGTCGCTGGCGCACTGCGCGGCATGGGCGCGGTCGCGGCAGGTCTGATCTTGGCCACCGGCATCAAGCTGATCAGCGCGCTCCAGAGCAATGTGCTGGGCTGGCGCTGGTGTGCAGCATTGGGTTTGACTTGCTTGGTTGGCATTGTGGTGATCCGGCTGCCGATGGCTTACGTATTGTTTGGCATTGGCAGCGTGGCTTGTACGCTCGCCTACAAAAGGCTGAAACCATGAGCGCGACGTTGAACATGGGTGCAACGGAGTGGTTTCAGTTTTTTTTGCACTATCTTTCGCTATCGCTGCTGGCCATTGGCGGCGCGATCGCCATGATCCCTGACATGCACCGCTTTCTGGTCGACCAAAACCTCTGGCTGACGAGCGCCCAGTTCAATGCGTCAGTGGCCATTGCTCAGGCTGCCCCAGGACCCAATGTCTTGTTCATCGCGCTGATGGGCTGGAATGTTGGCATGAATGCAGGGGGCGTTCTCTACGGATTGCTGGGCATCACCCTGGCCATGACCGGGATGTTGGTTCCCAGCTCAGTGCTGACCTACAACGCCACCCAATGGGGCCACCGCAACCGCAACTTGCGCGCTGTGCGGGCATTCAAACAAGGCATGGCACCGATTGTGGTGGGGCTGTTGATTGCCACCGGCTTGATTCTCGCCAGCGCCAGCGGTACGTCGATAGACCACTGGCCGCTGTGGCTGCTGGCCGGTGTGAGCGCCGTGATCTTTTGGCGCACCAAGCTGCACATTTTATGGCTACTGGGTGCGGGAGCGACCTTGGGCTGGTTCGGCTGGATTTAACGCCGCTGGCGCAGCGCTTCGTAGAGGCAGACGCCGCTGGCCACTGAGACGTTCAGACTTTCAACCGCGCCGTGCATCGGAATGCTGACGAGTTCGTCGCAGGTCTTGCGGGTGAGTTGACGCATACCCTCGCCTTCGGCACCCAGCACCAAAGCCACCGGACCTTTGAGGTCGACGTCATAAATAGTTTTGGGCGCATCGTCGCTGGTCCCAATGCACCAGATGTTGCGCTCCTTGAGTTCCCCCAAGGTGCGCGCCAAGTTCGTCACCATGAAATAAGGCATGGTTTCGGCGGCACCACTGGCGACCTTGGAGACCGTGGCATTGATACCGGCAGCATGGTCTTTGGGGGCGATCACGGCATGAGCGCCAGCACCGTCGGCCACACGCAAACAGGCGCCGAGATTGTGTGGATCAGTGACGCCGTCGAGCACCAAGATCAACGGCGACGCAACGCCACTGGCTTCGAGTTGTTCCAGCAATTCGTCAAGCGACGTGATGACTGCCACGGCATTGACCCGGGCAACCACGCCCTGATGGCCATGGCTGCCGGCCATTTTGGCCAGTCGCACGCCGTCGGATTCGATCAGCCGGATACCGGCCTCGCGAGCACGGTCGGTGAACTGACGCATGCGCGCATCGCGGCGGGAAACATCGTAAAAAACTTCAATGACCGATTGCGGCGCAGTTTTGATACGCACGCCAAGGGCATGAAAGCCAAAAAGAACTTTAGGGGGAGAAGACATCACCAATTATCACCGGGACTTTCACCGCCACGTTGATCGCTTCGGTCACTGGCCCGGCGGCACCACTTGACCAGCCTCGATCGTGATTTTGCGCTGACACTGCGCGGCGATGGACTGGTCGTGCGTGACCAGCACCAGCGTGGTTCCCAACTCTTGGTTGAGTTCGAACATCAGTTTCATGACGGTCTCGCCAGTAGCGAAGTCCAAGCTGCCGGTCGGCTCATCAGCCAACAGCACAGCGGGTTGCACCACGAAAGCACGGGCCAGCGCCACGCGCTGCTGCTCACCGCCAGACAACACCTTGGGGTAGTGGCCGAGCCGCTGACCGAGCCCAACCCGACCGAGCATCTCGCTGGCCAAGGCCCGGGCACCGCGCGTGCCAGACAACTCCAGCGGCAGCATGACGTTTTCGAGGGCCGTGAGGTTGGCCATCAGCTGGAAACTCTGAAACACAAAGCCAACTTTTTGAGCGCGCAAGGCCGCACGGTCGTCTTCGCTGATCGCAAAAATATCCTGACCGGCCAACCGTACCGTGCCCTTGGTGGGTGTGTCTAAGCCGGCGATGATCGACAACAAGGTACTTTTTCCAGAGCCAGAGGCGCCGACGATGGCGGCAGTTTCCTTGGCGGACAAGGAGAAATCAATATCGCGCAAAATGGTTAAAGTACCCGTCGAGTCAGTGACAGATTTGAAAACATGCTCGACGGAGATAATGGCAACCGGTGCGGCCTCGGGACGCTCAACAGGATTCGTTTCGGACATGACAGCCTTTTCAATAAACACAACGCTCAACAATCTTCGCGCACTTAGCGACTTTAACAAGCGAGGCTCTTCAGCCACGATTGCCGCAGCAAAGCCTTTGCAACCGTGCGGAATGCAGTGGGCACGTGACGCTCTAGTCTCACTTGGCTTACTGGTCTTGCTCACCGTGCCTTTGCTGGGTCAGGCGCAGCCCGCAGCCAATGCAAACGCAGCGGCCCGCAGCGGCGCTGAGACCGTGCTGGTGGTCGGTGACTCCTTGAGCGCTGAATACGGACTCAAGCGCGGCAGTGGCTGGGTCGCCCTGCTGGAAGACAAGCTGCGGACTGAAAAGCCCGCAGTGACCGTCATCAACGCCAGCATCAGCGGCGACACCACGTCCGGTGGTCGCGCGCGTTTTGCGGCACTGCTGCGCCAGCACAAACCAAGCATCGTGATCATCGAGCTGGGCGCCAACGACGCACTGCGCGGCTTAGCGCTGGATGCAACCCAACAGAACTTACTGGCCATGACGCGTGCTGCGCAAAAAGCCAAAGCCCGCGTGTTGCTGGTCGGCATGCAGGTGCCGCCCAATTACGGCGCCGCTTACAGCGAGACTTTTGCGGGCCTGTTCCCCCAAGTCGCCAAGACCACCAAAGCAGGACTGGTGCCCTTCTTACTCACCAACGTGGCGGACATCCCCGACCCCAGCCCACTTTTTCAGCGCGACCGGATTCACCCCAATGAAACCGCGCACCCGATCATGCTGGCCAACGTTTGGCCTGAACTTAGGAAGCTTTTCAAGTGAGCGTGCAACTGATCTCAGCCGACCAAGTCCTGACCCGGCTAAACGGTTTTTCCGCCGTCATCGATGCCCGCAGCGAGGGCGAGTACGCCGAAGACCATCTGCCCGGTGCCGTCAACTGGCCCAGCCTGAATGACGCCGAACGCAAGATCGTTGGCACGCAGTACAAGCAGATCAACGCCTTTGAAGCGAAGAAGCAAGGCGCGGCCATGGTGGCGCGCAATATCGCCGGGCACATTGAACGTGAACTGCTCGACAAGCCGAAAGAATGGCAGCCGCTGGTGTATTGCTGGCGCGGCGGCAAACGCAGCGGCTCGCTGGCGCTGATCCTCGACCAGATTGGCTTCAAGGTGAGTTTGGTCGAAGGCGGCTACAAGGCCTTTCGGGCGGCACTGGTGGCGGACTTGCCGCAGTTGTCGGCACGCTTTCACTACGAGGTGGTGTGCGGCACCACGGGTTCGGGCAAGACCCGATTTTTGCAAGCGCTGGCCGAACAAGGCGCGCAAGTGCTTGACCTTGAGGCACTGGCCAATCACCGCAGCTCGGTGCTGGGGCTGATCCCCGGCCAGGCACAACCAACGCAAAAAGCGTTTGACACCCGGATCTGGATAGCGCTGCAAGCTTTTGATCCTGCCAAGCCGGTGTACATCGAGAGTGAGAGCAAAAAAGTTGGTAACGTGGTGGTGCCTGAGAGCCTGATTGCGGTCATGCGCAGCAGCCCTTGTCTGCACCTTTATTTGAACGAAGATGAGCGCGTCAAGTTGCTGCTGCAAGACTACGATTTCTTTGTGCGCGACATTGAATTTTTCTGCGACCGCTTAGGTGCTCTGACCGAAGCGCGCGGCAAAGCCGTGGTGGCTGACTGGCAAGCCCGTGCCCGCAGTGGTGACGTGGCCGGCGTGGTACGAGAGCTGTTGACCAAGCACTACGACCCGGTTTATCTGCAATCTATGCAGCGTAACTTTGAGCACTATGGCTCTGCCCGGCAGCTCTCGCCGACAGACCACAGCGTGCCAGCCATGCAAGCCTTGGCCCGCAGCTTGCTGGCGTCTTAAAAGTCAAATCCACTTAGCTGGCTAGCGACCGGAAGGAAGGACGAAAAAAAGCTGCAGAGGCTGTGAAGCCCTGCAGCTTTTTTCGAAGAATTAACGTCGCTTAACTAATGCCTTGACGTTCAGTTCAGCTTGGCGTGCCTGCCGGTGGTGTTTCTGGTGCGCCTTCGACACTGCCATCAGCACCGTCTTGAGCGTCAGCACCGCCTTCAGTTCCGTCCTCGACACCGTCCTCAGGCTTACCTTCAGCTTTGCGCTTCAGCTTGTCTTCTTTTTTGCGTTTTTTAGCGAGTTCTTTTTGGCGCTTTTCGTAGGAATAATTGGGTGTTGCCACAGACTGCTTTCAATATGAATACCCCGTACTGTACTGCATCACGCAGCGATCTTTGCAAGCGCTTGTGTCAGGTCGGCTTGCAGGTCGGCAACAGACTCTAGCCCAACTGAAAAACGCACCAATCCGCCGGCGTAAGGCCAGACATGCTGGCGCATGCTTTGGATGTCGTAAGGCACGCACAGGCTCATCGGACCAGCCCAGCTGTAGCCCAGCTTGAAAAGTTGCAGACTGTCGCAAAACAGGTCGATTTGCGCTTGACTGATGCCGGGCTTGAAGATGACGCTGAACAGACAGGCAGCACCCGTGCAGTCGCGCAGCCAGGCGGCATGGCCAGGGGAGCCGGCCAAGGCCGGGTGGCGCACTTCGGCGACGGCGGCTTGCCCTTGCATCCAAACGGACAAGGCGCGCGTGGAGGCGTCCTGCGCCCGGTAGCGCAGCGTCATGCTGGCCAAGCCGCGCAGCACCGCTTCGACGTCGTTGCCGGCCACACCATAGCCCACGCGCATGTTGCAAAAGTGAACTTGGTGGTGCAGCGCCTCGTCTTGCGTGACGACCGATCCCATCAACACATCGGCGCCGCCGCTGGGGTATTTGGTCAAAGCTTGAACCGAGACATCGACACCCAATTCAAAAGCACTGAAAGCCAGGCCCGCACCCCAAGTGTTGTCGAGGACGCTGACGATGCCTTTCGGATGCGCCGATGCATGTGCCTTGATGACAGCGATCAGCGCCGGTAAGTCGGGGAATTCAAGGGTGATGGAGCCCGGTGCTTCGAGCCAGACCAAACGTGTTTTAGGACTGATTTTTTGCTGCAGGTCAGCCGGATCCATCGGATCGTAATAGCGGTGGCTGATGCCCCAGGCCTGCATCTCGTGCTCTGCCAGCGTCTTGTTCGGGCCGTAGGCGTTGTCAGGAATCAGCAGCTCGTCACCGGCTTGTAAGAAGGCCATGTTGACGAGTGCCACGGCGGCCAGTCCGCTGGGCACCAGTGTGCAAAAGCGACCGCCTTCTAAGGTCGCGATGCGTTCTTCAAGTGTGAAGGTGGTGGGCGTGCCGTGCAGCCCGTAGGTGTAGCCGTTTTTGTGTTTCCAGTCGCGCTGGCGCAGAGCCGCTACGCTGGAAAAAATCACGGTGGAGGCGCGGTGCACCGGCACGTTGACGCTGGCAAATCCTGCCGGCGCCTGATAGGGATGATGGATCAGCTGAGTGGAAAGGTCTTGCATGCGTGCATGTTACAGACCTTGACGAGCTCAGCGCCCTTCGCGTCTTTTCAGACTTTCCACTTCTCCATCAAGTGCGATGGACGCAAGGCGTCGTAGCCTTCAAAGGGTTGATGAATCCACGGGTTGGTCGGCAAAGACTCGACCGAGTAATCAGGCTGGAAAGTCGACACGCCTTTGGTCCAGATCACTGCGCTGCGCAGCTCAGTGATGGGCTTGTAGTTGTTGCGCAGCTGATGAATCACCGCGTTCAGCGTGTGACCGGTGTCGGCCAAGTCATCGACCAGCAAGACCTTGCCAGCGATCTCGCCCTTGGGCGTGGTGATGAAACGTGCGATGTCCAGATTGCCCTGCACAGTGCCCGAATCAGCACGGTAAGAGCTGGTCGACATGATGGCCAGCGGCTTGTCAAAAATGCGCGACAGGATGTCGCCGGGGCGCATGCCGCCGCGCGCCAGACACAAAATGGTGTCGAACTGCCAATCCGATTGGTGAATCTTGATCGCCAGTTTTTCGATCAGATTGTGATACTCGTCGTAACTCACGTACAGGTGTTTGCCGTCTTCAGTCAACATGAGGGACTTCCAATCAAAAGAGCAGTTTCAAGATAACTCAGGTGTCCGCGTCAGTTCGCGATTAGGCTGCGTACGGATTGCGCAGCAAGATCGTGTGGTCGCGGTCTGGGCTGGTCGAGACCATGTGAATCGGCACCCCGGTAACCTCTTCAATGCGTTGCAAATAGCGTTGTGCGGCAGGCGGTAAGGCGTCGTAATCCGTCACACCGACCGTGCTTTGGGTCCAGCCCGGCAGGTCTTCGTAGATCGGTTTGCAGCGTGCAATGTCTTCGGCACCCATGGGCAAAATATCGGTGATGGCGCCGTCGAGTTCATAGCCGGTGCAGAGCTTCAGCGTCTCAATGCCGTCGAGCACATCGAGCTTGGTGATGCACAGACCCGACAGACCGTTGACCTGCGCTGAGCGCTTGAGCAGCGCTGCGTCGAACCAGCCACAACGGCGGCTGCGACCGGTGGTCACGCCTTTTTCAGCGCCCACCGTGCTCAGGAGGTAGCCCACTGTGCCCGGGACTTCCCAATCGAGTTCTGTCGGGAACGGACCACCGCCGACACGCGTGCAATAGGCCTTGGTGATGCCCAAGATGTAGTGCAGCATGCCCGGGCCAACACCTGCGCCGGCAGCGGCGTTGCCGGCCACGCAGTTGCTGGAGGTGACAAAGGGATAGGTGCCGTGATCGACGTCGAGCAAGGTGCCTTGCGCGCCTTCGAACAGCAAATTGGCACCGTCGCGGTGGGCGTCATTGAGCTCGCGCGAGACGTCGGCCATCATCGGCTTGAGAAGTTCAGCGTGGCGCATGGCTTCGTCGTAGACGGTGTCGAAATCAATCGCCGGGGCGTTGAGGTAGCCCGTCAAAATGAAGTTGTGCAGGTCCAGCAGTTCACGCAGTTTGGTGGCAAAGCGCTCTGGGTATTTCAGGTCTTGCACACGCAAGGCGCGGCGTGCAATTTTGTCTTCATACGCAGGGCCGATGCCGCGGCCAGTGGTGCCAATTTTGGCCAAGCCGGCTTGTTCTTTGGCCGCTTCGCGAGCGATGTCGAGCGCGGCGTGGAACGGCAAAATCAGCGGGCATGCCTCGCTGATGCGCAATCTGGAGCGCACTTCAACGCCAGCCTTTTCAAGGCCTTCGATTTCTTCAAAGAGCTTGGCTGCAGACAACACCACACCGTTGCCGATGTAGCACTTGACACCCGGCCGCATGATGCCGCTCGGGATCAGGTGCAAGGCGGTTTTGACGCCGTTGATGACCAGCGTGTGGCCCGCGTTGTGACCGCCCTGAAAGCGCACCACGCCCTGTGACATTTCGGTTAGCCAGTCGACCAACTTGCCTTTGCCCTCGTCGCCCCATTGGGTGCCAACGACCACAACGTTGCGTCCCGCGACTGCGGTTTGTTTGTTTGTCATACTTGATACTTACTAAAAAAGAGTTGCAGAATGCGTCAGATCAGACTCAAACGAGTGTCTTGCTCAGCGGCTGAACGACCCACTTGCCAGCCACTTGGGCCAGTTCGCGGTCGCAATCGAATTCATTGATTTCATGCTCGTGCCCGGGCAACACGCAAACGACGGTTTCACCGCGGGCACGAAGTCCAGCAATGGCTTGACGTAGCGTGGCCTCAACGCCCCACGGCGCGCACACAGCAGCCCGCAAAGGCCGTGGCGCCAACACACTGACGAGCTCTTTCAAGTCAAGACTGAAGCCTGCTGCCGGACGTCTGCGCCCAAAAATAGCGCCGACTTCGTCATAGCGACCACCGCGGGCCAGTTCAGCGCCCTGCCCGTAAATGGCAAAGCGCGTGCCGCTGTAATAGGCGTAGCCGCGCAAGTCAGCCAAGTCGAAACCGACTTTGACAGCACCGCCAAAATTGGCGACGTGCGAAGCCAACCAGCGCAGGTCTTGCAATGCAGCGACCGCAGCGGGCACCGCCTTGAAGGCTTTTTCGGCTTCGGCCAAAACTTTGTCGTCGCCATAGAGTTGCAGCAAGGCTTTCAGGCCTTCGGCCGAGGCTTGCGAAATACTCGGCTGCGAAGCCAGCAAGCTGGCCAACTCGCTGGCATCTTTTGCAGCCAAAGCGGCATGTAATTGCGCCAACGTTGTTGCGCTGATACTGGCGCCTGCCAATAGGCTGCTGACAACGCGGACGTCGGCCATGTCGACCGACAGCGATCCAACGCCGGCAGCAGTCAAGCCTTCAAGGGCGAGCAGCTGGATTTCCAGATCGGCCTCTAGTCCTGCATGACCATATATTTCAGCACCCAACTGCAAGGGTTCGCGGGTGGCGTGCGGACGCTCAGCACGTGTGTGCAAGACCGGGCCGCAGTAGCAAAGTCGCGCCACGCCGCTGCGGTTCAACAAATGAGCATCGATGCGGGCTACTTGCGGGGTGGTATCGGCGCGTAAACCAAGGGTGCGACCAGACAGCTGATCGACCAGCTTGAAGGTCTGCAGATCGAGGGCTTCACCAGTTCCGGTCAGCAAAGACTCGAGGTGTTCTAGCAGCGGCGGCATGACCAGCTCGTAGCCGTAGCGCCGAGCTGTGTCTAGGAAAAGACGTCGGAGTTCTTCAATGTGACGCGCCTCTGAGGGGAGGACGTCGGCAATTTGATCCGGCAATTGCCATGAGGACGACCAAGCGGGCATGCGTATTTAAGATGAGCTATAAAAGCAGGATTTTACCGGTGCTTCGTGCCGGTTTGTGATGAGCATGCTGGAAAAGCTGCGCGAGCAGCAATTACGCATGCATTCAGATCGAAAGCGCAGCCCTAGAGGACTGTGCTTTGACTTACCGTTTCGGCGCTGCCCCGGTGCCCGGGCTCCGCATGGCCTTGAAAAAATCAGAAGACGGGTCGATCACCATGACATCGCTCTTTTTGTCGAAGCTGGCCCGGTAGGCATCCAAGCTGCGATAAAACTGAGCGAACTGCGGGTCACGGCCAAAAGACTCGCTGTAAATGCCTGTTGCCTGGGCATCGCCCTCACCTTTGATTTTTTGTGCATCGCGGTAAGCGTTGGCGATCGTGATTTCACGCTGACGGTCAGCATCAGCACGGATTTTTTCGCCTTCGGCAGCACCCGTCGAACGCAATTCATTGGCGACCCGCTTGCGCTCAGCCTCCATACGGCGGTAGACAGACTCGGTGATAGCTTCAACATAATCGATGCGCGTGATCCGCACGTCGTTCACATCAATGCCCCAAGGCTGAGCGCCGCGCACAACCTTCAACACTTCAGATTTCACATCGGCCATCAAGGTGTCACGCTGGATCGACAACAGCTCCTTCACGGTCCGCTTGTTAATGGCTTCCTGAAAAGCGTTGCGTACCACACGGTTCAGCTGATTCGCGCCTGCGCGCTCATCCAGTCCGACGTTGCGAATGTACTCAGACGGTTGCGTGATGCGCCATTTGACGTACCAGTCGATGATCACGCGCTGCTTTTCGGCCGTCAACATCGGTTCTGCATCCGTGCTGTTCAGGGTCAGCAAACGCCGGTCGATGTAAGAGACGTTTTGAAACGGTGGCGGCAGTTTGAAGTTCAGCCCCGGCTCCAAAATGACTTCCTTGATTTGACCCAAGGCATAGACCACGCCAAACTGCCGTTGATCAACAACGAACAACATGGAGCTGGCCAAAGCCAGAATCACCAGCAGCGAAGATGCAATAAATCCAACTCTATTCACGGTCATTCCTTAGCGAGTACGTGACGTTTCACGGGTGCGAGTCTCAGCGCTGCTGGAGGCTGCCGGGTTCATCGGCGGCAACACGGCGGCACTCGATGTGTCAGCCCCAGTTTTAGGCGCGGTGCCTTGCACCGTGGCTTGCATGAGTTTGTCCAGCGGCAAGTACAACAAATTAGACCCTTGCTTGGAGTCCACCAAGACTTTGGTCACATTGCTGTAAACCTGTTGCATGGTGTCGGTGTACATACGGTCGCGGGTCACTTGCGGGGCTTTTTGGTATTCAGTCAACACCGCACGAAAACGCTGCGCGTCACCTTGCGACTGCGCCACCACCCGAGCTTTGTAAGCCTCGGACTCTTCCTTCAAACGCGAGGCCGAACCGACGGCGCGCGGGATCACGTCATTGGCATAAGCTTCGGCTTCGTTCTTGGCGCGCTCGCGCTCTTGACCCGCCTTCAGCACGTCGTCAAAAGCGGCTTGCACCTGCTCCGGCGGACGCACACCGCTTTGCTGCAAGTTGATGGCCACCACTTCAACCCCGACCTTATAACGGTCTAGGATGGATTGCATCAAAACCCGCACGCGCGGACCAATCTGGTCGCGCTCTTCGGCCAACGCCGAATCCATGCGCATCTTGCCGACCACTTCACGAACGGCTGTTTCAGCGGCCTGCACGACCGTGGCGGCGGGATCGCGCGTCTCAAAAAGAAAAGCCCGTGCATCGCTCAATCGGTATTGAACAGCGAACTTGATCTCGACAATATTTTCGTCCTCGGTCAACATGGCCGACTCACGCAGACCCGTCGCCTTGATGACGCTGTCACGGCCGACATCAACAGAGCGGATCTGCGAAACCACCACCACTTCATGGCGTTGAACCGGGTACGGCAAGCGCCAGTTAAAACCAGCGCCAACGGTTGAGTTGTATTTGCCAAACTGCGTGATGACGGCTTGCTGCCCCTCTTGCACAATGAAAAATCCTGTGCCGAGCCAGATCAGTACGGCGACGGCGCCTATCAGTCCAACGCCGACACCTGCGGCTTTCATGTCAGGCTGAAAACCTCCGGGACCACCCGCACCGCCACCGCCTTGAGGACGACTGGCACCACCTTTTTTACCGCCAAAAAGCCCACCCAACTTGCGGTTGAAGTCGCGCCACAACTCGTCCAAATCAGGCGGGCCCTGAGTAGCGCCCTGCGGCTTCGGCCGCTGCGGTGGATTGACCGGCACCGACTCGTCTTGACCCGCAGCCGGCTTGGATTCGTCAGACGACGATGCTTTGTCTTCTTCACGACCCCAACGTGGATCGTTCAGATTGAACATGCCGAGCGCACGCTGCTTCAGCCTTGCGGGCAAGGCCGTGACCGTCTGCAGTACAGGAATCAGATTCATGGGGCAAATTCTCTTGTTTTGGATAACTCTGACATTGTGCCTAATCAGGCAACAGACTCATCGGCATGGGGACTCTCGTCTGCGGGCAAGGTACCGGCATGCTTGGCTAGCACTTGCCGCAACAAAGGCAGACCTTCGCCGGTCTTGGCACTCACAAAAACTCGCTCAAGGGGTCTGGCGGTCTCGGAGACCGGGTCATTCACCTCAAACACATCACTCATCTGCAGGGGCCAGCGGTCTTTTGCAATAGCATCTAATTTATTGAAAACCAAGAGCTGCGGCACTTGGTCTGCACCAATTTCTGCCAGCACACGCTGAACCTGCTCTATTTGCTCCAGGTAGTCAGGGTTGGCACCATCGACCACATGCAGCAGCAAATCGGCTTCAGCCGCCTCTTGCAGTGTGGCTTGAAATGCATCGATCAAGCCATGTGGCAAATCGCGAATGAAACCAACCGTATCAGACAGTGAGACGGAGCGTGCTGCGTCACCTAAATACAGCTGACGCGTGGTGGTATCTAAGGTGGCAAACAGCTGGTCGGCGGTGTAGGCGCGGGCTTTGACGAGCGCATTGAACAGCGTCGTTTTGCCGGCGTTGGTGTAACCCACCAAGGAAATGGTGAACGAGTTGCGCCGGTCCCGCTGCTTGCGCTGCGTCTGCCGCTGGCGTTTGACCTTGGTCAGACGCTCTTTGGTGCGCTTGATCGATTCACTGATCATGCGCTTGTCGAGTTCGATTTGCTTTTCGCCAGGGCCACCGCGCACACCTGCACCGCCGGTTTGGCGCTCAAGATGCGACCAACGCCGAACCAGCCGGGTTGACAAGTATTGCAACTTGGCCAGCTCGACCTGCAATTTGCCCTCGTGGCTGCGTGCACGCTGGGCAAAAATCTCGAGGATCAGCAAGGTCCTGTCATTGACAGGCATGTCGAGCGTGCGCTCAAGGTTGCGCTGCTGCGCCGGGCTGAGGGACTGGTCAAACAAGATTTCGGTGGCACCGCATTCACGGGCCATCATCTTGATTTCTTCTGCCTTGCCGGTGCCCACGAAAAGTGCCGCATCAGGCGCTTTTCGTTTACAGGTCATGCGCTCAACTGGCACGAGACCCGCTGTTTGCGCCAGAAGCCCTAGTTCTTCAAGTTTGTCGTCAAAATTGGCATGCCCAAAGTCAACTCCAACCAGAAGGACAGACGTGGAAGCTGCGGGACGGGTGTCCACGGAACTCAGCTTGCTGGACCTTCTTCGGATTCGGCCGTGGCAAAATTGACGGCACGTCCGGGGACGATGGTTGAGATGGCGTGCTTATAGACCATCTGCGTGACGGTGTTGCGGAGCAACACGACGTACTGGTCAAAAGACTCGATCTGCCCTTGCAGCTTGATACCGTTGACGAGATAAATCGACACCGGGACATGCTCACGACGCAAAGTGTTGAGGAAGGGGTCCTGCAACAGCTGACCTTTGTTGTTGTTATTGCTCACGATATTCTCCGTGTTCTAGAGTAGTTGTTTAAGACTCTTAACCTTACCACAGCACTACAGGGATAACCTGTAGTCCTAGTCCGAATCTTTGTCGGTGAAGGGGTTTGTTGATGTCTTCATCTGAATCCGCATCGGCGTACCGACCAGATCGAATTCCTTACGGAATCGCCCTTCCAGATAGCGCTTATAGGACTCGCTGACATGCTCCAAAGAGTTGCCGTGAATGATGATGATCGGTGGGTTCATGCCGCCTTGGTGCGCATAGCGCATCTTGGGACGGAACATGCCAGAACGCTGCGGCTGCTGGAACTGCACGGCTTCAAGCAGCAAACGCGTGAGGACTGGCGTGGACATCTTGCGGTTGGCCGATGCATGAGCCTGGATGATGGACTTCCAGACAGGTGCCAGACCTTGGCGTTTGATAGCTGAGATGCGGTGAATCGAGGCAAATTTGAGAAAGCCCAGACGCGTTTCAATTGAGCGCTCCAGCGTTTCGCGCTGGTAGCTGTCGACTGCGTCCCATTTGTTGATGGCCAAGACCACAGCACGGCCCGACTCCAGAATGTAACCAGCGATGTGCGCGTCCTGGTCGGTCACGCCTTGCGTGGCGTCGAGCAGCAGCAGGACGACATTCGAATTCTCGATGGCTTGCAATGTCTTGACGACGGAGAACTTTTCGATCGCCTCAAAAACCTTGCCTTTACGGCGTAATCCGGCGGTATCAATCAATTCGAATTTTTGACCCGCACGTTCAAAAGGCACCGAAATCGCATCGCGGGTGGTGCCCGGCATGTCAAAAGCCACCAGCCGCTCTTCACCCAACCAGGTGTTGATCAGCGTCGATTTGCCGACGTTCGGGCGTCCGGCGACTGCGAGCTTGATGACGGTCGGGTCTTCGGGTTCGGCGTTCTCGTCCGACTCTGGCAGCTTGAGCGGCTCCAGCGCCATGTCGATCAGCATCCGCATGCCTTGGCCGTGTGAGGCCGAGACCGCCAGCACTTCGCCCAAGCCCAGCTCAAAGAACTCGGACAGCTGCACACCGCCCTCTTGCATGCCTTCAGCCTTGTTGGCGGCTAGCAGCGTGGGGATGCCCAGCTTGCGCAGGTATTTGGCGATGTCGTAGTCTTGGGCGTTCAAACCGGCACGCGCATCGACCACGAAAATAACGACGTCCGCTTCGGCCACCGCTTGACGCGTCTGCTTGGCCATTTCTTTGTAGATACCGGAAGCCGCATCGGGCTCAAAACCACCGGTGTCGATGACGATGTATTCCTGCGAACCCAATTGGCCATTGCCATAGTGACGGTCCCGCGTGAGGCCGGCAAAGTCGGCCACAATCGCATCCCGCGATTTGGTCAGGCGGTTAAAAATCGTCGATTTGCCCACATTCGGGCGGCCCACCAGGGCGATTACAGGTTTCATCAAAATCTTCAGACGGGCTCTACAGGAGAGCCTGTTTATTGCGGCTGAAAGCCGAAAATAGTGCCGGAGCGAGTGACCACCACCAGCGTCTCGCCGACCAAAGTCGGCGTTACGACGACGGCAGAACCATCGGTCGTCAGGCGGTTCAAAAGTGTGCCGTCTTCCCGAGACAACAAATGCACGAAGCCGGAAGCGTCACCAATCGCAATCGAGCGACCCACGACGCGGGGCGCCGTTAAACCACGAAAGCGCAATTGCTCACTAGTCCAGCCGCTCTCGCCGTCAGCACGCTTCCACGTGACAACCTTGCCATCCGACTCCACAGCAAAGACCAAGCGCTCATCGCCATCCAGGCCGACGCTGCCATCAGCAGGCTTCGTCCATTGCACAACACCTCGTTCAGCATTCACACAGCCAACGCTGGCCTGAAAGGCTCGCACACAAACCACATCATTCAAGCGGCTCACAGGGCCGACCAGGTCAACCAGACGCTCAACATCATTGATGCCGCGCGGCGAGGCAATGGGGACTTCCCAGCGAATACCGCCATTGGCAGGGTTCAAACCCGTCAGGCGACCCGCCAGCCCGGCCACCAAAGTGTCTCCAACGGCCAGCAAAACGCCCGCCTGACGCAGAACCAGTGGCTCGTTCGGACGCTGCTGCATCCAGAGCTTGCGGCCACTGTTGCCATCAAAGGCGTGAATGGCTCGGTCTGCTGTCAGTAAAAAGATGCGCCCACCCGCGACGAATGGCGCTGTATACGCCTGCGCGGATAACTTTTCTCGCCAAATTTCGCGTCCTTCGGACACGGCCACTAACTCATTGTTCTGCGTAACAACCGCTGCAATCCGTCCATCACTACCGACGCCAGCGGCCAATGGCGTAGCCAGATTCAAACGCCAGATGTCACGTCCCGTGCGGGCATCAAGTGCGGCCACAACACCGTCGCTCGCTGCCGCAAACAATGTAGTACCGGAGACGCTGAGCGTCATGGGAAAGTTGACCGACCCCAGGCGCGCGCTCCACATTTGCTGAACAGCAAGCACAGGCGCGACTGATTTGAGTTCAGCAGGCTTGGGTTTGTTGGCACCACCGGAGCAAGCCGCTAACAAGACCAAGGCCAATCCGGTAACGGGTAGACGCCAACTGCGGCAGCGTGCAAATTCCAAAGCGCTTGAGAATAACGACAAGTTAATCCGTTTCATTTTTGAGACTCGCTGACCGGCGCTAAGCTGGCTGATACCGCTTTGGAAGCGCCCACAGGATCAACACCCAAGGCATTGAGCTTGACTTCGACCAGGCGGCGGTATTCAGAGCGCTCGTCAAATTCCTTATAAGCCGTCAGATAGTCCGCCTTAGCTTCTGCTTTTTTGTCCTGCGCCGCAAAAATGTCACCGCGTCGATCAGCCGCCAGCGCGGCAAATGCCTTGGGCATGGTGCCTGAAACCTGCTGCAGCGCAGCGTCGTAATTTTTGGCTTCCAGCAAGATGCCAGACAGCCGCAATTTGGCAATGCTTTGATAACCCTCGTCAGACGCCTTGGTTGCGACCCAGCCCAACGCGCCCTTGGACGCATCGAGATTTCCTTTGTCGTAATAAACCCGTGCCGCCAACAACGCGGCCTGCTCCGCGTAGGCGGTGCGGCCGTAGCGCTCTTGCATGTCTGCCAATGAGCGATCCAGTTTGGGCATGTCGCCCGCTACCGCAGCCCGCTCCACTTCGTCATACATGACAGCGGCTTGCGCAGCTTGACTGCGCTGCCAGTAGTGGTAGCCATTCCAAGCGGCCACAGCGCCGAAGATGACGATCAAAGCCCAAGAAATGGCGTTGCCGTAGCGCTTCCAGAAATGCTTCAACTCAGCGAGTTGTTCCTGCTCTTCGAGGTCCAGATGTTTTGCCATGGGTCTTGTTCACGATGCCGAAAGAAAGATGGATTGTAGAGGCCGGGGCTTGTTCAACCGCGCAGGATCGCCGCCCAGGAGGCGGCTTCGTCGAGTTTGCACAAGGATTGCTCGAGCGCAGCATCGCCCTTCCCTGCGCGCAGGGGCTTGACCGCCACGCAGCCGCTGGCCAGTTCAGTCTCGCCAAAGATCAGAGCGAAGCGGGCGCCACTGGCGTCGGCTTTTTTGAATTGCGACTTCATGCTGCCCATGCCGTCTGCACCGGATCCACCGCTGGCGTGCATTTGCACGCTCACGCCTTGCGATCGAAGCACTTGCAGGGTCTGCAAAACCACCGGCACAGCCGCAGCGTCCGGGACGATTGCATAAGCGTCAGGCACCAAGACCGGCACGGCTTGACCACTCTCGCGGACCAACTCCAGCACGCGCTCAACACCCAGCGCCCAACCCACGGCCGGAGCGGCTTTGCCGCCGATTTGCTCGATCAGGTAGTCATAACGCCCACCCGCGCACAACGTACCTTGCGCGCCCAACTGGTCTGTGACGAACTCGAACACCGTCAGGTTGTAATAGTCGAGCCCGCGCACCAGCCGGTGGTTCAGCGTCCACGGCACGCCATTGGCGTCAAGAATAGCTTTGAGTGCCTCAAAGTGGGCCAGTGACGCAGCGCCCAGAAAGTCGATCAGGCGCGGAGCGCTCTCGACCACGGCTTTCATGGCCGGATTTTTAGTGTCCAGAATCCGCAGAGGATTGCTGTGCAGTCGGCGGCGCGCATCTTCGTCGAGCATGTCGGCGTGCTGCTCAAAGTGAGCGATCAGCTGCGTCCGGTGCAGCGCCCTCTCGTCTGGCTGACCGAGGCTATTGATCTCCAGTCGCCAATCGGTGATGCCTATTTCTTTCCAGAGTGCGGCAGCCAGCAAGATCAGTTCAGCATCGACTTCCGGGCCACCAAAACCTAAAGCCTCGGCACCGATTTGATGAAACTGCCGATAACGACCGCGCTGCGGACGCTCGCGCCGAAACATCGGGCCCATGTAGTAAAGCCGTTTACCGCCTTCGTACAGCAAGTTGTGTTCGGTCACAGCACGCACCACGCTGGCGGTGTTCTCAGGTCGCATGGTCAGAAAGGCGTGGTCACCGTTTTTGTCGGAGCGGTCTTCAAAAGAGTACATCTCCTTTTCGACAATGTCCGTGACCTCGCCAATGCCGCGCACAAAGAGTTGCGTGTGCTCCAAAATCGGCGTGCGAATGTTGCGATAGGCGTAGCGCGTCATCAGGTCCCGGACTTTTCCCTCTAACCATTCCCAGCGCGCCGATTCAGGCGGCAATATGTCGTTCATGCCTTTGACGGCAAGCAGTTTTTCAGCCATGTTTTTTATGCGGCTTCGGTCGTCGCAGAGCTGCGACCGAAGCGATTTTCAATGTAGTTTTCGACGATGACTTGGAACTCTTCGGCGATGCGGTCGCCGCGCAGTGTCATGCGCTTTTCGCCATCAATAAAGACCGGCGCTGCAGGTGCTTCACCAGAGCCCGGCAGACTGATGCCGAGGTCGGCATGCTTGCTTTCGCCGGGACCGTTGACGATGCAGCCCATGACCGCCACTTTGAGTTTTTCAACGCCGGGGTATTGCTCGCGCCAGACCGGCATTTGGCCACGCAGAAAGTCGTCAATCTGCTTCGCCAGCACTTGGAAGGTGTCACTCGTGGTGCGCCCGCAGCCCGGGCAAGCGGTCACGCTCGGGACAAAACTGCGCAGACCCAACGCCTGCAAAATCTCCGACGCGATCAACACCTCTTGCGTGCGCGACTCACCGGGTTGCGGCGTCAGCGAGACGCGAATCGTGTCGCCAATGCCTTCTTGCAGCAAGATACCCAGCACCGCAGCCGACGCCACCGTGCCTTTGGTGCCCATGCCGGCCTCGGTCAACCCCAAATGCAAAGCATGCTGCGTACGCTTGGACAGCTCGCGGTAGACCGAGATCAGGTCTTGCACACCGCTGACCTTGCAGGACAGAATAATTTGCTCATGCGCCATGCCCATTTGTTGGGCCAGTGCGGCGGAATCAAGCGCCGACGTGATGAGCGCTTCGTACATCACCTGCTTGGCATCCCACGGGTTGCTTCGAGTGCTGTTCAGGTCCATCAGACTGGCCAACAACTCTTGGTCAAGGCTGCCCCAGTTGACACCAATGCGCACGGGTTTGTTCCAGCGCACAGCCGCTTCAATCATTTGGCCAAACTGCTTGTCGTGTTTGTTGCCCTTGCCGACATTGCCGGGGTTGATGCGGTACTTGGACAACGCTTCAGCGCAAGCCGGGTAATCCGTCAACAGCCGGTGGCCATTGAAGTGAAAGTCACCAATCAGGGGGACGTCAATGCCCATGCGGTCGAGTTGATCGCGAACATGCGGCACGGCCTCGGCCGCCTCAGGCGTGTTGACCGTGATACGGACCATTTCAGAGCCCGCCACTGCGAGTTCCTTGATCTGAATAGCGGTACCGATGACATCAACGGTGTCAGTGTTGGTCATCGACTGCACACGCACCGGCGCATCACCGCCCACGGTGACCACGCGCGAACCCCAGACCACGCGGGCCTGGGCAGAGCGACGGGCCAGGGGCTCGGCGGATTCAATCGGGAGGCAAGGGTGCACTTTTATTTCACCTCAAAACGAGCGACGTTGTCGCGGGAGATGGGCGTCAGGTCAAACGCCTGCCCGCGAATCTGAACTTGGGTCACATCAGCCCGACCCACGATAGCGTTCAACGGCAGCGCACCTGATGCCCCGGCCACTTCGCCAGCGACTAACTTGCGGCGCAACAAAACCACGCCTTTAGCGTCGGTCACTTCGACCCAAGATTCAGCCGTCGGCCGAAAGACCACAATGCCAGTGGCTGACGGTGTTCCGATTTGAACGCCCTCAGCGGCCGAAAGCACAGGACCGGAAGCGGTTGCCGGCGAGTTCGCATTGGCCACGATTTCTGCAGCCGCAGGGACTACAGCCACTGGACCTGGAGCCGTCGGCTCAACAGCCATCACAGGCAGCGGCGGTGTGCCCGTGGCTTCCCCCTCGACCACGTCGGTTTTAGGCAGGAAATAATCAAGTGGGGGTAACAAAACCAACACCAGTGCGCCCAATACCAGCAGCAATCCAGCAGCCATGGAAGGTCGTGAAACCGTGCTTAAAAAGTTCGATTTCTGACTCGATATCGTTGCACCTTCAATGGCGCGTCGACCCTCAATTCGCTGATCAACACGAGGTGTCTGCTGGCTGGGTAAAAGCCCAAGGATCTCCGTTGGATCCACCTTCAGGTTGCGGCACACACTGGCGGCCAACGCTCTCACAAATACGGCATCGGTTAAGAGATCAAAACGATCAGCCTCCAAGGCCTCGAGCCGCTTGACAGGTACCTTCAATGAAACCGCCAAAGCTGCGATGTGCAAGCCTGAGGCCTCGCGTGCGCGGCGGATCAGCGCTCCGGCAGTGAGTTCAGGCGGAGCCACGACCGGCACTGGGTTTTGATCCGTCATTTGAACACTGTCTTCAATCATGAAAAGCCCCTTTTTCATACGCGATCGACTCGCGAGATTGTGCAAAACGACCACGAAGTTGACCGACCAGCGCAGCAACTGCATCCGGATTGTTCAGTTGTCGCTCAATTTTGATACCCAGCCACAAGGACTCTGCATTGGCCAAAGGACCGTCGTTCAGCTGGCGCACGTAAGGCTGCGCAGGTTGAATTTCTCCACGCTCAAACAACAAAAGAGCCAAGTTATAAGCGGTCACTGGATGAGCGGCATCCAACCCATACGATCGGGTCAGACTGATCTTTGCATCGTCAGTTTGCCCTGAACGCAACTGACACAATCCTTGCGCCATCCAGCTTTTCGCTGGAGTAGCGTAAGTCGGGTTGGCAATCGCCCGAGCAAAATACTTGAGCGAGGCATCGTATTGAGAATGTTGACACAGCAACCAAGCGTAATTGTGTGCAGCGTCCGCATCATGAGGATTCAGCGCCAATGCGCGTTGAAAACTGTCCGAAGCCAGCGGCAAGTCGTTCAGACGCAGGTACACCAGACCACGCAGGTTGTAGGCATCCCCATACCTAGGGTCGATGGCAATCGCCTGCTTGATCTCATCCAGCGCAACATGCGTCTGGCCTTGCTGAAAGTAAGCCGTAGCAAGCTCAAGCCGAATGCGCGCCCGTCGCTGGTTGGGCGTTTCGTCAGATTCGGTCTGAATATCTGCAAGGACTTGCGGGCGGCTAGACGCATCGAGCCCGGCGATTCCTTGCGCACAGCCGGACAGCCACACAGCCAACGAGCAGACAAGTCCGCGGGTGAGCGTGGCATTCAGCTTCATGACTGGTTGACCGGTGCTACAACGACCTTGATCCCCGCCAACATGCCTTGACGCTGTGTCGCCATGCGCTTTTGCACATCGGTGCGGTCTTGCACGTCGCCCGCGAGTTGCCCGCAAGCAGCGTCAATGTCATCGCCACGGGTTTTTCGCACGGTTGTCACGATACCGGCATCCAGCAAGATTTTGGCAAATGCCAGCACTTGCGGCATCGCCGAGCGCGTCAAGCCCGAAGCCGGGAACGGATTGAAAGGAATCAAGTTGAACTTGCACGACAGCCCGTCCACCGCGTGCTTGCGCATCAACGCGACCAACTGGCGCGCATGCTCTGGCTGGTCGTTCACGCCGTCGAGCATGCAATATTCAAAGGTGATGAAGTCGCGCGGCGCAAAGGCTTGGTAACGGGCGCAGGCTTGCAGCAACTCGGCAATCGGGTATTTGCGGTTCAGCGGCACCAGGTTGTCACGCAAAGTGTCGTCTGGCGCATGCAGTGAGACAGCCAGTGCGACTGGGCAGTCTTGCCCGAGACGGTCGATCATCGGCACCACGCCAGAGGTAGAGACCGTGACGCGGCGGCGCGAAAGGCCGTAAGCGTGGTCGTCGAGCATGACGCGCAAGGCTGGCAGCAACTGCGCGTAATTTTGCAGCGGTTCACCCATGCCCATCATCACCACGTTGGAGATGACGCGTTCTTGCTTACCTAAATGCTGGCGCAGGAAATGCTCGGCAAACCAAAGCTGCGCCGTGATTTCGGCGGTGCTGAGGTTGCGACTGAAGCCTTGATGACCGGTTGAGCAAAAACGACAACCCACGGCGCAACCGGCTTGGGATGAAATGCACAAAGTGCCGCGGTCAGCCTCAGGAATGAAGACGGTCTCAATGACATCGCCGGCACCGACGTCGAACAACCACTTGATCGTGCCATCAGCAGAGTCATGCCGCGACAGCACGGTGAGAGCCTGAATGTGGGCCTTGCCAGCGAGCTTGCTGCGCAGTGACTTAGCCAGATCCGTCATCTGTTCAAAGTCAGTCGCGCCGCGCTGATGAATCCAACGGAACAGCTGGGTCGCGCGGAAACGCTTTTCTCCGAGTTGCTCGCAAAATGCGGCCAAGCCATCAAGGTCAAAGTCGAGAAGATTGGTGGTCATGACAGGGTCGCCTTTATGCACTGGAAATGACCCGCGCCGAAAGGCCGAACCTGCCACCCACGAAAAGAGGCCCCAAGCCAGCAACGACCCGGCAACGGGCACTGAAGCTGTGGGGCCGACATATCAGCGTGCGTAAATGTTCATGCCTGCGAAGAAGAAGCTGATCTCGACTTGCGCGGTTTCAACAGCGTCAGAACCGTGAACGGCGTTGGCATCAATGCTCTCAGCGAAGTCAGCGCGAATGGTGCCTGGAGCGGCTTTCTTTGGGTCAGTAGCACCCAACAGATCACGGTGCTTCAGGACAGCGTTTTCGCCTTCGAGAGCTTGGATCATCACTGGGCCGGAGACCATGAAATCAACCAGATCTTTGAAGAAAGGACGCTCGCGGTGCACGCCGTAGAAAGCTTCGGCCTCGCCGCGTGACAGATGCACAAACTTGGCAGCCACAATTTTCAAGCCAGCAGCTTCGAAACGGGCGTAGATCTGACCAATGACGTTCTTAGCGACAGCGTCAGGCTTGATGATGGAGAGAGTACGTTCGATAGCCATGAGGAATCCTTAACTTTTGAATTTTCGAGTGAATGTTCTGAATGAACAAAGCCCTAGAGTTTAACCTGAGCGCACCAGTTATGTGTACGCAAGGGTGGGCTGAAAGACCTTGAAGTTCAGCGTCATGTTCAGCGATTCCCGCTTCGGCCACCGCCTCCGCCACTGCCGCCTCGATTACCGCCACCACCACCACGGCGTGGACCACCGGTGCCGCCACCGCCGCCATAACCACCCCCACCACCACCTCCGCCGCTATAACCACCGCCGCCTCCGCTACCGCCACGACGCTGACCTTGGCCCTGCGCTTGGCGTTGCCTAGTGAATGTGTCGGCACCGATGTAGCCAAACGACGTTTTCATCGGGTCTGGCTGCGAACCACCTGGTGGGTTGTCAGACCGGGCCGAACGATCGCCACCGCGTTGCTGACCTTGCCTGCCTGCATTGCCACCACCGCCGAAGCCACCCTGACGCGGACCTCCGCGCGGGCCACCTGGGCCGGGGCCACGACCACCGGAGCCAGGGCCTCTCCCACGACCAGCATCTTGCCGCTGTGGTGGCGGCTGCAAATCGTAGGGCTCTGGCGCGTCTTCCCGCTGCGCATCGCCAGGCTGACGCTGCACGGGCGCACCCCGATTGCCGCGTGAACGCTCTTGCCGCGGACCACGACCTGTGCGGCCATTGCCAGGCGCCCCGTCCGCTTGACGCGGTGGTCGTGGATCGCCGCGCGATTCAGATCGACTCACCGCATTCGTCAGCGCTGCAATGTCATTTTCATCGAGTTCGACGAAGGCGCCGCGCTTGAGGCCGCGCGGCAGCATAACCGCGCCATAACGAATGCGAATCAAACGGCTGACGGCGTGGCCGACAGCTTCAAACATGCGGCGCACTTCGCGGTTGCGGCCTTCAGAAATCGTGACCTTGTACCAGCAGTTAGCGCCCTCGCCGCCGCCGGCTTCAATCGTGCCGAACTGAGCCATGCCGTCGTCAAGCTGCACGCCCTCTAACAAGCGTTTTTTCTCTTCATTGTTCAGTGCACCCAGCACACGAACGGCGTATTCACGCTCCAAACCAAAACGCGGATGCATCAATTGGTTGGCGAGCTCCCCGGAACTCGTCAACAACAACAAGCCCTCGGTGTTCAGATCAAGCCGACCGACAGACTGCCACTTACCTTGGTAGAGCTTGGGCAAACGCCGAAAAACGGTAGGCCGGTTTTGCGGGTCGTCGTGGGTGACAACCTCGCCAGCAGGCTTGTGATAGGCGATCACACGGGCTGGCGGCGGGTCGATACGCACACGAACCGGCTTGCCGTTGACCTTGACTGTGTCGCCAAACTGGATGCGCTGACCGACGTGAGCCGGTTCGGCGTTGACAGAAATTCGTCCTTCCAAAATGAGTTGCTCCATCTCCAGGCGCGAACCCAAACCGGCCTGCGCCAGCACCTTGTGCAGCTTCGGGCTTTCCGGCTGTGCAGACAACACTCGCTTGGACAAAACGACGGCGACATCTTCTTCGTCAGCGTCGAATTGGCCGGTCACCACATCTTCGAACTGGTAGGCTGAGTCGCGAGTTGCAGCGACCTGCGGCCGATGTGCTGGCGGCTGCTTTGCGGCGTCCTGCACTTCTGGCGTGATGACGTCAACAACCGGCTGGGTAGACAAGTCGGTGGCGGGAACGGGGATGTCTGATGGGTTCATGTGTTTTCGCGGGTTGGCTTGTCAGGGTCTTCGGGCGTCGTCTGCGTCTCAGTCTTTGACTCTGTCCCGGTCTCAATCTCTATGTCGATCTCAGCTTTTATATCGAACTCAGCTTCGACCTCCATCACGGCCTCGATCTCTACGGGCACCACCAAAGACTCAGCAATCGGTGCCGGCTCCGACAGGCCAAACTCGATCTGCTCCAACATGGCAGCCTCACCTTCGGAGCTGTTCATGGCAGGTAATTGGTCGAGCGACTCGACCCCAAGATCATCCAGAAACTGCCGGGTGGTCGCGTAAAGCCCAGGCCGACCGACAGTTTCACGATGGCCAATCACCTCGACCCAACCTCTGTCCTCCAACTGCTTGAGCAACAGGCTGTTGATCGTCACGCCCCGAATATCTTCCATGTCGCCGCGTGTCACGGGCTGACGGTAGGCAATGATCGCCAATGTCTCTAGCGCCGCGCGGGTGTACTTGGGCGGCTTTTCAGGGTGCAACCGGTCTAGGAATTCACGCATCTCCGGGCGACTTTGAAAACGCCAGCCACTGGCCACATGGATCAATTCAACGCCTCGACCGGCCCAATCGTCCTGCAACTGCTGCAACAGGCGTTTCAGAGTGTCGGCTGACAGCGCACCATCGAAGAGCACCTCCATCTCGCGCACATGCAATGGTTGCGGAGCGCAGATCAATGCCGTTTCGAGGACGCGCTTTGCATCCATCGTATTCATGATTTTTCAAATCCGTAAAAGAGCCGGGTGAGGCTGGCCTAGTTTTAAACGAGGCGGGGGCACAGAGACGAGAGGTTCAGGTTGGCGGGAAACCATCCGGTGAGCGTAACGCTGGCAAGTCGTTGAGACTACAGTTTTCCATTGTAACTGAGCCCCAACTCAGCCATGGCGGCTTCTAAGTCGGCCGGCACCGGGGAAATAAAAGTCATGGCCTCGCCACTCACGGGGTGCTCAAAACCCAGACGACGGGCATGCAAGGCCTGCCGTGTGAGTCCAGCAGCAGGCTCACCGCCGTACAGGGCATCAGAGACCAGCGGATGACCCAATGCGGCCATGTGAACGCGGATCTGATGCGTGCGGCCGGTATAAAGCTTGCATCGCACGAGGCAAAAATCGTCTTGGTTATCGATCAATGAGATATCCGTCATGGCTGTTTTGCCAGAGTTACGTTCAAGATCGACCACCGCCATGCGCAAACGGTTGCGCGGGTCGCGTCCGATCGGCAGCGCCACCTGCTGTTGCCGCGACCCTAGCCACTCTTTCTGGCCTACCGCCAGATAGTCGCGGTTGACATGGCGAGCAGCAATCATCTCGACCAACCGATCCATGGCTTCACGGGTTTTAGCCACAACCATCAAGCCGCTGGTGTCTTTGTCGAGCCGGTGCACGATACCGGCGCGCGGTAAAAAACGCATCGCCTCATCGCGGCCGAGCAAGCCATTCAATAGAGTACCGCTCCAGTTGCCCGGTGCCGGGTGCACAACCAAGCCTGCAGGCTTGTTGATCACCATCAAATAATCGTCTTCGAAAACAACGTCCAAGTCCATGACCTCAGGCTTGAAGGCTTGGCTCTGGGGGGTCGGCCGCAGTTCAATTTGCAACAAATCACCGGCCTTGACCTTGGCCGAGGTCTTGGTGATGACTTGGTTTTTTAAGCGAACTGCGCCGGACTCAATGAGTTGTTGAAGATAAGTGCGCGAGAACTCGGGCACAATTCCAGCCAAAGCTCGGTCCAGCCGCTCGCCGTGTGCAGAAATCGGTGCGGCCGCCTCACGCAATTCGACCTCAACGACGCTGTCTGCCTCCTCTATGGAGTCATCAGAAGCGTTAGCGATCAAAGAGGCGCTCGATATAATTATTGGGCTATGTTCAGAAACAGTCATTAGAGAGTCGATCACGATGTTGTTCAAATTATCGGCGCTACAAGCCACGACTCGCACCGCAACCGCTGTTTTAATTCTCGGCGGCTTGATTGTTGGGTGCGCCTCAACCCCTGTCGACCCCACAGCGACATGGAGTCCCAACAAAATTTACTCGGAAGCGAAAGACGAAGCCAGCTCCGGAGCCTATGAAAAAGCCATTGGCTTGTACGAAAAGCTCGAAGGCCGTGCCGCTGGAACACCCTTGGCCCAGCAGGCAGAACTTGAAAAAGCTTATACACAGTATAAAAACGGCGACCAAGTCAAAGCCATTGCAACGCTTGACCGTTTCGTGCGGCTACACCCCGCCAGCTCAGCCCTAGACTACGCGCTGTATTTAAAGGGCCTCGTCAATTTCAATGACAACCTCGGTCTTTTCAGTTCTTGGATTCGCCAAGATCTTTCAGAGCGTGACCAAAAAGCCGCCAAAGAATCCTTCGAGGCGTTCAAGGAACTGGCAGCGCGTTTTCCTGATTCAAAATACACGCCCGATGCGCGTCTGCGCATGACTTACATCGTCAACTCGCTGGCCGAGTCTGAAGTGCACGTCGCTCGATATTATTTCAGTCGTGGCGCTTATCTTGCAACCATCAATCGGGCACAAAGTGCCCTCACATCGTACCGTGATGTACCCGCCATTGAAGAAGCGCTTTCGCTTATTTACCGCTCTTATGACGCCTTGGGCATGACTCAACTGCGCGATGACACTCTCCGTGTGATGCAAAAAAGCTACCCAGACAGTGCTTTCACACGCAACGACACCAAAGCTAAACAGGGGGCGTGGTACAAATTTTGGTGAGCATGTCGAGGCGTTCCAGCAACTCCTCTTCAGTCGTCAATCTTTGCATGGGTGGCAAGGCTTTCAGCAAGCGCTTTCCGTAGCCCATCGCCACCAAGCGGGTGTCACACACCACCAGCACACCTTGATCGGTTTCACGCCGAATCAGGCGTCCGGCACCCTGCTTGAGGGCTACCGCAGCCTCGGGTAAGAAGTAATCATTGAACGCGCTGCGGCCTTCGGACTCAATGTGCTTTGACCGAGCTTCAGCCATTGGATCATTGGGTGGAGGGAAAGGCAGCTTGTCAATGATGACCAGCTGCAAGGCATCACCCGGCACGTCAATGCCTTCCCAAAAAGAAGCGGATGCAACCAAAATGCATCCGGCTCCACCGTTAGAGCGACCTTGGCGAAAGCGGTCGATCAGGACACGCTTGGGCAGGGCCCCCTGCACCAGTACTTCCAGTTCACCTGAAGCCTCAAAAGTCTCACGCAGAATATCGGCGATGCCGCGCAAAGCCCGCAAGGTCGTGGTCAGCACCATCGTCCGGCCGCCTAGGCGTGAAGCCCACAACGCCGCTGAAAGTGCGACGCGGGTCATGTGAGCAGCCTCGCTAGGTTTCGGAAAATCACGCGGCACATAAACCGCGGCCTGCGTCGCGTAGTCAAACGGGCTACCGACCCGCAAGAGCTGAGCACCAGCCAGTCCACAAGGCTTCGTGAACCAGCTCAATTTGTCATCATCACCGAGCGTGGCTGAGGTAAAAATCCAAGTCTTCGCGGCCTCCGGGTTGCTGCCGAGCACCTTGGCCTGAACTGCTTGTGCGATGTCGAGCGGCGACTCAATCAAGCGCAGTTGCGCGCCTACCTCCAGCCAGCGCACCGAACCGGTCTGGCATGGCCCGGCGAAATGCCGCAGGCGTTCGCCAAACTCAACGGCCCGCTCTAGCAGCCTCAAGAAATCAGGCGCAATTTCACTCACCGTGTCGAGTGCTTCAGCGGCCGCCGAGCAAGCATCTGCCATTTGCTCTAACGCTAGCACCCAAGCATCAGGATCCACTGTTTCGGGGCAAGCGTCAGTCCAGCGCAGCTTGGTTCCCGGATAGGCTTTGCCGACACACAGGCGCAGCTCCCGGGCAGCGCGCTCGGCCTTGCCGGCAAGCGCTTGCCAGTCGACCAAGCCGCGCGCCATTTGCAGGCCCGTGCCCAGCAAGTCGCGACAAAAATCCAGCAACTGGCCGGTGCTGATGTTTTTGCCCAAAAACTGTACGCCGGTCTCGTTGAGCTGATGGGCTTCGTCAAAAATCGCAATGCGCACCGTGGGCAGTAGCTCGGCCACACCCGACTCACGCACAGCCAAATCTGCAAAAAATAAATGGTGGTTGATGACCACCACGTCAGCGGCCAAAGCCTCGCGCCTGGCCAGATTGACGTGACAGGCCCGGAACTTCGGACAAGCGGCACCAAGGCAGTTTTCGCGTGTCGAAGTGACCAGCGGAATCACTGGCGAACGCTCGTCCAGACCCGGTAGTTCAGCCAAATCTCCGGTGCGGGTGGTCTGCGACCATTCTTCAATACGCGCCAACGCATGCAGCGTGCTGCGCTCAGGTTGCATGACCTCTGTTCGCGCTTGCTCCATGCGGTGCAGGCACAGGTAACTGCCGCGTCCCTTGAGCAATGCCGTGCTGACCGGTACGCCCAAGGCTTCGACGAGGCGCGGTAAATCGCGACCGTAGAGCTGGTCTTGCAAGGCTTTGGTCGCAGTCGACAGCAAGACCCGCTCCCCGCTGAGCAAGGCGGGCACCAAATAAGAAAATGTTTTACCGACGCCGGTGCTGGCCTCGACCACCAACGGGTACGCGCCTTCGATCGCACGGGCCACCGCCAACGCCATCTCGGTTTGACCACTGCGGGGCACAAACTGATCGGCGGCGCGGGACAGCACACCGTCGGGCCCAAAAGCCTCCTCGACTTGCTGTTCAAGATCCATCAGGCGGGCTCAGACGGGCGAAGAGATGATTCAAGCTGCGTGATCTTGTCACGCAACATCAACCGACGTTTCTTCAACCGTTTGAACATGAGCTGATCGACAGGCAGGGTATGCGCCATCAAATCGATCAAAGCATCGAGGTCCGCATGTTCGATGGCCATGTCGATGAGTCGCCTTTCGACAGAATGCAGGTTGGTGAGCAAGGTGGGCAGCCGGTTCTTCAGGGATAAGCAGGCAGGGACTTGCCCGTCGGCGGACCGTCTTCGCGCAAGCGCTGATCGCGCTCAGTCCGATTTTTGGCAGCTTGCTCCTGCCGCAGGCGTGTTGCTTCCACGTTTGCGGCAGCTTGTGCGCGCTTGCTCACGGACTCGGCTGCCTTGCTCTGGTTACTCTCTAGTCGGGTACCCATGCTGGCCTTATTGGAAGCAGCCTGCTCTGCCGTATTTCCCTGATCAACCTCGCGCTGCTTGGCGCGCTCGGCTTGGGTGGCTGCGTCTTGTTGAACTTTTAACGCTTGCTCAGCCTGCTGCTCGCGCTGCAAACTGAGTTTTTCTTCGGTCTTCAACAGCTGATCGGCTGCGCTGAGCTTTCGCTCGACCTCATTGATCAAAATTTCCTGACGCCGAAGATCCGCCAATTGCTCACGATACGGCGGGAGCAACTTGTCACGACAATTATTGGCAAAGAACTTGCGAAAGCAAACGGCTTGTGCAGCCTTAAAGTCAGCCTCAAGCTTTTGCCTTTCTGCTGTGATGCGCGATCGCTCGGCGGCACGCTCCTGCGGCCCACCATCATCCCTTGGCTGCGCAATGACACTGCCAACCAGCCCTGAGCAAAGCGCCAATAGGCAAAAAAATTTCATGTGAGCGTTGTGTCGACGTCCCGGCGTTCAAGCGCCAGAAATTCCGCCGATTGCATTTCGTTCAAACGTGAAATGGTACGCGGAAATTCATGTGCCAGTGGGCCTTCTGTGTACAGCTCTTCCGGTGCCACTTCCGCCGACATGATCAGTTTGACGCGGCGGTCATACAAGACATCGACCAGCCAAGTGAAGCGCCGGGCTTCGGACGCCTTGTTGACAGGCATGTACGGTACATCGCTCAACAGCACAGTGTGGAACTGACTGGCGAGTTCCAAGTAATCGTTTTGGGATCGCGGTCCACCACACAGCGTTTTAAAGTCGAACCAGACCAGACCACCGGCTTTTCGCCGGGCGTGAATCTGCCGTGCTTCAATCTGCAAAATCGGGTCTTCGTCGTGCGCTTCAGCCAAGCGGTTGAAAGTCTCGGTCATCTCCGCATCAGCAGCAGCATCCAGCGGCGTCAGATACAGCCTGAGTTGCTCTAGCGTGCGGCGACGGTAGTCGGTGCCGTTGTCGACACTCAGCACTTCCAAATTCGCCTTCAGCAAAGCAATCGCCGGGAGGATGCGGTCCCGGTGCAAGCCGTTCGGGTACAGATCATCAGGCGCAAAATTAGAGGTCGTGACAAAACCCACGCCGTTGTCAAACAAGGCTGCCAGCAACCGGTGCAGGATCATCGCATCCGTGATGTCTGCCACGTGAAATTCATCAAAGCAGATCAAGCGGTAGCGCAGAGAAATCCTACGCCCCAATTCGTCGAGCGGATTCACCGTGCCCTGCAGGTCGCGCAGCTCACGGTGCACTTCACGCATGAACTCATGAAAATGCAGCCGTGTTTTGCGCTTGAGCGGCACCGCGTTGTAAAAGCAATCCATCAGGAAGCTTTTACCCCGACCAACGCCGCCGTGCATGTAAACACCACGCGGAATGGCCGGCCGGTTGATCAGCTTCTTGAATGCGTTGGAACGCTTTTCTTTGAAGCCTGCCCATTCGGTTGCGCAGCGCTCCAACGCAGCCACCGCACGCAATTGCGCGGGGTCGCTGACGAAGCCACGCGCCTGCAACTCTGCCTCATAGGCCGCATGGACCGGCAACAGCTTAGGTTGGCGGGCCAAGCTCAGAAATTGAGCGTGCGTTTGTCAACCGCCAAAGCCGCTTCCTTGGTAGCTTCGCTGAGCGACGGATGTGCGTGACAAATCCGGGCAATGTCTTCACTGCTGGCGCGAAACTCCATCGCCACCACACACTCGGCGATCAATTCGCTGGCCATGGGGCCGACGATGTGTACGCCAAGAATTTCATCAGTGACCGCGTCTGCGAGCATTTTGACCATGCCGGTGGTGTCACCCAAAGCGCGCGCTCGACCATTCGCCATGAACGGGAATGTACCGGCCTTGTATGCGCGACCTGCAGCCTTGAGCTGCTCTTCAGTTTGACCGACCCAAGCGATTTCAGGGTTGGTGTAGATGACCCAAGGGATGGTGTTGAAGTTGACATGGCCGTGTTGGCCAGCGATGCGCTCCGCCACGGCAACGCCCTCTTCTTCTGCCTTGTGTGCGAGCATCGGGCCGCGCACCACATCACCCACCGCCCAGACGTTGGGCAGGTTGGTTTTGCAGTCGCCGTCGACGACGATCGCGCCGCGCTCGTCGAGCGACAAGCCAACGACATCAGCGGCAAGACCGATGGTGTTGGCCACGCGGCCGATCGAGATGATGAGTTTGTCGACGTCGATTGACACCGCGTCACCCTTGGCGTTGGTGTAGGCGACTGAGACGCCTTTTTTACCCGACTTGATCTCGCCGACTTTGACGCCGAGTTCGATCTTCAAACCTTGCTTGACGAAGGCCTTGTGGGCTTCCTTGGCAATCTGCTGGTCGACCGCGCCGAGGAACGTCGGCAGGCCTTCGAGTACGGTCACTTCAGCACCCAGACGGCGCCAGACTGAACCCATCTCCAAGCCGATCACGCCCGAACCAATCAGGCCGAGTTTTTTCGGCACTGCACCGATGCGCAAAGCGCCATCGTTGGAGAGGATGTTGACCTCGTCAAACGGTGTGCCCGGCAAAGCGCGTGCGTTAGAGCCTGTAGCAATGACCACGTGCTTGCCAGAGATGATTTCTTCAGCCGTGCCTGCCACTTTGATGTCGTACAAGCCATCTTTGGCTGCGACAAAAGAGCCGCGGCCATGGAAAAAAGTGACCTTGTTCTTTTTGAACAGGTAGACGATGCCGTCGTTGTTTTGCTTCACCACGGTGTCCTTGCGGGCCACCATTTTGGCAACGTCGAGGCTCAAGCCAGAAACGTTGATGCCGTGGTCAGCAAAATGATGACCCGCTTGCTCAAAGTGCTCTGAAGACTGCAGCAGCGCCTTTGAAGGAATGCAACCAACGTTGGTACAAGTACCGCCTAAAGCCGGGCCGCCCTTGGCGTTTTTCCACTCGTCGATACAGGCCACATTGAAGCCCAGCTGCGCTGCGCGAATCGCAGCGATGTAACCGCCAGGACCGCCACCGATAACGATCACGTCAAAATTTTTGGACATTATTTTCCTTAGTCAGTTGGGGACAGAGCAAAAATGCTTCGCATTTCTTGGTCTGTCCCACAATTTTTTAGATGTCAAACAGCAAACGTGCTGGATCTTCCATCGCTTCTTTCATCGCGACCAGGCCCAACACGGCTTCGCGGCCGTCGATGATGCGGTGGTCGTAAGACATGGCGAAGTAGTTCATCGGGCGAACAACGATCTGGCCGTTCTCAACCACGGCTCGGTCTTTGGTCGCGTGCACGCCCAAAATAGCCGACTGGGGTGGGTTGATGATCGGCGTCGACAACATGGAACCGAAGGTACCGCCATTGCTGATGGAGAAGGTGCCGCCGGTCATCTCTTCGATGCCGAGCTTGCCGTCACGTGCCTTGGCACCGTATTCGGCAATTTTCTTCTCGATGTCAGCGAAGCTCATTTGGTCTGCATTGCGCAAGATAGGCACGACCAAACCACGTGGGGAACCGACCGCGATACCGATGTCAAAGTAGCCGTGGTAGACGATGTCATTGCCATCGACAGACGCATTCAGGACTGGGTACTTCTTCAAAGCGTGCACTGCAGCCTTGACGAAGAAGCTCATGAAGCCGAGCTTGATGCCATGCTCTTTTTCAAACTTTTCCTGGAACTTCTTGCGCATCTCCATGACCGGAGCCATGTTGATTTCGTTGAAGGTCGTGAGAATGGCGTTGGTCGATTGCGACTGCAACAAGCGCTCGGCGACGCGGGCGCGCAAACGGCTCATCGGCACGCGTTGTTCAGGGCGGTCGCCCAAGCTGGCAGCCGGTGTAGCCACTTGCGGCAGCGACGACTTAGGCGCGCCAGTCGGAATCACGGCGGCAGCGGGCTTGACGCCGCCGGCAACGGCAGACAACACATCACCCTTGGTGACGCGACCATCTTTGCCAGTGCCGGAAACAGAGCCAGCAGCCAGACTGTTGTCCGCCATCAGCTTGGCTGCGGCTGGCATGGCCACGCCGGCCATGCTGTTGGACGCCGGAGCGGCGACAACAGCGACAGCAGGTGCAGCGGCAGCAGCTGGTGCGGAAGCTGCGGCTGGCGCAGCAGCAGCGACCTTGCCATCGGTGTCAATGCGGGCAATCAACTGCTCAGCCAGCACGGTAGCGCCGTCGCCGATCAAGATCTCTGACAGAACACCAGCAGAAGGTGCTGGCACTTCAAGAACGACTTTGTCGGTCTCGATTTCGATCAGGATTTCATCTGCAGCGACAACGTCGCCGACTTTCTTTTTCCACACCAGCATGGTGGCCTCAGCCACGGATTCGGACAGCTGCGGAACTTTGACTTCAACGATAGCCATTTTTGATCTTTCGGGAATTGATTCTGAATGAGGTGCGAGTGAGCTTTTGCGGGGACAGCTTATTTGGACAAGACAAAGCCTTTGAGCTTGCCGAAGGCGCCTTCGACCAGCGCTTTTTGCTGCTCTTGGTGCAAGTGCGAATAACCCACCGCGGGCGAAGCGGAAGCAGCACGGCCTGAATAGCCGAGCTTTTGACCGGCCACCATGTTCTCGTGGATGTAATGCTGCACGAAGAACCAGGCGCCTTGGTTTTGTGGCTCGTCTTGCGTCCAGACCAGTTCCGTGGCGTTCGGGTACTTCTTGAGTTCAGCCGCGAATGCCTTGTGCGGGAACGGATAGAGTTGCTCCACACGCAAGATGGCGACGTCGTTGGCGGCCAGCTCTTCGCGCTTTTTCACCAAGTCGTAATAGACCTTGCCGGAGCAAGCCAAGATGCGCTTGACTTTGTCGGCCTTCAGCACCTTGTTCTCTGGAATCACGGTCTGGAAGCTGCCTTTGGTGAACTCGGACACCGGTGACGTGGCGTCCTTGTTGCGCAGCAAGGACTTAGGCGTGAAGATGATCAGCGGCTTGCGCAGGTCACGCACCATCTGACGACGCAACACGTGGAAGATCTGGCTCGCCGTGGTCGGCTGCACGATCTGCATGTTGGTGTCTGCCGCCAACTGCATGAAGCGCTCAAGGCGCGCAGAGCTGTGCTCAGGGCCTTGACCTTCGTAGCCGTGCGGCAGCATCAGTGTCAAGCCGTTGACACGACCCCACTTGACTTCACCAGAGGCAATGAACTGGTCGATCACCACTTGCGCGCCATTGGCGAAGTCGCCGAACTGGGCTTCCCAGATGACCATGGTGTTCGGGTCGTTCGACGCGTAACCATACTCAAAACCAAGCACCGCTTCTTCGGACAGGATCGAATCGATGACCACAAAAGGGGCTTGATTCTCCGCCACGTTTTGCAAAGCAACGTAGCTGCCAATATCCCACTTTTCACGTTTTTGATCGTGGATCACCGCGTGACGGTGTGTGAACGTACCGCGACCGCTGTCTTCACCCGACAAACGCACCGGGTAGCCGCTGGCCACCAAGGACGCGAAGGCCATGTGCTCACCCATGCCCCAGTCCACGGGCGTGTCGCCGCGCCCCATGGCTGCGCGGTCGTCGTAGACCTTCTTAACCAGTTGGTGCGGTGACACGGACTCAGGAATCGTCGTGATTCTTTCAGCCAAGCGTTTCCACTCAGACGCAGGAATCGAGGTATCACCTGCATCAGTCCATTTCTTACCCAAAAACGGGGCCCAGTCGACGGTGTACTTGGTTTTGAAGTTGGTCAGCACCGACTCACCGATGTGCTTGCCCGCGTCGAGCGCAGCGCGGTAGGACTTGACCATGTCATCGCCCAAGGTGTCGCCCAAGCCTTGCGTTGCCAGTTTGTCGGCAAACAGCTTGCGGGTACCCGGGTGCGCGACGATTTTTTTGTACATCAGCGGCTGCGTCAGCGCTGGCGTGTCTTGCTCGTTGTGGCCCAACTTGCGGAAACACACGATGTCCAAGACCACGTCTTTGCGGAACGTCAGCCGGTATTCAAGGGCCAACTGAGTCGCCAGAACGACGGCCTCAGGATCATCGCCATTGACATGCAGAACCGGTGCTTCGACCATCTTCACGATGTCCGTGCAGAACACGCTGGAACGCATGTCACGCGGGTCAGAGGTGGTGAAACCAATCTGGTTGTTGATGATGATGTGCACCGTGCCACCCGTGAAGTAACCACGGGTTTGGGCCAATGCAAACGTCTCTTGATTGACACCCTGGCCGCCAAAGGCGGCATCGCCGTGCACCAGCACCGGCAGCACTTGCTTGCCCAATGGGTCGGCGCGGCGATCCATCCGTGCCCGCACCGAACCTTCAACCACTGGGTTGACGATTTCAAGGTGAGATGGGTTGAAGGCCAAAGACAGGTGCACTGGCCCACCTGCTGTGCTCACATCAGAGCTGAAGCCCTGATGGTATTTCACGTCACCAGATGGCAGGTCTTCGGGTGCAGTGTGGTCAAACTCTGCGAACAGGTCTGCAGGCAGTTTGCGCATGGTGTTGACCAGCACGTTCAAGCGGCCGCGGTGAGCCATACCGATGACAATTTCTTGCACCCCTTGGGCGCCGGCAGATTGAATCAGCTCGTCCATTGACGCAATGAAACTCTCGCCGCCTTCGAGTGAGAAGCGTTTTTGTCCAACGTACTTGGTGTGCAGGAAACGCTCTAGGCCTTCAGCCGCCGTCAAACGCTCAAGAATGTGTGTTTTCTTCTCGGCCGTGAAGTTGGGCTTGCTGCGAATGCTTTCCAATTTTTGCTGCCACCAGCGCTTTTCACCTTGGTCGGTGGCGTACATGTACTCGGCACCTAAGGTGCCACAGTAGGTTTCGCGCAAGGCGTTGAGCAGTTCGCGCAAGGCCATGCGGTTCTTGCCGAAAAACGTGTTGCTGGTATCGAAGACGATTTCTTGGTCGGCATCGCTGAAACCATAGAAAGCAGGGTCCAGCTCAGGGATGGACGGACGGTCGGTGCGCTTCAACGGATCCAGATCAGCCCAACGCTGACCAACGTTGCGGTACGCAGCGATCAATTGCTGAACCGCAGTACGCTTGCGGCCCATTTCAGCGTCTGCGCTGGCCATGACGACTTTGGTGCCGCCAGCTTTGGCGCGTTCAGCAAAGGCGTTGATGACGGGCTGGTGAGGAACGTCTTTGGCGTTCGAGCCGTCGGCGGCGGGAACATGCTGAAGGGCATCGAAATAATCGCGCCAGCTGTCAGGCACACTCCCGGGATTAGCCAGATAGTTCTCGTACATCTCTTCGACATAAGGCGCATTGCCGCCGAAGAGATAGGTATTGTCTTGGTATGTGGCGTAAACCGACGCGGCTGCAGACGCAGGTGTCTGTGGATTGGAACTCATGAGAACGCTGACCTCCGTTTCCCTTTGGGAAACATTAGCTGGTTAAAGCTTGTTAATTAACCTTCCGCAGCACGGCTGGACCGATTCGCGGATGCGACTGTGGCAGGAAGGGCCTTCAGAAACATCCAATATTGTGCCACTGAACGATGACACGAGGTTGACAGTTTCGCCCGAGACAGCGACCACGGCAGGTCAAACTAGCCGTTTGTAGCGTCCGCTTCCATCGCAATCTGGGTACAAACCGTCCGGCACAGCTTGGCCACACGCTCGTCGATGATGCGGTAGAAGATTTGCACGCCTTCGCGGCGTTTGCCCAAAACCCCGGCTTGATAAAGAGTGTTCAAGTGCTGAGACATGTTCGGCTGTGTGGTGACGATCTCACTGAGCAACTCGCTCACGTTTTTTTCAGCTTGGCACAAGCTGCTGATAATTTTCAGCCGCATGGGCGCGGACATCACTCGAAAAACTTCGGCGGCCAACTCGAACACCTCATCGGGCTCAGCTGTACCTGCTTGAATTTTTTGAATGGAACGCTTGACCATGAGTTTGGGCTTTCTAGAACTGACTGAGTGCCGCCTCGCTAACATCAGGCTGACGATAGCTTTTCGATTCTTTCTAACGCATGGATGAGCCGTGGCAAAGCGCATGAGCCAAACCGCCGCCAAGATTGAATCAGCCGACATAACCCGGGTTGGGCTCAATACCGCTGAGTTGGGGCGCATTCAAACGGCGCGGAGCGATCTTGCCGCCGCTGGCTTTGAGCCAAGTCTCCACGACATCCCAAACCATTGCGTTGCCTTGGCTGCGAGCCTCTTCGGCCACAGGCGCCCAGCCGGCGACTTTGTACTTTTTGTCGGCCTCGATGGCTTTGCCGTTCAGCTGCATGTTGTCGATGCGCTGGCCCATGCTTGCGCTCGGTTTGCAGCTGTACTGCAGGCCGCCAACCCGAACCATGTCGCCGCCCTGCTGGTAATACGGGTCAGGGTTGAAAAGATTGTCAGCAACATCTTCGAGTACGGTCTTGATGGTTTCGCCCGTCATTTCTGTGACGGTGGCGTAGGAATAGGTGGTCGCGGTCATGTCCATCAACCACTCACGGGTGATGGTCTGCCCCGGCAGCAGCGTGGTGCCCCAGCGGAAACCAGGAGAAAAAGCGATTTCAGCGCCCTGCACATCCATCAAGGCATCGATCAGCAACTGGTCGCCAGTGCCATTGAAATTGCCGCGTCGGTAAAGCGTGCCCTCGGTCACGGCCAGCTTTTCAGCCAGCTTGACTTCATAAGGCGCGCGAACCTTGGTGATCAATGCGTCCATCGCTTTGTCGGCCGGCAGCATGTTGGCAAAAACTGGCAGCAACTTGTAGCGAAAGTCCACCACCTTTTTGTCTTTGACCTCTAAGTCCAACACACCCAGAAATTTGCTGTTGGAGCCCGCGTTGGTGACGATGGTCTTGCCGCCTTTGTTGGCCACAATGCTGGCGACCGGCATGCCGTCGTGCGTGTGGCCTCCCAAAATGGCGTCAATGCCGCTGACGCGGGTCGCCATCTTCAGGTCAACGTCCATGCCGTTGTGACTCAGCACCACGACGACTTGCGCGCCCTTGGCCCGGGCTTCGTTGACCATCAGCTGCATGTTTTCGTCTTGTATGCCAAAGGCCCAGTCCGCCATCATGTAGCGCGGATTGGCAATCGGCGTGTACGGAAAAGCCTGGCCGATGATGGCGCAGGGCACGCCATTGATTTCACGGATCACATAGGGTTTGAAGACCGGATCACCAAAGTCTTGGGTTCTGACGTTCTGCGCCACAAAGTCGACCTTGCCGGCAAAGTCTTTGTCAATGATTTCTTTGACGCGCTCCATGCCCAGCGTGAACTCCCAGTGCCCGGTCATCACATCGACACCCAGCAACTTGGCCGCTTCGACCATGTCTTGGCCTTGTGTCCAGAGGCTGGTGCCGGAGCCCTGCCAAGTGTCACCGCCGTCCAGCAACAAGGCGCCGGGGCGACTGGCCTTCATGCGCTTGACCAGCGTGGCGAGGTGCGCAAAACCGCCGACCTTGCCGTAGCGTTTGGCGGCGTTTTCGTAATTCAAAAACGTCAGCGCATGGGCCTCAACCGTACCGGGCCTGATCTTGGTGGCCTGCAACAAGTACTCACCCACCAAGTGCGGCAGCTGGCCCTTCATGTCACCCAGACCGATGTTGATGCTGGGTTCGCGAAAGTAAATCGGTTTGAGCTGCGCGTGGCAATCGGTCATGTGCAGAAATGACACTTGGCCGAACTTCGGAAAGTCATACAAAGCGTTGGACGCCGTGGCCGCGTCAGCCTCAGCGTAGGTCCCCAGCCCCATGCCAGCGGCAGCGCCCGCACCCAAGACCTGAAGCAACTCGCGTTTGGTTAAATTCATAAATTCGCAATCAATGAAGTCATCGCCTGAAAAAAGTCCGGAAGTGTCCGGACTTTGAATGTTCAACGAAGCGTCGTTACTAGTTACTGATTCACCGGCGACTTGGGGTCCAGCAACAAGCCCACGATGTCGCGCACCTGACCTTCAGTCAAGATGCCGGAATGGCCCGCACGCGGCATGTTGGAGCAAGCGTTGTAGGCCTTGGAGTTCCAAATCTTGCCCCAGGTGTATTCGAGCATCGGCCTAACATCTGGGCTGGCCGGGTCGGTGACACCGCGCAGCTTGCCGTAGTTATACAAGCTAGGGCCAATGGTGCCGAAGGAGATTTCTTCCTTGCTCATCTGGTGGCAGTTGTAGCAATTGCCGCCATTGGCTGCACCGGCCGTGTCCGTCCAGGTCATGCCGCGACCGCTCTGAGCGAGTTTCTCGCCCTCTTGCCAGTCACCCAGAAACTTGCCATCGCTGGGCCACTTGATCATCTTGAAGTTAGCAGCTTCCAAGGCACGCGCTGTTTTGTCGTCCAACGGTTGACCCGCCACATCGGCGGCGCTGCACAGGCGGTTGGTCTCGTCGGCATTGAGCACACTCGCCTTGACCATGCCTTCATCTCGAAAAGACGCTTTGACGATGTCGCTGGTGATCTTGTCGAGTTCGGCAAAACTAGGCGACGATGCACAACCTACCGTGATGGCCGCCACGGCCAAAAGAGACAGCGTGATTTTGTATTTTGTCTTCATGTTGGACTTTCGGTATCAGCGTTTAAGGGCAGGTGCCACAGAGACAGCGCCCTTGCCATTCACACCGAGATAAACGCCAAGGGCTACTGTCGCATCACTGCCAAAACCGGGGTAAGGGAAGCGCTGCTGACGGTAGCAATCGTTGAGGCGCTGCTGCATGCCCCACATCTGGCCGTTGGAAACGCGGTAAGCCGGCCAAGCAGCAAAGCCAATGCCATCACCCGGATTTTTTGTCAGGTTCGGCAAGTCCTGCAAACGAATCCGCTTGCCGTCAACGCCGTGACAGGAAGCGCAGGCAAAGTCATGCGCGCCTGCGCGCTGAAAGAACAGCCGCTTACCGACCTCGTAGAACACTTTTTCCTGGGCATGGGCTTGCGGTAAATTGAATTTCTGCCCCTTCGACTCAGCAGCGATCCAGGTGGCCAATGCGGTGACGTTGACTTGCTCGCCTTTGCCAAAGGGCGTCTTGGCGATCTCTGCGGCATTGAAGCCCTGCAGTGTTTCCATGCAAGTCAGCAACCGCGACTCCAAGTCTTGCATGCGCTGTGTGTCGGCGAAATAGCGTGGCAGTTCAACGAAGACACCTTTGACGACCCCAGGGCCTTTGCCCAAGTCACATTGCGCCAGCGAGACTTTTTTCGGTCCACGCGGTGACTTCCAGATGTCTTCGCCCTTGGCTTCAAAGAGCTCGGCCGGGTTACCGTCTTGCATCATGGCGCGGTACTCTTCGATCGCTTCAATGGCGGACTTTTGCGCCCAAGCCGCAGAGGCCAACAAGCCAGACAAGACCAGCGCCGAGGCGATCAGTGGAACTGATTTAAGAAATTTCATGAGCGCCCCGTGAGGTCAAATAGTGAAAAATATCAAGAAACTGTCGCTTCGTCAGTGCGGCTGTCGCCCCGGTTGTCTTTCCAGTTGACGACAATCTTGTCACCCGCCTTAGCGCCTCTGACAACAAACTGAAGAAATGGATTCTTGGCCACTGCAGGGCCCCATTCGGCGTTGAGGACTTGTTTGCCGTTGAGACTGGCAGTCACTTCTTGAATGAACCAGGCAGGTATGGTCTTGCCGGCCGGGTCTTTGCGCTGACCGCTTTCCATTTCATGCGCCATCAGCACGCGAACGGTTGCTTTGCCTGCGGCTGCTTGGGCGCGAATGCGCATCGGATCTGCCATGGTGTAACTCCTGAATCTGAAATATGAAAGGAATGGTGAACAGTCTGAAAATCAGCCGCCGCAACCACCCAGGGTGACCTTGACTTCTTTTTTAGCGAACAGCGCTTTGCCGTCGGCCATGATGGCCACCGCATAAACGTCAGAGGATTGCCCCATCTTGGAGCGTGTTGAAAATGCCGGGTCGATGCTGTCCGTGACGTCGAACATCGCCACCAAGGCGGAAGGGTTTTTTTCGACCAGCAACAGCAATCGTTTGACACCTGGCAGCGCACAACTAACAGCCAAGGGCACGACCGCACCGTTTTCGGCAATGTCAGGCGCAGTGATGGAGACATCCTTGCTTTCTGTCAATGTGCCGCCGCCATAAGCTTTGATGGCGTCTTGCAAGCTCTTGGCTTCAAACGCGCTTTTGTTGAACGCCCAAGCGAACTGAGGGAACAAACCGGTCCCAGCCAAAAGGCCAGCGACCACAGCGGTTTGCTTGAGGGTTTGTCTGCGTGACTGCATTCGATTCTCCTGATGAAAGTGCATGGTAGTTAAGTTAGCAAATCGTGTCAGCGGTGAAATCCCTGACACTTTTCGACGTTCCTTAGCGTCTATTGAACAGATCTTTAGCCGCCCTTATCGGCCGGCACCTTTAGCAAGCCAAGCGGCAATCGCATTGGCATCTGCATCGGTCACGCCCTGGGCCGGCATGGGTATAGACCCCCAAACTCCCGACCCGCCAGACTTTATCTTTCCTGCCAGGTACTCCGTTTTCCCGGCGTGCTTTTTGGCAATATCGACAAAACTGGGCCCCAGAATTTTCTTATCCACCGCGTGGCAAGCCGTGCAGTTGTTCTTTTGGGCGAGGGCCACCGCAGCAGATACAACTGGAGCAGGGGAAATTGTAGCGGCGGGAGCAACACCCTTCTGTCCTTCAGGGCGACTTGTGTCGACACCATGCTGGGCGCCAATGCCCCGATTTTGGTCCGCAAGATTGCCATGGGCATTGCGGGCAAAGTCCGGCAACAAAGACGCCACGCTGGGTTCTGTCGCGCAGTTCTTCATGCAGGCCGTGTTGCGCACGTCCGGCTGACGGCTGCCGTTGAACTCATTGCCCGGCCACATCGCGTGCTGTGTTGTCATGCCGTAGCGGTTGGGCATGCGGGCCTGCACCTCAGCGATGTTTTTGTCAGACAAGACGTCGTCTTCAGGAATGACGCCACCAAGGTTGAGCAAGAAGGCCGTGACAGCATAGACCTCTTCGGTACTCAATGACTTCGGCTGGTTCCAAGGCATGGCGCGGTTGATGTAGTCCCACAGCGTCGAGACCGTCGCCAGCTTCATCAGCATGGTGCGGCCCGTCGTCGGGTCCAGCAGTTTGGCAACACGGCCAGTCTTGACATCCTCGGCCGTGGTGCCGCCAATCAGCGGCGTGAAAACCTCGTTGGACTCACCAAAAATACCGTGGCAGCTGGCGCATTTGCTTTCCCAGACATCTTGTCCTTTGGTCACCGAACCAGCACCAGCCGGCAAGCCCTTGAAGTCAGGCCGCACATCAATATCCCAAGCCGCCACTTCTTTGGGCGTGGCGAGACGGCCGATGCCGGTGTACGGATTGGCTGTTTGCGCGGAAACCCAACCGGCGCAAACCAGCGCAGCAATAACCAAGAGTGCATCACGAGAGTTGAACATTTTTGACCTCGCCGTTTTCCTGCACCAGCCATGACTGAATCGCATTGTTGTGATAAATCGAGCGCGTGCCGCGCACCTCCCGTAGCAGCTTGTAGGTCGGCTGCACGTAGCCGGTTTCATCGGTTGCGCGGCTCTGAATGATGGCGGGTTTACCGTCCCAAACCCAGCCAAGGTTAAAGCGGCTGAGCGCCTTGGATAGCACCGGCGTTTCAAGTCGGGCCTGACGCCAATTGCGTCCACCGTCAACGGACACATCGACTTTTTTGATCTTGCCCCTGCCCGACCAAGCCAGCCCAGTGATGTTGTAAAAACCCTTATCCAGCAGCACCTGACCGCCCGAGGGCGTGGTGACCACGCTTTTGCATTCTTGCAAACTGGCGTACTGACGCTGCATGCCGTCGGGCTGCAAGTCGAGGTAGTGAATCGCTTCATCCTTGGTCGCGTAAGGTTTGTCGCCCAGCTCGACCCGGCGCAAATATTTGATCCAGCTCACGCCCTGCACGCCGGGCACCACCAAGCGCAAGGGGTAGCCGTTTTCAGGCCGCAGCATTTCACCGTTTTGACCATAGGCAACCAGCACTTCACCCGACAGAATCAGGCTCATCGGGATGGTCCGGGTCATGGACGAACCCTCACCGCCTTCGGCCAGCACGAACTTGCCGTTTTTCAAATCAGCGCCAGCGATTTCGAGCAAAGTGATGAGTGGCACACCGGTGAACTCGCTGCAAGAAATCATGCCGTGGGTGTACTGGCAGGTCGGCACCGCCACATTGCCCCATTCGGCGGCGGTGTTGGCGCCACATTCAATGACGTGAAAACGCGAGACTGATGGCAGTCGCATGATCTCGTCCATGGTGAACACATGCGGCTTGCTGACCATGCCGTTGACCATGAAACGGTGCTTGGAAGGGTCAATGTCCCACCAGCCTTGATGGTGCCGCTCGAAGTGCAATCCGCTCGGGGTGATGATGCCAAACAAGGACTGCAGCGGCGCGAACGACACCGAGGCTTGTGCCGTCTGGGTCAAACCCGGGCTTTGCCGGCGCTGCACGTTGGCCTCGTACTGTGATGGCTTGCCATAGCCGTCGGTGACCACGCCCTGCCCCAAGCCCGTGCTGTGCGCGGGCAAGTTGAGAATATTCGGATCCCCACCTTCGCTGGGCACCGGATTGCTTTGGGCCAGCGCAGCAGGCGCGGCCAAGCCAGCAGCGGCCGCCGCGAAAGCGCCACGAATGAAGTCACGCCGACCGTTTTTAGCCTCAGCCACGACAGTCTGGACGTCAGCACAGCCGAGAAAGTTTTCGGGTGCTTTTTGAATCCGTCCTGAACCCAGGCCTGTCATCAGGTCTTCATGCTTCACGGTGACTCCTTGGAACTAAAGTCGCACATCTTTAATTTAAATATTCGCATTTACTAATATATAGCTTGGAAACTTTTTTTGTGCCCGGTGTTTACCCCCATTCGAAGATCCAAATCTAAAGCGTGTGGGATACGCCTCACTTGAAGCGGTAATGGTCCCGGTTCAGCACCGCACTGATAGCGGTCACTTCTTCAGGAAACAAGGCCAGGTTGAGTTCCATGTTGCACTGCTCGATCATGCCGCGCAGAGCGCCGGGCGTGTCAATTCGACCGCTGGATTGGTAAATGGCCGATCCGTCACCCCCAACCTTGCGCTGGTGGCAAGCCACGCACTGGTTCTCAGCGATCAGCTGCGCGCCGAGCTTCAGGTCGGCTCCGACAAAAATAGCCGGGCCTTGCGCCAGGGCCGAAACACTGGCGAGGCAGAGCAGTGCAGAGAGCAGAGATTGGCGAGTCATGGTCGGTGTGAGTGCAAAACGCCAGTATGCCGCTACTTGACTTCGCGCTCCATCAGTAAATACGTGTTGTAGGCGTTCATGCGGTTCACCGCGTTGAACAGCGGAAGATGCTCGAAACGCGACCAGTTAGCAGCCTTGTAGGCGGAGTCAAAGGGTTCCATGTTTTGGGCGGCCTCAGCCATGCTGCTGCGCAAGTAGACAAGGTAGTCACGCGTCAACGCCATGTCGCTTTTAGCTTCTTTTGACAGCGGACCATGCCCAGGAACGACCACGGCGGTGTCGAAAGTCAGCAGGGTCTCTAACGACTGAATCCAATGACCACTGTCGGCTTGCCCGACATAGGGAATGCGGTTGCGAAAGACCAGATCACCGGCAAACAGAACTTTGTCCTGCGGCAGGTAAATCACCAAATCTTCCGGGGTATGGGACGGACCGACCGGCTGCAACACGAAACGAACGCCACCAACAGTCAATTCAGTCGGGCCATCGATCCATTGATCGGCAGGCACCAAGCGAGTGTTCTCGTCAATCCACGGGAAGAGCTCTTGGCGCGAACTCTCCATCCGCAGTCGTGCGGTGTCTGACTGCAAATACTCACGCGCCGCACCATGCGCCACAATGCGCGCGCCCTGCGCCTTGAAGGTCTGCAGGCCATAAATATGGTCGGCATGGTAGTGCGTGACGATGACGTGCGTGACCGGCAAGGGCGTGAGTTTGCGAATCTCAGCCAGCAACTGCTCAGCCAAAGCCGGTGAACCCAACGCATCAATGACAACCACACCAGCAGGCGTGATGACGAAGCCGGCGTTGGAGATGAAGTTTTGATTGGCGCTGGAACCCATCGCCGACAGGCCTTCGACATACCAAGCGAGCGAGGAGACGCGCTGCGGGCTCATCTTGACGCCATTGACACCGTTTGCACGGGGATCGGCGACAACGGCTTGGGGCGTAACCGCAGACTGAGCCTGAGCCTGAACATGGACAGCTGGCCAAAGCGCCAGCGCCACAACCAGCGCTAATGTCCAATGCTTGAAAAACTGCATATCCCCCTCCCCTGTGATCGATCAAGACTTGTTATGGCCGGAGCCAAATATAAGCCAAAAGCGAATTAAAGAGTTGGGAGATTTCAGTTGATCAGCTCGCCATGAGATCCTTGATCTGCTGCAAGGCGGCCGGGTCGTCCATGCTTGTCACATCGCCGGCATCACGACCTTCGCAAATGGCCTGAATCACGCGGCGCAGCAGTTTGCCGCTGCGGGTCTTCGGCAAGGCCGTGACGAAGCGCACCCGAGCCGGGCGAGCGACAGCACCCAAATCGCCATCGACTTGCTTCATGATCTCGCGTTCAAGCTGCAGTGCGACTGCAGGATCATTCACAGCACGAGCGTCTTTCAGCACGACAAAAGCCATGGCGACTTGCCCCTTGAGGTTGTCAGCGACACCGACCACCGCCACTTCAGCCACAGAAGCATGGCCTGAAATACTTTCTTCAATCTCGCGCGTGCCCAAACGGTGACCAGCGACGTTGATGACATCGTCAGTTCGACCGAGGATGAAGTAGTAGCCGTCTTCGTCGCGAATACCCCAGTCGAAGGTGTTGTAGACCAGCTTGCCCGGAATGCTCTTCCAATACGTATTGACGAAGCGCGCGTCGTCTTTCCAGATGGTTTGCATGAAACCGGGCGGCGTCGGGCCGTCCAGCACCACCACGCCTTTTTCATTCGGCTGGGTGAGTTCTTCGCCGGTGTTTTCGTGCAGCAGTTTGACGTTGTAGCCGTACATCGGCACACCCGGGCTGCCAAACTTGCTGGCCATAGGCGCCACGCCATTGGCCACGGTGAGCAGCGGCCAGCCGGTTTCGGTTTGCCAGTAGTTGTCGATGATCGGCACGTTCAAGCCTTCGCTGATCCAGCGGGCGGTCGGCGCGTCCAACGGCTCACCCGCCAGATACAAAGCACGCAGGCTCGACAGATCGTATTTTTTGAGCAGCGCGGGGTCTTGTTTTTTAAGCACACGCACGGCCGTCGGCGCGCTGAACATGCCGGTCACCTTGTACTTTTCGACCAGGCTCCACCAAATACCGCCGTCCGGCTGACCATCCAAGCCTTGCGTTGGCAAACCCTCGTACATGATGGTCGCCATGCCGGCAATCAACGGACCGTAAACGATGTAGCTGTGGCCAACGACCCAGCCAATATCGCTGGTGGCGAAGAAGGTTTCGCCAGCACGACCGCCAAAAATATACTTCATGCTGGCCGCTAAAGCGACGGTGTAGCCAGCGGTGTCGCGCTGCACACCTTTGGGCTTGCCGGTGGTGCCGCTGGTGTAGATGGTGTAGCTGATGTCGGTCGAGTTCATCGGCTCGCAAGGCACTTGCGCGTCGATGTGTTGCTGCCGTAATGCAGACCACAAATGGTCGCGTCCGGCGACCCAATCCATCGGTGCGAGCTGCCGGTCAGACAGCAGCACAGCGTCGGGCTTGTGCTTGGCCAGCCGAATCGCTTCGTCCAGCAAGTGCTTGTAGGGCGTCGGCTTGCCACCGCGCGAACCGGCATCGGCGCTGACGATGACTTTCGGTGTGGCGTCGTCAATGCGCGAGGCCAGGGATCCGCTGGCAAAACCACCAAACACCACGCAATGAATAGCACCGATGCGCGCGCAGGCGAGCATCGCAAAAGCAGCGTCAGCCACCATCGGCATGTAGATCAACACACGATCGCCCTTTTGCACCCCCAGCGATTTCAGGCTGGCCGCCATGCGCTGAACTTCACGGTGCAAGTCGCTGAAGGTGTATGTTTTTTCGGTGCCTGTTTCCGTCGAGATCGCAATCAGGGCAGCCTGATCTGCACGCTCTGCCAAATGCCGGTCGACCGCGTTGTGGCACAGATTGGTTTGGCCGCCTTCGAACCAGCGCGCAAACGGAGGGTTGTCGTAGTTACAGACACGCTCAAAGGGCTTGAACCAGTCGATCAACTTGGCCTGCTCGGCCCAAAATGCATCCGGATGATCGATGGACTGACGGTAAAAGTCGGCGTAGCTGACGGGGGTCGGCGCTGGGCTCATCTCGGGTCTCCGTTTAAACTGAATTCATAATTATTGATAATAGAACTTTCAGCGGCCTGACTTCAGCCCTTTGACCCCGTGCGACCCGCGCGCTCTCACTTGATCAGCGACTGCACCCGCTTGAACATCTCGTGGTCGGCTGTGCGCAACCATTCAAAAGCCACCATCTCGGTGGTCACCAGTTCGGCCCCATTGCCAGCCAGTCGGTCAAAAGCGGCGTCCCGATTGCGCTCGCTGCGGGAACTGCAGGCGTCGGTGACAACCCACACGTCAAACTCTTCTTCGAGCAAATCAAGCGCGGTTTGCAGCAAGCAGACATGCGCTTCGCATCCAGCAATCACGATGATGCCGCGCCCCTCTTCTTCGGCCGGGGCGGCAGGCTTCTGCAAATGCTTGGGCAGGCTGCGGGCATTACCGCCCTGCGTTGCTTTGCGAACGGGCGGACGCAACCAATCCGACAGACCGTCGGCCACCGCGCTGAAAGACTGCTTGTTCATCACCCGGCCGCCAGCTTGTTCAATGGCTGCCTGCAACTCCGGCACATTGGGTCCCAACTCATCCGGGCTTTGGGCCGTGCCCCAAACAGGCACTTGCAGCGCCTCTGCTAGTCGGGCCAGCCGCAGGGCATTGGCCAGCACTAACTCGTGTTCAAAAATAGAAGGCATCAGGCGGACTTGGTAGTCCACCAGCAAGAGTTGGGATTCTTCGACTTCGAGCAGCATAGGGATGTCCAATCAGATGGGATGCGGACGAAGGTCGCCCGCGATGCGGCATCTTGCCAGAAGTCAGAACTTAAAATTCGGCGGGTGATCAGATGTAGCCGCCATGTGCACTCGAATGGCGGTACCTCAAAACACAGTCAACGGTCGGACTGACGCCAATCGTCCCAAAATCGGCACGCGACTCTGGAGTAGCGTCAATCGCAAACGATTACATACCGCCTAAGTCTTGAATGGCATCGACCACCATGCCGGTACCGACTGCAATCAGCAAGATGTCGGAGGCGACACGCACATACCGGTGGCCTGAGGGTGGTGCACCAAGCGTGACCACCATCGCAGCCGGAACCGTGTGATAAATCACAGCCGGTGCCAAGGGCTGTCCGACGCTGTAATAGCGTATCTGGACCGGTGGAATACAACCCTTGTAATTTTTCGACCACCCTGGTGGGCAACGTCCGGCCCGGTACTGGGTACCGTAGTAGTCGTGTATGGCAGAGCGTTGACGATCTTGAAAGTAAGCGCCGGGGCGCATATCAGCGCGCGATGAACCTTGTCGATCAGGGCCGGAACGGTCGCGGCTCTGTCGGTCGTTGTCCCGTCGATCTTGACCTTTTTGATCGTAATCCTTGCGATCTGAACCCTGTGAGTGCTTGCCGCCTTTGCCGCGGTTGTCACCGTCGTTGTCGTGGCCACGACCACCGGGGCCGTCGGATCGTTGAGCCAGTGAGGCGCTGCAAAGCAACAACGCGGACAGCAACACCAGGAGCTGACGGCTGAACTGCGAAGTGGCCACTTTGGGCTGGGATTGGGAAAATTTATTTGTATAAACAGGCATAATTTTCCTAAAGAATCTTGATAACGTCATGCGAAACACTGAGTTCTCGTTGTAGCCAACGGCTTGTGGTCGGCCTAAGTCCCATTTCAATCGTGTGCATGGATGAAAAACATTAATAACTCAGTATTCGATTTTATTTTATCTTTGGAACTCAAAGCCATTTTTTAGTACAAGGTAACGAATTGTCTCGCCAGAATCACCTCCGTTACAAGCCTGTCAGTCCATTTTCATGAAGCGATCACCTAGACCTGTTCCATGGCTGAAGGCTGGTGAAGAATTTCCAACACTGAGCAGCGCATGGGGGGCAGATGAAGCAGCACCAGGCTTGCTTGCTGCCGGTGGTGCATTGGACGTCAACAGCCTGTTAAGGGCCTACGGCGCGGGCATATTTCCATGGTTTAGCTTAGGACAACCGATTTTGTGGTGGACTCCAGACCCACGCATGGTGCTGCTGACAAGTGATTTCAAACTGCACCGCTCGCTCAAGAAAACACTCCAGCGCTTTGTTAAGACCCCCACTTGCGCCGTAACATTTGACAGCAACTTCGATCAAGTTATTTCGGCATGTGCAAACGCTCCGCGCGATGGCCAGTCCGGCACCTGGATCGTCCCCGACATGATTGCCGCTTACAGAGATTTGCACCATGCCGGCCATGCACACAGCGTCGAAACTTGGGTTAACGGGGAATTGGTCGGTGGACTTTATTGCGTCAATCTAGGCGGTATGGTCTTTGGCGAATCCATGTTCGCGCATCAGACTGATGCCTCCAAAATCGCATTGTCGGCATTGGTTGCTTTTTGCAAAGCCAAAAATATCAGCATGATCGATTGCCAGCAAAATACGCAGCACCTGTCGTCGTTTGGCGCCCGCGAAATCACCCGTGAAGCGTTTGCAGCACACCTGAACGAACAGACCGGTCGTGCAAATCCGGAGTGGATTTTCGAGGCGCAACATTGGAATGAAATTTTGCCGACACACACTGAACCCCGGCTCTAACCGCCTCTTGCTCGTGACCCATCTCAAAGATCTGCCGCTGCAAACTTTGCAGTTTTATGCCACGGCTCCCTATCCTTGCAGTTATTTACCTGAGCGCCAAGCCCGCTCCCAAGTGGCCACGCCAAGCCACCTGATCCATAACGAGGCTTACTCGAAGTTGGTCGCGCACGGGTTTCGCCGCAGCGGCATGTTCACCTACCGACCGTACTGCGAGGGCTGTCAGGCTTGCGTCCCGTTGCGTGTGATCGCGGATGAATTCAAACCCGACCGCAGTCTGCGGCGTGCAGCTGAGCAACACCAACATCTTGAAGCCCGGGTACTCAAGCTGGGCTTCATCGCCGAGCATTACGACCTTTATCTGCGCTACCAAAAAAGCCGACATGCGGGTGGCGGCATGGATCACGATAGCGTTGATCAATACACCCAATTTTTACTGCAGAGCCGGGTCAATTCACGCCTGGTGGAATTCAGGGAACCTCGAACCGATGGCAAAACTGGGACCCTTAGAATGATCTCGATTTTGGATATTCTGGATGACGGCATCTCAGCGGTTTATACGTTTTACGAACCTGAGAAGAAAGCCAGTTACGGCAACTATGGCGTCATTTGGCAGATTGAACAAGCGCGCCTTCTTGGCCTTCCCTATGTGTATTTAGGCTACTGGATCGCTCAAAGCCCAAAAATGAATTACAAAGCGCGCTTCAAACCGAATGAAGTCCGCCTGAATGGGGACTGGGCGAGCCCTGCTCAATAAAGGGCGCAGACACAAATTTCACAAAGTAAAATGCAGGCAAAGGTTGCCACATGAAAAATTCCGATACCAGCACACTAGCGACCCCGACAGTTCAGGTGATTGGACGCATGTTCACTTTGCTCGAAATACTCGCGGGACGTGAAGAATCTGTTTCTCTCAAGGAAATCAGCGAAAAGTCCGGCCTGCATCCCTCCACGGCACATCGAATTTTGAACGACCTGGCAACCGGTCGCTTTGTAGAACGCCCGGCTGCAGGAAGCTATCGGCTAGGCATGCGCTTGCTGGAGCTGGGTAACTTGGTCAAAGCCCGCCTCAGCGTGCGTGATGCAGCGCTGATTCCGATGCGTGAACTGCACAAACTGACGCAGCAACCAGTCAACCTAAGTATGCGTCAAGGTGATGAAATTGTGTATGTGGAGCGGGCTTACAGCGAGCGCTCAGGTATGCAGGTGGTTCGCGCTATTGGCGGTCACGCGCCGCTGCATTTGACATCCGTGGGCAAGCTATTTCTGGCATTTGACGATCCGCAACGTCTTCGCAGCTACGCCACGCGAACGGGCCTACCGGGTCATACGCGCAACAGCATCACGCAACTGACAGCACTTGAACGCGAGTTATCCAAAGCACGTCAACTTGGCATAGCACGTGACAACGAAGAATTGGAACTGGGTGTTCGCTGCATGGCAGCCGGTATTTACGACGATCAGAACAAGTTGATCGCCGGACTGTCTATTTCAGCACCCGCCGATAGGCTGGATGAAAGTTGGCTGCCAAAACTCCAAGCCACTGCGCATGAAATCTCGGTCGGCCTTGGCTATAGCCAAGAAAGAAAGAAATCTTGACGTATTCGGCCGATTAGCCATCAGTCAGTTTGATCGAATCGGCCACTTTGATTTTTTGAATCGCAACAGGAAGCGATTCGACCCAATGACGAACCCGCTCTGCATCCGCTATACGACTGAACTTCCCAGCTGAATCTAGGAACACCATGATCAGTTTGCGACCGGCGATCTTCGTCTGCATGACAAGACACTGACCAGCTTCTGTGATGTAACCCGTCTTTTGTAGGCCGATATCCCAATTCGGACTCTTCACCAAGCGATTCGTGTTGTTGTATTGCAATGTTTGCCGGCCAACAGCCACTTGATAGCCTGAAGAAGTTGTGAGTTCACGCATCACGGGATCAGCATGCGCCGCATTGACGAGAGTGGCCAGATCCTGGGCGCTCGACTGATTCAGACTGGACAAGCCGGTCGGTTCGACATAACGCGTGTCCTTCATGCCGAGCATCTTGGCCTTGGCGTTCATCAGAGCAACAAAAGTTTGAAGACCGCCAGGATAAGTCCGGCCAAGCGCATGGGCAGCACGATTTTCACTCGACATCAACGCCAGATGAAGCAACTCACCACGTGTCAGCGACGTACCCACACGTAAACGTGAACTGCTATTTTTTTCGGTATCTACATCGTCTTGCGTCACTGTCAACACGTCATCCATCGGCAAGTTCGCACCACTGATGATCACGCCTGTCATGAGCTTGGTGAGAGATGCAATCGGCAGCACAGCATGGTCATTTTTGCTGAACAGTACTTCTTGAGTGTCTTGGTCAATCACGAGAGCTACGCTCGATTTGAGTGACAACGGATCCAGGGCACTGTGTAAACCAGCGATTTGTCCAAAAGACAACTTCGGCGGGGTCGCGCTACGGATAACCACAGATTTTGAGCTGCGGACTTTCACTTTTTGACGCGTTGAGCTGGTTTTGACGACACGTGTTTTTTTAGACACTTGGCGCTCGCCATCTGCGGCAGCATAGGCTGCTGGCAGAATGAAAGACAACCCCAAAACACAAACGCCAACCAATTGGGTAATGCGCTGGAGAGTCGTTTTAGGCATGGTTGGTTGGTCTTCTTGAGTATAAAAATGAAAAACTACGTGTAGCAGGTTGCTCGATAGTGTATCCAAATACAAAAAAGCACGCAATATCAAAAACTTGCGAGAGTTTATTCATGTAAAAAATGGGCTGACTCCGAATCGACAAGCCTGCGAGCATCGCACCGGTAAAGTCGGGGTAATGTAAGCCATTTTTTCACACTATTACCGCCAATGACCTCAAGTAACATGCATTTCAACCCTGCGCAGGCACACGGTCAGCCTTGCTGTGCAGCTTACTCAAGGCACTCAAGTAGGCTTTTGCAGATGCCACGACGATATCAGGATCAGATCCGACGCCGTTAACGATGCGGCCACTGCTTTGCAAACGCACGGTGACTTCGCCCTGGCTTTCGGTCGATCCGCTGATCGCGTTGACCGAGTACAAGACCATTTCAGCACCGCTCTTGACATGGGTTTCAATCGCTTTGAGTGAGGCATCAACCGGTCCATTGCCGTCTGAGTTGCCTTGAACCTCTTGCCCATTGACGGTGAAGGTGACACTGGCTTGCGGGCGCTCACCGGTTTCGCTGTGCTGCGACAAAGCCACAAAGCCGTATGGCTCGCGCTCCTGCAAAACACTGGCATCGCTGACCAGCGCCAAGATATCTTCATCAAAAATCTCGCTTTTCCGGTCAGCCAGCTCCTTGAATTTTGCAAAGGCGTTGTTGATGTCGGTCTCGCTTTCCATCTGCACGCCGAGGTCTAGCAAGCGCTGCTTGAAAGCGTTACGGCCGCTGAGCTTACCCAAGATGATCTTACTGGCTGTCCAGCCGACATCTTCGGCGCGCATGATCTCGTAAGTTTCACGGGCCTTGAGCATGCCGTCCTGATGGATGCCGGAGGCATGGGCGAAGGCGTTGGCGCCGACCACAGCTTTGTTAGGCTGCACCACAAAACCGGTTGTCTGACTGACCATCCGGCTGGCCGCCAGAATCTGCAAGGCATCGACATTCATGTCGAGATTGAAGTAATCACGACGCGTTTTCACAGCCATGACGATTTCTTCAAGTGCGCAATTGCCAGCACGTTCACCCAAGCCATTGATGGTGCACTCGACTTGGCGTGCACCGCCAATCATCACGCCGGCCAAGGAATTGGCCACCGCCATGCCGAGGTCGTTGTGACAATGCACCGACCAGATCGCCTTGTCGCTGTTGGGCACGCGCTCACGCAGTGTCTTGATGAAGTTGCCATAAAGCTCCGGCACGGCATAACCCACGGTGTCGGGCACGTTGATGGTGGTCGCACCTTCTTGGATAACAGCTTCGATCACGCGGCACAGGTAATCGATGTCGCTGCGGTAGCCGTCTTCCGGGCTGAACTCAACATCAGCCACCAAATTGCGCGCAAATCGCACAGACAGTTTGGCCTGCTCCAACACCTGCTCTGGCGTCATGCGAAGCTTCTTCTCCATGTGCAGGGCGCTGGTGGCGATGAAGGTGTGAATACGCGCTGAACGTGCGCCTTTCAGGGCTTCAGCAGCGCGTGAAATATCGCGGTCATTGGCGCGTGCCAACGAGCAGATCGTCGAGTCCTTGATCGCATTGGCGATCGCCTGCACGGCCTCAAAATCACCGTTCGAGCTGGCAGCAAAACCAGCCTCGATCACATCGACTTTGAGTCGCTCAAGCTGGCGTGCAATGCGCAGCTTTTCGTCACGGGTCATGGACGCACCCGGAGATTGTTCACCATCGCGCAAGGTGGTATCAAAAATAATCAATTTATCGGCCATGTCGTGTCTCCTGAAGTCTGCTGAGCTTATTCAATCCGTCAATCTGCAATGGTAGCGCTGACAGAGGCTAAATTGCCGCGTCCAGCCTGACTTCGCTGCAGCCCTGAAACAATGGCCTTGAGTGAAGCCGAGACGATGTTGCCATCCATACCGACGCCGAAAAGCGTCTCCTCATTGATGCGCAATTCGAGGTAAGCCACGGCCTGTGCGCTCGCGCCCGATCCGATCGAATGTTCGCGGTAATCAAGCACGCGAATCAGCTGCCCGGTCGCCGCCATCAGACCCGCCACAAAGGCGTCTATGGGTCCGGTGCCGCTGCCGTGAATGGCGTGGACCTGGGTACCCAAGCGCACGTCGGCCTTGATGCTAAAAACCTTGCCTTCAGGCCGCGTGCTTTCTTCAATCATCAGGCGCTCAGGGGCGACCACGGTCTGCACACCATAGGTGGTCTGAAACAAGTCGAACAGGTCCTGCGCTGTGAGTTCTTTGCCACTGGCGTCCATCACGCTCTGCACCACTTGACTGAATTCGATCTGAAGACGACGCGGCAACTCCAGGCCAAATTCATGCTCAAGCAAATAGGCAATGCCGCCCTTGCCCGACTGGCTGTTGACGCGAATGACAGCCTCATAGCTGCGCCCCAAGTCCATCGGGTCAATCGGCAAATAAGGTATGTCCCAGACGTCGCCGTCACGACGCGCGGCGAAGGCTTTTTTAATGGCATCTTGGTGCGAGCCGGAGAACGATGTGTAAACCAAATCACCGGCATACGGATGACGCGGATGCACCGGCAACTGGTTGCAATACTCGACCGTTCGCCGCACTTCATCGATGTCCGAAAAATCGAGGCCGGGCGAGACGCCCTGGGTGTAAAGATTCAGCGCGATATTGACCAGATCGACATTGCCGGTCCGCTCGCCATTGCCAAACAAACAGCCTTCAATCCGATCTGCACCAGCCATCAACGCCAACTCGCCTGCGGCTGTGCCTGTGCCGCGGTCGTTGTGCGGATGAACTGAGATCACGATCGCGTCACGCCGCGCCAGATGCCGATGCATCCACTCCATCATGTCGGCAAAAATATTCGGCGTTGAATGCTCGACCGTCGATGGCAAGTTGATGATGCACTTGTGCTCGGGTGTCGGTTGCCACACGTCAGTGACGGCATCGACCACGCGTTTTGAAAATGCCAGCTCGGTGCCCGACCACATCTCAGGCGAGTATTGAAAAGTCCAGCGCGTCGCCGGTTGCGCTGCAGCCAGTTGCTGAAACAAACGAGCGTTGGCAATGGCCAAAGCAACGATCTCGTCTTCATTCATGCCAAGCACGACCCGGCGCATGACAGGTGCTGTTGCGTTGTACAGGTGGACGATGGCTTTCTTGGCACCTTGGAGCGCTTCAAACGTGCGCCGAATTAAGGGCTCGCGCGCCTGCGTCAGCACTTGAATCGTGACGTCATCCGGGATCAGGTTCTCGTCGATCAGGCGGCGCAAAAAGTCAAATTCTGTTTGAGAAGCAGATGGAAAACCCACTTCAATTTCTTTGAAGCCGATCTTCACCAGCATCTCGAACATCTTGAGCTTGCGGGGAATGTCCATCGGCTCAATCAAGGCTTGGTTGCCGTCCCGCAAATCGACACTGCACCAGATCGGCGCGGCAGTCAGCACGGCATCTGGCCAAGTACGGTCGGTCAAATGAACCGGCGGGAAGGCTTTGTATTTGCTTGAGGGTGTGTTCAACATTTTTATCTCGACAGTGTGAAAAGTAAAAAACAAAAAACCGACTTGCCAATGAAAAACGGCCCGTTGCTAATGCAGACGGGCCGTTGATGGGATAACGCGTGCGCGCTACCGTCTCCGCCCGCAGGGAGGTAGTAGTAGGGCAAGCGAAATCAAATTCATAGCAAACAATGTATCACAAAATTTGGGCGATCGGTCAAGACAAGAACGATCACCGGTATGGCTTTATTTGTGCAAACCGCGTTCGTCGGGTTCATCCGTTGAGGTTGAAATCACGCTGGTCTGCAAGCCCTTGGTTTTGCGCCAGCCGTACAGTGCATAGCCCGAAAAGCCGTACACCACGAACAATGCAAACATCACGATGGGGGGATGAATGTTGATCACCGCAATGCCTAACGCAATCGCCACGATCACCACGAAGGGCACGCTACGCTTCAAGCTCAAATCCTTGAAACTGTAAAAAGGGACGTTGGTGACCATGGTCAAGCCCGAATAGAGCATCAGGGCAAACATGGGCCAGCGGACTTCTTGACCGCTCACACCTAGGTCAGTCAACAACCAGATGAAGCCGGCCACCAACGCAGCCGCAGCAGGCGAAGGCAAACCTTGGAAAAACCGTTTGTCAACGACGGCGGTATTGACGTTGAAGCGCGCCAGCCTCAAGGCGGCACAAGCGCAATAAACAAACGCCGCAATCCAGCCCCAACGCCCGAGGCTGGTCAAGGCCCACACGTAAGCGATCAAAGCCGGAGCGGCACCAAAAGACACCATGTCCGACAGCGAATCCATCTGCTCACCAAAGGCGCTCTGCGTGTTCGTCATGCGCGCCACGCGACCATCCAGACTGTCTAGCACCATGGCACAAAAAACGCCAATAGCGGCTTGGTCGAAGCGGCCGTTCATGGCCATCACGATGGCATAAAAACCACCGAACAGGGCCGCCAGCGTGAAGAGGTTGGGTAGGATGTAAATGCCCTTGCTGCGCTTGCGCGCCAGGACTTCGCCAGAAGCCAATTCAGAATCTTCACCATCACTCATGGGACACGCTCCAGGTCGGGTTAACCGCCAGTTCGTCAGCAGCATTTATTAACGAAGGCAATACGCCATCAAGCATGGAGGATACCAAACGCCACACTTGCGCATGCATCCAGCTGACATGATGAGACTTCAAATGAAAAAGCCGCGCAATCGCTTGCGCGGCTTTTTCCGATAACCGTCCGGGCCAAAAAGGCCCGGCCTGCATCAGTTGCGCGTCTGGTCGACGAGCTTGTTTTTGGCGATCCAAGGCATCATGGCGCGCAGCTGAGCACCCACCACTTCGATGCTGTGATCGGCAGTGTTGCGACGGCGAGCCGTCATGCTTGGGTAGTTGGTGCGGCCTTCCAAGATGAACATCTTGGCGTACTCACCACTCTGAATGCGCTTCAAGGCGTTGCGCATGGCCGTGCGTGACTCTTCGTTGATGACTTCAGGACCGGTCACGTACTCGCCGTATTCGGCGTTGTTCGAGATCGAGTAGTTCATGTTGGCGATGCCGCCTTCATAGATCAGGTCGACGATCAGTTTCAGCTCGTGCAAGCACTCAAAGTAAGCCATTTCTGGGGCATAACCTGCTTCAACCAGAGTTTCGTAACCCATCTTGATGAGTTCAACTGCACCGCCGCACAACACGGCTTGCTCGCCAAACAGATCGGTCTCGGTCTCTTCTTTGAAGTTGGTCTCGATGATGCCGGCCTTGCCGCCACCATTGGCCATGGCGTAGGACAGTGCCAGATTGCGGGCCTTGCCGCTCTTGTCTTGATGCACCGCCACCAGATGTGGAACGCCGCCACCTTGGGTGTACGTGTTGCGAACGGTGTGGCCTGGTGCCTTTGGCGCGACCATCCAGACGTCGAGGTCAGCACGTGGGATAACTTGGTTGTAATGCACGTTGAAACCGTGCGCGAAGGCCAGCGAAGCGCCTTGCTTGATGTTCGGTGCGACGTTGTTGGCATAGACCTCGCCGATTTGCTCGTCCGGGAGCAAAATCATGACCACATCCGCGGCCTTGACAGCGTCATTGACTTCCATCACGGTCAGGCCGGCTTTGCCGACTTTGTCCCATGACGCGCCGCCCTTGCGCAGACCGACCACGACCTTGACGCCGCTGTCGTTCAAATTTTGTGCGTGTGCATGGCCCTGGCTACCGTAGCCGATGATGGCGACTGTTTTGCCTTTGATCAGGCTCAGGTCGCAATCTTTGTCGTAAAAAACTTTCATTCTTATCTCCGAATAGGTTTTGGCGAAAATGCCCTTCGACAGGCTGAGGGCGAACGATGAATCTCAATCGCCACAAAAATCCGTCCGCGCCCCGCCTGTCGAAAACGCGCGAACGGACAACTGAACTTCAAACCCGCAGGATTCTCTCACCCCGGCCAATACCGCTCGCGCCCGTGCGCACAGTTTCCAAAATGGCACTGCGCTCAATGGCCTCTAGGAATGCGTCGTTTTTCGTCAGGTCGCCGGTCAGCTCAATGGTGTAGCTCTTCTCGGTGACGTCGATGATGCGACCGCGAAAAATGTCCGCCATGCGCTTCATTTCCTCGCGCTCTTTACCGACCGCGCGAACCTTGACCATCATGAGCTCACGCTCGGTGTACGCGCCTTCGGTCAGATCAACCACTTTGACCACTTCGATGAGCCGGTTCAGGTGCTTGGTGATCTGCTCAATGACGTCGTCCGAACCCGTGGTCTGGATCGTCATGCGCGACAAGCTGGGGTCTTCCGTGGGTGCCACGGTCAGACTCTCGATGTTGTAACCCCGGGCAGAGAAAAGACCAACCACGCGCGACAGCGCACCGGGTTCGTTTTCGAGCAGGACAGCAATGATGTGTTTCATAAGAATGGATTCCTCTTTTCGCTGCCCTCCCCTGCACACGGTAATGTGCAGGCTTGGCAGGCAATAGATTCGTCTTGAATCGGGTCAATGGACAAAATGGGGCAAGGCGAATAAGCCATCACGGCCTCAACGCCTCGTTTGACTAAAGCGGCAAGCGCTTTAGAACTTAAAGGTCTTCGCTCCCCAGCAGCATTTCAGTGATGCCCTTGCCGGCCTGAACCATCGGGAAGACGTTCTCGGTCGGGTCCGTGCGGAAGTCCATGAACACCGTGCGGTCCTTCAACCGGCGCGCTTCACGCAAGGCTGGCTCCACATCCTCAGGACGCTCAATGAGCATGCCGACGTGGCCGTAAGCCTCAGCCAGTTTGACGAAGTCGGGCAGTGCGTCCATGTAGCTGCTGCTGTAGCGGCCGGCGTACTCAACTTGCTGCCACTGGCGCACCATGCCGAGATAGCGGTTGTTCAGCGCGACGATCTTGATCGGCGTGTTGTACTGCAAGCAAGTCGAGAGTTCTTGGATGCACATCTGCACCGAGCCTTCACCGGTGACGCAGAAAACTTCGCTGTCCGGCCTGGCCAGTTTGACGCCCATAGCGTACGGAATGCCCACACCCATCGTACCCAAGCCACCCGAGTTGATCCAGCGGCGCGGCTCGTCAAACTTGTAGTATTGCGCGGCCCACATCTGATGCTGACCCACATCAGAAGTGATGTACGTGTCGGCGTCCTTGGTCATGTTCCAGAGGGTTTCGACCACATACTGCGGCTTGATCACATCGCCACTGCCGAGGCTGTACTTCATGCAGTCACGCTTGCGCCAACCGGCAATGGTGTCCCACCAGCCGCCCAAGGCATTCGCGTCAGGCTTGAGACCCGACTCACGGATCATGGCGATCAGTTCGGTCAATACGTCCTTGACGTCACCAACGATGGGCACATCGACCTTGACGCGCTTCGAGATGCTGGACGGGTCAATGTCAATGTGAATGATCTTGCGTTCGTTTTGCGCAAAGTGCTTGGGGTTGCCAATCACGCGGTCGTCAAAACGGGCACCCACAGCCAGCAAAACGTCGCAGTGCTGCATGGCATTGTTGGCCTCGACCGTGCCGTGCATGCCCAACATGCCCAGAAACTTCGGGTCGCTGGCCGGGAACGCACCCAAGCCCATCAAGGTGTTGGTGCACGGATAACCGAGCATATTCACCAGCGTGCGCAACTCTTCTGAGGCATTGCTCAGCAGCACACCGCCGCCGGTGTAAATGTAGGGACGCTTGGCCGCCAACAGCAACTGCAAGGCCTTGCGGATTTGTCCCGTGTGACCCTTACGCACCGGGTTATAGCTGCGCATCTCAACCGTGTCCGGGTAGTGAAAAGCGCACTTCTTGAAGGAAACGTCTTTCGGAATGTCCACAACCACCGGGCCCGGACGTCCGGTGCGAGCGATATGAAAGGCTTTCTTGAGCGTTTCGGCCAAATCACGCACGTCCTTGACGAGGAAGTTGTGCTTGACGATCGGGCGGGTGATGCCAACGGTATCGCACTCCTGAAAGGCATCCAGACCAATCGCGTGCGTGGGCACTTGACCGGTGATGATGACCATCGGGATGCTGTCCATATAAGCTGTCGCAATACCGGTGACGGCATTCGTCACACCCGGGCCGGACGTCACCAGCGCGACGCCGACTTCGCCGGTGGCGCGGGCGTAACCATCAGCAGCGTGAACGGCAGCCTGCTCATGGCGGACCAGCACGTGCTGAATCGTGTCTTGTTTGTAAAACGCGTCGTAAATGTAGAGAACTGCACCGCCGGGGTAACCCCAAATGTGCTTGACGTTTTCAAGCTGGAGTGCGCGGACCAGAATTTCGGAGCCCATGAGCTCGGGGTGTTTGTCGTCGGCATGCTGCAAGGCAGCTGCGGCGGAAGCGATTTCCGCTTTGGAGATTTCCATGATGAACCTTTGTGAATTTCTCTAACGAAATAACTTGGGTGCCTCTTCGCCCGTTCTTGTGAAACAGCGTCGAGACTTGAGACCAAAACCATGAGCGGACTTATATTCCGCCGAGTCATGACCCGTTTGCTTTTTAAATTGCAGCGCGTATTATGGCACCCGCGCCTGAGCTCGTGTTCAGGCAACACAAAATGACGACACGAAAAAGAACGCCCCAGGGACAACCGGAACGCATCACCGTTGGCAACTGAACAAGAACTTTCCGACTTTCTCAAGAGCGTTGAAAAACGCGCTTTCAAGCGCAGCATGTACCACGTGCGCGACGAAGATGCGGCCCTTGACATCGTCCAAGACACCATGATGAAGCTGGCCCAGCACTACGGCGACAAGCCCGCGGCTGAGTTGCCCATGCTGTTTCAACGCATCTTGTCGAACAACACCTTGGACTGGTTCCGCAGGCGTAAAACCCGCAATGCGCTGTTCTCCAACATGAACGAATTCGAATCGGCCGGCGACGACGGCGATTTCGATCTTTTGGAAACTTTGGAGAGCCTGGTGGACTCTGAAGGCACGGAAAGTGCACAAGACGCGACCGAGCGGGCACAAACCATGCATCAGATCGAATTGCAGATAAAGGAATTGCCTGGACGTCAACGAGAAGCCTTCCTGATGCGTTATTGGGAGGAGATGGACGTTGCGGAAACAGCTGCGGCCATGGGCTGCTCGGAAGGCAGTGTCAAAACACACTGTTCACGCGCAGTTCAGGCCCTCAGCAAGGCTCTGAGCGCCAAAGGGATCAAATTATGAAAAATGCATTACTCAACAAGACCGAAGTCCTGCAAGACCGCCAAGGCTTGAAACTAGCCTCTTACCTCAGCTTGGGCACGGCTGAGTTGCCACACGATATTTCTGAGCGCTTGCGAGTGGCGCGTATGCAGGCCGTGTCTCAGCGCAAGGTCAGCCAACTGGGCTCGGCCCGCACCGTGGTCGCTAACGGCAGCAGCGCTGCCTTGACATGGGGCCATGAAGAAGGTCTGGGTTTGTGGGGCCGCATCGGCGCCATCGTTCCTTTGATCGCACTGGTGGTCGGCATGCTGCTGATCAATTCCATGCAAGATGACAACCGTGCGCGAGAGCTGGCTGAAGTCGACGTTTCTCTGCTCACGGACGTCTTGCCGCCAGAGGCATTTGCCGATCCTGGTTTCGTCCAGTTCCTCAAAGCTGAACTCTAAGGACATACCGGTCTTTATGCCTACCCTGCCTGTTCCTCGCACCATCTTGACCATCTTGGTATCGCTCCGCAAGAGGATGTCTTGGCCGATGTTGGCTGTGCTTGCGCTCATGGCCTCGGCCAGCTTCAGTCAAACCGACCGCAGTTCTGCACCCAGTGGCAGAGCTTCAGCGCCAACATCATCGGCGACGGCTAAGACAGATGCGGCCAACCCGAAAAAATCGATTGAATCGAAATCAGGCTGGTCAAAACTAACGCCTCAGCAGAAAGATGCATTGCAGCCTTTGGCTCGCAGTTGGGACACGCTCAGCACAGGGCAGCAACGAAAATGGCTGGAAGTCTCTCGCAACTACCCGTCGATGACGGAAGTGGACAAGGCCAACATGCACGCCCGAATGGCCGAATGGGGTGCACTCAGCAACCGCGAACGCGCCGAAGCCCGGCTCAATTTCGCCACCACCACCGAGCTGGCCCATGAGTTGACACCGCAAGAGAAAAAAGCCAAGTGGGAGGCTTACCAATCACTCAGCGCTGAAGAAAAGAAAAAGCTGGCGGACAAAGGCTCGCGGTCGCCGGTTGGCGCTGCCACAGCAATACGGCCGGTTGCACCGCAAAAACTGGTCACGCTACCAGCCCCAGCGAACACGGCGAGCAAGCCGCCTAAAATGCCGGTTGACTCAAGCGCAAACGACAGCGCCGCCACGGCCGACCATTGAGTTCGGGTGCCGGTCTGGCATCAGCCCCAACTTAACGAGCGATACCCACTTCATGTCAGATGAATTCAAAACCCCCTCGCTGCGCAGACGCATGGCATGCTGGTTGTACGAGGGCATGCTGATGTTCGCGGTCATGTTCATCGCTGACTATTTGTTCAGCACCTTGACGCAAACGCGCAACGCCATGGACAACCGGCATGCGCAACAGGCCTTTTTGTTTCTGGTGTTCGGTATTTACTTCGTTTGGTTTTGGGCACACGGTCAAACACTGGCCATGAAAACTTGGAATATCCGCGTCACCGACCTTCAAGGCCGCAACATCACCCAACAACGCGCCCTGCTGCGATACACCCTCAGCTGGGTCTGGTTTCTGCCGCCGCTGGTCGCCAGTTGGCTGTTCAGGGTCGAGGTCAAAGAAGCCTTGGTGCTGGCCGGTGGCTGGATCGCCATCTGGGCCATCTTGTCGCGCTTTCACCCTCGGCGTCAGTTCTGGCATGACGCCATCGCCGGAACCCGGCTGGTCACTTTTCGACATCCACCGGTCAAACGAGCTTCATGACAAACGCACCCGTCAATCCCCAAAAAATGCGCAAAGGCCTGTCCCGCATTTGGCATGCGGCTGGCTATTCATTGGCCGGCCTGCGTGCAGGCTGGCATGAGACCGCTTTTCGGCAAGAAGCCGTTGCCAGCATTGTCTTGTTTCCCATTGCTTTCTGGCTGGGTCAAAGCTGGCTTGAAATCGCTTTTCTGATCGCCTGTCTGGTGCTGGTGATGGTGGTTGAACTGCTCAACACCGCTGTAGAAAGCGCCATTGACCGCGTCGGCCCTGAATGGCATGACCTGTCCAAACGCGCCAAAGACATCGGCAGCGCCGCCGTTTTGTTGTGCCTGTTGCTGTGCAGCGGTGTTTGGTTAACGGCGCTGTTCCAACGTTTGACGACATGAGCCCGGTGATGCAGGAAAAGCCGGCATTTTCTATCTGCGTTTATTGCGGCTCGCGGCCGGGCGTTGAGCCGGCTTACGCCGAAGTCGCCCAACAGGTCGGCCGCTGGATTGCCGAGCATGGCGGACAACTCGTCTATGGCGGCGGTCACAACGGTTTGATGGGCATCATGGCTGATGCTTGCCTGCAAGCGGGTGGACGCGTGATTGGCGTGATCCCAAAGGCGCTGGTCGACAAAGAATGGGCGCACACCGGCTGCACCGAGCTGCATGTAGTAGACACCATGCACGAACGCAAGCACATCATGGCCGAGCACGCCGATGCATTTTTAGCACTGCCCGGCGGCATCGGCACCTTTGAAGAATTTTTTGAAGTCTGGACTTGGCGTCAGCTGGGCTACCACGACAAGCCTGTCGGCCTGCTGAACCTGAACGGCTACTACGACAGCTTGCTGGTATTTTTGAATTCTGCCGTGCGACAAGGCTTCATGAACGAATGGCAGATGGACCTGATCCGCACCAGCAGCGACGCAGCAGCTTTGCTCGAAACACTGGTGACCGAAGCGGGGTCTGGTCTAGCCACAGAAAAACTGCGGCTAGACCAAATCTAAATCTAGACCTGCAGCGCGGCGCTCAGACCGCAGTTTCGTCTTCTTCGCCGGTGCGAATACGCACAACACGCTCAACACTGGTGACGAAAATTTTGCCGTCGCCAATCTTGCCGGTGCGTGCGGCGCGCACGATGGCGTCAACGCAGCGCTCCACATCGTCGGTTTTAACGACCACTTCTACCTTGACCTTCGGCAGAAAGTCGACCACGTACTCGGCGCCGCGGTACAGCTCGGTATGGCCTTTTTGGCGGCCAAAGCCCTTGACTTCAGTCACGGTCAGTCCGGTCACGCCACATTCGGCCAACGCCTCACGGACTTCTTCGAGCTTGAAAGGTTTGAGGATGGCGGTAATTTGCTTCACTGAAAGACTCCGTTGAGATTTTTGAAATAGGTTGAAAGCTTACGCCCGAAATTGACTGGTCACAGGATAGCGCCAATCCTTGCCGAAGCTGCGGTGGCTAACCCGAATACCGATCGGCGCCTGCCTGCGTTTGTACTCGTTGATCTTGATCAGGCGCGTGATGCGCTCGACCACCGCAGCATCGAACCCAGCCGCCACCATGCTTTCGATGCTTTCGTCATTTTCCATGTAACGCGTCAAGATGGCGTCCAACACCTCGTAAGGCGGCAGGCTGTCTTGGTCGGTCTGGTCGGCGCGCAATTCAGCACTCGGCGGCCGCGTGATGATGCGCTCTGGAATCGGGTTGTCGCAAGTGCCGTAGGGGTTGTTCTCGTTGCGCCAGCGAGCCAGCTTGAAAACCGTGGTTTTCAGCAAGTCCTTGATGACCGCGAAACCACCCGCCATGTCGCCGTAAAGCGTGCAATAACCCGTGGCCATCTCGCTCTTGTTGCCCGTGGTCAGCACAATAGAACCGAACTTATTGGACAGCGCCATGAGAAAAACACCGCGAATGCGGGCCTGAATATTTTCTTCCGTCGCGTCTTCGGGCAAGCCCTTGAACTCACCAGCCAAAGACGCCTTGAAGGCATCGAACTGCGGCGTGATGGCGATTTCGTCGTAGCGCACGTGCATGCGGTCGGCCATCTCACGCGCGTCAATCCAAGACATGTCGGCGGTGTACGGCGACGGCATCATCACTGTGCGGACTTTGTCAGCACCCAGCGCATCTACCGCAATGGCCAGCACCAAGGCGGAGTCAATGCCGCCTGACAGACCCAGAATCGCGCTGGGAAAGCGGTTTTTTCCGAGGTAGTCACGCACGCCCAGCACCAGCGCGTCCCACAGGTCTGCTTCGATGCTGCGCGCCGGGGCCATCTCGGCCTGCAAGGTCAACTTGCCAGCCGACGTGCGCGTTGCAGCCACGTCAAACAGCGCTTCTTGAAAACTCACCGCCCGACCGGCCAGCGTGCCGTCAGCTTGCACGGCGAACGAATGGCCCTCAAAGACCACTTCGTCTTGACCGCCCACCAAATGGGCAAACACCAGCGGCAAGCCCGTGGCCAGCGCACGGCTGCGCATCATGTCTTCGCGCTCTGCGCCCTTGCCGCCATGAAAAGGCGAGGCGTTGATAACCACCAGCAACTCGGCTCCAGCATCCTTGGCCAGCTGCGCCGGCTCGTCAAACCAGGCGTCTTCGCAGATCAACAGGCCGACTGAAACACGGTCAGCGCCCTCACCCACCTGAAAAACGCAGCGGCCTTGACCGGGCGTGAAATAACGCCGCTCATCAAAGACCTGGTAGTTGGGCAGCTCGCGTTTGGCATAGGTGTGCGTGCGCCGGCCTTCTTGGAGCACATGCGCGGCGTTGCTGAGCTGCGGCACCGTCACGCTGCGCGTGCGCAAACCCGCTCCGGCGTCAATCAGGCTCGGGCTGCCAACCACCACGGCCAAGCCCTTTAACCCGGCCAGCTCACGGGCTACAAAATCCACGGCATCATCGCAGGCTTGGATAAATGCTGGACGCAAAAAAAGATCTTCAGCGGCGTAACCGCAAATGGCCAGTTCGGGCGTCAGCACCAAGCGCGCGCCGTCGGCGTAGGCTTGGCGTGCGGCGTCAATGATCTTGCGGGCATTCCCCGTCATGTCGCCAACACCATAGTTCAGCTGGGCAACGCAAATTTTCAGTAGCATGGGCAGACAGTCAATGAAAAGAGAGCCATTGAAAAATAACGTCAATGATTATGTCATTCGGGTCTTCGATTCCCCTCTGGAGGTAGATGCCATCGCGTGGGACGACCTGCTGGCGCAGCAAAACCCGGCAGGCACGCTGAACCCCTTCATGCGACATGCGTATTTGGCGGCCATGCACGCCAGCGGCAGCGCCGCGCCCGAGACCGGTTGGACGCCTCGCTTTGTGGCGCTGTACGTTGGCGAAAAGCTGATGGCTGCTTGCGCGCTGTACCTGAAGACTCATTCTTATGGTGAGTACGTTTTTGACTGGGCCTGGGCCAATGCCTACCAGCAGCACGGCCTGCCCTATTACCCCAAAGCGGTTGTCGCACCGCCGTTCACGCCCGTGCCCGGCCCGCGCCTGTTGGCGCGCGATGCCGCCTCGCGCGTGATGCTGGTCAAGGCGCTGATGGCTTGGTGTGAAGCCGAGCAGCTGTCGTCTCTGCACATGCTGTTTGCTGCGGATGAAGACATTGCGGCTTGTGCGGAGGCCGGGCTGATGCTGCGTCACACGGTTCAATTCCACTGGAAGAATGTGGCCCCCACGCTTGTCGCTTCGCGTGCCTTCGGCGGTGCGCTGCCCCATGAACTAGAAAGAGGGGCGCTTTTCCCCTTGGGGCGGCCCGGCGGGGAAAACAATGCCCCCACAAGATTTAAAGATTTCGATGATTTTTTAACCTCTCTGAATCAGGAGAAGCGCAAAAAAATTCGCCAGGAGCGGCGTAAGGTGGCTGAAGCGGGTGTGGCTTTCCGCTGGTCACGAGGTGTTGATATCAGCGCTGCAGATTGGGATTTTTTCTACCGTTGCTACGAGCGCACGTATCTTGAGCATGGCAATGCGCCTTACCTGAATCGTGATTTTTTTGAGCGCATGGCCAAGACCATGCCAGAGAACTGGCTGCTGTTTGTGGCGGAAAAGGACGGCGAGCCGATGGCCTGCAGTCTGATCGCACTGAGCGCGGAAACGCTCGCAAGCGATGGTCAGTCGACGCCCTCAGAGACTGTCCAAAAAACAGCTTACGGACGCTATTGGGGCGCGCTCGAACGCGTTGATTGCCTGCACTTTGAAGCATGCTACTACCAACCCCTGCAGTGGTGCATCGAGCACGGTTTTCACAGCTTTGAAGGCGGCGCGCAGGGTGAGCACAAGATGGCGCGGGCGCTGTTGCCGGTCAAAACCACCAGCGCGCATTGGCTGGCGCATCCCTCATTTGCCGATGCGGTTGAGCGTTTTCTGGAGCGCGAAGGGCAAGGCATTGCCAACTACATGGAAGACCTCGAGCGGCGCACTCCGTTCAAGCCAGCCAAGGCTCCCGCCTGAGTTTTTAGCGCAATCCGAGCCAAAGCGCAGCGCCTGCCGCGATGCCGACCACAACCAGCGCGGCGCCGAAACGTGCTGTGCGCTTGCGCATGGCCTCGATGCGCTGAATCAACTGCGTGTTTTGCTCGGCCAAGGCGGTGATCAAACCCGTCGACTCTGTCAGTCGCTGTTGCAGCTCACCGGCCACCGATTGCAAAGTCGCAATCTGCACCTGCAAATTACCCAAGGTCAAATGCTCAGGCTGCTGCCTGGACTGGGCTTCCAAATCAGCTACGTGATCAACGCCATCCTTGTTGGCCACCGAACCCCAGAGTTTTTTGGCGCCTGCAGCGACCTTCGGTGCGTTGCGGACCACGTCCGACCAAGGAACACTTTGTAAAACAGTCAACCAGCCTATAGCCATTGAAAAAACCTTTCAGGGACAATCCAAAATTCAGCACACCAATATAGCCTCTACAGAGCTGCTGCGCACCGAAAGAACTTCATGCCATCCAATTCCACTGCCAACGCTGCGACAAAGGCAGCCTACATCGTCCAACTTGTCGAAAGCTCAGGCCTCAGTGCAGACCAACGCGCAGCGGCAGAGTTGCGCTTTCGGATGGCGCTCGAATTCGCCTTGGGTGGCCCTGAGTATGTGCTGCCCTCGCTGCAAGCCTACATGCTGGCGCAAGCCCTGAACGAGCCCAGCGAAGATGACGAAGCGGATGAGGACATCGACGATGCCGACGGTGGCATGCAGCAGATGATCACGCTTTGGGAAAAAGCCGAGAGTGACGCCATCCGTGCGGCGCTAAAGCCTTTGGGCAAGCAGATGGACGAGGCCCGCTTTGAGATCGTGCCAGTGAAAACCTGAACTGACCAGCACATGAAAAAAGCGCCTGCAACTTGTGAGTTGCAGGCGCTTTTTTACAGCTGACACGAAATTCGGAAAAGAATCAGGCTTCCAGCGTTTTGTCGTAGGCAGCAATGCCGTCCATGATTTCTTTGTGCGCAGCTTGCGGGCCTTCCCAGCCCTGAATTTTCACCCACTTGCCGTCTTCCAAGTCTTTGTAATGCTCAAAGAAATGGGCAATGGTTTTCAGGCGCAACGGATTCATGTCTTCCGGTTTTTGCCACTGGGTGTAGAGCGAGCATTTCTTGTCGATGGGCACAGCCAAGACCTTGCCGTCTTCACCGGCTTCGTCGGTCATCTTCAAAATACCAATCGCACGGCAGGTCACCACCACGCCAGGGATCAGCGGCACGGGCGTGATCACCAGCACGTCGACCGGGTCGCCGTCACCGCTGAGGGTTCGGGGCACGTAGCCGTAGTTGGTAGGGTAGTGCATGGACGTGCTCATGAAGCGGTCCACAAAAATAGCGCCTGACTCTTTGTCGACTTCGTATTTCACTGGATCGGCATTCATCGGAATCTCGATGATCACGTTGAAGGAATCGGGCGCATTCTTACCGGGGGTTACTTTGGATAAAGACATGTGATGAAAGGTACTTGAGGTACTTTAGAGTTGTTGATGAGGTGTGGCCACCACTGAACAGGAGCGGTTTGGTCGGTATTTACCCTCATTTTACTGATCTAGGCCTTACTAACGACGAACTTGTCATGTTTTGGCGGTAAATTTCAAAGGTTGGCCAATTGCCTCCGGGTTTTGATCCGGGGTTGAGGAAGCAACGCAAGGCGGTGTTCGCCCCGGCGTTGCACCGAAATCCTGATGAACAACAACTGGAGAATACCTATGCTTGGCAACTCAGCGCTCATTTTGGCGCTAGCGTGTGGACTCATCGCCGTCGGTTACGGCGTCTGGGCCCGCAGCTGGATTCTGTCGCAAGACGCGGGCAATCCGCGCATGCAGGAAATCGCCGCCGCCATCCAAACGGGTGCGGCCGCTTATCTGTCGCGTCAGTACACCACCATCGCCATCGTCGGCGCGGTACTGACGATTTTGATTGGC